>NZ_BOMZ01000037.1 GCF_016862455.1 Actinoplanes utahensis
GGGGGTCGCCGCCGTCGATCCGAGTGCCGGCAGCGTCGATGACCGCCTCCTCCAAGTTGCGGCAGCCCAGGCGCCACAGGGCCTCGACGAGCCGCCCAGCGGCTGGCTCGCTCACTATGAGATCAGGCAGGCCCGTGCGGCTCTGGTCATACAGCCTCGCGCATCAGTGCTGCTTCCCGAGCCCTATCCGGCTGCTACCTTGAATAGAGTGGATTTCCACGCCGCTGCTGCGCCACATCTGGAGCAGCTTGAGGATCGTGTGAAGCAACTGCTGGCCGAAGCCGACCTCGAAGCCGCGGATATCGGTGCCGTGGTGCTCCGCGGCGGCGACCCCGTGATCCCGGACCTGGAAGCCGGACTGACTCGGAGCGGACTTCCCGGGGCGGTCGTTCTCCGCGAGCCCCACGCGATCGTGCGTGGTGCACTGCGCCTTACCCAACCGCTGAGCGCCGCTGCCGGCGGAACCGCCGAGACGATGCGGTTGCCGCGGACCCGGCTGACCCTGGCGAGCCTGGCTCGAATCGCCGTCCTTGCCGCGTGCTCCGTTGCGTTGTTCCTGCAGACGGTCACATCCGCGTACGTCTCGAAGATCGGCGGCACGATCGTGTGGGTGCTGTTCCAGGTCGAGAACCTCGGCCTTGCCGCCGCACTCGCGGCCCTCACCGCGTGGGCGGCAGCTCAACTCGCGCCCACCACCTGGGTTCTTGCCAAGCAGGCTGACGACGAGGTCACTACCGGGACTCTGCTGCGTCGTGGCTTCCTGGGCGCGGCGGCTCTGGGACTCGCCATCGCCGGTCTCTGGGGGCTGGGCGCCAGCATCGGTGTCGGCAAGACTGACGAGACCTACTTGACAGTGGCTCTTGCTGCTACGGCGCCTATCGCCCTCAGCGCCGCGGTCATCGCGCTCGTTGCCCCGCGGATTCCCGCACCTTCCTTGCTGGCGTGGCTGCACCGGGCCAGCCCCCCTGTGCTGCCGATCGCGCTGGCTACAGTCGGCGTCTACGCGCAGTGGACGGTGTACACCACCCGTCATCTGCCGTACCTGAATTTCGCTTTCGGGCTTTTGGAGATCGGGGGAGCGGCCCTTCTGGGCGTCGCCACCGCCTTGACAGCGACCCGTCAGCCGTTACTGCGCATCATCGCCGCGGTCATCCTCGGTGTGGGATACGTGCTCGTAGCCGACGTCTCCACCACTGGATATCTCACCATCGCTTACACCGTGCTTCTGGCATGGTGGGCAATAACTACTGCCGTCGCCACTATGATGACCGGCTCAACCGGCATAAGTGCATGGCTTACGCGGATGATTACGCCGCCTAAATAGCAGGTACCGTCGTCCGCTGTTCTGCCGTGAGCGCAGGGTGTGGCTGACCGTTCCGATCCGGGAACAGTAAGCCGCACCCTGTGGCGTTTCCGTGTAACCGGATGCCGGGGCTACCTACCGCTCATGGCTGCCTCCGTCGAGGTTCGCCAACGAGGGCGCGATCCCGTGCAGTGAGCCGAGATCGCAGGGGCCCAGGCAGGTTGAAGTCCGAGTCCAACATGTCTCCAGCTAGGCGAGTTGGCCTGGGCGGTAGCAACATCAAGTAACTACGAGTGAAGGGGGAGTGATGAACCCGGTCGGTGGATTGTGGAAGATGTGGCCATTCTCGGAATCGGGGAAATCTATTGAAAGATCATGTTGCTGATTCGGCGGATTCGCCTGTAAATGGATATGATGGGATAAGCGGATCGACGGGTTCACCGTCGAATGATCATGATGTGATCGTTCCGCCGCTGCCGCCCGAATTCGGTCCGGCGGCAGCCCGTTCCATGTTGCGCCTGCTTGTGTCGATTCATCGCAAGCAAAAGAGTGTTGAGGAAACCGTCAGCAAATGCGTGGAGGAAGAATGATAGTAGACCATGAACGGTTGGAGCGTGAGATCGCAAATGCCGGCTTCACCGCACCCAAGATCTCATTCGCCTTCTATGGCCGGGTCTCAACGGAAGACAACCAGGACCCGGAGTCCTCCCGGCAGTGGCAACTCTCGCTGGCCCGGTCGCTGATCCTGCCGCACGGAGGGCTGATCGTCGCGGACTTCTTCGACATCGGCCAGAGCCGCTCCCTGCCCTGGGCTCGCCGGCCGGAGGCCAGCCGGCTCCTCGCGTCGTTGAAGGACCCGCAGCGAGGTTTCACCGCGGTGGTGATCGGCGAACCGCACCGTGCCTTCTACGGCAACCAGTTCGGCCTCACCATGCCGCTGTTCAGCCACTACGGCGTCCAACTCTGGGTGCCCGAGGTGGGTGGCCGGCTCGACCCGAACAACGAGGCCCACGAGCTGGTCATGTCGGTGTTCGGCGGTATGAGCAAGGGTGAGCGCAACCGCATCAAGGTCCGTGTCCGTACCTCGATGGAGGCGCAGACCAAGCTGGAAGGCCGGTACCTCGGCGGCCGGCCGCCATACGGCTACATGCTTCAGGACGTCGGGCCGCATCCGAACCCGGCGAAGGCGGCCGAGGGCAAGTGCCTGCGCAGGCTCGTTCCGGACCCGCAGACAGCGCCGGTGGTCCAGCGCATCTTCGCCATGTATCTGGCGGGGTACGGGATCTTCGCTATCGCGGAGAGGCTGACCCGCGAGGACATCCTGTGTCCGTCGGCGTACGACCGCGCCCGGAACAAGCACCGTGAGGGAAAGGCCTGGTCCAAGGAAGCGGTCCGGGTCATCCTCAAGAATCCGCGGTACACCGGACATCAGGTCTGGAACAAGCAGCGGACCGACGAGGTCCTGCTCGACGTCGAGGACGTCGCCCTCGGGTACACGGCTGTCACGAAGTGGAACGACCGTGACCAGTGGGTCTCCTCCGAGAAACAGGTCCACGAGGCGCTCGTCGACCAGGTGGCCTTCGACCAGGTGCAGCTGATGATGTCGACCCGGGCGCGGACCGCCACCGCACCCAAGCGGGCGCACCGCTCCCGGCATCCCTACATCTTCAAAGGGCTCATCCACTGCGGTGTCTGCGACCGTAAGTTGCAGGGTCACCACTCGCACGGCACCGCCTACTACCGCTGCCGGTATCCCGAGCAGTACGCCCTGGCGAACAAGGTGGAACACCCCCGTACGGTGATGCTGCGCGAGGACACGCTGGTCGGCCCGCTGGACGCGTGGCTTGCTCAAGCGTGCGCACCGTTGGGATTCAGTTTGTGTCCGAGGCCCAACACTCGGGCTCCGCACACGGTACTCGCGGTTGGTCAGTGGCAGGTCGGCAGTAGCGGCTAGATGGTGATCTGCCGGCAGTACTAGCAGACTCTCGCCAAATAACGCCACAGTACCGGGCGGCGCAGATCCCGCAGAAACGGTTTGACTGCAGTAAATTCTCTTGGGATATCAAGATCAATAGAACGAGCGGGTCCTTGCCGGAGGTGGCCCCTGTAGTCGATGTAATAATGTTGCGGAGTACTCATCGAGGATGATGGAGGGGCCCGCGTGAGTCAGGTTAGGTCGGTTGGATTCTGGAGCTACACCCGCCGCGATGATGACCTCGAAGGGGGGAGAATCCTCAGGCTAGCCGGAAAAATCCAGAACGAGTACGAGTTGATTACTGGAGAAGAGCTTAAACTCTTCATCGACAAGAAAAGCGTCGAATGGGGTGAGGAGTGGAAGCGAGTTACCGATACGGCGCTAACGGAAACCGTCTTCTTTATTCCCATCATTACCCCCAAATACCTACAAAGCGAGGAGTGTCGCCGAGAATTCATCGAGTTCGTTGGTCGAGCAGCGAGCGTCGACGCCAGAGATCTTGTCCTTCCGATCTTGTATATTGACACGCCAGCGGTAAACGATGTGGATACTGCAGATGAGGTTGCGCGCCTCGTGCGCGATACCCAACAAAGCGACTGGCGCACTCTCCGCCTTACTTCCGAGGAATCAGAAGCATATCGGACTGCAATCAACTTGCTCGCACAGCGATTGGCGGATATCACCCGAGAGATGGCAGATCGGCCGCTGCCGGAGTTGGCGGAGGAACAGCAGGATGACAAGAATGAGCAATTGGACGACATAGCGGAAGCCGAAATTGCACTAGAACGGTGGTCCAAGATTCTTCAGGAGCTGGGTGAGGCAACCCAAGATCTTCAACCACTCCTGGAAAAAACGACTGAACAAATTACGGAAAGCGATCGCCGAGGCCGGGGTGCGCGTGGGAGGATTCAGGTCTTAGCGAGATTCGCTGGTGAACTGAAAGGCCCGTCCGATCGGCTATTCGAACTCGGTACCGAATTTGGTCGAACTGCGGTCGATGCGAACCCCGGAGTCATTGCGGCCATTAGTATGGCAAAAACTGCAAGGCAGAATCCTGCCGAGGCCGCAGATGCCGAAGAATTTATTGCGACAGTTCGAGGGCTCGTCGAAATGTCGGAAGATATCGCCACGGCTCTTCGTCAACTGTTGAGCAATATGGAGGACGCCGAATCAGTGTCGCGTGTTGTCAGATCGCCTGTGCGACGAATGAGAAGCGGCCTCGCAGCCATGCTCGATGCACTCACCGTCCTAGACGGATGGATTCAACTCGCTGATGAGTGATTAGATTCGTTCTTTTGTTGCTAGGCGGCTCGATCAATTATCAACTGGGCCGCCTAGCGTAGCGTCAAGGGTATGAACAATTTACTGTTGTACTTCGACGTCCGCTCAGTACGCTTACCGTCTAAAGCAGAAATCTGGACGGTAGTCTTGCAAGTTGAGAAAGTTTAGGCCACCAGCGCTATAGCGAAAGCAGCACCGTAAACTAGCGCAAACATAATTGGAATCCATTGCTCCATATGGCTAAGTGGCCAATACCGTGACGGGTTCCTCCCTTCACCTAGAGCCCTCCACTCAGCGCTCCAATATGGCGACGCAGGTAGTCCTTCCTCCAGCAAACCAATAACAGTGTACTTAGCAGAATTCAGCTGACGATAGAATCGCAAGATCCAGAACCACGCGGCACATTGAATCAACAGCGCCGAGAGGGGAATCAGTAAGTACAAAGGATTCGCGCTTGGTTGATCCTTCCAGAAGACGCCTACCGTTGCAAGGACAAGCGTGTTGAGCGTTAAGAAGAATGAATTGGCAAGACTGCGACGTGCACTGATTCGGTCAGCCATTTCGACATAAATCTTGTACTGCTCAAGTATTGCATTTCGGTATTTCTCTTCGGAGCCGGTGTAGCTCTGGTCGCTGATCGCAGAGGTCCATAGCGATGGACGTATTTCATCAGGACTAGCAACCGTAGTCTTAAGGTAGCGGCCGGCGGATGACCAGAATCTCATGTTCATATTTCGGGCAATTCCTAGATTCGTGGGTTGATGTTGCGAAGAACCATAATCCTGTTGGAGTCGGCGCACCAGGTCAGATACCTAATGGCTGGGCCCCACATAACGAATCCTGTAAGCAGCCGTCGACGTCTGGTGCTTGGTTCGAGTTACACCTTAACCGGCTCGATCGTCTGCGATGCCGCTATAGATGCGACATCTATATCCTGAGTCCTGGATATCAGTAGAAACCGATATCTAGTGCAGCTCTGAAAGCGGGATGAACAACTAGGGAGGCATCGGCAACTTCCGTTTGGAACTGTAGGCGCCTGATGTTGTCTTTAACATGATATGCATACCTAGGTTCGCCCTTTGCGCTTACGACACCGAGAAATCCGAACCACATTAAAAGTTCGATCGTCGCTTTGAGTTCATCGCCGTCGATATTATTCATTGAACGAAGCCGGTCTTCGACATCGGAGATCGATATAGTCTTCGGAGCACCTTCGAATGCGTATAAAACATCCCTCAGTTTTGGATGAGTGTCGGATATCTCGAATGATAAAGCGAGGAGCTGATCCTCCGAGTACCCCTTCTCGGCATATATGATGTCTTCTTCAGTGACGCGCGTGTGACTGCGGTTGATGGCCGTCTGAACCGCTGCGCGAAGGAACTGCAGGAGATCTCTAGGGCGCATGAGGGTACGCTCAAGGATATACGCAAATGATCCGTGACCTTCCACAAGAGGTTCACACAAGTGCGACCACATCTCCTCGAAGTCCCCTCTCAGTCCGGTAGAGGCTTCTATTCTCCGCGCTACAATTTCCTGGAATAATGAGGCGTCTTCCCAGTCAAGCCGGATAGCTGTATCTTTGCCTTTGTCCGGGATTTCGCGTCTAAGGTGCTCATAAATATCAGATCGAAGGAATACAAGACATTCAAAGTGAACGTCTTGTGCCTCTAATTGGTGCTGGAGCTTGCGGGTGGCATCAAGAAGCGCGCGAACAATGAGAATGTCTTCTGAGGAGGTTCCTCTTACAGGCCAGCCCTTGTCAAGATTATCAACGAGAAGCCAAACCGACTGCTTTAGCCTTAGGTACTTCACAACCGCATCTGTCAACTGCCTGAACTCGCCTGAGTAAACGACCTGTGTCAGGCGAGGGCCGACTTCCTCTGGTTTGAGGGATCCTAGTCGGCGGCCAATCCGGTCGACTTGTAGAAGAAGTCGCTGGGAGAAGTCTGATTCCAGTCCCGGATCGTGCTTCTCGTAAATCTGAGCGAGTTCATTGTATGGCGTATTTCGCGCGGGATCAACTTGAGCAATATTCCTATCTGTTTCTAGGGCGCTACGCGCGAGTTCTCCAAGGAGAATGTAGTTCCAGAAGGCAACCATCGTATGCTCCTGGAGGCCTGCGCCCAATCGGTCCAAAACTTCTTCTCTGAGCCTTACGAACTGGTGGCCTTCCGGCTTCAAGTCCAACACCATTCGGTCGTGTCCCCGGCCGATCGAAGTGCGGACGTTATAGAATATAGCTGTTTTCCCTGCCCCCTTACGTCCGATTACTAAACGTGCGTGACCCTGACGGGCTTGCGTTGACTGCCCTGTACTAACGAAATACTGTCGAAGTCCTGAAATTTCGTTTTCAGCAGCCACATCGCCCAGGTCGAGCTTTTGCAGTAAGCCCTGCGATGTCTTTTGCTGCCGGTCCGTTCCTTCTTGCAACCGCTCAAATACGCGGGCAAAGACATCATGGAGCAGGGCGGGAAGATTATTGGGATTGGTCCACGGGAGAACTATGTCCCTGTAGTCAATCGGTTGAACTTCCACTCCCTCTTGAACCATGGCTACAGCTTTACCGGATCCGAGCGCCATTCCTGAAATCAGGGCACATTGCGCATTGTGGGCTAAAGCCTTGGTGCGTTGGGGGGCAAGTAGGTTGGCGATTACGCCGGCCGAACCCGCAACTTGCCGACGAGCCTCATGGAGGGAAAGTCTTGGCGTTTCGACCGGATCATAGGTTCGGAATCGTATAGACGACTTCTTGATAGTACTCTGCAGTCGGATCGTTCCCTCTGTCGGTACGGGACCCTTTAAGAGGTAGATCGGCGACTGCCGAAATTCCTGCGCTGGAACATTAGGTAACGACTTAGCAGCCGGCACTGCCTCTAAAAGTCGCCCGGACAGTTGGTCTGAGTTTGTGAAATCTATGTAGCCTAGAGTGTCCAATAATCCAACCTCTTCGAATACTCTCTTGTCTGCTGAAAAGGTTGGGTCGCGAATAGGGATGACGGGCAGTCCTAGGGACAGGCTGTACCCGATTTCGAACATCACGTTGAAGCTTAAGGTCGTGACGTCGGCTACCACTACGGATGAGGTTCGAAGCGAACGGCAGATTTCGCAGAATATAGTCTGTCCCGGAACGTCCATGTTCTTCCAAGTTTTCCACGCATATGGAGATCTTCTGCCCTCTAGCTTGATGACGGCAGCCTCGATCGTTGAGGCGATCGGTTCGGGTTCAGACGGATATGCAAAGAATACGGTTTTTAGCGCGGATTGGTCGAACGACTGGTCGCATTGGCCGCTCGCATAGTGGCAGTACGACGGCGGAATCAAGATCGAAGGGGCCTGCGGGTCCATGGCAAGACCTTACAGTTGGCTGGAAGGTGATGAGTGCCATCTCTTATGGCGATCCGCCCTATTTTGGGTCGAATGAAGGACCGTCTCCTGTGCTGCCTGGGCGGCTTCGTAGAGGTGGTGTCTCAGGACGTTGAAGGACGCGTAGGCGTAACGAGACGTCCTGATAGAAGCGGTCGGCCTGCCTCGGTTTCGGATGCAGGGTTGTGGGCAGCCGGTATTCAGGTTGCGGGATGGATTGGGACACCGGTGGCTGAGGACCCCGGCCGTCCGTGAGCAGTTTCCGGGCGGTCGGGTGTCACTCGACGGTGTTGCCTCGGCCGGTTCTTGCTGAACGTCGACGGGCGACTGAGTGTGCCGTGACCGTAGATCGGAGTGGTTGTCGTGGAAGGCACCGTCCCTGAGAACGTCCTCCGAATCTCCGCCGGCGCGTACGCAGCTCCCGTGTCGGATCCGATGCCGGGACTTGTTGGGGCCTACGAGATAAGGCTTTTGCTGGGTGTTGGCCGTCAGCGGGCTTTCATGATCACCTGTCGGGACGGGTTTCCGAAGCCGGTTGCTGAGCTGGCGTCGGGGAGGGTCTGGCGTAGGGATGATGTTGTGGCCTGGATCGGGCTGCATCGCCCGGAGGACTATGCGCGGATCACCCGGCGTGAGGCCGAGGGGTTGTGATGGGTCCCAGGGCAAGGATCTCGGGTGTCTATCCCGGCCGTGAGGTGCTTGATCAGATCGGGCAGGTCGAGCGGGACCTCTACGCGCACCTATCGGTCACCGCCGACGGGTTGTGTGCCACGTGTAGGGAGCCGGAGCCGTGCCGAGCTAGGTACGACGCGTTCGGGTTCCTCAACCGGTACGGCGTTCTGCCCAGACGGCGACCCGGCGCCGCCGGTGTCACCGCTTCGGTCGGTCAATCCTTCAACGGCTTTGCTGAGCCCCATACTCGCTCGAACGCGGCGATGTGAGTTGAACTCATGCCGTCGTTGTTGCCGCTGGCCAGATGCAGCACTGGTGCGTGGGCGGCGGGGCTGCCGTACACGTGGGGGTTGACGAGCATTTCGTCGTCGGCGCGGCAGAAGGAGTTGTAGAGCACCGTGTCGTGCAGGCGCACGGTGATGCCGGGTACGCCGGTGAGCGGCTGGAGGTTGACGAGGGCGGTACGGATGCGGACGCTCATGCCGGTCCCGACCCGTTCCTCGGTTCCCCGGTTGGCGATGTGTTGGCCGTCCGGGTCGCCGAGCGCGATGCGTACACGGACGCCGTTGCTCGCCTTGTCCCGCAGGAGGGAGGGCACTGATGCGTCTTCGGCGAGGAAGAGTGCGCTGTACGCGAGGATGTCGATCTCGCGCTCGGCACGGCTGAGAAGGCGAGCCCAAGCGTCCGAAGGCACCGAGGAACGGTGCGGATAGACGATGCGCACCTCGGTAGCCGCCGGGGTGGATGCCGACGGGCGCGGGAGGTTGGGCCACAGGTCGTAGGCGGTCCATCCGGTGAGTTTCACCAGGGCGTCGCGGTGGCGGGGGTAGGGCATGCGGCCGCTGGTCCAGCGTTGGACGGTCTTCGGGTCGACGTCGAGGCGTTCGGCGACGTCGATGACGGTGAGTCCAGCGCTGCGTAGCGCACGGGCGAGTGGGTGGTTCACGCAACGACTCCGATCGCTGGCGAGAGCGTCATCGTAGCCAAGAAGTCCCTAGACGTCCTAGCGCCGCGGTTCACGTTCGGTTACCTACCGCGAAGAATCGTCCTGAGCGGCCAGAGTTGGAGCGAGCGGGGGAGTGGTGACATGAAAGGCGACCGGCCAGGTGCGGACGCTGCACGCACGTCGGCTGACCGTCTGGCGCTGGCCCTCGAAGAGGCAGGCTTCGACGTCGGCCAGGAGTTCCCGGCTCTGCACGACGCAGTGGGACGTCAGGGCACAGCGGTGGTGCGGGTCGGCGATATCTCGCCAGCAGTCGCGGACCGGCTCTCGGCGGTGCTGGCCGGGGTTGAGAACCCGGAGGGCTACGTCGATACATGATCTTGGTTTGCTGCTGGGACGGTCGCATAGTCTGCCTATGTGGATCAGGTTGATCGTGCCCGTGACCTCGCACATTCGCTGCTGGCGGGGCCGATCCCGCGCCGGTGGGCACACAGTCAGGGCGTGGGGCGTAAAGCCGCATCGGTGGCGCACCTGGTCGGCGATCAAGGGGCGGTGATGGTGGCCTCTGCCTGGCTCCACGATGTCGGCTACGCACCCGACCTGGTCGTGACCGGCATGCATCAGCTCGACGGTGCCCGCTATCTGCGCGATGTCGCCAAGGTCGACGACCTCGTTTGCCGGTTGGTCGCTCACCACTCGTGCGCGCACATTGAGGCCCGCAATCGCGGCTTAGCCGAGCAACTGGTGAGCGAGTTCCCGCCGGTGGAGGGCCTGTTGTCGGATGCGATCACGTATGCGGACATGACTACCACCCCGGACGGGGAGCCCGTCGAGGTCGAGCAGCGTCTCGGGGAGATCCTGTCCCGCTACGGCAACGGCGACCTGGTCGCGGAGTCCATCCGGGAGGCGAGCCCGTTGATCATCGGCGCGGTGCGGCGGGTGTCCGTGCTGCTGGCGGCAGGTTAGGAAGCATCGGTACGGGTGATCGAGCCCTGTTCGTCGCGGCTCCACCGTCGGCCGGCGCTGTCGAGGAATTCGATCTGTACGGGTTCGGGCTCGACGTACGTGCGTAGCCACTCCGCCGGCGCCGGGCGCTGGATGGTGCGACCGGGCGGGACGAGACCGACGAACTCCGAGTGGGACTCCTCGCCGCCGCGTGCGGGCAACGGCAACTCCACCTCGTAGATCGGCATGTCGCTCGCGTTGTGGATGTGGAACGCGAGTTCCCGCGTCCCGTCGACCTTGCGAGTGAGTTCCACCCAGGCGCTGATGCGTTCAGCTTGGGCACGGCGTTGGTCATCGGCGCGGTCGGCTTCGCGCCGGTGCTCGCGGCGCAGCAGCGTGAACCCGACGATGAACGCCCCGACCGTCCCGACCGCCGCGAAGCTGTCGGCACCGGCACCGACCCAGTCGCTATCCAAGGTGAATACTGCCCGGCGCGGTGAGGTACTGGTCGACCCGCATCCGCATCGAACGGTCCATCGGCAGTGCAGGGATCTCTGCCGGTGGCACCCAGCGCACCTCGGTCGACTCCGAACTCGGCGTCGGTGCGCCGCCGACCGGCCGGGCCGTGAACACGATCGAGAACTCCTGCCGGGCCTCGTTGTTGCTGGTGTAAAGGATGACGTGCCGGGGGTCGGTGTAGATGCCGACCAGGCCGGTGACCTCGACGTCGATCCCGGTCTCCTCGGCCGTCTCCCGAACCGCCGTCTGCGGCAGCGACTCACCGAGGTCCATACCGCCGCCAGGGAGCGCCCAGTTGTCGTTGTCCGAGCGGCGGATCAGCAGGATCGCGCCGTCGTCGTTGACCACGACGACGTTCGCGGACGGTACGACGCTGTTCGCCTTCGGCGCGGCAGGGTCGTTGTAGTAGTCGATGCGTCGTCCCACGTGTTGCCTCACTCCACCGGTGTCGCGTCGTCCCAGACGCGCTCGAAGCTGTCCAGGTACGTGTTGACCATGCCGCCGCCGGCCACCCGCCGCAGGTGCAGCACCGGGGCTTGCGAAGCGGCGAAGCTGTAGATGTGGGTGTTGACCAGGACTTGGTCGTCGGCGCGGTAGATCGAGTTGTACAGCACGGTCCGGTGTAGCCGGAACTCGATGCCCTCGACACCGAGCAGCGGCCGGTACATCACCAGCGCGTTCTTGATCTTCGCTGCCTGGACCTCGTCCACCCCCTCGTCGGCGCCGCGTTGCGCTACCGACGCGGAGTCCGGGTCGCCGAGCAGGATGCGTACCCGCGCCCCGTTGCGGGCTTTCTCCTGGAAGATGCGGTGGATGCCCGCGTCCTCGGACAGGAAGAGACCGCTGTAGACCAGGACACCGATCTCTTCCTCGGCGTTGTCGAACAGGGTGCGCCACACCTCGGACGGCACGGTCCACCGGTGCGGGTAGATGTTGATGATCTCGCTTTCGCTGGCGCTGGCGACCTGGTCGGAGCTGAGCGCGTCCGGCCACAGGTACACCTCGTCGACTCCGAGACGGGCGGCTACCGCGTACCGATGGCGCCGGTACGGCGTACGCCCGGTGATCCAACGCTCGACGCTCTTCGGGTCGACGTTGAGCACTTCGGCGAGCGCGGCTGGAGTCAATCCGCGTTCCAGCATGGCGGTACGTAGTCGCTCGTTCGGCATCGTCTTCCCGTCAGGACGTCCCGGCAGCCTGACCACCCTAACCAGACGTCTTGGACACGTCCAGCCACGACCTGATCACGTCCCGTCGCCTGATCGCACTCTCAATGGCGTCGATGCGAGCCCTCGCCTCGCCGTACCGAGAGGAGATCAGCAATGGACACTCACCACTTCACCCACGAGGCCCCGGCCTGCCCGTGCGGCGCACAGCTCACCGCCGGACATCCGGCTCTGTGCCGCAAGTGCGTGGCCCGCAACCGCTGGACCCGCCGGCACCAGCCGCGCGGCAGTCACACCGGCACCGATCGCGCCATCCGGACCCGCCGCCGCCGTGGTGGTGACGCGTGACGATCGCCGTCTCCGCCGTCATCCTGCTCGGCGTCTTCGTCTACCTGCTCTGGCGGTACGCCCGGCTGCCGCTCTGGCAGGCCGCCGTCTGCGCGGCCTTCGGCTACTTCCTCGCCTCGTCGTCGGTCGGTCCCGAGGTCGGCAACGGGCTGCGCGCCCTGGCCCGCTTCGTCGCCGGACTCACCCTCTGACATGAGCCCACACCCACCGGAAGGAGACCCGATCCCGCACATGACCCAGGACCCGAACATCCCGCGCCCCACCCTCGACCAGGAGGCCGTCCGCACCCATCTGCACGCCGCCCGCCTACGGGCAACACCGGCAACCATCTGGACCGCCATCGGTGACATCCCGGTCATGCTCGCCGAGCTCGACCGCCTCGCACGCCTGCTCACCCGCACCCGCTGGAACTTCGCCGACCTGCTCGCCGCCGCCCGCGCCACCCTCGCCGCCGACCACGACGGCGAAGCCGACCCGCTGAGCTACCTGCGCGACGCGGTCGCCGAGCACCACGCCTGGGTACGGCCGGATGAGGGCGAACTCGCCGAATGAGATCGTACGGACGCAGGCACCGCCGCTGGAACCGCCGCAACCCGCAACCGCTGCTGTTCGTACCCGATGAGCCGTTGACCCTCGCCGCGCTGGCCGCCATCGGCCGTGCCCTGTACCGCTACCGCTCCGAACTCGCCCCGATCACCACCGCGGTGATCCTCGCGGTCGCCGGACTCATCCTCCACCACACCCACCCTGGAGCGTGGCCACTGATCGCGGCGCTTACCGTGGCCGCAGCGCTGGCCGCCGCACTCCGCGGGGTGCCGTGGGGTCTTACTCGCACCGCCGAACGTGCCTACGCCGCGACGACGACCGCTGTCGCGGGAACCTGGCTCGCCGTCGCAGCGGCGCTCGGACCGGTGCGGTCACCGTTGCTGACCGTCCTTGTCGTGGCTGTGGTCCCGTTCGGTATCCCGTGGTGGGGACACCGGCGACGCCGCGCCCGGGTGCGTGTGGACCGGGTCATCAACGCCTGGCCGAACCTGGCCGAAGTGATCGGGCTGACCGGGTCACGGATCATGTCGGCCGTCGTGGACACCTGGGGCTGGCGTGCCCGGCTGAAACTGCGACCAGGTCAGAGCGTCACCGACGTCGTCACCCGCGTGCCGGCCATCGAGTCGGCCCTCGGCACGAGGCCCGGTGCGGTCCGGGTCGAGCAGGACCCGGCACATGCCGGCCGGTGCACCATGCGCGTCCTGGCGATCGACCCGCACGCCGGGGCGATCCCGTGGCCCGGTCCGACCGCCCGGACCCTGGCCGACCCGATCGAGTTGGGCGTCTTCGAGGACGCGACACCCGTACGCGTCGCGCTGCTGCGCAAGCATGCCCTGATCGGCGGGACCACCGATTCCGGTAAGAGCGGCGTACTCAATGTGGTCCTTGGCAACCTCGCGGCGTGCGCCGATGTCGTGCTCTGGGGTATCGACCTCAAAGGCGGCATGGAACTCCGGCCGTGGGCGCCCTGCCTCGCCCGGCTGGCCACCACCCCGGAGGAGGCGACCGAGCTGCTCGCTGACGCGGTCGCCGTGCTCGACGCCCGCGCACACGCCTCCGGACGCGACAACAGCCGCGTCTGGGAACCCACACCGGCCGCGCCGGCGCTGGTCATCGTCATCGACGAGTACGCCGAACTCGCCGACACCGCACCGGACGCCGTCGGGCACGCCGAATCGATCGCCCGGCGCGGCCGTGCCCTCGCCGTCGACCTGCTCGCCGCCACCCAACGGCCGACCCAGAAAGCTATGGGTGGGGGAGCACTGCGCTCGCAGATGAGCATCCGCGTCTGCCTGCGGGTGCGGGAACGCCGCGACGTCGACCTCATCCTCGACAAGGGCATGCTCACCGACGGCTGGCACGCCCACACCCTCGACGCACCCGGCAAGTTCTACATCCTCGCCGACGGCCACGACCAACCACGCCGCGCCCGCGCCTACCTGGTCACCGACGAACTCGTACGCCAGACCGCCGCCCGCTACGCCGACCAACGACCCGACCTCGACCCGCTGTCCCGCGCGGCGATCGACCACCAACCGAAGCCGATCGAACCGCCACGACCGGCAGCCGACGACCCGGAACAGACGCTGCTGACAGTCCTTGATCAAGCGCCCGCCGACGGGCTGACCGCTCGGGAACTCATCGACCTCACCGGCATGGGACGCACCTGGATCTACAACCGGCTCCAAGCCCACGCCACCACCGGCCGCGCCCGGCAAGTCACCCGCGGGCACTGGCGCACCTGAC
Organism: Actinoplanes utahensis; assembly: GCF_016862455.1. Lineage (GTDB taxonomy): Bacteria > Actinomycetota > Actinomycetes > Mycobacteriales > Micromonosporaceae > Actinoplanes > Actinoplanes utahensis. The sequence goes on from NZ_BOMZ01000037.1 coordinate 14,808, forward strand.
CCGAACGTCCGCGCGGACGTCCGTCCGCTCGCGCGCGTCTGCGCATAACAGCGCGCGGACGGACAACGGACGGACGACCGCGCGGACACCCCACCCACGACCCGGAAGGAGGCCCGACGATCACCACCGACGACCAGACCAGCGAAGGGAGAAATTGCAGCATACGAAGCTGCAAGACACTGATTCTCGAAGATTCGCAGCTCAAGACGTCCCTAGAAGTCCCGCTGTCTGATGCGGCCGCAGACGCACTGTGGCGCATCATCGACCGCGCCCGGAAGACTCGTCGGTCATGAGATTCGCGTTCTACGGACGAGTGTCGACCGAAGACCAACAAGACCCGCAGGCCTCCAAAGCGTGGCAGCTCTCCCGCGCCCGCAGCCTGATCGAACCGGCCGGGGGTGAGGTCGTCGCCGAGTTCTTCGACATCGGGCTGTCCCGCTCGCTGCCATGGAAACGCCGGCCGGAAGCGACCCGCCTGCTCGACGCGATCAAGGGTGCGGGTCGTGACTTCGAGGCCGTGGTCATCGGTGAGCCGCAGCGCGCGTTCTACGGCAGCCAGTTCGGTATGACGTTCCCGGTGTTCGTGCACTACGGCGTCGGGCTGTGGGTGCCCGAGGTCGGTGGCGCCATCGATCCCGGTTCCGACGCCCACGATCTCGTGATGGCGCTCTACGGCGGGATGAGCAAGGGCGAACGTAACCGGATCAAGATCCGTGTTCACTCCGCGATGAAGGCACAGACCGAACTCGAAGGCCGCTACCTCGGCGGACGCCCACCCTACGGCTACCGCCTCGCCGACGCCGGCCCGCACCCCCACCCCGGCAAAGCCGCAGAAGGCAAGCGACTCCACCAGCTCGACCCCGACCCGGTCACCGCACCGATCGTGAAGCGGATCTTCGCCGAATACACCGCCGGGCGCGGCATGACCTCGATCGCGCGCGGTCTCACGCAGGACGGCATCCCGTGCCCTTCGGCCTACGACCGGGCACGCAACCCGCACCGCAACACCCAGGTCTGGGAGACCACCGCGGTACGCGCGATCTTGCAGAACCCGCGCTACACCGGCCACCAGGTCTGGAACCGGGCGCGCACCGACGAGGTCCTGATCGACGTGGACGACGTCGCGCTCGGCCACGAGAGCCGCCACCGGTGGAACGACCCCAGCAAGTGGATCTGGTCGCGCACCCCGTCACACACGCCGCTGATCAGCACCGACCTCTACGAACAAGCCCAGCGCACGATCAAGAAGCGCGGCACGAACAGCGACGCCGGTAAAGCGCCCCGCCACACCGGGCACCCGTACCTGTTCCGGGGCCTGATCACCTGTGGCGTCTGCGACCGCAAGATGGTCGGCAACCCCAACCACGGACGCCTCTACTACTGCTGCACCGCCAGCCGCGACTACGTCCGCCAACACCAGATCAGCCACCCGCCAGCGCTCTACCTGCGCGAAGACCAGATCACCAAGCCCATCGACCGGTTCCTCCGCGAGGAGCTGACCGGGTCGGCGCTGACCGACAACACTCAGCGGGTGGCCGAGGCGCAGTACCGCGCCGCACTCGCCGCCCATGACACCGCAGGTGAGGTTGAACGACTCCGGCAGACCATTGCCGACGCGGACGCCAAGATCAGCCGCTACCGGGCGACCCTCGACGCGGGCGGCGACCCCGCACTGATCGCCGACTGGATCAGCGAGACCACGACGATCAAGAAAGCCGCCCAGGCGCGACTGGGCCTCACCGAGGCACCGCCCCAACGGATGACCACCGACCAGATCGACGCCATCGCCGAAGCGTTCAACGACCTGTTCCGGCTGCTACGAGACGCCGACCCGCGCGACAAGGCCGAGCTGTACAGCCGCATCGGCCTACGGATGATCTACAAACCTGGGCCAGAAACACTGATCGCCGAGGTTTGCACCCCGGCGAGTTCTCGTGTCTTTGATTGGTGTCCGAGGGGGGACTTGAACCCCCACGTCCGATAAAGGACACTAGCACCTCAAGCTAGCGCGTCTGCCATTCCGCCACCCGGACCGGTGTTGTTCGTACAGCTTAGCGGGAGCGTCTGCCAGGCTTTCACCTGGGTTTCGGCTGCCCGGTCGGCCGCACGGACAGAACTATATACGGCCGCTGGGTGGGGTCGAAGTGGGGGTGGGAGGCCGTGGTCATGGAGATCGAGTGTGGCGCCGGGCGGGCGAACGGGGGAGCATGGCGGACGTGTCGCAGCCGTCCCCTCTCGTTCCAGTTCTTGACCGTGCGCGTGGTCTGATCGCGGCCGGCTCCCTCGATGCGGCCGAAGTGCTGCTCAAACGGGCGGTGGAGATCGGGCGGGACAAGCTCGGTGAGGATGATCCGGATGTGCTGACCGCGCAGCGGGAGCTGGCGGGGGTCTATCTGCGCATCGATGATCCGATGGCGGCCCGGCGGGAGCTGGAGGACGCGTACGCGGCGGGGATCTGGAAACTCGGTGACAGTGATCCGCTCATGCTGCACATTTCGCATGACCTGGGGGTCGTTGCGGAGGAGCTCGGCAACAAGCATGAGGCGCGCAAGGCGTTCGGCAGGGTTCTGGCGCACGGGCCGGCGGCTCTCGGTGACGGGCACGCGTTCATCGCCCGGGCGCGGACCTATCTCGGTGAGGACACTTCGGGCGCGACGGCGCTGCTCCAGACTGTTCCCAGCCCGGCGCCCCCTGCCCCCGCTCCCGCGCCGAACCCGGCGCCGGTGCCCGCGCCTGCACCGCCGCCCGGTCCCACTCCGGGACCCGGCCCGGCCCCGGCTCCTGCACCGAGCCCGAGCCCCACACCCGATCCGGGCCCTGTGCCGACGCCCGATCCGGCGCCTGCTCCTGCGCCCGGTCCGGCTCCCGCTCCGGCCCCAAACCCGACTCCTGGCCCAAACCCGACTCCTGGCCCAAGCCCCGCGCCTGGCCCAAGCCCCGCGCCGAGTCCGGCACCTATGCCTGGTCCTGCACCCGCGCCCAGCCCGGCTCCTGCACCTGGCCCGGATCCTGCACCTGGCCCGGCCCCCACACCCGGGCCGGCTCCTGCGCCCAGCCCGGCTCCTGCGCCCAGCCCGGCCCCCACACCCGGCCCGGCTCCGGATCCGGGCCCCGCTCCGGTGCCCGGCCCGTATCCGCCCCGGCCTGCGCCTGGCCCTGTGCCCGGCCCGGCTCCCGTGCCCGGCCCGTATCCGCCCCAGCCCGCGCCGCGCCCCGTGCCGGGCCCGTATCCACCCCGTCCGGCGCCCGGCCCGACCCCGCAGCCGCCATACCCGACCCCCGCACCGGGCCCGGTCCCGCCGCGTCCGGGACCCCCGTCCTACCCGAGCCCGCAGCCGCACCCCGGCCCGCAACCGCACCCGGGACCGCAGCCCGGCCCGTATCCCGTGCCCGCTCCGGGCCCGAATCCCTACCACGTCACCCCGCAACCGCAGCCCTGGCTACCCCAGCCGCATTCGGTCACCCCGTACCCCCATCAGGAAAGGACCGAGGGCAAGGCCAGCCGTGCCGTCGCCATCACCCTGACCGCCGTCGCGACCTTGATCTCCGCGCTCGCCGTAGGCGCGCTCGTCGTCGTGCTCGCGGACCGTTCGCAGAAGGACGAGCCGGAGGCGGCGCCGACGGCGGAGGTGACCGGGCCGCAGGATTCGGGTGCGCCGCCGACGGCGGTGACGATCGTGGACCGGGGCACGTCGGTGCGGATCGCCTGGAAGGACCCTACGGGTGGCAAGTACGGGTTCATGGTGTCGATGGCGCGCGCCGGTCAGCAGTTGAAGCCGGTGGCGCAGGTGGGGCCGGGCAAGACGCAGACGGAGGTGATCGGTCTGCAGCCGTCGTTGCAGTACTGCTTCGTGGTGGTGGCCGTCTATTCGACCGAGGAGTTCGGCACTTCGACACAGGTGTGTACGGAGCGTAAATAACTTATCCACAGCGGTGCGGAGCGGGTACCCGCGATCGACGCGGGTTCCCTATGATGGCCTGCGTCCCGTAGTCGAGCCGCAAGGAGGACGACCACTGTGACCAGCGCAGATGCCACCAAGGTGGCGGGCCGTGGGCGGCGGGTGCCCAGCCGTGGGCAACTGGTCACGATGGCGACGGTCCTCGTTCTGGTGGCGGGCCTGGGGTTCACCGTCCGTGGCCTGGGGGCCGCGGACGAGGCGCTGGCCAGCTTCGACGCCTCGTCGTGGGTGTGGAGCCGGGGCAAGGCGGAGATCGCCCGGATCAACGGGCCGAACGCGAAGGTCGACACCCGGGTCAACATCGGGCAGGCGTTGCGCGGGCATTCGCTGCAGGTGATCCAGAGCGACCGTTACGTGCTGTTGCGGGACGTCAACACGGGTGCGATCGGGTCGATGGACCTGACCGACCTGCAGGCGTTCTGGAACGGGACGTCGCAGGCCGGCATCGGGGTGAGCGTGGCCCTGCACGAGGACGTGGCCTTCGTGGTCGACGCGGTGCAGGGCAAGGTGCAGCAGGTGGATCCGTCGAGCCTGCAGCCGGTGGGGGAGGCGCTGCAGTTCCCGCCGGGCATCGACGGCGGTGTGTTCGACGGGGCCGGCATGCTGTGGATCGCGGCGCCGTCGGAGGGCACGGTCACCTCGATCCGGCCGAGCGAGGATGCGGCGGGGCCGGTGGTGGTGCGCAGCGACGCGGTCGCCGGGCCGAGCCACGACCTGGCGGTCAGCGCGCTGGACGAGGGTGTCGCGGTCCTCGACCGCACCACGAACGCGCTGGTCAAGGTCGATGAGAAGGGTGCGGGCCAGGCGACCACGCTGCCGTTGGAGGGGCTGGGCCAGCTGCCGCCGCGCACCGACGGGGAGACGATCGTCGTCACGGTGCCCGACGACCGGAAGGTGTTCACCATCGGCCCGGCCGGGGTGCGGGACGTGACCGTCCCGGACGGCGGCGACCTGCGGCCCGCGGTGGCCTACCAGGGTTACGTCTACGTGCCGGAGAACGACGGCACGGTGCACGTCTTCGACCAGAACGGGCAGCGCAGGAACCCGATCGACATCAAGCGGCCGGGCGGTGACCTGGAGCTGGACGTCCGGGAGAACCACCTGTTCATCAACGCGCCCGGCACCTCGACGGCCCGGGTGGTCGACGACAAACACATCGTCCGGGTGGTCGACAAGTACGACAACAACGTTCTCGGTGGCGATCCGCCGCCCACGAAGCCGCAGCAGGAGCAGCCGAAGCAGCAGGAGAAGCCGAAGAAGCCGGTGGTCGGCAAGCCGGGCGCGCCGCGGAACGTGCGGGCCGCCGCGGGCAACGCCGAGGTGCGGGTCAGCTGGCAGGCGGCGGCGCCGAACGGCGCCGACGTCACCCGGTACGTGGTGGCCGGCGCGGGCCGGACCTTCCAGGTCGGCGCGGACCAGCGGTCGCTGCTGGTGACCGGGTTGATCAACGGGCAGTCGTACAGCTTCCAGGTGCACGCGGTCAACCGCAAGGGTGACGGCCCGGGCCGGATGAGCAACGCGGTGATCCCGACCGCCGAGGTGCCGGATCCGCCGGGCACCCCGGTGGCGGAGGCGAAGAACGACGGCACGGTCACGGTCACTTGGCCGGCCGCGAACGGCCAGGGCCGGACCATCCAGCGGTACGCCGTGACGGCCGTCACCGAGGGTGGCAGCGCGCCGGTCGGTGACGTCGCCACCCCGACGCTGACCGTCCCGGCGGGGCAGCTCGAGCTGGGCAAGCAGTACGCGTTCACCGTCGTCGCGGTCAACGACCGGGGCGCCGCTTCCAAGGCGTCGGCGGTCAGCAACACGGTGGTGCCGTTCAGTCCACCGGCGAAACCGGAGAACCTGGAGGCCACCACCGTCGGCGACCAGGCCGGCGCGGTGAAGGTGACCTGGACGGCGCCGGTCGACAACGGGCGGGCCATCACGAAGTACGTGGTGAAGGCCGCCGGCAAGGAGACCGAGGTCACCGAGACCGGGGTGACGCTGACCGGGCTCGGCGCCGGCGCGACCGTGCAGGTCGAGGTGACGGCGGTGAACGAGGCCGGCGCCGGTGCTGCGGCGACCGCGTCAGCGCGCACCGTGGCGGCGCCGACGGTCACCGTGACCGGCGTGGACGCGACGTTCAACACGGCGAAGGTGTCGTTCACCGTCAACGACGGCGGCGGCGCCGCCACCTGCACGCTGACCGTGTCGGACGGCGGCAAGGGCTCCGACGGCAGCTGCACGTCGCTGAGCGCGAGCGGGCTGAGCCCGTCCACGGCGTACACGTTCACGGTCACGGCGAAGAACGCGGCCGGCAGCGCGGAGAAGTCGGCGGCCAAGACGACCGACGCCCTGTACGGGACCGCCACCTGCATCAACGGCGACACCGGGGACCAGCGGACGTACTGCGACAGAGACGTCGACGGCCGGAACGGCAACGAGATCTTCAAGGGCACCACGCAGGACGACGACAATCAGGCCGGCTGGGTGGGGAACGGCACCCGTCTGAAGACGTACTGCAAGAAGGCCGGCGAAGAGGTGTACGCCTTCGTCTACAACAAGAACAAGAGAAGCACGTGGTGGATCCAGGTGGACTACAAGGGCAAGACCTACATCCCGTGGGCGTGGCTGAACCTCGACGGTGGGGACGACCTCGCGGATCTGCCGAAGTGCTGACCCCGGCTCACGTTCAGGGATTCGCCGACGTCGCCGCGCAGCTGGCCGCCCGGATCGGCACGGTGGTGCTCGGCAAGCCCGAGGTCGTCCGGCTCACTCTGACGGCGATGTTCGCGCAGGGGCACGTGCTGTTGGAGGACGTGCCCGGCGTCGGCAAGACCACCCTGGCGCGGGCGCTCGCCGCGTCGATCCACGGGCAGTGGCGGCGCATCCAGTTCACGCCCGACCTGCTGCCCTCCGACGTGTCCGGCGTGACCGTGTTCAACCAGGCCAACCGGGGTTTCGAGTTCCATCCCGGCCCGGTCTTCGCGAACCTGGTGATCGCCGACGAGATCAACCGGGCGTCGCCGAAGACCCAGTCGGCGCTGCTGGAGGTGATGGAGGAGCGGCGGGTCACGATCGACGGCGTGCCGCATCCGGTGCCGCAGCCGTTCCTGGTCGTCGCCACCCAGAACCCGGTCGAGATGGACGGCACGTACCGGCTGCCCGAGGCGCAGCTCGACCGTTTCCTGGTCAAGCTGTCCGTCGGCTACCCCTCCGAGGACGTCGAGATCGAGGTGCTGCGCGGCGCGGCGGGCCGGTCTCCGGACAGTCTGGACCCCGTCACCGACACCGCCATGATCGGCGAGATGACGCGGATGGTCGCGGCGGTGCACATCGCCGACCCCCTTTACACGTACGCCGTGCGCCTGGCCACCGCCACCCGCAACCACCCGCAGGTCCGGGTCGGTGTCAGTCCCCGCGGCGTGATCGCCCTGACCCGCGCCGCCTCCGCGTACGCGCTGATCAACGGCCGTGGCTACGTGCTGCCGGAGGACTTCAAGGAGCTGATCGAACCGGTCTTCGCCCACCGCGTGCTGCTGTCGGCCGACGCCCAACTGCGCGGGGTGACCCCGGCCGACGTGCTGGCCGACGCCCTGCGCGCCATCCCGGTGCCGTTGCCCGACCAGCACGTCCCGGTCTGATCCGTTGCCCGCCACACCCTCCCGCAGCGGCGTGACCGCGCGCGGCGCCGGGCTGCTCGCCGCCGCCGTGGTCCTGTTGTTCCTCGGTTTCCGGTACGGCTACCCCGACCTGGCCCTGCTCGGCGCCGCCGCCGGTCTCGCCCTGCTCGCCGCCGTCGTGTTCGCGTTCTGGCGCCCGCGGCTCGGCGTGACCCGGATCGCCGACCCGGATCGGGTCGCCCGCGGTGAACCCGCCACCGTGACCCTCACCGTCAGCAACACCAGCCGGATCCGGGCGGCCACCCTGATCGCCACCGACCGGTGCGGTTCGGCGTCCGTCGAGGTGCCGCTGCTGCGGCTGCGGCCCGGTTCGGACACGGTGGAGACCTATCCGGTGCCGACGCACCGGCGCGGGCTCGTGCCGATCGGGCCGCTGCACGTGACCCGCCGCGACCCGCTCGGGCTGATCACGCTCGCCCGGGGGTACGGCGGGACCACCGTCGTCCGCGTGCACCCGCGGATCCACCCGTTGCGGGCGGTTCCGGCCGGCCTGACCCGCAGCCTCGACGGCAGCGCCGACAAGGTGCCGCAGGGCAGCATCACCTTCGACACGCTGCGCGAGTACGTGCCCGGCGACGAGCTGCGGCGGGTGCACTGGCGCAGCAGCGCGAAGGTCGGCGAGCTGATGGTGCGGGAACAGCTCGACACCGCCGAACCGACGATCGTGGTGTTGCTGGACGACCGGAGAGCGGCCCATCGCGGGGACAGTTTCGAGGACGCGTGCGAGGCGGCGGCGTCGATCGTGGTCGCGGCCGTCCGCGAGGACCTGCCGGTGAGCCTGCACCTGGTGGGCGCCACCATCGGCGGGCCGCATCTGGACGTGCTCACCGAGGCGGTGCTCGGCGACGGTGATCTCGCGGCCACGTTGCGGCGGCTGCGCGCGCAGAAGCTGGGGGACACGCTGATCTTCCTGACCGGGCCGGGTGGGCGCGCCGATCTCGGGGCGGTCAGTGGGCTGCGGGCGGCGTACCCCGTGGCTCTCGCCGGAATCCTCGGCGACCGGGACTCCTCGCCCGCCGTACCCACCGACCGCCTGCTGGTGATCGAGGCCGTCGACGGTGCCGAGTTCGCCGCCGCGTGGGACGGGGTCCGCGGATGGTGACCCGGCTCCCGGGGCTGCTGCGCCGTGCCGTCGTGCCTGTCGCGCTGGCCGGGACGCTGATCCTGGCCGGGGCCGTGCTGGGCCGGATCTTCGCCGACGACCTGCTGTTCCGGCTGGTCGCGGGCGCGGCGCTGGGGTCGGTCGGAGTGGGGGTGGCGGCCCGCCGGCTGCCGTCGTGGACTGTCGCGCCCATCTCCACCGTGCTGCTCGCCGGGTACACCGCGCTGGCCCTGCACCTCGCCGCGGGTGGCGCCGGGCTCACCGCGGACGTCGCCCGGGACGCCCTGACGAACGGGATCCCGCGCCTGCTCACCGCGATGATCCCGGTCGAGGCGGCCCCGGACACCATCGTGATCGCGGTCGCCGCCACCTGGGTCGCCGGGCTCGCCGCGACCGAGATCGCCGTCCGTGGCGGGCGGGTGCTGTTCGGTCTGCTGCCACCGGTGCTGGTCTACGGCGGCGCGCTCTACGTGGTCGGCCCGAACGCGTCGGCCGTCGCCGGGTACACCCTCGCCTTCGCCGCTCTGGCCGTGGCGGCGCTCACCGTGTCGTCCGGAGCCGGCGCGAGCACGCACGCGGCGGTGCGGGTGCGGGCGCTCGGCGGCGCCGCGGTGAGCCTCGTGGTGCTGCTCGGGCTGATCGCCGCGGCCGGTCCCTGGGTGGGCGATCACGTCACGGCCACCCCGGTCGACCCGCGGCGGTACGTGCAACCGCCGCGCGTGGACAGCCTCGACGAGAGTCCCCTGAACCGGATCTCCGGCTGGGCGCTGGACCCGCGACAGCGCCTCCTCGAATACCGTCCCGGCGACCCGGGCGTGCCGGCCGCCGTACCGTCCGCCTCGGCCCGGCCCGGAGTCAAGCCGCCCGCGCCGCGCACCGTGCGGCTGCGTCTGGCCGTGCTGTCCGACTACGACGGGGTGACGTGGCGGGTCGGCGGCACCTACCGCAACGCCGGCCGGGTGCTGCCGCCGGCCGAGGTGCCGTCCGGGGCGACGGTCAGCGAGACCCAGCACCAGATCACCATCACCGGGCTGACCGGGCGGCTGCTTCCCGCCGTGCCGACGCCGACCCGGATCACCGGCGTGCGGGTCGCCTACGACGCCGTCTCCGGCACCCTGATCCGGCCGGAGAGCCTGCAGACCGGGCTGCGGTACACCGCGATCTCGCAGGTCCAGGCGCCGGACCTGAACCTGCTGCCGATCGCCGACGTGCCGTCGGGAGATGCGGTCGCCCGCTATCTGAGCCCCGGCGCCGACCCGCCCGAACAGATCAAGAAGCTCGCCGACCATCTCGCCGAGGACACCGGGGCGCCGTACGAGCGGGCCGTCGCCATCCAGGACTTCCTCGCCGAGCACTACCGGCAGGTCGCCGACGCGCCCAGCGGGCACGCCTACCCGAACCTCGGGCACTTCCTGTTCGGCCGCCGCGACCTGGGCGGGCAGAAGGGGACGTCGGAGCAGTTCGCGGCGGCGTTCGCGGTGCTCGCTCGGATCAACGGCCTGCCCAGCCGGGTCGTCGTCGGGTTCGTCGCACCGGCCGCGGGCGGCGTGGTCACCGCCGGGGACGCTCTGGCCTGGCCCGAGGTGTACTTCGACGATCTCGGCTGGGTCGCCTTCAACCCCCTGCCCAAGAGCGATCAGGTACGCCCGGTCGAGCAGGACTTCACCCCTCCGCCGCCGACCCCGACCCCGTCGCGGTCGGACCCGCCGACCGCCGCGCCGGCCGGATCCTCGGAACCACCCGCCGCCGTCGCCGCACCGCCCGCGGCCACCGGTCCGTCCACCGTCCTGATCGCCTCCGGAACGTCGGGTACGGTCCTGGTGCTGCTGGTCGCCGCCGCCGCGGCGGTCGCCGGGCTGCGCGGCGCGCAACGACGGCGCCGGCTCACCACCGGCGACCCGGCACAGCGGATCACCGGCGCCTGGCTGGAGTTCACCGACACGCTGCGGCTGGCAGGCCGCCCGGTCCCCGCCCACCTGTCCGCCACCGAGGCCGCCGGTCATGCCGCCGTCCTCCCGCCGCCGGCGAAACGGACCGGCCTGCTCCGCCGGGCCGTGCCCCCACCCTCGCCGCCCGACAGCGATGGCGCAGACGCGGTGGGGCCCGGCTCGGTGGGCCCCGCATCGAGCGGGGAGCCGCTGCCGGCGCTGGACGCGCTGGTGGATGCGGTCAACACGGCCGGGTTCGCGCCGGAGGCCGCCGACGCGGGGCAGGCGGAACGGGCCGGGGCGCAGGTGGTGGCTTACGCGACGGCGGTGCGGGCACGGCGGTCCTGGTGGAAGCGGATCTGGTGGAGCGTACGGCCGGGACCGCTGCGCTGGAACCGTGGTCAGGTCAGGAGAGGGCGGCGGGGGTGATGCGGGCGCGGCCGAGTTCGGGGCCGACGGCCAGCCGCGCGCCGGGTCGGCGGCCGCGGCCCCAGCCGATCTCCCGGCGATAGCTGCCGAGCAGGCCGGAGGAGGCCAGGTGCGACTCGTCGCGCAGCGGTGAGCCGTCGGGGACCGGGTGGGTCTGCGGGGCGACGAACAGGGCGTCGGCGGGGCAGTGGGCCTCGCACATGAAGCAGGTCTGGCAGTCGGACTGGCGGGCGATCACCGGGATGCCGCCGGGTCCGGCGTCGAACACGTTCGTGGGGCAGACCGCGATGCAGACGTCGCAGCTCACGCAGCGCGACTCGGAGACCAGTTCGATCATCAGGCCACCGCCAGGCCACGGCCGGTGACCGCTTCGGGCCGGGTCCACAGGGTGTCCAGCCCACCGACCGTGAGCCGGTGGTACTGGTTCGGGTCCAGCTCCGGGAACTCCTCACGACGAGCCATACCCCGGCTTTCGGTACGGGCCAGCGCGCTCGTGTACATCCACCGGGCGTGAGCGACCATCGCCGCCGCCTGCCGCAGGCCGGGCAGGTCCCCGCCGGTCGCCCGGGCGCCGCCGCGCAGAGCGTCCCAGACGGCGTCGAGTTCGGCCAGCGCCGGCCGGAGCCGGGAGCCGTTGCGCAGATAGTTCTTGTCGTACGGATGCACCTCCCGCCGGATCACTTCGAGCGCCTCGGCCCGGCCGATCCCGGATTCGTCGGCGGAGGTGACGCCGACCTCGCCGACGCCGGTGAGCTTGCGGCGGGTGGCGGCGGCGCCGAGGCCGGCGGCGAACGCGGCCGCGCCCCGGCCCGCGAACGTGCCGGAGGACATCGCCCACGCCGAGTTGTGGCTGCCGCCGCCGGTGAAGGCGCCGCACACCAGTTCCCGGGTCGCGGCGTCGCCGGCGGCGTAGAGGCCGGGCACCGTGGTGGCGCAGTCGTCGGCGACGATCCGGATGCCGCCGGTGCCGCGGACCGTGCCCTCCAGCAGCAGTGTGACCGGGAACCGGTCGGTGAACGGGTCGATGCCGAGCCGGTCGAAGGGCAGGAAGAAGTTCGGCTGGCCGAGCCGCATCTGCCGCTGCTGTTCCGGGGTGGCCTGGTCGAGGCGGCACAGCACGGTCCCGGCCCGCAGCAGCTCGGCGGCGATCACCGACCGTCCACCCTGGCTGCCGGCGCCTGCGAGCGGGCTGCCGTCGCCGCGGAAGAACGTCGCGAAGCTGTAGTACGCCGTCTTGGTGACCGAGGTGAAGGCGGGCGCGATCCCGTACGCGTTGGAGAACTCCATCCCGGACATCTCCGCGCCGGCCTCCGCCGCGAACAGCGCCCCGTCCCCGGTGGCGACGTCGCAGCCGAGCGCCTTGCTGAGGAACGCGCACCCGCCGGTGGCCAGGATGACCGCGCCGGCCCGGACCCGGTAGTCGCCGGCCTGCTGGCGCCGGTGCCCGCGTACGCCGGCGACCGTGCCGATCCCGTCGACCAGCAGTTCGGTGACCGGGCTGTGGTCGAGGATCCGGACGCCCTTGCGCTTGATCCAGGAGCGCATCCGCCGCATGTACTCCGGTCCCTGCACGCCCCGCTTGTAGGGGACGCCGTCGACGAGCGGGAACGGATAGCGGGCCTCGGTCTCGAGGCGGTTCATGTTCTCGTACGTCTGCTCCAGCACCCGGGCCATCCAGCGCCGGTCCTGCAGGAACCCGCCGAGCGCCTCGCGGCTGGCCATGGCCGCCTCCCGCTCGGCCGGGTCGGGCCGGGTGTACCAGACGCCGGTGCCGCCGGAGGCGGTCGGCCCGCTGGTGCCGCAGTAGCCCTTGTCCAGCAGGATCACGTCGGCGCCGGCAACGGCTGCGGTCAGCGCGGCCCAGGTGCCGGCCGGCCCGCCACCGGCGACGACGACGTCCGCGGTGAGATCGAGAGTGGATGACGACATGCTGGCTCCTTCGCAACCCCGCGAACGCAGGCGGAATGCCCTGAGCCTTAGCCCCCAAATCCTATCTGTCAACTAGGTGATTAAGGGTTGGGACGGGCCCGCCGGGGCGACCGGAAGCGACTGGGGGGCCGGTCGCCCCGGCGGGAGCTGGGGATCGGTCACACGCCTTGTGGTGCGAGAGCGGTCTCGTCACTAGGCACGGATCTTGAGGCCGAGCGGTTCTCCCGCGGGCCCAGACTTAAGCCTCCCTTAAGGAATCCGGCCCCGGAACAGGGCTTTCAGGACGGCCAGAGCCGCGGCCCGCCGGGACGACCGGCGTGACCAGACGGCCGGCAGGACCACTCCTCCGAACAGGAGAGCGGTCAGCACGGCAGCGAACAGGACCAGTGGCTCGGGAAGCAGCTGGAGCATCGTCATGACCACCACGATCCGGTCCCGCCCGGGTGTCCGGCGACGGCCCCGGACGCACTCCGGACAGGATCCGGACAGTCCCGGTCCCGATCTTTCCTTAACATTCATGGATGGACGTGACAGCCGCGCACCGGTTCGCCGGGAAGCTGACCGAACTCCGGGCGCGTTCGGGTAATCCCTCGGTGCGTGAGCTGGAACGGCACATGCCGTTCGCGCGGTCGACCATCAGCGACAACCTGAGCGGCAGGTCGCTGCCCTCATGGGCGTTCGTCGAGGCGTTCGTCCGGGCCTGCGGCCACGCGGCGGGCACCACCGAGGAGAGTCTCCACCTCGCTCAGTGGCGCGAGGCCCTGCGCCAGGCCAAAGGCATCGCGGCGGCGGCGCCCGACCGGGATTTCCCGCGGGTGCGGGAGGCCTACCTGGAGCGGATCCGGCGCAGGTACGGCCACGCCGAGCTGGGCGCGCTCGCACCCGGCGGTGATCCGGACCGGCCCGGCCTGATTCCGCTGCGGGAGATCTTCGTGCCCCCGGAGGTACGCGCCGACCCGCCCCCGGTCGAGCTTCCCCGGGAACTCGTCAGGCGTCTCGTCGACCGTGGCGAGATCCGCCACGGCGACCTGCCACCCGGCATCGACGCCGAGACCCTCGACCGCATCCGCCGGTCCCATCGCGGGCAACCGGCCCGGCCCGTCCTCGACGTGATCGCCGACGACACTCGGCACGGCCTGGTCCTGCTGGGTGACCCGGGCGCCGGCAAGTCCACCGTCGCCCGCTATCTGACTCTCCGCCTCGCGGAGGCGGGTGACGAGGGCACGCTCCCGGTTCTCGTGGAGTTGCGCGCCTACGCCGACGCGCGCTGGCGGACGGGCACCCTGCTCGATCTGATCGAGCGGCTCAGCGAGGCCGGCGGTCACGGCCTGCCCCGAACCGTCCTGGAGGGATATCTTCGAGCCGGCGGCCGAGCCGTCATGATCTTCGACGGGCTGGACGAGATCTTCGATCCCCGGCTGCGCGAGGAGGTCGCCGACGAGATCGCCGGCCTCGCGGCACGCTTTCCCAGCGCCCGCGTCGTCGTCACCTCGCGGGTGATCGGCTACCAGCGTTCCGTCTTCGACCGCGAGGAGTTCCGCACCTACCTCCTGCAGGATCTGGACCGTCCGCGCATCGAGCGGTTCCTCACCGCCTGGTACCGCCTGGCCGCCGGGGACCGCCCGGCCGAGGCGGACCGCCTGCGGGACCGGCTGCTGGCGGCGATGGATGAGGTGGCGGCCGTCCGGGAACTCGCCGGCAACCCGCTGCTGTTGACGATCATGGCGATGCTCGGGCGCAAGCGGGATCTGCCGCGCGACCGGCGTGACGTCTACGAGCACGCGGTCGCGGTGCTGGCCGCCCAGTGGGACCCCAGCCGCCACCTCCGCGACGAACGGCACACCCGGGAACACGCCGACCTGGACGTGCAGGACCGCCTCGCGCTGCTGCGCCGGATCGCCCGGCGGATGCAGGACGCGCCGGCCGGTCTCGCCGGCAATCACCTGCTGGATCACGACCTGATCGATGAGGTGGCCGGCTTCCTGCGCAGCGAGCACGGCCTGCCGCCGGGCCGGGCGAAGGCGGTGGCCAGGGCGATCACCGATGAGTTCCGCACCCGGAACTTCATCCTCAGCCACTACGGCGCCGGCGTGCACGGCTTCGTCCACCGGGCGTTCCTCGAATACCTCACCGCGGCCGGCATCGCGGACCGCGTCACGACCGGCGACGACGATCTTCTCCAGGTGTACGCCCGGCGCTGGCCCGATCCCGCCTGGGAGGAGACCCTCGTCCTGCTCGCCGGAATGGTCGAGCCCGCACAGGCTGGCCAGATCGTCGACCACCTGCTGACGGCGGATCCCCTCTGGTTCCTGGGCCCGCGCGATCCCGGGATCGGCCGGTCCTCCGAGTCCGGGGCCCGGAACATCATGACCGCGCTGCGCTGCCTCAACGAGGTTCGCGACGTGGCGGCGCTTCCACGGCAGTGCTCGGCAGCGGTGAACGCGGTGATCAACATGCTGGAGCACATCGCGGAACAGCGGGTGTTCGCCGGCTCGCCGGTCGCGCGAACACTGGTGGAGACCGCCGCGCCGATGCTGACCCGGATCGGAGGCCACCATCCACGGATCCGCTCGCGCTACCGCGACTGGTACCTGATGCGCGGCCGGTTCCTGCGGATTCCCCTGGAGGGCGAGGACTTCATCGACTTCCAGGTGCCGCCGGCCGCGCAGACCGGCGCCGGTCTGCTGCGTGACGACGGCGAGTTCGCCGCCGTTCTGAACGGCCTGGTCCGGTTCGGGGATGTGCCGGCGCTCCGTGACGACGTGCTCGATGCGCTCGCGCGGGGGCGTCCCGGCGACCCGGAGGTCCTGGCGTCGCTTCGTGACGTCGCCGAACATGATTCGATCGGGGCTGCTCGCCGCGGCATGGTGCAAGGCGTCGCGATGGCGGCGAGGCCGGCGGGCGCCGCCTGGGACTGGGTGCAGGCGTGCCTTGCCGACGACGACCCCTTTCTCCGCGATGGCGCCGTGGCCGCCTTCGGGTTCGAGTGGCGGGCTCATCCGGAGGCGCTGCCGATCGTGTGCCGGGCCGCGGTCACCGACCGGGACCCGTCGGTCAGATCAGCGGCGATCGGCGTCCTCGCGGTGAACTGGACGGCTGATCCGCGGGCCGGAGCGGCACTTCGCGAGATCGCCCGATCCGATGCCGAGCCGAGTGTGCGGATCGACGCCGCGGACCGGCTGATCGCCGCCTGGTCCACCGAACCGGAGACGGTGTCCCTGCTGCGCCGGGTGGTGGACGACCCGGCGATACCGCGCTGGTTCCGGAGCAGACTGCGCCAGGAACTCGTCGGTGTGACGACCGCCGGCCCGGTCGCTCGCCCGCTCCCGGAACGCTCCGCCGATCCTCGGCGGATCAGGCTGGACGCGGTCATCGACGCCGCCCGGGGGACGGACCTGTCGCGGGAGCGAGCCGTGGCCGCGAGACCGGAGGACCGGATCGCCATCGTCCGTGCGCTGGCCGTCGGCTGGGCCGGCGACCCGGCCCTGCTGCCCTGGCTCTGCGACCTCGCCCGGACCACCACTGACGGCCGGCTCACCGAGACGATTCTGTGGACCGTCGCGACGACCTGGCCGGACCGGTCTGAGCAGACGGAACTGATGCGCGATGTCCTGGCCGGCGACTTCCCCGCCGATGTCCGGGGCACCGCGATGATGCTGCTCGCTGCCGGCGGCCGCGCTGATCCGGCCGTCCCCGAACTGCTGCGGAAGCTCACCGGAGCCGAGGACGACCATGTGCGGTCCCTGGCCGTCGAACTGCTGGGGACCGGATGGCCCCGCGACCCGGAGATCGTCGCGCTGGTCCGTTCCTTCGCGGAGACCGACGGCGCCGACGCCGTCCGCTACGCCGCACTCAAGGCGCTGTTGCTCGCCCGCCGCCCGGACCCGGAGACGCTGGAACTGCTGCGCCGGATGGCGGTCGCCGACAGCGATCCGCGGATGCGGCGGTTCGCTGTCGAACACCTGACGGTGGGCTGGCACGACGACCCGGCGACTCTTGCGCTGGTGCGCCGGCAGGCCGTGAACGGCGTGACCGGGGACGACCGGGCAGCGGCGGTGCAGGCGCTGGCCGGTGGCTGGCGGGGCGATCCGGCGACCCGGGAGCTGTTGCACGGGTTCGTGGCGCAGGGGGAGGAGGCCGATCCGGATCGCTGGAGAGCGGCGATCCGTGCGCTTGCGGAGCGGTGGCCGTACGACCAAGAGATCGTCGGCCTCGCCGGCCGCATCGAAGCGGAGGAGGAGTGGTGAGGACGGCCGCGGCCGTACCGGAAAAGGAGAGAACCGGAAGGGAATAGGGCCGGGAGGAAGGGGATTGGCAGGGTTATGACCGATGCTGATTTCGATCCTCGTGAATTGCTGGCCGGGACCCGGATCGGGGTTCTCGCCACCATCAAGGCCAGCGGGCTGCCGCAGTTGTCGCCGGTGACCCACTATTACGACCGGGATGCCGAGGAGATCCTGGTGTCGGTGACCGAAGGGCGGGCGAAGACCGCCAACCTGCGCCGGGATCCGCGGGCCGCGCTGGAGGTGACCAGCGCCGACGGGTGGGCGTGGGCGACCGCCGAGGGTGATGTGACGCTGATCGGCCCGGGCGCCGATCCGCACGGCCCGGAGGTGGAGGCGCTCGTCGGCTACTACCGGCGGGCCGCGGGGGAGCATCCGGACTGGGCGGAGTACCGGCAGGTCATGGTCGACGACCGGCGGGTGCTGCTGAAGCTGAAGGTCACCCACGTGTACGGCCAGAAGCTACGCTGATCCGGTGCGGCTGGAGATCGAGGAGACCGCGGCGCTGACCTTCGACGACGGCTCGCCTGTCCGGGCCGCCTCGGCGATCGCGCCGTTCGGTGACGGTTGGCTGGTGGTGCAGGACGACGCGACGCATGCGGCGTGGTGGCGGCCGGGTTCGGTGACGCCGGTGCGGGTCGTCGATCCGGTGGACGGGCTGGAGGTCTTCAGCTCGGCGGCCGGCACCAAACCGTTCAAACCGGATTTCGAGGCGGCGTGTGCGCTGCCCACCGGCGAGGTGCTGTTGCTCGGCTCGGGGTCGTCGCCGGCCCGGATGCGCGCCTCGCTGGTCGGGCCCGCCGGTTTCACCGTGCTCGACGTCCGGCCGGTGTGCCTCGCGGTCGCCGAGACGCTCGGCCTCCCCGAGGAGCACCTCAACCTGGAGGGCGCCTGTCTGGTCGGCGACCGGTTGCGCTGGTTCCAGCGCGGGAACGCGGCCGCCGGCGTGCCGACCGCCTCGGTGGACGTGGAGGTGGCGGCCCTGCTGTCGGGCCGGGCCGAGGTCCGCGACCCGCTGCGGTACGACCTCGGCACGGTCGGCGGCGTGGCGCTGGCGGTGACCGACGCGGTGCCGCTGCCGGACGGCCGGGTGCTGGTGAGCGCGGCCGCGGAGGACACTCCGAACGCGGTGGACGACGGCCCGGTGGTCGGTTCCGCGCTGGCCCTGCTGGACGGCGACGCGGTGACCGCCGTCGAGATCCCCGGCGCGGAGAAGGTGGAGGGCCTCGCCATCCGCGAGACGTCACCGGACGGGATCCGGCTGATCGCGGTCGTCGACGCCGACGATCACGAGGTCCCGTCGCGCCGCCTGTCGCTGCGGCTGTGGTGGTGAGCCGCCGATATTGCGTTGCCGCCGGGGCCGGGCGTTTGCCATGCTCGGTCCGGCCCCGGCGGCTTCAGAAGTAAGCGCTTACGCAGCGGGCGCACTGGCGATCAAACCACGCTGGTTCGCTGCCATCATCCGCGACCGATCCTTCACATCGGAACCGCTACGGGGCCACCCTTTTCTTTTCGTGACAGAGGTGTGGCATGTCCAATGAGGTGATCGTTCGCAGCGGATTCCGTGGCCTGCGGTATATCGACGGCCGGTTCGACCAGGTGCTCGAGCCGGGCCGCTACCGGATCCCGAGCCGCCGGTATCCGTGGCAGCGGGTGGCGACCGTCGAGATCGTGCAGGTCGATCTGCGGGAGCGTGAGCTCAACATCAAGGGCCAGGAGATCCTGACCGCCGACAAGGTCGCGGTCCGGGTCAACATCATCACGCATTTCCGGGTGACCGATCCGGTGGCGGCGGTGGAGCGGGTGGCCGATTACGCCGACCGCGTCTACAGCGATGTGCAGCTCGCGGCCCGCCGGTCGCTCGCGTCGATGACCCTGGAGGCGATCCTCACCAACCGTAACCAGCTGTCCGAGGACATCCTGCGCGATGTCGAGGGCGTCTCCGCCGGTTACGGTGTCGAGATCATCCGGGCGGACGTGAAGGATCTGGTCTTCCCCGGCAATCTGCAGGACGTGATGAACCGGGTGCTGACCGCCCAGCGTCTGGCCGAGGCGCAGATGGTCGAGGCGCGGACCAAGGCCGACCGGGAGGGCTTGGAGGCGACCTCCCGCGCCGACGCGGCCCGGCTGGCCGCCGAGGCGGACGCCGCGGCCAAGCGGATCCGGGCGGACGCCGAGGTGGACGCGCTGCGACGGCTCGCCGAGGCCGCCGAGGCGTACGCCGAGCACCCGGCCCTGCTGCGGCTGCGCGAGCTGGAGACCCTCGGCGCGCTCGGCGCCAACGCGTCGGCCCGGCTGTACATCGGCTTCGACAAGCACGTCGCCGACTAACTGGACAAGACCTCAACCCGCCGATGGCGCGACCGATCTGTCAGGTCGCGCCATCATCCACGTCCGGACTGCGGAGGTCTCATTTCATGCGTCTCGTACCGTTGCTGCGCCGGCGCCGTACCGCCTTCGCGGCCGGCGCTGTCGCCTTGGTCGCCGCTGTCACAGCGGCGCTGTTCCTGAACACCGGGCCGGCCGCGGCCACCCTGACCAGCCTGAACGGCACCCCGACCTGTGACTGTGTGGTCAAGGACAGCAGCACCGGCAAGTACCGTGCCGTGTTCGGGTACGTCAACAACTCCGGCACCGCCGGGAAGATCGCGGCCGGCGACAACAACCGGCTGGAGCTGACCGGCGGTTCCATCGCCACCGACGGGAAGGTGACCACCACCTTCGCGCCGGGTACTCACAAGGCCAGTTTCGCGACCGGCTGGGTCAGCAAGAACACGCAGGTCACCTGGAAGGTCGGCGGCAAGAACGTGGCCGCCCACTGGAACCGTCCCACCTGCGGCAACGACGTGGCGCTGCCGGCCGGCGGCAACGGCTTCGGCCCGATCATCGCGCTCGTCGCGGCCGGTCTGGTCGTCGTGCTCGCCGCGGTGGTCCGCAAGCGCCGGGCGGCCCGCCTGTCATGATGCGCAGCGTGCTGGCGGTCGGGGCGCACCCCGACGACATCGAGCTCGGTTGCGGCGGCGCGCTCGCCGCACACCGGGCCGCCGGGGACGCGGTCACCATGCTGGTGGTCACCGGTGGCCAGAACGGGCCGGGCGTCACCGCCGGCCGCCGCCGCGAGGCCGAGGCGGCCGCCCGCAGCCTGGACTGCCTGCTGCTCTGGGGCAGTCTGCAGGACTGCGCGGTGACCGCGGACGCCACCACGATCGCGCTCATCGAACGCGCGATCGGCGAGTCGGAGGCCGACGTGGTGTACGTCCACGCCCCCGACGACTCGCACCAGGACCACCGGGCCGTGGCCGCGGCGACCCTCTCCGCGGCCCGGCACTCCCGGCGGGTCCTGCACTACCGCAGCCCGTCCACCACCCGGTTCGAGCCGACCGTGTTCGTCGACATCTCCGCCCACCTGGACCGCAAGATCGCGGCCCTGTCGTGTCACCGCAGTCAGGTGGAGAACTCGGCGATGGTCGATCCGGAGGTGGTGGCGGCGAGCGCCCGGCACTTCGGGGCGCAGGCGCGGGTGCGGTACGCGGAGGCGTTCGTGCCGGGCCGGTTCGTGTGGGATCTGGCAGCCCCGATCAGCGTGACCGAGATGCCCGACTTCTCGGTAGTGAAGATGAGGACAGCGGCGTGACCCGGCGGGGGCGCCGCCGGGCGGTGCCCCCGCACCACCGCCTCGGCCTGCTCATGCACCTGGTCGTCTTCGGGATCACGGTGGCGGCGTTCGGTCTGGACGCCACCCTCGGCGGGATCGCGACCGTACTGAACGTGGTCTTCCTGCTGTTCTTCTTCCGGCACCTCGGGTTCGCGGTGTCGGCGGCCCGCTGGGCCGAACGCGACCTGGACGCCCCGCTGGTGGGCTCGGAGAACTTCACCCCGCCGGTGGCCGTGCTGGTCGCCTGCAAGGACGAGGAGCTGGTGGTCGACGGGATGGTGGCCGCGCTGCTGTCCCTGGACTACCCGCATGCGGACCTGACCGTGGTGGTCGTGAACGACGCGTCCACCGACGGCACCGGCGCCCGGCTGGACGCGTGGGCGGCCGCCGACCCGCGGTTGCGCGTGCTGCACCGGCAGCCGGGCGCGGGCGGCGGCAAGTCGGGGGCGCTCAACGACGCGCTCGCGCTCGTCGACGCCCAGATCGCGGTGATCTTCGACGCCGACCACCAGCCGGAGCCGGACGTGCTGCGGCGGCTGGTGCGCCACTTCCGCGACCCGAAGGTGGGTGCGGTGATGGGGCGGTGCGTGGTCCGCAACGGCGTCGAGTCGGGGCTCGCCTCGACGATCTTCATCGACTACCTGTCCGGCTACCTGGTCAACGAATACGGGCGGCAGGCCCTTTTCGAGCTTCCGGCGTACGGGGGAGCGAACTGCGCCGTCCGTACCGATCTGATCCGGTCCCTCGGTGGCTGGAACCCGCACACCGTCACCGAGGACACCGACCTCACGCTGCGGCTGCTGCTCGACGGATGGCGGGTGCGCTACGACCCGTCGGCTGTCGACTTCGAGGAGGCGGTGCTGTCGTCGCAGCGCTTCTGGAAGCAGCGGTACCGGTGGGCGCGCGGGCATCAGAAGTGCCTGCGCGACTACTGGCGGCCGATCCTGCGCACGCCGCACCTGTCGCCGATGGAGAAGCTCGAGACGATGCTCTTCCTCTGGGTGTACCACGTGCCCGTACTCTGCGGTCTGGGTCTGCTTCTGATCATTCTGCGGGCGGGCGGCATCGGTGACCAGTCGGCGATCTCGATGGTGGCGCTGTCGGCGCTGCTGTTCGCCGGCCCGTTCACCGAGTTGGCGGTCGGCCTGGTGCTGGGCCGGGTGGAACGCCGCGCGGTCTGGATGCTGATCGGGTTCATCCCGGCGTTCGGCATGTCGATCCTGACCGCGACCAAGGCGTACCTCGACGGCATGTGGGGCACCACCTACACCTGGTCGAAGACGGCCCGCTCGGGCGCCACCTCGACGCCGGTGGCCCCGCAACTGGAGACCGCCGCATGACCGCTTTCGATCGCCGCCTGGAGAAGATCCACAAGAAGCGGAAGACCCCTGCGACGGTACGCCGCCGCCAGCTCGTCCTCGCCGAGATGATCGGCGCGGTCGTCGCCTGTGTCGGCGGGTACCTGCTCTTCATCGACCCGGTCCGCCGGTTCGAGGTGAACCTCACCTCGAAGATCATCGAGTTGATGGGGATCGACCGGATCTCCGGCGCCCTCGGCGACTCGTTCGTCGTGTTCGGCCCCGGCCTGGAACCGGTCGTCGCCGAGATGACCGGCTCCTGCTCGGTGTGGAGCAGTGTCCTGGCACTGGCCGCGCTCGCCGTGGTCGCGCTCCGGCAACGCCCGCAGGCGCTCACCGGCTTCCTCGCCGCCGCCGCGTTCGTCCTGTTCGCCAACCAGATCCGGCTGCTCGGCTCGCTGCTGGCCGGCCGCTACTTCGCCGTCGACGCGCTGGTCTTCTTCCACGACTGGATCGGCGCGGTCCTCAACTTCGCCTACACCCTCATCGGACTCCTCATCATGATCGGACTGACGATGTACGACGCCCAGCGCGCCGAGCAGGACCGTGCCGGCCGCCACACCGCTGACCGGCCCGCCGCCTGGGCCCGCCCCGGCCTCGGCCACCGCGTCCCCCTCGACCTCACCGATGAGGAACAGCGTGACAGCGGCCTCCAGATCGCCGCCGTCGTGCACCGGCGGATCCTGCCGAAGGCGATCTCCCGCCGCCTCGCCAAGCGCCGCGAGCAGCGCCGCATCGACTACCGGGTGGGCCACGAGACCCCGGCCCGGCGTGCCGCGATCATCCGCGAACTGGCCGCCAAGGGACTCGGCGTGCACACCGCCACCCTGCTCGCCGTCGCCTCCTACGAGACCGACCCGCTGGTGCTGGACGCGCTCGCCGGCGCGGTCGCGGAACGCCAGTGGGAGCCCGTCGCCGGCGCGGACGTGATCGCGCTGCGGCTGTGGGCCCGCGCCTGGCTGATGCGGGCGCCGCGGGAGCGTACCGTCGCCGAGACCGGCCGTCTCATCGCCGTGACCGGCGCCGGCGGCCCCGCCGGGGTCGCGGTGATCCGGGCCCTGCAGGCGGCGGGCGACCATGTCCTCGCGCTCGACGCCAACCCCGACGCCGTCGGACTGCGGCTAGCGGGCCGCTCCGCGGTCCTTCCCCGAGCAGACCACGAGGGGTACGCCGCCGCCCTGCTCGCCGCCTTCGACGAGCACCAGCCGGCCGCGCTGATCTGCACCGTCGCCGAGGAGTACGCCGCCATCGCCCCGCTCGTCGGAGTCCTCGACCACATGGGCGTGCGCACCTGGCTGCCCGACCCGGCCGCCGCCGAACTCTGCCTGGACAAGGTCGCCTTCGCCACCACCATGCACGCCGCCGGCGTGCCGCACCCGGCGACCGCCTGGACCGCCGCCACCGCCGGGCAGGTCCCCGGCCCGTGGGTGGTCAAACCCGCCCGCGGCCGCGGCAGCCGAGACGTGATCATGGTGGACGACCCGGCCGACCTGGACCACGCGTTCGCCGCGGTGCCCGGCGCCATCGTGCAGACCCGGCTGCCCGGCCGCGAGTTCACCGCCGACGTGCTGATCGGCCGGGACGGCACACTGCTGGCCTGCGTCCCCCGTTGGCGCGACGAGACCCGCGGCGGCATCTCCACCCGCGGCACCACGTTCGAGTCCCGCGCCGTCACCGAGGTGGTGACGGCGACCCTGCGGGCGGTACGTCAGACCGGGCCCGCCAACGTCCAGGGCTTCGTCGCCGACACCGGCGAGGTGACGGTCGTCGAGGTCAACCCGCGGTTCTCCGGCGGCCTGCCACTGACCCTCGCCGCGGGCGCCGACGTGGTCGGCACCTACCTGGCCGGGATCCTCGACCCGTCGGCGACCCTGCCGCCGGCCGGTTTCCAGCCCGGCGTGCGGATGGCCCGGCACTTCGCCGAGGTGTACTACGCCGCCGACGGCACGCCCATCCCCGACCCCCTCGACCCCGTCTCGTCGTCGGTCCCGAACTTCCCGTCCGCTTCCCCCGCCGCCTTCCCGTCGGCGCCCGCCGCCTTCCCCCAGGCGCCCGCCGTGGGACGGCCCGGACATGCGGAGGCCGTCGGGCACGCGGCGGCCACCGGCGCCGTGGCGGTGGCCCGATGACGCGGCGGCACATCCTCGTCCCGTTCGGCACCCGGCCGGAGGTCATCAAACTCGCGCCGGTGGTGCACGCGCTGCGCGCCGCCGGGCACCGGGTCACCGCCGTCGACACCGGCCAGCACCAGGACGCCGCGATGAGCGGTGACGTGCAGCGCAGCCTCGGACTCGTGCCCGACCTGCGCCTGCCGAAGCCGAACGGGCTCGGCGGGCTGGTCACCGCCGCCCTCGGCGTCCTCGCCGGCACCCCCGCCGACCTGGTGATGGCGCTCGGGGACACGCACACCGTACCCGCCTACGCCCTGGCCGCCCGCAACGCCGGAATCCCGTTCGCGCACCTGGAAGCCGGTCTGCGCAGCTTCAACGCGCGCAGCGCCGAAGAGGTCAACCGCCGGGTCGCCGCCGCCACCGCCCAGCTCCACTTCGCACCGACCGCCCGGTCCGCCGCGTTCCTCACCGCCGAGGGCGTCCCCGGCGACCGGATCTTCGTGGTCGGCAACCCGGTCGTCGACACGCTGCGCGAGAAGGGCGTCACCCCGGTCGCCCCGACCGCGCGGACCGGTGTCCTGGTCACCGCCCACCGCGCCTCCAACGTCGACGACCCGTCCCGCCTGGCCCGCCTCGTCGACGTCGTCGGCCGGCTCGCCGCGATCGGCCCGGTCCGTTTCCCGGTGCACCCGCGCACCCGCGCCCGCCTGCACGAGCACGGCCTGCACGACCGGCTCGCCGCACTGCCCGGCGTCACCTGCGAGGACCCGCTGCCCTACGACGACCTGCTCGCCGCCCTGGCCCGCGCCCGGGTGGTGGTCACCGACTCCGGCGGGCTCCAGGAGGAGGCCGCCTATCTGGGCGTCCCGGTCGTCGTGCTGCGCCGGTCCACCCCACGCTGGGAGGGCGTCGAAACCGGCGCGACCGTGCTCACCGGCATCACCAGCGACGACGAGGCCGACCGGGCCGTCGCCGCCGCGCACCGGCTGAGCAGCCCCGGCGAACTCGCCCGGGTGGCAGCGTTGCCGTGCCCGTACGGTGACGGTCACACCGGCAGCCGGGTTGCCGCGGTCCTCGCCGACCCGGCCCTGGAACCCCTGCTCGCACTGGACGAACCCGACCACACCGACGGAACGTTGCCCTGGGACACCCGTACCCCCGCAGCCGTCGTCTGATCCACCGCACCGCCGCAACCACACCGGAGCCGCATGAACCTCGCCGAGAACCCCCCGCTCGCCGTCGTGATCGACCTCGACGACACCTTGTTCCCGCAGTGCAGCTACCTGTACGGGGCGGCCCGCGCGGTCGGCCGGGCCGGCGTCGCCGCCGGGCTCGACCCGATCCGGCTCAGCCGTGCCGTCCGCCGCCAGTTCCTCGCCGGCTCCGACAAGGGCGGCACCATCGACCGCGCGCTGGAGGCCTACGGGATCGGCCCCGACCTGGCCGCCGACCTGATCCCCACGCTGGTGTCGGCGTTCACCACCTACCGCCCGCGCCGGCTGCCCCGCTACCCCGGCGCCCTGGCGGCCCTCACCGCGATCAGCGCCCGGTACCCGGTGGCGTGCCTGACCGACGGCAACCCGGCGATCCAGCGCGCCAAACTCGCCGCCACCGGCCTGGCCGGCTCGTTCGCCACGATCGTCATCACCGACGAACTCGGCGGCCGCACGCTGCGCAAACCCCACCCCGAGGGCCTGCGCCAGGCCGCGGAGACGCTCGGCGTACCCCCGAAGGATCTCGTCATGATCGGCGACCGCCCCGGCAAGGACATGGCGGTCGCCGCGGCCCTGGGCGCCCGCTCGATCCGCGTTCGCACCGGCGAATACGCCGACGCCCCGAACGACCCCCCACCGACGGCCTGCGTCCCCGACCTCGCGGCCGCCGCCGCCCTCCTCGGCGTCTGACAGAGTGGCCGGATGAACGACGATCTCCGGGAGCTGATCGAGGAGTTGCGCGCCGATCTGCACGGGGGCGGCGACCCGCCGGTGATCGCCTACATCCGGGACGGGGCCGCGCCCGGCTCGATCCCCGCCGAGACGCCGACGCAGGTCCGGCGGTTGCTGGAGGTGGCCGACGGGATCTGGACCCCCGATGTGGACCTGCGGAGCGCCGGCGAGCTGGCCGGCATCCAGTTCCATCTGGACCTCATGCCGGAGTTCACCGGGGTCCGCGACGATCCGGGTGCCTGGTTCGTCTTCGGCACCCGGAACCAGGAGCCGCTGTTGATCCGCCGGGACACCGGCTCGGTGTGGTGCTTTCCCGACGACGGTGTCTGGTACACGACCGACCGCTTCTTCGAGATCGCCCTGGACTTCGACGAGTTCGTGGCCTACTACGTCTTCGGGGCCGGTTACGGCGAGATCGGCTCCGACCACGACGACTGGTGGGCCTATCTCACCGCTCAGGGCCTGACGACGACTCCGGACGAAGATCCAGCAGGGTAGCGGCGATGGCGGTGGCCGGGGCCAGGGAGGAGGATTCCAGGTCGCGGAAGAGTTTCTGGGCGCGGACGGCCGGCCAGTCCGGGGGCAGGTGCTCGACCGGGAGGCGGGGGTCGCGGCGGATCGCGCCGAGCCATTCGGCGATCAGGCTCAGCCGGGCCGCGAGGGGGTCGGTGTACGGGGGCGTGCCCTCCCACCGCGCCAGGAACTCCTGGTAGCGGGCGGCCAGACCGGCCAGGTCGTACGCGTCCCCGACCATCGCCGCGATGTCGGTGAGCTCGGCGGCGCGGGCGTGGAAGACCCGGGCGTGCGCGGACAGGCCCAGCCCGGTCACGATGTCCTGCGCGGGCACCCGGCCGGGGGCGATCCACAGTCCGCCCTGCAACGGCCCGAACCCGGCCCAGGCCAGCTGGGACCGCAGGTCGTGGCGTTGCCGCTGCCATGACTCCGGCAGGGAGAAGCTGAGCAGGGTCCACGTCCCGTCCCACCGGTCGTTGACCGCGCCGGTCTCCCAGATCCGCCGGCGGCCGTCGTGCAGGATCCCGGCGGCCCGGGCGGTGAGCCCGAAGTACATCCGGCGGCCGTCGCGCTGCCGGCGCAGCAGGCCGCGGTGGACCATCCGGGACAGGGTGGAGCGGGTGGCGTGTTCGGAGACGCCGACGCGGCCGAGGGCGTCGATGGCGCTGCCGGAGAAGACGCACACGTCCCGGTCCAGCACGAAGTCGCCGAGCAACATCAGCATCAACGTCTGTGGATTCGACGGCATGCGCTAGATGTTAGGCACTTTCTTGACGGCCGTGAAAGACACCGCCTAACTTCGATACCTCGAAACACCCCTGTAATCCACAGGAGGTCACTCGTGCACAGATCCGGGCCGATCCTGCTGGCCCTCATCCTCGGAACAGCCGCCTGCGGCGCCACCGGCGACGATCGGGCCGACGTCATCCGGGTCGGGCAGATCGTCTCGCTCACCGGCAACTACTCACCGCTCGGCACCGAGAACCAGAAGTCGGTGGCCCTCGCCGTCGAGCGGATCAACACGGCCGGCGGCATCGGCGGCCGGCGGATCGAACTGTCCGTCCGCGACGACAAGAGCCTGCCCGACCAGGCCGTTCTCGCCTTCAACGAGCTCAAGGGCGACTCCGACGCGATCATCGGGTCGCCGTTCAGCAACTCGGCGCTGGCCACCATCCCGCTGGTCGACCGGGAGG
Source organism: Actinoplanes utahensis (assembly GCF_016862455.1). GTDB lineage: Bacteria > Actinomycetota > Actinomycetes > Mycobacteriales > Micromonosporaceae > Actinoplanes > Actinoplanes utahensis. Next base: position 42,882 of record NZ_BOMZ01000037.1, read on the forward strand.
AGATCCCGTACGTCTCGCTCACCCCCGCCGACGAGCAGGCGAACCCGGTCCATCCGTACGTCTTCGTCGTCCCCGCCACCTCCGGCACCTACGCCGAGGCCGCTCTCCAGTACTTCCAGGACACCGGGCTGACCCGGATCGCCCTCGCCTACGACACCAAGAGCAGCTACGCCGTCGCCGGCGCGAAAGGACTCCAGGCCAAAGCCGCGCAGTACGGGGTGACCGTCGCGCCCGTCGAGGAGTTCCAGACCGGCGCCACCGAGTTCGGCGCCGTCTTCACCCACGTCCGCTCCTCCGGCGCGCAGGCCCTGATGGTCTGGGCGACCGGCGCCCCCGCCGTCGCCCTCACCAAGCAGTACGCCACCTCCGGCCTGACCGTCCCGCTGGTCCTCACCGGCGCCCAGGCCAGCCGGCTCTTCCTGGAACCGGCCGGCGCCGCCGCCGAGGGCGCCACCGTCGCCAGCAGTGTCGGCGTCGTCGGCGAGCACCTGCCACCCGGCGAACTGAAGACCGCCGTCGACGAGCTGACCAGCGCGTTCACCGCGAAATACGGGTACGCGCCGCCACAGTTCGCCCAGGACGGGTACAGCGGCGTCAAACTCCTCGCCGCCGCCATCGAGAAGGCCGGCGGCCCTGATCGTGCGAAGGTCCGCGACGCCCTGGAATCGCTGACGCTCACCACCCCGAACGGCACCTACACCTACTCGCCCACCGACCATGCGGGCCTGACCACCGCCTTCATCTCGATCAACACGATCGAGGGCGGCAGGTTCGTGCCGACCGGCTTCTCCCGGGAACGGTTCCCGTGACGGTGCGCCTGGCCGTCGGCGGCGTGTCCCGCGCGTTCGGCGGCGTCTACGCCGTCCGCGACGTGAGCCTCACCGTCGCCCCCGGTGAGCTGCGCGCGATCATCGGCCCCAACGGCGCCGGCAAATCCACCCTGTTCGCCCTGATCGGCGGCCAGCTCGCCACCCACCACGGCAGCGTGACGCTCGACGGCGCCCGCGTCGAACGTCTCCCCGCCCACCGTCGCGCCCGGCTCGGCGTCGGCGTCGTCTTCCAGGGCGCCCGGATCTTCCACGGCCTGACCGCCCTCGAGAACGTCATGGTCGGCGCGCACGCCACCACCCGCGCCGGCTTCCTGTCCGCCGCGCTGCGCCTGCCCGCCCACCACCGGGAGGAACGCGCGATCCGCGAACGCGCCCTGACCTGCCTGGACCGCGCCGGGATCGCGGACTGGGCGCACCGGCCCGCCGAGGAACTGCCGCTCGGCCAGCAACGCGCTCTCCAGCTCGCCCGCGCCCTCTGCGCCCGGCCCCGGCTGCTGCTGCTCGACGAGCCCGCCTCCGGCCTGCGCGCCGCCGAACGCGAGCACCTCGCCGGCCTGATCACCGCGCTGCGCGCCGAGGGCCTGACGATCCTGCTGGTCGAGCACGACGTCGCCTTCGTCATGCGGCTCGCCGACCGGATCACCGTCCTCGACCTGGGCCGGGTGATCGCCGACGGCTCGCCGGCGGAGATCCGCGAGAACCCCCGGGTCATCGAGGCCTATCTAGGACCCTCTTTCGTACGATCGCCGCACGGTGCGTCATGACCGGCGTCATCGAGGTACGCGACCTGACCGTCCGGTACTCCGGCGCCACCGCCCTCGACGGCGTCGACCTGACCGTCCACGCCGGTGAGCTGGTCGCCCTGATCGGCGCCAACGGTGCCGGCAAGTCCACCCTGGTCAAAGTCCTCTCCGGCCTGGTCCACCCGGCGTCCGGCACGATCACCGTCGACGGCCGGCTGGCCCAGGTCCCCGAGGGCCGGGAGATGTTCGGCGACCTGACCGTCGACGACAACCTGCGCCTCGGCGGCTGGCGCAACGGGCGGAAGGGCCGCGACACCACCCACGTCTACGACCTGTTCCCCGACCTGATCCCGATCCGTGCCCGCCGAGCCGGCGCCCTCTCCGGCGGCCAGCAGCAGATGGTCGCGATCGGCCGCGCCCTGATGGCCCGCCCCGACATCCTGGTCGTCGACGAGCTCAGCCTCGGCCTCGCCCCGCTCATCGTCACCACCCTGGTCGGCCACCTCCGCAGCCTGCACGCCGACCGCGGGCTGGCCGTCCTGCTGATCGAGCAGAACGCCCGCCTCGCCCTCGACCTGTGCCACCGCGCCTACGTGCTCGAATCCGGCCGGATCGCCCTGCACGGCGCGGCCGCCGACCTGGCCCGCGACCCGCGCGTCGCCGCCGCCTACCTGGGCGGTCACGTGCCGGTGACCCCATGACCCCGGCCGGTTCTCACTGCTGTCTCACCCGCGCTGAGACGGCAGCCACGGCCAGCCGGGGGGAACCGGGTGGGGCGCGATGAGTGACCTCGTCGGATACCTGCTGACCGGGCTCGGGATCGGGGCCGGGTTCGCGCTCGTCGGCAGCGGCCTCGTCGTCATCCACCGGGTGACCGGGGTCGTCAACTTCGCCCAGGGCTCGTTCGCCGTGCTCGCCGCCCTGCTCACCTCGACGCTGCTCGGTGCCGGACTGCCGCACGGCGTGGCGGAGGCCGGGGGAGTGGCGCTCGGCGCGGTCGCCGGGCTGATCGTCGGCGTGATCGCGATCGGCCGCCCCGGCACCAGCCCCGGGACGTCGCTCATCGTCACCCTCGGGCTCGGTGTGCTGGCGTACGCGATCGAGGTGCTGATCTGGGGTGATCAACCCCGGTCGTTCCCGGGCCTGACCGGGGTCGCCGAGATCGGCGGCGCCCGGATCCCCGCGCACTACCTGTTGATCATCGCCGTGGCCGCCCCGGTGTTCCTGTTCCTGGCCTGGTTCTTCGCCCGCACCGATCTGGGCCGGGCGCTGTCCGCGTGTTCGTCCAATCGCTACGCCGCCCGGGTCGTCGGCATCGACGTGCGCCGGATGGGCCTGCTGGCGTTCCTGATCGGCGGCGCGCTCGGCGGTCTCGCCGGGGTGCTGACCACCCCGGTTCAGCAGGTCACGTTCGACAGCGACGTGGTCCTGATCGTCAACGGCTTCGCCGCCGCGGTCCTCGGCGGCCTGACCCGCCCGGTGATCGCCCTGGCCGGCGGCCTGCTGCTGGGCGTAGCGCAGACCCTGACCGCGGGGTACGGCGGCGGCGCCTACCAGGTGGAGGTGGCCCTCGTGCTGATGCTCACCGTCATGATCGTCCAAGCCGCCCGGACCGGCGGCATCCCGGAGCCCGCCCGATGACCGCCGGCCTCCTCCGCCCGGCCTCGGCCGCCGGGACCGGCCGGGCCGCGCGCTGGTGGCTCGCCGGGTTCACGATCCTCGGTCTGGCGCTGCCGCCACTGCTGCCGGAACGGCATCTCGCGACGTTCGTGCTGTTCGCGCTCACCGCGACGGTCACGGTCGGCGTCTCCCTGCTGATGGGGTACGCCGGGCAGGTCTCGCTCGGGCAGGCCGCCTTCTACGCGATCGGGGCGTACGCCGCCGGGCTGCTCGCCGTGCACGGCGTCCCGTCCCTGCTCGGCCTGCTGCTCGCCCCGGTGATCGCGGCCGTCGCGGCGGTGCTGCTCGGCGCCCCGCTGCTCCGGTTGCGCGGGCACCACCTGGCGTTCGCGACACTCGCCGTGCAGCTGATCCTGTTGTCGCTGCTGGCGCAGGCCGACTGGGCGGGCGGAGCGATCGGCCTCCAGGGCATACCCCGGCTGACGATCCTCGGCTACGAGTTGAGAGAGGACCTCGGTTACGCGTACGCCGCAAGCCTGGTCCTCGCCCTCGCCGTGCTGATCGCGCGCAACGTCATCGTGTCCCGCGCCGGTCGCGCCCTGCGTGCCGCCGCCACCAGCGAGACCGCGGCCGCCGCCAGCGGCGTCCCGATCGGTCGGTACCGTCTCGCCGTCTTCGCCCTGTCCGCCGCGATGGCCGGCCTGGCCGGCGGCGTCTACGCGTACTACCTGGGCTACCTCTCGCCGGGTTCGTTCCCGGTCCTGCTGTCCATCGAGTTCGTCGTGATGGCCGTCGTCGGCGGCCTCGGCACGATCACCGGCCCGGTCGCCGGCGCCGCCGTCGTCATCGTCCTGGTCCAGGTGCTGAACACCCTCGCCACCCGGCCCGGAATGCCCGGCTACGCCCCGGCCGTCCTCTCCTACGCCGTGTACGCCGTCGTCCTGATCCTCTGCGTCCTCTACCTCCCGAAAGGCCTGGTCCCCGCCCTCCGGCGTGCCACCCGTGCGACAGCACCGGACCGGCGTCAGTCGTAGAAGCCGGTCCGGAAAGCCTCCGCTCGACCGGGCCCTCAGCTCCAGTCGGTCTGGTAGCCGTCCGGGCGCAGGAACCGCAACAGTTCGGCGTCGTCCGGGGCGTGGGTCTCGGTGATGATCCGGCGCAGCCGCGGCACCATCTCCGGATGATCGCCCAGGACACGGGCCTCGAACATCAGGTCACCCACCCGGCGGCGTACGGTCGTGCCGGGGTCGCTGTTGTCGGTGTCGCGTTCGTGCAGCAGGGTGTACCCGTCGCCCAGATCGGTGCAGACCACGACGACGGTGGCGTCGCAGTCGACGGTCCAGAGTGGCTCGTCAGGGCCGTCGGTCAGCAGCACGGCGTACGCGATGGGGTCCGCGCCCGGATCGGCGGCCGCCGGGTACCACAACCGCAGGCCGTAGGCGCTGACCTCACCGGTGACCCGGTCGGCCGGCAGTTCGTCGGGCACCGGCAGGTCGCCGAGTGGCCGGTTCCACCCGCGGGTGAGGTCCATCAGGTCCCGCCGGTCCTTGGCCTCGTGGTAACCGTGCCGCAGCCACAGCGCCGGCACCGCACAGGCCAGCGTCACCGCCGCGACGACAGCCGTGATCCATTTCGTGGTCGTTCGCATCGCGACCATCCTCGGCCGGAAGCCGGCGACGTCGGCGGAGGGCCGGTGCCGATCCTGTGCGGGTTCGGTGAAGGCGGCTCAGCCGGCGAGAACCCGGCGGAGGGCGTCGGCGAAGGCGGTCGGGTCGCCGTGCTGCCCGTACTCACCGCCGAGGAAACCGGCGTGGTTGCTCGGGAAGACGGTGGGCTCCAGGCCGAGACGTCCGGCGACGGCGCGGCCGGCCCGGTGGGCGAGCTCGCCCTCGGACTCCGCACCGACCCCGAGGACGATCCTGGTGGTCGCGGCCTTCAGCGCGGCGAAGTCGGGCTGGTACAGGCAGCAGGTAACCAGGTTCTGGCCGAGGAGCACGTCGTCGCGGCTGCCGTCGTCCTCGGTGGGCAGGCCGAAGGTGGCCGGATCGGGGCCCGGCTCACCGGCGAAACCGGGCGGGATCGGGCCTTTCAGCGAGACGATCTCGATGAACTTGACCATCGCCGGGCCGAGACCGGAACGCTGGTAGAGGTCGCGCATGCCGAGGACGGCCGCCTCCGCGTCCACATGGTCGGGCAGCAGGCGGACCGCTGGCGGCTCGTGGGCGACCAGAACCCGGACCAGATCAGGATGCGCCGCCACCAGGGCCAGGGCGTTGACCGCGCCGCCGCTGCTGGCGAAGAGATCCACCGGACCGGCGGCGGCCGCCTCGATCACCCGGCGGATGTCGTCGGCGTGCTGCACGGGCGTGCTCTCCGGGGCGGGATCGGTGCGCTTGCTGCGGCCGGTGCCGCGCGGATCGTAGGTGATCACCCGCCGGTCGGTGAAGTGACCGGCCAGGGTGACGAACCCGCTGGCGTCCATCGGCGAGCCGACCAGCACCAGCGCCGGCTCGGCGGACGGAGTCGCGGGCTCGCGCACGTCGTAGGCGATGACTGCGCCGGGAACCTCGATGGTGTGAGTCACACCCCGACCCTAACGGGCGGGGCCCGGCGACGGGCCCCGCGCGGCTCTCAGCTTTCGGCGGGCCGGGTGACGGGCCAGGTCAGGACATCATCGGGAATCGAGGTACGCCGTAGCGCACGCCCGTCCCGCCCCGGAAGGCCCCGCCCGGCCGCCACGACGACGCGGGCCAGCTCGATCGCCCCGTGCGCCTGGAAGTGCGTGTTGTCGACGACGCCGTCCGGGTGGTTCGGGGACGCGCCCGCGTCCAGGTGCAGGAAATGGTCCTTCGTGCCCTCCGGCCCCAGTCGGCCCCACAGGTCGAAGGAGAGGGCGGTGAGGTCGATCAGCGGTGTCCTCGTCGACGCGGCGAGCGCCCGCATCGCGTCGGGGTACTCGCCGTGGGAGAGGTACGGCGTACCGTCCGCGGTGAATCTCCGCCGCTCGACCGGTGTCACCAGGATCGGGGTGGCCCGCGCCCGCCGTGCCCCGTCGAGGTACCGCCGCAGGTACTCCGGGAAGGTGGTCCACGGATCGGTGCCGCGGGCCGGATCGGTGACCTTCTCGTCGTTGTGCCCGAACGACACGAGCAGCACGTCGCCCGGCCTGATCGCGGCGAGGATCCGGTCGAGCCGGCCGAGGTCGAAGAAGCTCTTGGAACTCGCTCCGGACAGGGCCTCGTTCACCACCGTGACGTCGTGGCGCAGGAACACGTGCAGGGCCTGGCCCCAGCCGGCGCGGGGATGGTCCGCCACGGCGTAGGTGGCGGCGGTCGAGTCACCGGCCACGAAGATGGTGGGCCGGCGCCGGCGGGGACCGGCGAGCGCGGGTGCCGCAGTGGGGATGATCCCGGCGATCGTTCCGCCGACGCCTGCGCGGAGCAACGTTCTCCGATTGATCTGCATGCGGCCACATTCAATCAGGGAACATCGATGCAGGCAAGCGCTTTCCTGCTGGTGGACGTCCCGGCGGTCGGCTCCGGGGTCGAGGGGCGGGCGCGATCGGTCTACTGTCGAATCGAGCCATGTAACAGAAGCGATGTAGGGTGCTGGCGCCAGGCGGCCGATCAGGGGGACGGTAATCGTGACGACAGTGGAGAACCAGACGGAGCCGGTCCGGTCCGGCGTGGCGCCGTTCAGCGCCCGCGAGCGGTGGGTGCTGGTGGTCGCGAGCGCCTGGCTGGTCATCGGGTTGCAGCTGGACGCGTACGCGCATGCCACCACCCCGGAGCTGGAGACGTTCTGGACCCCGTGGCACGGCGTCCTCTACTCCGGCATCGCCGCCTCCGGCTTCACCCTGCTCTGGATCATGCGGTCCCGGCTGCCCGGCATCCCCACCTACCGGTCCGTGCTGGCCCTGCCCAACGCGCTTCGCCTGCCGCTCGCCGGCATGGCGTTCCTGCTCGTCGGCGGCGGCGTCGACACGCTCTGGCACAACATCTGGGGCATCGAGCGGGACATGGAGATCTTCGTCAGCCCCAGCCACGAGTTCATCATCCTCGGCATGGTGCTCGTCGCGATGGGCCCGGCCCTGATGCTCGCCACCGGCCCGGAGCGCACCCTCGGCGCCGGCGGGGCCCTGCTCGTCGGCATCTCCACGCTCTTCACCGTGCTGCCCGTGCACATCTACTCGCTGCACGCCACCGCGATCGGCTTCCGCCACCTCGGCAGCGACCTCGACCCGATCCCGGTGTTCTCACCCGACGCGCAGCTCATCCACGGTTACATCTTCAGCACCATCCTCCTGCTGGTGCCGTTCATCGTCATCGGCCGCCGCTGGCCGCTCCCGATCGGCCTGCCGTCCGTGCTGGTGTCGCTCGTCGCCGTGTTCATGCACCTGATGTTCGACTCGCAGCGCGCCTGGTGGCCGGCCCTCACCCTGGCCGCCGCCGCGATCGCGCTGGAGGTCGTGCTGCGCGTCGCCATCCCGTTCGTGCGACTCTCCGCCAACGCCCGCTGGATCCTCTTCGGCCTGCTCACCCCGCCCGCCGCCTGGGGCGCCGTCCTGCTCGTCGGCAAGATCCAGACCGGCACCACCGGCTTCAACATCCACGTCGTCACCGGCCTGCTGACCATGACCGCCCTGACCGGTGCGGGCACCGTGCTGGTCGCCCGCAGCGTCCAGCACCTCCCCAAGCCCGAGTGACCCACCAGCACAACCCCGGCCCGGCGTCCCCCCGTCGGGCCTCCGCCCTGCCGTCGTCTCGCGGGCCCTTCGCCCTGCCGTCGTCTCGCGGGCCCTTCGCCCTGATTCTTCTCCGCCGGGCGTCTACGATGCTCGGCCGCCTCGCCGTCGTCCTGGCCGCGATCGCCGGAACGCTCGCCGCGACGGGCGCGCCTGCCGCCGCCCACGCCGGGGGCCTCACCGCCACCGACTCCCGCGGCCGGGTGACCTCGGTGACCCCCGCGATCCCCGGGCTGGAGATCGAGGCGATCGAGGACGGCGCCCGGCTGCGGCTCCGCAACGGCACCGGCGATCCGATCACGATCAAACCCGGCGGCGGTACGGCCACACCCGCCGTGGTCGCCCCCGGCACCGAGCTGACCTGGATCGACGCCCGCGCGACCCCCGACGGCCGTACCGTCGCCGCCGGCCGGACCGTCACCTGGACCGTCCCCCTGGACGCCGGCGGAACCGCCGTCACCGTCACCGGCGTCCTGACCGGCGAGCCCCGCCCCACCGCCGCGGCCTGGTGGATCGCCGCCGCCATGACCCTGGCCGCCGTCATCCTGCTCGCCCGCCGCGTACCCCGGGCCGACCTGCTCCTCGCCTCCGCCGGCGCCCTCGCCGCCACCGCCTCGATCGTCCACGTCGCCGGTTCCACCCTGGCCGTCGAATCGGCTCCGCTCGCCGGCACCTTCCTCAGCGCCGCCGGCATCAACCTCCTCGCCTGGCCCCTGATCATCGGCGGCGTGATCACCACCGTGCGCGGCCGGCCCGCCGGAGTCCTCGCGGTCTGCGGTGGAGCCGCCCTGACCGCCGTGTTCGTCCTCCCCGACGTGACCTCGTTCCACCGCGCCGTCCTGCCTTTCGCGGGCCCGGCGGTGGTGGAGCGGATCCTGGTCGTCCTGGCCCTCGGCCTCGGCGCCGGCGTCGCCGTCGCGGGCGCGCGCGTCCTCCGCGACCTAGCCCAGAAAGCCGATCCCCCGGCTCCCGCCGATTCCCCGGCCCTCGATTCCCCGGCCCCCGCCGGCACCGAGAGGTCGGCCGGCGTCCCCAATATCGAGCCTCTGCGGGCGACCGAGCCCGCGGCAACCACGGAATCCTCGCGAGCCGCCGGGCGAGCCGCGGAGCCGTCACAAGCCACGGAATCCTCGCGAGTCGCCGGGCGAGCCGCGGAGCCGTCACAAGCCACGGAATCCTCGCGAGTCGCCGGGCAAGCGGCGGAGCCGTCACAAGCCACGGAATCCTCGCGAGTCGCCGAGCGGGCCGCGGAGCCGTCACGAGCCGCCGAGGGCGAGCGGTGACCCCACTCGCGCACGGTGTGGGCAGCGCCGAGAACCTCCCGCTGCCCCTCGACCTGGTGTTGCAGGCCGGTGCCGCCACCGTCGTGCTGTCGTTCCTGATCGCCGCGTTCTGGTGGCGTACCCCACGCCTCAGGCCGTCCGGGCCGCGTTCGTTCGGCATCACCCGCTGGTTGCGTTACCCGGTGCTCGCCCTGACCCTCTACATCACCGGTTACGCCATCGCCGGCCCGAGGACCGCCGAGAACCCTGCCGCCCACGCCCTGTTCGTCTGGCTCTGGGTCGGACTGGTCCTGGTCAGCGTCCTCTTCGGTCCTGTCTGGCGCACGGTCAACCCGTTGCGCACCCTCTTCACCCTGCTCGGTCTGCCGAGCCGCGGGCTGCGCCCGCTTCCGGCCGGCCACCCCCGTACCTCCTGGCCGGCAGCCGCCTTCCTGCTGATCTTCGTCTGGTTCGAGCTGGTGGCGCCCCATCACGGCGATCCGGTCACGGTCGGCCTCTTCCTCCTGGCGTACGCCGTGAGTCAACTGGCCCTGGCTACCCTCCGCGGCGAGGAGTGGTTCGCCCGCGGCGACTGCTTCGAGACCTACTCCGACCTGGCCGGCCGGCTCAGCCCGTTCCGCTGGCGGCAGCCCCTCTCCGGCCTCGTCACCACCCACCCGCCGGTCCTCGTCCCGCCGCCTCCCGACAGCGGCCGTCCCGCCGCGGACATCTCTCCGCCGGACGCCTCTTCCCCCACGGCTCCCAAGAATCCGGTCCGGGCAGTCGCCGCTTCGGGAAGTGGCGGCCACTCCCCGGCCGTCGCCGCCACGCCTCCGCCCACGTCCACCGCGGCGGCATCAGCCAGGCGCACGCCGCTGGCCGCCGCCGGGCTCGCCGCTTTCGTCGCGGTCTGGTGGGGTTCGACGGTCTTCGACAGCGTCTCGGCTTCGCCGCTCTGGTCCGGGTTCGTCGACCGTGCGGGTTCACCCCTTCTCTGGGGTACGGCCGGACTCGCCCTCCTCTGCACCCTGGTCTTCCTGGCCGTCCGCTGGACCGCCGGCCGTCTCGACGTGACCATGTCCCTGATCCCGATCGCCGCCGGCTACACCCTGGCCCACTACCTGTCGCTCCTGATCGTCGAGGCTCCCCGCGGTCTCCTGCTGCTGGTGGGTGCTTCCCCCGACCGGTGGACCGTGACCCCGGCGCCTTCGTTCCTGGCCGCCGCCCAGATCGTCCTGATCCTGATCGGTCACGTCCTCGGCGTCATCGTCGCCCACGACGACGCCCTGGCGACTTCCCTCGCCGCCGACCCGGCCCGCCCGTCCCTGGCCGTCCTGGCCGACGAGCTGCCCCTGGTCCTCTTCATGATCGGCTGTACCTGGTCCGGCCTCTTCCTCCTCTTCGTCCGCTGACGGCCCGCCCCCGGAAGCCCGTACTGTCGGCCAGCCGGCGGTCAAGCCGTGCACCGGGTTACTTCCGGCTGGCTCTCACGGCTGTCTCGGAGCCGGCGAGACAGCCGTGACGACCAGCCGGAAGTAACCCGGCTGGTCGTCACTGTCGTCTCAACGGGCGGGAGACAGCCGTGAGAGCCAGCCGGAGAGGTCCGTCACTGCGCGGACAGTCGACGGTCCCGGTTGCGGGCGTGGGCGAAGCGGGGGCGGTGTGCGGACCGGGTGGTGTCAGACGATGGTGGGACCGAAGGTGTCGGCCATGGCGGCCACGCCGAGGCAGAGCAGCGGCCCGGGGAAACCGTCGTCGACATCGGCCAGGTCGTGCCACTGCTGGACCACCGGGTCGCGGGAGTGCCGGCCGAGGGCGCGGGGTCCCGGCTCGGGGATCCGGTGGCCGGCGGTGCGGAGCATGGCGGCGACGCTGTCGAGCAGGTGACGTACGGCGGCGGCGATGTTGCCGGGTGCGGACTCCGGGCCGGGGAGGGCGTGCTCGGTGACCCAGGCGGCCAGTTCGGGGGCGGAGACGACGTGGCCGGGGATCGGCATGCTCCGGGTCCGTCCGTAGATCACCAGGGCGGTGGTCTGCACCAGCACCTGATGGACCGGTACCCGCCGGGGCAGGCTGATCACCGGATGGGTCGGTGCGAGAAGGACGGCGGTGCGCCGGGTGGCGGCCTGCCAGAAGCCGGTGTCACCCGCCGCGACCTGGTCCGCGTACTCCCAGATGGTCGGCATCGGATGATCTTGGCCAGTCCCGGCCGGGCGGGCATCGGGCGACGGGCCGGGGCCGACGTCACCCGAAAGTGCGGTTTCCGGTCACGATTCGTACATCTGATCTAATCATGGGGTAGGGTGCGGGCCATGAGCATCGACAGCGGTGCAGATGCCCGCCCGCCTCTCACCGCCCGTCAGCTGCGCATTCTCGCGGTGATCGAGCAGTGGGTCCGGGAGCGGGGATTCCCGCCGACGGTTCGGGAGATCGGCGCGGCCGTCGGTCTGGTCTCGCCGTCGTCCGTTTCCTATCAGCTCGGCGTGTTGGAGAAGCACGGCCTGATCCGGCGTCAGCCCGGCAACTCTCGGGCGGTCGAGCTCTGCAAGCCGGCCTCCGGGCGCCCTCACGGCGCCGCCGCGGAGGTGGACCCGGACACGTCAGGCGCGCCGGCGGGGGAGGCGGCAGGCGTTCCGGGTCTCGACCGCATCGTCACGATCCCGCTGCTCGGCGCGATCGCGGCCGGCGCGCCGATCCTCGCCGAGGAGCACGTCGAGGATCACGTGACCGTGTCGGCGGCGATGGTCGGCGGCGGCACGCTCTTCGCGCTCAACGTCAAGGGCGACTCGATGATCGAGGCCGCGATCTGCGACGGTGACGTGGTGGTGGTCCGCCGGCAGCCCGTCGCGGAGAACGGTGAGATCGTCGCCGCCATGATCGACAACGAGGCCACGGTCAAGGTCTTCCGGCACCGGGACGGCCATGCCGAGCTGATCCCGCGCAACCCCGCCTACCAGCCCATCCCCGCGGACGACGCGGTCATCCTGGGCAAGGTCGTCTGCGTCCTGCGCCGCCTCTGACCCCACCTCCGGGCCACTGGGCGCCGCCGGGGAGACGGACCGCTGGGCACTGCCGGGGAGGCGGTCAGGAGGCGGCCGGGAGCATCGTCGGGTCGTAACACATGTAGGTGCCCTTGCCGCGGTGCTTGGCCGCGTACATCGCGGTGTCCGCCGCGTGCAGCAGGGACCGGGTGTCGTCGCCGGGTTCCGAGCAGGCCACCCCGATGCTGGCGTTCGCCAGGATCGGGGCGCCGTCGATCGGGATCGGTACGGTCAACGACTGGAGGATGCGCTGGGCGGTGCGTTCGGCGTCCTGGGCGTCGCAGTCGTGCAGCAGCACCGCGAACTCGTCGCCGCCGAGACGGGCCGGCATGTCCCCGGCCCGTACCGACGTGCGCAGTTTCTCGGCCACCCCGGCGAGCAGCAGGTCGCCGGCGGCGTGGCCGAGGGTGTCGTTCACCGCTTTGAAGCCGTCCAGGTCGACGAGCAGCAGGGACACGGTTCCGGGTTCGGCGGTGTCGAGGGCGGCACCGAGTTCCTCCCGGAAGTGGGTACGGTTCGCCAGCCCGGTGAGGTCGTCGAAGAGCGCCTGCCGCCGCAGCCGGACCTCGTGTTCGCGGAGCTGGGCGATGAGCCGCTGGTTGTCGTGGAAGGCGAGCAGTTGCCGGGCCACCACGAGCGCGACGATCACGCCGAGCCCGCCGACCGAGCCCCACAGGCGTCCGGCGTCGTCGTGTTTCGGCAGGATGTACGTCATGGTGAAGAAGACCAGCACGATCGACCCGTACGGCAGCAGGCTGTAGGGTTTTCGCCGCCGTGTGCCGAAGGCCGTCTCGTCGAAGCGGGCGATGACCTCCTGGAACCGGGGTCCCATGGCGATCAGCAGGGAGGGCACGAAGCGGATCGCGTAGACGTACGCCGGAAGGTTCTGATCTTCGCCGGGCGCGGCGAACAGGCCGACCGCGTTGACCACCGCCGCCATGATCATCGGGATGGCGGCGGTCCGGTGCATCGGCGCGTTGCCGCTGAGGATCATCTTCACCGCGGCGAACGCCGAGGTCAGCACGACCGCCGCGCCGGCCAGCGCGCCGGCCGGATTGTCCTTCGGGTCGATGACGAAGCACCAGGCCACCGTGGCCCCGCCGACCAGAACGGTCGCCGAGTCCAGCCAGAAGGCGACCCGTTCCCGCCCGCTGCGGCCGGAATGCGGATGGATCAGCATCGCCACCACGATCAGCCCGAGCCCGAGAGCGAAGCACGTCGACTGGATCGTGCCGCCCACGGTCGACGTCTGGTTCGGCTGCCAGAGCGAGACGAGCGCCTGAACGGTGTCACCCAGGGTGAACAGGCTCCCAGCGACGGCGAGCATCCGCCAGAACCGGCGGATCGCCCCGACGGCGATCCGCGAGACCCGCCACGCCGAGTAGGCGAGCAGCGCGTCGAGGGCCGGCTGGAACGCCCAGAACACGTTCACCCGGGCATCGGCGCTGTCGACCAGGAACAGCAGGGCGGTGCCGAGCAGGGTCCACGCCGTGGCGACCGCCAGCACCGGGTCCTGTCGTATCGATCCGTTCCCGATCACTCTGACTTCATCGGCTTCCGTGGGCGGTGGTTGAGGAAACCGGCCGGGCCACCGGGTGGCCCCGGCGGCCCGGCCCGGTCTCAGGAGGCGGTGCAGCTCACCGTCGCCGGAGCGGTGTTGGAACCGGTCCAGGAGGCGGTGAAGCCCCAACTGGCCGAGGCGCCGGCGGCCAGCTTGCCGTTGTAGGCGACGTTACTGGCGGTGACGACGTTCCCGGCGGTGCTCACCGTGGCGTTCCAGGTGTTGGTGAACCGCTGCCCGTTCGGCCAGGTCCAGCTCACGGTCCAGCCGTTGATCGCCGCGTCGCCCGCCTTGACGGTGACGTCGCCCTGGAACCCGCCCTGCCAGGAGTTCGTCGCCGTGTACGTCGCGGTGCAGGCGCCGGTGGGAACGGGCGGCGTGCTGGTGGACGGCGAGGGCGAGGTGGGCTCGCTCGGCGTGACACCCCCGAAGATGGTCGCCTCCTTCGCGGTCGCCTTGATCCCGTTCGCCCCGTTGAACAGCCGCTGGCCCCACGGCGTCAGCTGCGCCGGGTTGAAGGAGGTGACCATGTCCAGGTACTCGACGCCGCCGCCGTTGCCGCTCCACGACCAGCCCAGGTAACCCACGCCGAGCTGCTGCGCGGTCGCCAGGATGGTGTCCTCGTCCGGGTCGCCGTCGGAGTGGTTGTGCCCGAACTCCCCGACCACCAGCGGCAGCCCCGCGGTCCGGAACCGGTTCAGGTAGTCGGTGATCTCCGCGGCGGTGTCGAACACGCCGTACATGTGCACCGAGAAGACGACGTTGCGGTTCGGGTCGGCGGCGAAAACCGAGGCCGCGTTGTCACGCATGGTGAACGACCAGTCCTGGCCCCAGTTCGGCGCGTCCACCATGATCTGGTGCGCGAACCCGGCGGCCCGCAGGCGGGTGATCGCGTTCTTCGTGTCGGTCACCCAGCCGGACGGGTTGGTGTTGCCGTACGGCTCGTTGCCGATGTTCAGAATGACGTAGTTCTCCTGGCCGTCCAAGGCGTTCTTGATCGAGATCCAGTAATCGACGGCCTGGGCCAGCGTCGCCGCGGCGCCCTCGTCGCCGTACCCGGTGGTGTCGTGCACCTCCAGCACGCAGATCAGCCGGTTCGCCTTGCACTGCGCGATCACGTTCGACACGTCGGCCGCGTCGTTCCTGGTCCATCGGTTCCCGCTGCTCAGTACCACGCGGACGGTGTTCGCGCCGAGCGCCTTGATGTGCGCGAGAGAGCCGAGCTGGCTCGCGTACCAGGTGTGCGCGTGGTTCACCCCGCGCATCACGAACGGCGTGCCGTTGCCCTCGAGGATCTGCGTGCCGGACACGGTGAACCCGGTCGCCGCCTGGGCCGGCCCCGCCACGAACAGCGCCGTGACTCCGGCACAGACCGCAGCGACGAGGCCGGCCAGCCACGTTCGCCGTCTTCTGGGGATGGTCATTTCTCTCTCCTGGGGGATGGAGTGGGTGGGAGCGCTCCCAATCTGCCTCGCTCAATTCATCATTGTCAACGTCAACCCCGCAGACTTGGTACGGGCCATCCCGTCCCCGCCGGACCCCGCCCGCCCCGCCACGGCCACGCGAGGTGTTGCCCACTCACGGCATCCCCGCGGCCACCGGGCCGAATGCGGGGGTCACCCCGCGTTCTGTCCCGTCGCTCGATCACGCCCGCCGTATTCGGTGGTCGCCCTACGTTCCGCCCCGCCGCTCGATCACGCTAGCCGAAACGGCCGTCATTACACTACGTGTTGTCAGGTCTCGGTGATCACGCTTGACAGTCCCGCCGGACACCGGCAACAGTATTGCCTTCACCTGGTATTTCGTTGCCGCATCGAAGGGTTCGCCCGCACATGGAACTGCATCCTGACGACCACGAAGAGTTGCTGAACGGCAGCTCGGCCCTCGAAATGTGGCGCCGCAGTGATCATGCCGTCCAGGTCGCCGAGGAACTGATGCGCATGCACGGCGGCACCGTCCCGATGAGCGAACTCCTCTGGCTCGGCGCCGAGTCCTACCTCCCCCGCCAGTGGCACGCCGGCCGCGCCCCCGAACCCGTCGAGGCCGCCGTCCTCGTCTACAACCGCTGGCGGCAACTCGAGGAACGCCGCCGCCTCCGCCGCTACCCCGCCGCCCCGCCGACCACCCCGCCCTCGGCCCCCGAACCCCACGACTCCTGACCGTCTCCCGCCCCGGTGCCGCGGCTCGGCCGTAACCCCGGCCCCTGGTCGCCGGCGAGCCCGGCCCTCTCGGGCGTGGCGGGCCGCGCCCTGCCTGCCGGGCGGGGCGATCGGACCGGCGTCCGGATTGTTGATCACATACTCGGGCGGGGCCCGGCCCCACGGCCCGAAACGACAGCCTGTACGCGGCGGGGCACGCCAGCGGGGCGATCAACGTCTACCGCAACGTGTCGGTGCGCTGAGGAAGCGGCCGGCAGCGACGCGGAGCCGTCGCTGCCGGCCGGTTCACGTCGGTTCAGCGCTGCGGATCCGTTCGTCGGTCCAGTAACTGGCGCTGTCCTGTGCGCTGCGGTCGGGTCCGACGCCGCCACCCGGCGCATCGGCGGGTCCCGAGGTGGCGGTGGCGACCGCCCAGCCGACTGCGGCGGCTATTCCGGCCGCCGCGGCGATCAGCGCCAGTGCACATTTTCCGCCCATGTCCGTCCTCCGGTCACGTCGGCGTCTCGCTGCGACCTCGGTGACATCGCGGTCGGTGACATCGCTGAGGCCAAGCGTGACACGGGCGGCGCCTGCGGCGACTACCTCGGCGGACCGGACCGGGCCAGGCCGGGACGGCGCCGGCGGGGGACACCCGCGGAACCGTCCCGGCGAGCAGGGGTCAGGAGACGGCGGGGTACGGGAGCGTCACCGGGAGGAGGCGCGGCGGGGTGGACGTGGTGCGCAGGGCCGTCGGTGCGGACGGGGTGCGGCGGTAGAGGCGGCCGCCGAGGCGCAGCCAGCCGACCGTGCCGTCCGGATTGCGGACGAAGTCGGCGCGGCTGTGGGCGTCGGAGCCGTCGGGGCCCCAGACCAGCGCGTAGTCCTTGCGGTAGAACGGCAGGACCGCCACGTTCTGGCCCTCGTACGACAGGATCAGCCGCCCGTCGGCACCGGCCAGCTCGTACGCCAGGGTGGCTCGTTCGCCGCCGAAGCCGATCTGGTCGGCGACGTAGCGGCCCTCGTAGGGCGCGAGCTGGGCCGGGGACAGCACCTGCGGGCGGGCCGGCAGGTTGTGCAGGCCGGCGAAGCGGCTGAGCGCCCAGTCGCTGGAGAACAGTTCGGCGGTCAGGAGCGGGCCGCTCTCCGCGTTGGTGAGCACGGTCAGCGCGAAGTCGCGTTCCGGTACGAACAGGAAACCGGAGTGGTGGCCGGGCCAGTCGCCGCCGTGCTGCACTACCCGCGGGCCCTCGGCGGTCGGTCGCAGCATCCAGCTCACGCCGGCGCCGTCGAGTTCGACGAAGAGGGTTCCGCCGGGGCCGGGCCGCCAGCGCATGGCTCGCAGCGACCGCCGGGTGAGCAGCGGGCTGCCGTCGCCCAGGTGGTAGCGGGCCCAGCGCAGCTGGTCACGGGCGGTGGAGTAGAGGCCGCCGACCGCGTTGATGCTGCGCGGCAGCGGCACCTCGCCGGGCGCGCCGTCGTAGTCGTGGCCGGACGCGATCCGTACCCCGGGGAGCTCGGATGTCCGGAACGCGGTCTGGCTGAGCCGCAGCGGGCCGAGGATCAGGTCGCGGACCGCCTGCTCGTAGCTCTTGCCGGTGACGACCTCGATCACCCGGCCGGCGACGGCGAAGGCCGCGTTGTTGTAGGAGAACACCGTGCCCGGGGCGGTGAGCTGGGGGACCGTGGCCATCGCGGCGACGTACCGCGCCAGGGCGTCGTCGCCGTCGCCGGTGTCGAGGAAGACGTCGCCGAGCCAGCCGGCGCTGTGGTTGAGCAGGTGCCGCACGGTGACGCGCCGGGATGCGGCCTCGTCGCTGGTGCGGAAGTCCGGCAGGTAGCGGCGCACCGGGGCGTCGAGGTCGATCCGGCCGCGTTCGGCCAGGCGCATCACCGCCGTACCGGTGAAGGGCTTGGTGGTCGACGCGATTCGGAAGGCGGTCTCGCCGGTGACGGCCTGCGGCGCGGACACGTCGGTGACGCCGAACCCGCCCAGGTAATCGCGGCCCCGGTAGCGGAGGCCGTAGGAGACGCCGGGAATCCCGTACGCCGCCATCGCGCTCTTGATCTTCTCTTCCAGCTCCCGGACCGCGCCGGGCACCCGTGATCCGGCGGCGTGGGCTGGTGTCGCGGTCGCCGCCGCGCCGGTGGCGACCGCGGCGGCGCCACCCGCCACGGTGCGCAGAAGCGTACGGCGGGACATCGGCTCGGGCATCGAGGGTTCCCCTGTCGATCGCTGCGCCGTCGTCGGCGCACTCCCGTCGGACTGTAGCCACACGAGTCACTGTGGAGGGTGGGCCGCGGTGGAGGGGCGAAGGTCATTGACGTTCCGCGATGAGACGCCTAACGTTCCGAGGAAAGCGCTTTCCCCGAGCGTAATCCCCTATCAAGGAGCGTGGTATGCGTCGGCGTACCTTCCTCGGCATGTCCTCCGGACTCGGGATCGTGGCGACCGGCGTGCTGCCGGGGCCCGCGTCGGCTTCGGCGCGAGCGAAGAAGCCGGACCTGATCGTGGCGGCCGACGGCAGCGGTGACCACACCGGGATCCAGGCGGCGATCGACGCCGCGCCGGCCGGCAGCACCACCCCGTACGTCATCGGGGTCCAGCCCGGCACCTACTCCGGCCAGGTCATCGTGCCCGCCACCAAGCCGTTCCTCGAGCTGCGCGGCCTCGGCCGCCGCCCGGAGCACGTGGTGATCGCCGACGACCGGGCCAACGGCACCCTCAAGCCGGACGGCACGCCCTGGGGCACCTCCGGCAGCGCCTCGGTCACGGTGAGCGGCGCCGACTTCCGGGCGGTGAATCTGACCCTGGCGAACCTCTTCGACGAGGCCGCCCACCCGGAGATCACCAACCGGCAGGCGGTGGCCGTGCTGACCCGGGCCGACCGTCTCGTCTTCGACCGGGTGCGGTTCCTCGGCAACCAGGACACCCTGTACGTGAACAGCACCGCCGCCGGCGTGGTCAACCGGGTCTACCTGCGCGACTGCTACGTGGAGGGCGACGTCGACTTCATCTTCGGCCGGGCCACCGCGGTGTTCGACAGGTGCCGGATCCATTCGCTCAACCGGGGCAGCACCCCGAACGGGTACGTCACCGCTCCGAGCACCGACATCACCAACCCGTACGGGTTGCTCTTCGCCCACTGCCGGTTCACCTCGGACGCCCCGGCCGGGACCGTCTTCCTGGGCCGTCCGTGGCACCCGAGCAACGACCCGAACGCGATCGGCCAGACGATCATCCGGGAGTCGTGGATCGGCGCGCACATCCCGGACGTGGCGTGGAGCGACTTCGGCACCTGGCCGTGGGAGGACGCCCGCTTCTTCGAGTACCGCAACACCGGGCCCGGCGCGCTCAGGTCGGAGAACCGTCCGCAGCTGACCCGGGAGCAGGCCGCCGAGTACACGATCGGGGCGTTCCTGCGCGGAGCCGACGGCTGGCGGCCCGACCGCTGTTGATCGCCCGTGTGGGTGACGGCGGCGCGCCGATCCGCCGGATCGCTGCATATCCTCGGGCCGTGCCGGTGTCACGGAAGCGGAAGAAGGTCCAGAGGTCGGCGGCGGCGGTCAAGGCGGACCGCCGCCGCGAGCACGTCAGGAGGGTGCGGGCGGCCAACGAGGTGCGGGAGATGCTCGCCGGCTGGACGGCGGGCGACGCCCGGCGGACCGAGGAGGCCCGCCCGCACGCGGGGCGGGTGATCGGGGCCCTGCTGGCGTCCCCGAGGACCGGGATCGCGCTGGAGGACGAGCTGTGCGCCCGGCTCGGCGAGGTCCCGGACGAGGTGGCCCCCCGGCATCTCGCCGAGGCGCTGGCCGACGCCGCCGGGGTGCTGCCGGAGGACGACGCGGCCGCCGAGCGGGTACGGATGGTGGTCGCCGGGGTGCTGCCGGCCCGGTTCCGGCCGCGGACCGGCCTCGACGCGCCGGACCCGCTGCTCAAGGAGCCGGCACTGTGGACCCGGGATCGCGCCGGTACGCGGTTCGCCGTCTGCGCGCCGTTCGGTACGCCGGACGGCCCGGTCCGCTGGTATCTGTGGGGCCTGGGCGTCTCCGGCTACTACGCCTCGCCCGAGGAGGCGCTCGTCGCGTGGCAGGTCGGCATCGGCCCGGCGGCGGCCGGCGGCACGGTGTGGCACGAGGTCGACGACTGGCCGCTGGTGGCCGGGTTGCTGTCGGCGGACACGAGCGGCGCGGCCGAGTTCCTGCGGTCCCGCCGCCTGGCCGAGGTGCTGCTCAGCCGGCACGCGGCTCCTGGTAACGGCGGCTGAGGACCGGCCCGAAGAGGCGCTGGGCCTGCTCGGCGCGGAGCGCGATGAAGAGGCCGGTCGCCTCGACCAGGACCCGGCCGGGCTCGTCGGCGCAGGCGATCGTGCCGGTGGCGGTGACCCGGCGGTTCTCCACCCCGACCACCTCGCCGGTGAGCCGGAGCGGGGTGTGCAGCGGCACCGGCCTGCGGTACGTGGTCTCCAACCGCCCCGTCATGCCGGGGTTGCCGGAGTGGGTGACCGCGTAGCCGAGCATCTGGTCGAGCAGCATCGCGCTGACACCACCGTGCGCGTAGCTGGGCGGGCCCTCGAACGCGAGCCCGAGCGTGCAGGTCCCGATCGCGACCGTGCCCTCCCGGTGGATCTCCACGGGCGGGGCGAGGGCGCTGCCGGCGCCGGTGACCGGGTTGTAGAGACGAACCCCGGCGATCAGGTCGTCGGCGGTGGCGCTGTCGAACCGGGTGCGGACCCGTTCCCCCAGCGGCGCGGCGGCCTGCCGGATCCGCTCGGCGGCCCGCAGCAGCTCCTCGGTCGGCGCCTCGGTGGCCGTCGCGTTCTCCACCAGCAGGCGCAGCGCGTCGCCCAGCTCGCCGATCGCCTCGCGCCGCCGCAGCAGCCCGTCGTCGACGGCGTGCAGCCGCCGCCCATTGTCGACATCGCTCACAGCAACAGGCTGCTATACCGCAGGCCATCCCACCTAGTGAATCTCATCACACTGCTATAACCTGTTCTAGTTATTGCGGACGCGTGAACGACCCGTCGGATGGGGAGGTCATGGCGATCACCGTGGAATACGACGTGGTCGTGGTCGGTGCCGGCGCCGCCGGGATGACGGCGGCACTGACGACGGCGCGCAGCGGACTGGACACGGTTCTCATCGAGAAGGCGTCCGTCTACGGTGGATCGGCCGCTCGTTCGGGGGCCGGGATCTGGGTTCCGAACAACGACGTGCTCCTCGCCGCCGGGGTGCCGGACACCTTCGACAAGGCCGACACCTACCTCGCCGCGGTGGTCGGGCCCGAGGTCCCCGCCGAGCGCCGCCGCGCCTTCCTCACCGCCGGGCCGCGCGCCATCGCCTTCCTGCAACGGTGGACGCCGCTGCGGTTCGCCTGGATGCAGGGCTATCCCGACTACTATCCGGAGCTGCCCGGCGGGATGCCGAACGGCAGGTCGATCGAGCCGCAGGCCCTCGACGCGAACGTGCTCGGCGACGAGCTGGCCCACCTCAACGGCCCCTACCAGGCGAGCCCGCCCGGGACCGTGGTCCACACCGTCGACTACAAGTGGCTGTCGCTGATCGCCCGGCATCCGCGCGGTGTCGCCACCGCCACCGAGATCGTCTGGCGGTACCTGCAGCTCGCCGCCCAGGGCCAGAAGCCGGTGACGATGGGGCAGGCGCTCGCCGGCGGGCTGCGCGCCGGGCTGATCGCGGCCGGGGTGCCGGTCTGGCTGGACACGCCGCTGCTCGACCTGCACGTGGAGAACGGCCGGGTGGCCGGCGTCGTGGCCCGGCGCGACGGCGCGGAGACGCTGATCCGGGCGCGGCGGGCGGTGGTGATCGGCAGCGGCGGCTTCGAGCACGACGAGCGGATGCGCAAGCAGTTCCAGGCCGACCCGATCGGCACCGACTGGACCATCGGCGCGGACTCCAACACCGGCGACGGCATCGAGGCGGGGGAGCGGGCCGGCGCCGCCCTCGCGCTGATGGACGACGCCTGGTGGGGGCCGATGATCCCGCTGCCCGGCGAGCCCTGGTTCTGCCTGTCCGAGCGGACCCTGCCCGGCACCATCTTCGTCGGCCGGGACGGGAGGCGGTTCGTCAACGAGGCCGCGCCGTACAGCGACGTCGTGCACGTGATGTACGACAAGGGCCACATCCCCTGCTGGATGATCACCGATCAGGACTACCGGAACCGCTACCTGTTCAAGGACCTGGCCCCGCTGCTGCCCTACCCGGACGACTGGTACTCCTCGGGCGCGCTGGTCAAGGACTGGACGCTGGCCGGGCTGGCCGCGAAGACCGGCGTGCCGGCGGCGGCGCTGAAGAGCACCGTCGACCGGTTCAACGCGCAGGCCAGGGCCGGCCGGGACCCGGACTTCCACCGTGGGGACAGTGTCTACGACGCGTACTTCGCGGACCCCACCAACACCCCGAGCCCCTGCCTCGCGCCGATCCGGCTGCCACCGTTCTACGCGTTCCGGATCGTGCCCGGAGATCTGGGCACCAAGGGCGGCCTGCTCACCGACGCCCGCGCCCGGGTGGTCCGCCCGGACGGCTCGGTGATCCCCGGCCTGTACGCCGCCGGCAACGCGAGCGCGGCCGTGATGGGCCACAGCTACGCGGGCGCCGGCTCGACCCTCGGACCAGCAATGACCTTCGGTCACGTGGCCGGCCTCGACATCGCGGCCACCGGATAGCTAGGAGCACCGACATGCCCAAGGTGAGTGTCACGGCCACGGCGACTGCCGAACCCGACAAGGTGTGGCAGGTCGTCACGGACCTGCCCCGGACCCCCGAATGGAACAGCATGCACCAGGGCTTCACCGGTGACGTGCCGGCGACGGTGGTGGCGGGCACCACGTACAAGCAGAAGGTGAAGTTGATGGGCATGCCCGCCGAGATGAACTGGCGGGTCGTCACCGCGGACGCCCCGAACCGTCTGGAGATGGCCGGGGACGGCCCGATGGGCGTCAAGGCGAAGAACCGGTTCGTCATCGAGCCGGAGGGCTCCGGCTCGAAGATCACTTACGAGATGGAGTTCGCCGGGCCGGCGCTCAACGGGCCGATGGCCGCCATGCTGGAGAAGCAGGCCGGGCCCGCCGCCAAGCAGGCCCTGGAGAAACTGACCTCACTGGTCGCGTGAGCCGGGGGACAGCAGCAGCCGGGTGGCCAGCTCCAGGTGGTTGACCACGTCGTTCGCCGAGGCCCGGCGGGTCACCCAGGCCACCAGGTTGGACAGCCACACGTCCCCGATCACCCGCGCCTTGGCCCGGTCGTCGGCGGTCGGCTCGATGCCGTCGCCGGAGTGCATGGCGCGGGTGAACATCTCCTCCATCAGCCGGGCCACCGCGTTGACCTCGGCCGACGCCGACGGGTCGGCGAACATGAAGGCCCGCGTCATGGCCTCGGCGAGCAGCGGCTCCCGCTGCATCGCCCGGGTCATCCGGCCCAGGACGTAGAGCATCCGATCGTACGGCGTATCGCCCGGAACGGGTTTGCGGCCGAGTTTCTCCTGGATGGACTCGAACTCGGAGGCGAGCGCCGACACCAGTAGATGGATCTTCGACGGGAAGTAGCGGTAGAGCGTGCCCAGGGCGACCCCGGCCTTCTCCGCGACCGTGCGCATCTGCACCGCGTCATAGCCGCCCTTGGACGCCAGCGCCAGGGTGGCCTCCAGGATGCGCCGCCGCCGATCGCGCTGCGCCGCCGACCCCTGCTCCGCCTCGCCGCCGCCGAGGGCGCCGCGGTTTGTGGTACTCGTTCTCGCTGTCGCCATGGTCGCCCTTTCGCCGGTGAATCAAGCCTAGCAACGGCGCGTTGCATCGTCGTGTCGCCCATCGGTGGTGCCGTCAAACTGGAACGTGTTCTAATCAGCGTCATGGACTTTCATCCGGACGAGGCACAGACGGCGATCAGCCGGCTCGCCGGTGAGGTGCTCGACGGCAGCTCCGGCGATCCGGAGAAGGCGTGGGCCGCGCTCGGGCAGGCCGGGCTGCTGAGCCTCGCGGTCCCGGAGCGGCTCGGCGGCGCCGGCCTCGGGATGCTGGAGACGGCGCTCGTCCTCACCGAGATCGGGCGGCGCGCCGTCGAGGTGCCCGCGCTGCCGATGCTCGCGGCCGGGGTGCTGACGGTCGCCCGCTGGGGCCACCGGGCGCAGCAGGACGAGCTGCTCGGCGGCGGGCCGCCCCTCGGCGCGGCGATCGCCGAGCCCGGCGATCCACTGCCGGCCGCGCCGCGCACCGCCCTCACCGCCGACGGGACGGTCATCGGGGTGAAGACCGGCATCCCGGCGGCGGACCGGATCCTGGTCACCGTCGACGGGCCGGGCGTCGTGGTCGTCGACCTCGATCAGGAGCCGGGCGTCACCACCGACGGCGGGATCCTGCGGTTCGACCGGGCGCGGGCGACCCGGCTCGGTGGCGCCGCCTGCCACGCCGACCTGCACCGCAACGTCGTCGCGAGCGCCTGCGCGATCGGCGACGGGGCACTGGCCGGCGCCCTCGCCCTGACCGCCGGGCACGTTCGGGCCCGGCGGCAGTTCGGGCGGCCGCTCGCCACCTTCCAGGCGGTCGCCCAGCAGATCGCCGACGTGTACGTGGCCAGCCGCACCCTGCACCTCGCGGCGCTCACCGCGGCCTGGCGGCTCGGCGCCGGCCGGCCCGCCGACGACGACCTCGACGTCGCCGCGCTGTGGCTCGCCACCGAGGCGCCGCCCGCGATGCGGACCTGCCATCACCTGCACGGCGGGCTCGGCCTGTCGATCGACTACCCGCTGCACCGGCACACCACGCTGATCCGGGACATGGTCCGCCTCCTCGGCGGCGGCGCCCACCGGCTGGCCCTGTTGGGAGAGCGCCTTGCGCATCGAACCGAGTGAGGATCAGCGGAGGCTGCGCGACGAGCTCCGGGCGTACCTCGGCACGGTCGTGAGCCCCGCGCAGCGGAGGGTGTTGCTGCGGGAACGGCACGGGACGGCGTTCCGGGACCTGGTCGCGACGCTCGGGCGCGACGGGTGGCTCGGGCTGGGGTTCCCGGCCGAGTACGGCGGGCGCGGGCTCGGTGCGGCGGAGCAGCAGATCTTCGTCGACGAGGCGGCCCGCGCCGATGTGCCGCTGCCGGCCGTGACCCTGCAGACGGTCGCGCCGACGCTGCTCGGGCACGGGACCGCCGAGCAGCGGCGCTACTTCCTGCCGCGGATCCTGGCCGGCGAGCTGCACTTCGCGATCGGGTACACCGAACCGGAGGCGGGGACCGACCTGGCGGCGCTGCGGACGCGGGCGGTGCGCGACGGCGACGGGTACGTGGTCGACGGGCAGAAGACGTTCACCACCGGCGCGCACGACGCGGACTTCCTGTGGCTGGCGTGCCGGACGGATCCGGCGGCGGCCCGGCACCGGGGTCTCTCGATCCTGATCGTGGACACGAGCGATCCCGGCTACTCGTGGACGCCGATCATCACCTGTGACGGGACGCATCACGTCAACAGCGTCTACCTGAGCGGGGTACGCGTTCCCGAGAACCGCCGCGTCGGCGGCGAGGGGGACGGCTGGCGGCTGATCACCACCCAGCTGAACCATGAACGGGTCATGCTCGGGCCGGCCGGGCGGATCGGCGCCCTCTACGACCGGGTGCGCGCCTGGGCGTACCGTCGGGGGGCTCTGGAGGATCCGGACGTCCGCCGCGCGCTGGCCCGGGCCCACGCCGCCCATCGCGTCAACGAACTGCTCAACTGGCAGATCGCCGGTGGGGAGCCGGGACCGGCGGACGCCAGCGCGACCAAGGTGTTCGCGTCCGAGCGGCTGCTGAGCCTCGGCCAGGAGCTGGCGGAACTGGTCGCGCGGCACGGGGATCCGGGTGATCCGGAGACGGCCGGGCTGCTGGAATGGCTGGACGTGCACGCGCGGCGGGATCTGGTGCTGACGTTCGGCGGCGGGGTCAACGAGATCCAGCGGGAGATCATCGCGAGCGCGGGCCTCGGCCTGCCGAGAGTGCCGAGGTGACGGCCATGATCCTGGAGACGGCGCGGCGACTGCGCGAGGCGGGGGAGACGGCCGCGCGAGCGGGACGCGATCCGGTCAACCTGCCGATGATCAGGACGTGGCTGGAGGCGATGGGGGACGCGAACCCCGTCTATGAGCGGGAGCTCCTCGCGCCGCCCGCGATGATCCAGGTGTGGACGATGCGGGGCCTGTCCGGTCCGCCTGTCCCGGACCCCCTCCACCTGATGTCCGAAATCTCGGATGAAGAGGGATTCGTGGCGGTGGTGGCGACGGACTCGCGGCAGACCTACCACCGCTATCTTCGCGTGGGCGAGGAGGTCTCGGTGCGCAGCCGTCTGGACTCCGTCGTGGGACCCAAGCGGACCGCGCTCGGTGAGGGCTGGTTCATCACGACCGTCAGCACGTGGCTGGTGGGCGACGAGCCGGTCGCCGAGATGACATTCCGCATATTGCGGTATAGGCCGGGTTCATTGGCGACAGAGGTCGAAGAGAAGCTGCGGCCCACGATCACCCCGGACAACGAGTTCTTCTGGGCTGGGGTCACCGCCGGTGAGCTGCGCTTCCAGCGCTGCGGCGAATGCCGCATGCCCCGTCACCCGCCCGGCCCGGCCTGCCCCGCCTGCGGTTCCTTCAAGCAGGAGTACGACGTCGCGAGCGGCGCCGGAACCATTCACAGCCACGTCGTCCACCACCATCCGCCCGTCCCCGGCCGCCGCGCCCCGTTCGTCGTCGCCCTCGTCGACCTGCCCGAAGGCGTCCGCATGGTCGGCGAGTACCGCGGCCCCCGCCCGGAGATCGGCGACGAGGTCCGGGTGTTCTTCGACGACGGCCTGCCGGTGTGGCGCCCGGACGTGCCGGTCCTGGAGCCGTGGACGATCGAGGTCACCCCGACCCTGATCGTCAGCACCGCCCTGGCCACCCGCGACTTCCAGAACGTGCACCACGACCGGGACGCCGCCGTCCGCCTCGGCGGCCGGGACATCTTCCTCAACATCCTCACCACCACCGGCCTGGTGCAGCGGTACGTCACCGGCACGCTGGCGCCGGGCACCCGGATCCGCGGCATCGACATCCGGCTCGGGACGCCGTGCTACGCGTACGACACGCTCACCTTCACCGGGCAGGTCCTGCCGCACGGCATCGAGGTGGTCGGGCGGACCGGCGCCGGCGCCCACGTCACCGGCCTGGTCCGGGTGGCGCCGTGATCAACCGCACCGCGGCGATCGCCGGGATCGGCGCCACCGAGTTCTCCAAGGACTCCGGGCGCAGCGAACTGCGGCTCGCCGTCGAGGCGATCCGTGCCGCCCTGGACGACGCCGGGCTGCGGCCCGCCGACGTGGACGGCCTGGTCACCTTCACCATGGACGCCAACAGCGAGATCGCGGTCGCCCGGGAGCTAGGCGCCGGCGAGCTGACCTTCCTGACCCGGATCGGGTACGGCGGTGGCGCGGCCTGCGCGGTCGTACAGCAGGCCGTCCTCGCGGTCGCCGCCGGGATCGCCCGGGTGGTGGTCTGCTACCGGGCGCTCAACGAGCGGTCCGGCCGGCGGTTCGGGCAGGCGCACGCGTCCCCGGACGCCGACGCCGCCTGGCACGTGCCGATGGGGCTGGCCACCCCGGCCGCGCAGGTCGCCATGGTGGCCCGGCGCTACCTGCACGAGTACGGGGCGAGCACCGACGACTTCGGCCGGGTCTCGGTCGCGGCCCGGCGGCACGCGGCGACCAACCCGCACGCCTGGTTCCACGGCCGGCCGATCACCCTCGACGAGCACCGGGCCTCCCGGTGGATCGCCGAGCCGCTGCGGCTGCTCGACTGCTGCCAGGAGAGCGACGGCGCGGTCGCCGTGGTGGTGACGTCGGCGCAGCGGGCGCGGGACCTGGCCCGGCCACCGGCGGTGATCGCGGCGGCGGCGCAGGGCAGCGGGCCGGGACAGTTCGTGATGACCAGCTACTACCGGCCGCGGATGGCGGCGCTGCCGGAGATGGGGGTGGTCGGCGGGCAGATCTGGGCGCAGTCCGGGTACCGGCCGGAGGAGGTGCGGACCGCGATGCTGTACGACCATTTCACCCCGTACGTCCTCCTGCAGCTCGAAGAGCTCGGCTTCTGCGGCCCGGGCGAGGCGCGGCACCTGATCGCCGACGGCGGGATCGAGCTCGGCGGCCGGCTGCCGGTGAACCCGCACGGCGGGCAGTTGGGCGAGGCGTACATCCATGGCATGAACGGCATCGCCGAGGCGGTCCGGCAGGTCCGCGGCACCGCCGCCAACCAGGTGCCCGGCGACGGCCCGGTCCTGGTCACCGCCGGCACCGGGGTCCCGACCAGCGGCCTGATTCTGGAACCGGCGGGTGCGCGTCCCTAGTTTGTGATCACATCACACACGGGGGCGATCGAGTTGTCGAAGAAGGCTGTCCTGTGCACGGCGGTGGCACTGACATTCGTGCTGATCACCGGGTGTACGCCGGACGAGCCGGCGCCGACCGTCCCGACCCCTTCTCTCAGCGCGCCGGCGAGCGAGCCGCCGGAAGCGGAGGAGCCCGCCGGCGCCCTCTCCGGGCTGGGCGCCGACGCCGACTGGGACAACTTCATCCTGGACTGCGCGAACACCGAGCAGGAACCGGTGATCCAGACGGTGGCCACCGGCGACGTGACGGGTGACCACGTGGCCGACGCCGTGGTCGCTCGCACCTGTGCCGCCGCCACCCCGTACGTCCCGTCGACGATCGAGGTCTTCGACGGCAAGTCCCCGGCGGCGCGGCCCTGGCGGATCGGCACGGCCCTGCTCGGCGACGTGGCCACCACCGACCGGCCCTGGGTGATCGCGCTGGCCGTACAGTCCGGGGTGATCATGATTCAGGCCCATGGCGGCGAGACCGCCTGCCCCAAGCTGCGGCTCACCTATCGGTACCAGCTCGACGGCACCGCGTTCCGGCGGCTCGACCGGGTGGCCGGCACCTCCACCACCTGCCTACCGATACAGGAGTGACCGGCATGAGGCAGCGCGCCGAACTCGTCGCCGACCTGGCCCGGTGTCTCGCCCCGGTGGCCGACCCGCTGGGCCGCGACGGGCTGCGCACGCTCCTCGCCGCCGCCGGATGGGAGCCGGCCGGGGAGGGGTTCACCGCCGGGGACCTGTCGGCGTGGGTCGACGACGACGGGATCCGGGTCGACCTGCCGCACTACGGGCTCCCCGCCGAGGCGGACTTCGCCGCGATCGAGACCGCGATGAAGGAGCTCGCCGAACTGCTCGACCTGCCGCCGGCCGGCCCGCTCGACCGGGACGAACGCGAGTACCACCCGGTCAAGGTGCGGCTGCGGGCCGGGCACTGGGCGGTGGTGGTCGCGGTGCTGTCCGAGGGCGACGACCTGCCGGTGATCGTGGAGGTGTCCTTCTTCTACGGCGCGGACCTGCCGGTACGCCTCGCCGACCTGGCCGGGCCGCCGCTCGGGTGGTTCCCGGTCGACTGGGCCGAGGTGACCGACCGGACCGGCGTCGAGATGCCGGAGGACTACCGGTGGGTGCTGGAGAACTACGGCACCGAGCCACTCGGCGGCCGGGTGGCGCTCTACGAGCCGGACACCCTTGGTAAGCCGGTGTATGAGGGCACCCGGTATCAACTGCTGCCGATCGGTGTCACCGCCGGCGGCGAGGAGATCGCGTACCTGCTGGACTGGGAGATCACCGGGCTGCGGGCCGGTGACCGCGAATACGACACCGGCCTGCTGCACCACCTGGTGGTGACGCTGGCAGGCCGGTGACGACCGGTCAGTCCTGGGTCCTGGCCTCCACCGAGGGCTGGTCCCCGTTCGCCTTCGCGGCGGTGCTCAGCTTCGACAGCAGCCCGGTCAGGTCGATGCCGGTCAGGTCGGAGCCGATCTGCAGGCCCTGCGCCACGTTCCCGGCCACCGACTTGGTCAGCGACGTCGCGCCGTCGGTGGAGATGACGGTCAGCTTGTCGACGTTGCCGAGCGGGGCGCTCGCCGCCTCGACGACCTGCGGCAGAACCTTCACCAGCAGGTCGATGACGGCGGCTTCGCCGTACGCCGCGAACGCCTCGGCCTTGCGGGCCATCGCCTCCGCCTCCGCCTGGCCCTTCGCCAGGATCGCCGCGGCCTCGGCCGCGCCCTCCCGCTCGATCGCCTCGGCGATCGCGGTACGCCGCCGCTGCTCCGCCTCACCCTCCTTGGCGCCCTCGATCGCGTGCGCCTCGGCCAGCGCGGCACGGCGGGCCCGCTCGCCCTCACCGGTCAGCCGCGCCTGCTCGGCCTGCGCCTGCGCGCCGGCGATGGTGGCCTGCCGCTGCGCGTCGGCGTGCAGCACCGCCGCGCTGCGGGCCGCCTCCGCCTCCTGCTCCACCCGGTAACGGGCGGCGTCGGCGGGCTTGCGCACCTCGGTGTCGAGCTGACGCTGCTTGAGCTCGGCGTTCTGCTCGGCGACCTTCTGCTGCTCGGCGAGGATCTTCTGATCCCGTTCCGCCTGGGCGAGCGGGCCGGCCGCCGCCGACTGCGCCTTCGCCGCGTCGATCTCGGCCTGGATGCCGGCCTGCTTCAGCGACAGGTTCCGGTTCGCCTCGGCGATCGCCTCCTCCGCGAGGAGCCGCTCCTGCTCGGCGGCCTGCCGGGCGCGGGCCTCGGCGATCGCCGCGTCCTTGAGCACCCGGGCCGCCTCCGGACGGCCGAGATCCTGCAGGTACGAGCCCTCGGCCAGGATGTCCTGAAGCTGGAACGTGTCGAGCACCAGACCCTGGTTGGTCATCGAGTGCTCGGCCTCCTCGGCGACCGCGCTGGCGAACGCCGCCCGATCCCGGATGATCTCCTCGACGGTGAGCCGGCCGACGATCGACCGCAGCGCGCCCGCGAGCACCTCTCGGGTGAAGTCCTCGATCTCGGCCTGCTGGTGCAGGAACCGCTGCGCGGCCGCGCGGATCGCGCCCTCGGTGCCGCCGACCTTCACGATCGCGACACCGTGCAGGTCGGCGCGGATGCCCTGCTTGGAGACGGCGCCCTTGATGCTGACGTCGATGCGGCGGCTGGACAGGTCCAGCGACTGCAGTTTCTGCACGATCGGCACCACGAACACCGACGCGCCCATCACGACCTTCTGCCCGGACATGTCGGTGCTGCTGGTGCCGTCCAGCCCCTGCGTCACCTTGCCCTTGCGGCCGGTGATGATGAACGCCTCGTTCGGCCCGGCCACCTTGATCCGGGAGAGCACGAACACGATGAGGAGCACGACCAGCAGCACGGCGCCGCCGATCGCGTACAGCAATCCATTCATGTGTGGCCTCTTCTATGGGGTTTCTTCCACTACGACGCTGGTCTCGCTGGGCGCCTCGATCACGAAGACCCGGGCGCCCGTGGGGATGGCGCGGTCGGCGCGCGCGTACACCTTGACCGGCTGGCCGCCGAGCCGGACCCGGACCTCGCCGTACCCGGTTCCGGCCGGCACCGGGGTCACCACCACACCGAGCGAGCCGACGAGATCGCGCCGTTGCGGGGTGGCGTCGGTGCGCATGTCCCGCGCGGCCCGCGACAGGCGCCACGCGAGCCAGGCGGCGGGCACGGCGGCCAGCGCGCCCACGATCACGGCCACCAGGATCACCGCGGGGGTACGGGCGCCGAACAGCTCCGACGCGGCCGCCCCGGCGAACCCGAACGCGCCGACGAAACCGGCCACCACCTCGAGCGAGACCGGTCCGCCCGCATCCGGATGGCCGAAGTGCAGCAGCTCACCGCCGAACAGCGCGAGCGCCAGGACCGCGACGGCCACCCCACCGATCACCAGGAACACCACGGTCGCGGTCAGCACCGCCGCCCTCCCCTTTTTCTCGAATCACCGCACCCTAGGACAGCACCGTCACCCTGCGCTGTCGGCCGACCGGTCAGTCCCGGTAGACGGCCACCGGCACCGGGGCCGGTCCCAGCCGCGGCTTGAGCCACCGGTCGTAGACGCGGGTCCACGTGCCGTCCGCCCGCATCCGCTCCAGCACCCCGTTGACGAACCGGACCATGTCGGCGTGCTCCTTCGGGATGCCGATGCCGGCCGGCTCGTCGGAGACCCTCGAGCCCACCACCTCGGTCGTCGGGTCCTGCGCGGCCAGTCCGGCGAGCAGCACGTCGATCGTCGACACCGCGTCCACCTGGTGCTGCTGCAACAGCACCAGGCAGTCCAGGGTGCTGTCGGTGCTGACCGGGATCATGTCGGTGGGCTGCTGGTCGATCGTGATGATGCTGGTGCTGCCCTTGGTGGCGCACACCTTCTTCCCGCGCAGATCGGGGAAGTCCTTGATCTTGTCGGCCTTGCGCACCAGCAGCCGCTGCCGGGAGGCGATGTACTCCGAGGAGAACGACACCTTCTGCCAGCGCTCGCACGTCATCGACATGGTCCGGATCACCAGGTCGACCTCTCTCCTCTCCAGGACCGGGATGCGGTCGGCCGTGGTGATCGCCCGGAACTGCACCCGGCCCGGGTCGCCGAAGAGCCCCCGGGCGATCTCCCGCGCCATGTCGATCTCGAAACCGGCCAGCTCACCGGTCGACGGATCCCGGAAGCCGAACAGGTACGCGTTCTGGTCGATCCCGACGACCAGCCGGCCGCGCGCCGCGATCGCCGCCATCGTGCTGCCGGCCGGCATGGCGCCGGGCCTCGGCATCGACGCGGGCGGGCGCAGACTGGCCCGCGGATCACAGGTCGGCGCGGGCGCGGCCGCCGGGATCTTCGCCGGATCCTCCACGTTCACCGGCCGGGGCACCACCGCGGTGGCGTCCGCCGTCACCGGCCGGGGCGTCCGACCGGCGCCACCGCACCCGGCGGCCAGCATCGTGACCGCCAGCAGACCCGCCACGGCCGAGGTCCTGAACATCACCGTCATCGGTACTCCCCGATCCGCGGCCGGAAACCGAGCACCACCGCGGCCACCAGGCCGGCGGTGAGCAACACCCACCCGGCGGTCAGGCCGCGCAGCGCGCTCGCGGCCCGCTCCGCCTGCGCGTCCACCCGCTGATTGCCGGCGTCCAGAACCTTGCTGAGCCCGGCGTCCAGCCGCTCGAACACCGCCGGCACCGCGTCGTCACCGGTCGCCGTGGCCATCTCGACCGCCGTGTCCCAGTCGCCGCCGTCGTCGGCCTGCCGGATCTCCGCATGCAGCTTCCGCCACGACTGCGCCTCCCGCTGCGCCGCCACCAGGGTGGCCCGGTCCGCCACCGGCGCCTGCGCGATGGCCGCCTCGAACAGGCCACTCGTCCCGTCCTCGCCGACCAGCTCCGTCATGTAACCGGCGAACTTCTCCTCGAACGCGGCGCCGCCGCCCCGGGCCACCAGGGTCAGCGCCTCGTTCGTACGGGCCTGCAGCGCCGCCCGGCCGGTGTCGGCCACCAGCGCCACCAGCGCCGAACCGTCCCGCAGCCCGGTCTCCAGACGTTTCGCCGTCGCGACGAACGCGACCAGCGACCAGCTCGTCGCCAGCACCACGGCCAGGGTCGCCGCGATCAGCCCCACGTTGAAGACCCGCCGGCTGCGGCGGGCCAGCATCACCTGCGCGGCGACCAGGGCCGCGACCGTCAGCACCACGAGCAGCAGCAGAAGCCGCGGGAAACCGGCGGCCTCCACCTGCTCGGCGATCAGATGCCTGGTGGTGCTGTTGAAGACCCCGGCGGCCTCCGGCAGGATCCGCTGCTGCATCAGCTCCGACGCCTCCCGCAGGTAGGCGCCGCCCAGCGGCACACCGAGCCGGTGGTTCGACCGGGCCGTCTCCACCAGACCGGTGTAGATCGGCAGCTGATCGGCGACGACCCGCAGTCGTGCCGCGTTCGCGTCGTCGGCGTCACGCAGCGCCACACTCAGCGACGCGGTCGCGCGGGCGATGTGGTTCAGGTATCTCATCCGCAGCTCGGCCGACTCGCCGCCGCTGGACAGGAACGCCGTCGCGGCCGTGGTGTCGGCGTCCGCCAGCGACCGGTACAGCGTCTGCGCGTCCACACTGATCGGCCCGCTCACCTCGGCGACGTCGGTGATCAGTGCCGACCGGTTCTGCACCTCGGCGACCGCGGCGGCGCCGGTGGCCAGCCCGAGCAGCACCAGCCCGGTCGCGACCAGCCAGTACAGCCGCGGCGTGGTGGTCCGCTCCCGGATCCGGCCGAGCACACCACCCGCCCGCCGGCCGGGCGGCTGAAGCGCGCCAGCCGGTCCCTGAGCGGGCGGCGGAAGGGCGGCGTGCCCGGTTTCCGCAGGTCTGGCACTGGCAGGCGCGAGTTGGGTCGGCACGCACACCCCCGGGCGATCCATCGGCGATTGACACCGCCACGGTAGGGACCCGCGTCCACCCCCACAACAGCCGGCCGGAATCGGTCAGCCGGCCGCGAGGTCGAGGGCGGCCAGATAGCCGAACGTCATCGCCGGGCCCAGGGTGGCGCCCGCGCCGGCGTAGCCACGGCCCATCACCGAGGCGGCGGCGTTACCGGCCGCGTACAAGCCGGGGATCGGGGTGCCGTCGGTCTGCAGGACCCGGGCACGCTCGTCCGTGCGCAACCCGCCCTTGGTCCCGAGATCGCCCGGCACCAGCGAGAACGCGAAGAACGGCGGCTTGCGCAGCGCGCCGAGACACGGGTTCGGGCGCTGCCGGGGGTCACCGTAGTACCTGTCGTACGCCGAATCGCCGCGCCCGAAATCCTCGTCCCGCCCGCTCGCCGCGAACCCGGTGAACCGCTCCACCGTCTCCCGCAGCGCCCCCGCCGGCACCCCGATCCGCTGCGCCAGCCCGTCCAGCGAACCCGCCCGGTGCGCGACGCCCGCGTCGAACCAGCGGCGCGGCAGTGGCGCCCGCGGCGGGTGCCCGGCGAACAGGTACCGGTCCCGGTAGGTCCGGTCGGTGATCAGCCAGGCCGGCAGATGCGTCCCGGAGCCGGTGCGGCCGAGCATGACATGGACGACGTCGACGTACGGCGCGGCCTCGTTGACGAACCGCCGCCCGGAGCCGTCGACGATCAGGCTGCCCGGAAGGTTGCGTTCGGCCAGGCAGAAGTACGGTCCACCGGTCAGCGGCAGCGTCGGCCCCCACCACGCCTCGTCCATCAGGTCGAGCGCCGCCCCGAGCCGCCGCCCCGCCTCGATGCCGTCCCCGGTGTTCCCGGCCGCCCCGACCGTCCACTCCGCCCCGAGCCCCTGATGCCGCCGCCGCATCGCCTCGTTGTGCTCGAACCCGCCGCTGGCCAGCACGACTCCGCGCCGGGCCCGCAGCCGCCGCTCGCCGGTCGTCCCCGCCTCGCCGCGCTGCCGTGACCCGCTCGCCTCCTGACCGGGCCGGCTGCTCTCCTCGACCCGGTCGCCGGCCTCGCGGCTTCGTGGGCCGCTTGGTCCGGCGACCACCCCGGTGACCCGGCCCCGCTCGACGATCAGGCTGCTCATCGGAGTACCGAGGAGAACCGGCACGTTCGCGGCCCGCAGCCCCGCCCGTAGCCCGGCCGCGAGCGCCTGGCCCATGGTCAGCCGGCGTCCGCGGAGCCGCCCGGCGGCCAGTCTCACCGCGGTCAGCATCGACCGCGGATGCCGCAACCCCAGCGACAGCCACCGGTAGTCGACCGCGGTGACCGCCATGCCGTTCGGTGCGGCCCGGTACGGCGCGGCGAGCGTCCCCAGATCCGCCGCCACCTCGTGGACGGGCAGCGGCCGCGGCTCGACGGTCCGTCCTTCGGCGAGCCCGCCGGGCGCCTCGGGGTGATAGTCGGGATAGCCCGGCACCCGCGCGAACTCCAACGGCGTGTGCTCGCGGACGAACGCCAGCACGTCGGGCCCGTACTTGAGGAACGCATCGCGCCGGCTCGCCGACACTTCGGCACCTGCAACGTGTTGCAGGTATGTCGCCGCCTCCGGCCCCGGCAGCCACAGGCCGCCGCCGGAGCGCGCCGTCGATCCGCCGTACGTCGCCGCGCCGTCGATGACCACGACCTTGAGCCCTTGATGGGCGGCGGCGAGCGCCGCGGTCATCCCGCCCCCGCCGCAGCCGACCACGACGATGTCGAACTCCTCCTCGGTAATCACTAGAACAGGTTATAGTTATCAGGCTCGATCGCCTAGCCGTCCGTGTGCACCGCCCGCTTCGCCGTCGCCCGCTGTCGTCCGTTGTCGTCCGTCGCCCGCTTCGCCGTCGCCCGCTGTCGTCCGCCGCCGTTCGCATTCGTCCGTAGGAGGCCCGCATGGAGAAGCCGGCCACCGTCGTCGTGGTGGGCTTCGGCGCCGCCGGAGCGTGCGCCGCGATCGAGGCCGCCGAAGCCGGGGCCGAGGTGCTGGTCATCGACCGCTTCCACGGCGGCGGCGCCACCGCCATCTCGGGCGGCGTCGTCTATGCGGGCGGCGGGACGCGCCAGCAGCGCGCCGCGGGTGTCACCGACGACCCCGCCGCGATGTACGCCTACCTGCGCCACGAAGTCCGCGACGCCGTGTCGCCCGCCACGCTCCGGCGCTTCTGCGACGAATCCGCCGACATGCTGGCCTGGCTGGAGGAGCACGGCGTCCCGTTCGGCGCGCGCCTGTGCCCGTACAAGACCTCCTATCCCGCCGACCGCCACTACCTGTACCAATCCGGCAGCGAACACGCCTACCCCGACCCCGCTCCCCGCGGCCACCGCACGTTCGCCCGCGGCACCTCCGGCGGTCTCCTGCACGCCCGCCTCGCCGAAGCGGCCCGCTCCCGGCGGATCCGCTTCCTCCCGCAGACCCGAGCCGCATCCCTCCACTGGACCACCCCTGCCGTAATCGCGACCGGAACCGGCCGGCCCGGGACGGACACTCCCGGCCGGGGAACCTCTCCGGAGCGGCGGATCGCCGGTGTCGTCTGCCGTACGTTGCGGGACGCTCCGGGCTGGGCTCGGCTCGCGCACCGGACGTTGCATCGCCTGTCGGTCAAGCCGGGGGTCTATCTGCCGGCGTTCGGGCGGATGCTGCACCGCTGGACGGCCCGGATCGAGGACCGGCACGGCCGCGCACTGCACCTCAGGGCCGACGCGGTGGTGCTCGCCGCGGGTGGGTTCGTGTTCGACCGGGAGATGATGCGCGAGCACGCGCCCGGCTATCGCGGGCTGCGGCTGGGCACCCCGGGCGACGACGGCTCCGGAATCCGGCTGGGAACGGCGGCCGGCGCGGGCACCCGCCACCTGGACCGGATCACCATCTGGCGGTTCCTCACCCCGCCGTCGGCGCTGCTCGGCGGGATCCTCGTCGACCGGGACGGCCGGCGGGTCTGCGACGAGTCCCGCTACGGCGCGGCGATCGGCGAAGCCGTCCGCCGCTGCCCCGGCGGCCGGGCCTGGCTGCTGGTGGACGCGACGATCCTCGCCGAGGCGCGTCGCCAGATCGGCACACAGACACTCTGGTTCCAGCGTCTGCAGATGTGGTGGCTGCTCACCGCGCACCGGACCACGGCGCCGACCCTGGCGGATCTCGCCCGCCGGACCGGCCTGGACCCGGACGGCCTGGCCGCAACGGTCGACGCCTACCACGCGGGGCAGGCCGGAGCGCGGTCCGCGGCGGACGATCGAGCGCCCGGCGCGTCCCCGGATGCGGACGGCCGTGTCCCAGGCGTGGGCGGCGGTGCCGCAGGGGTGAGCGGCGATGTTCCGGGCGTCGGTGGCCGTGCCGCAGGGGTGGGCGGCGGTGATCCGGGTGTGGGCGGTGGTGACTCGGGGGTGGGCGGTCGTGACCCGGCCGGCAAACCGGCGGCTCTGTCGCGGCCACTCGTCACGGGGCCGTTCTCGGCGCTGGACGTGTCGCTGCGGACGTCGCCCGCGCCGATGCTGACGCTCGGCGGGCTCACCGTGGACGAGGCGACGGGCCAGGCGCTGCGGCCGGACGGAACCGTGATCCCGGGGCTCTACGCCGCGGGGCGTACCGCGTCGGGGATCTGTTCCGGCTCCTACGTCAGTGGTCTCTCCCTCGCCGACTGTGTGTTCTCCGGCCGCCGAGCCGGCCGGCACGCCGGCGGTGGCGGGGCCCGGGTCGCTCGGGTCCGGCCGGGGAACAGCGACGAGCAGGGGAGTGGGCGTGGTCACCGAGAATGAACTGTGGGAGCTGGCGGACCGCCTATGGGTTGCGGAGCGGGAGCGGGCGCCGATCCCGCCGCTCGTGCGGGACCATCCGGGGCTCGGGGCGGCGGAGGCGTACGCGATCCAGCTCCACAACATCCGGCGGCGCGGTGTGCCGGTCGTCGGGCACAAGGTCGGCCTCTCGTCGAAGGCGATGCAGGAGATGATGGGCGTCGACGAGCCGGACTACGGGCATCTGCTCGCCGACATGCGCCTGTCCGAGGACGAGCCGGTGGACGTCTCGCGGTACTGCTTCCCGCGGGTGGAGATCGAGGTGGCGTTCCTGCTCGGCGACGACCTGCCGGGGGAGGACTGCACCGAGGAGGACGTGCTCGCGGCGACCGAGGCGTTCGCCCCGTCGATCGAGCTGATCGACAGCCGGATCACCGACTGGCGGATCAGTCTGGCGGACACGATCGCTGACAACGCGT
Source organism: Actinoplanes utahensis (assembly GCF_016862455.1). Taxonomy (GTDB): domain Bacteria; phylum Actinomycetota; class Actinomycetes; order Mycobacteriales; family Micromonosporaceae; genus Actinoplanes; species Actinoplanes utahensis. The sequence continues at coordinate 81,307 of NZ_BOMZ01000037.1, forward strand.
CGTCCGCGGGCTTCGTGGTGGGTGCTTCCCGCGTACCACCGCAAGCAGTTGATCCTCGCGGCATCGCCGCGGTCCTGCGACGCGGACCGGACGTGGTGGCGGCGGGCCGGTCGGACGCCGTGCTCGGGAATCCGGTGACGGCGGTGGCGTGGCTGGCGCGGACCGTGGCGAGGTTCGGGGTGCGGCTGCGTGCGGGGCATCTGATCCTGCCGGGGGCGTGCGCGCGGGCCGTGGACGTTCATGCGGGCGACGGGTTCCGCGCCGAGTTCGACGGGCTCGGCGAGGTGCGGTTGGCATTCGGGGAGGGACGTTGAAGGCGGCGATCGTGGGGTCGGGCAACATCGGGACCGACCTGATGTACAAGCTGCTGCGGTCGACGATCATCGAGCCGCGCTGGATGGCCGGCGCCGATCCGGCGAGCCCGGGGCTGCGGCGGGCCGCGGAGGCGGGCCTGGAGACCGGGACCGGCGGGGTGGACTGGCTCCTCGGCCGGGATCCGCTGCCGGACATCGTGTTCGAGGCGACGTCGGCGGCGGTGCACCGGGCGAACGCGCCGCGGTACGCCGAGGCGGGGATCCGGGCGATCGATCTGACCCCGGCGGCGGTCGGCCCGGCGGTGGTGCCGGAGGTCAACCTCGGTGCGCACCGGGACGCCGCCAACCTCAATCTGATCACCTGCGGCGGGCAGGCGACGATCCCGATGGTGCAGGCGGTGTCGCGGGTGACGCCGGTCGGCTACGCGGAGATCGTCGCGACCGTGGCCTCGGTGTCGGCGGGGCCGGGGACCCGGGCGAACATCGACGAGTTCACCCGGGTGACGAGCCGTGGCCTGGAGACGATCGGGGGAGCGGCGCGCGGCAAGGCGATCATCGTGCTGAACCCCGCCGACCCGCCCTTGATCATGCGGGACACGATCTTCTGCGCTGTCTCGCCGTCAGCTGATCTCGATGCGGTCCGCACGTCGATCAGCGACCGGGTCGCCGAGATCGCGATGTATGTGCCGGGGTACCGGCTGCTGGACGAGCCGCAGTTCGACGCGGTGGGCGACCGGACGATGCGGGTCGGGATCTTCGTGGAGATCGAGGGCGCCGGCGACTTCCTGCCGCGGTACGCCGGGAACCTGGACATCATGACCGCGGCGGCGACCAGAGTGGGTGAGTGCCTTGCGCAAGGACGGTGAATCCGGCTGGTCCTCCAGGCTGTCTCGGAGCGCGGGAGACAGCCCGGAGAACCAGCCGGAGGTTGATCTCAGAATCACGGACTCGACGTTGCGGGACGGGTCGCACGCCAAACGGCACCAGTTCACCGTCGACGAGGTGACCGCGGTGGTACGGGCGCTCGACGACGCGGGCGTGCCGGTCATCGAGGTGACCCACGGGGACGGACTGGGCGGGTCGTCGTTCACCTACGGGCTCAGCCGCACGCCCGAACAGGAGCTGATCAGCGCCGCGGTCCGCACGGCCACCCGCGCGCGGATCGCCTTCCTGATGCTGCCGGGCGTGGGCGTTCTCGACGACATCCGGGCGGCGGCGGCCAACGGCGCCACCGTCTGCCGGATCGCCACCCACTGCACCGAGGCCGACATCGCCGTTCAGCACTTCGGGATCGCCCGCGACCTGGGCCTGGAGACGGTCGGTTTCCTGATGATGGCCCACTCGATTGAGCCGGACCGGCTGGCCGATCAGGCCCGGATCATGGCCGACGCCGGCTGCCAGTGCGTGTACGTCGTCGACTCGGCGGGCGCGCTCGTCCTCGATCAGGTCAGCGACCGGGTGTCCGCCCTGGTCGCCGAACTCGGCGACGACGCGCAGGTGGGCTTCCACGGCCACGAGAACCTGGGTCTCGGCGTCGCCAACTCGATCCTCGCCCACCGGGCCGGCGCGCGGCAGATCGACGGCAGCACCCGCCGGTTCGGGGCGGGCGCCGGCAACACCCCGGTGGAGGCGTTCGTGGGGGTGTGCGACAAGCTCGGCATCCGTACGGGCGTCGACTTCTTCAAGATCGTCGACGCGGCCGAGGACGTGGTCCGCCCGGTGATGCCCGACGAGTGCAAACTGGACCGGATGGCCCTGATCATGGGGTACGCCGGCGTCTACTCCAGTTTCCTGCTGCACGCGTACACGCTCGCCCAGCGGTACGGCGTCTCCGGCGCCGAGATCCTCGTCAAGGCGGGCGAACGCCGACTCGTCGGCGGCCAGGAGGACCAGCTGATCACGATCGCCCGCGAGCTCAGCCGCAGCTGACCGGCGCGCGAGTGTCGCCTGCGGCCACTCAGATCGGTTCGCGGACCACGCCGCGGATCGGGTTGCTGCCCTCGGTGATCCAGTTGACCGTGAAGACCTGGGTCCGGGCGCCGGCCTCCGGGTAGGGCCACGGCGTGATCTCGTCCAGGTCGGTCCAGATGCTCGGTTCGTGGTCGTCCGGTGGCACCCACAGCGACGGCTGATCGGCCCGGCAGTTGCCGCCGCTGCCCTCCTGCCAGGGGAAGGTCCCGTGCCGGTCCGGCCATACCAGCTGCACGATCGGCAGCGGCGGTTCCCGGTAGAAGTTCAGTGCGGACCCGAGCAGCCGCGGATACCAGGCGGGCTGCACGGGGCGTACCGCCAGGGGGAAACCGCGCAGCACCTTCTCGACCGGCCGGTCGAGCCGTAGCGGCCGGCCCTTCTTGATCCGTTTACCGAGCCGATTGACCCAGGCCTGCATGTCCCGCAGGCCCAGACCGAACATCGCGACTTCCGGACTGCCGTACGTGTGCCACAGCCCCACGGTGAACACCCACGCCGGGACGTCGTCGTGCGCGCCGATCCCGACGACACTCCAGCCGTGTTTCTCCACCAGCCGTGCGGTGGCGTCGCGCCAGCCGAGGCAGCCGTCGTCGTCCACGTCGGGTGCGCAGAGGTGGCAGGAACAGTCCCGTTCCGGATCGATCAGGTCGGTCACGGCCGCCGAGCCTAGAGCAACCTCGGCCGCCGGCATCCTCAGCGGCCGCCCACGACGTTCCCGCTCGCGCGGACCCGGGTCCACGGCAGGGCGCCGGCCCCGGCGAAATCGAAGCGCCCACCGTACGGATCCTCGTCGTCCTCATCGGTCTCGTCGGGTGCGTGCTCGGTGGCGCGGCCGAAGGCGGCCGCGACCTCCTCGGCACCGGACGCCGGCGGCCCCGGTGGCTCCCGCACCAGCATCAGGTCGCCGTCGCCGAGCGCGACGACGAGGTGGCCGGTCGCCGTGGCGGTCAGCGCGGTCACCGCCGACGTGGCGACGGGGTGCTCGATCAGCCGGCCGCCGTCCACGCGGTACTCGATCAGGATTCCGGCCGGTGTGCCGATCCAGAGCACACCGGGCACGGAACCGAACGTGGCGGCGGGACGCGCCCACGTCTGCATCTGTTCGACCCAGGCGTCCTCGAGCGGCGAACAGGAACCGGGATGCGGTTCCCCGAGCGCCAGCGCGGCGACCCGCGTCAGCGACGGAAAGGCGAAGACCTCGAGAGTGTTGTCGTACGCGTTGCCGCTGATCGCGAAGTGCCGCCCGTCCGCGCTGAAGTCCGGCGGCCGGTAGTCGTCGACGTCCAGGTGCAGGGCCCGCCGCAGGGGCCGCATCACGGCCGGCCGATCCGTGCCGGCGGTGGCGAAGACGACGAGCGTCTCCGCCTGTTCGCTGATCAGGGTGCTGACCAGGCCGCCGCCGGGAGGCGCGGTGACCCCGGTGTCCCAGCCCGCGGCGGTGGCGACGGTTCCGGAGGCGAGATCGAGCGCGGAGGAGCAGTCCCAGCCGTCCGCCCACAGAGTCCGGCCGTCGGGGCTGAACGCGAGCGCCCGGCATCCGTGGGGATCCTGGGCGATGCCCGGGACCGGGGTGACGCCCTCCGGTGTCCACAGGGCGATGCCGTCCGCGTCCGAGACCGCGAGCATCGCTTCGTGGGGATGCCAGGCGACCTCGGGCGTCATCCGATGGAACAGGTCACCGTAGGGCGGCGAGCCGGCGCCGAGCACCGCGAGCTCCCGCAGGAGCCCGTCCCGGACTTGGACAGCGGACCGGTCCGCCTCCCGCCCCGCGATCAACGGCAGCCGCGGATGACTGACGAGCCGGTCGATGGCCGATCCGGATCGGGCGCGCGCCGAGATCTCCACGCGAACACCGTACTGGTGTTCGCCGCGAGGGAACGCTCACGCCCGCAGCCCGCGTTGCGGTCGTCAGGGCGGGAAGACCCCGCGCGGACGGCCACGGGACGGCCGGATCCCGGCGGGAACGGCGCACGGCGTACCGGAGGAATTCAGTAATAGGTGACCGCGACCGCATCGCTCGCCGGAAGCGCCTGGCAGGCCAGGGTGTAACCGTCCGCGAAGTCCTCCTCCTCGAGGATCTCGTTGTTGACCAGCGTGACCTCGCCGCTGGTCAGGCGCACCGCACACGCTCCACACTGGCCCTGGCGGCACGAATAGGGCGGATTGAGGCCCGCGTCGATGATCACGTCGAGGAGCCGTCTGCCCGCCGCCCACGGCAGCACGTGCGTCTGCCCGTCGATCGTCACCTCGGCGACGGCGTCCCGGCCGCCGCCGGACTCCAGCTCGAAGCGTTCCACCCGGATGCGTGCGGCCGGCACGCCGGCCAGCTGCAGCGCCTTCTCGGCGACCTCGACGAACGCTTCCGGTCCGCAGACGAAGGCTTCCCTCTCCGCGTACGGCGCCAGCAGCTCGCGGAGACCGTCGGCCGTGGGGACGCCCCGCTCGCTGTCCAGCCAGTGGGTCACCGGCAGCAGCCCGGCCAGCTCGTCGCCGAAGATGATGGACTCGGCGTCCCGGTTGGCGTAGATCAGGGCCCGCTCGCCCCGCACCGCCTTGACGATCCCCATGATCGGGGTGATGCCGGAGCCGCCGGCCAGCAGCAACAGGTCGTCGTCGAGCGACGCGGGCGTGAACGTGCCGGCCGGCCCGGCCACGTCGAGGAGGTCCCCGGCCCGCACGTGGTCACCGATCCAGTTGGAGACCCGGCCGCCGGCCATCCGCTTCACGGTGATCTTCGGTGGCTCGCCGGTGCCGGGCGCGCTGGCGAGGGAGTAGCAGCGCGCCCCGGCCGGGGTGCGGACCGTCAGGTACTGCCCGGGACGGTAGTCGAACGCGGTCGCGAGGATCAGCGAGATCGCGTCGGCGGTCTCGGTGACGACCTCGCTGACCCGGACCGCCTGGAACTCCGGCATCAGAGCACCTCCAGACGGCCCTCACGGATCGCCCGGTCGAGGCTCTCCCGCAGCTCGGGGCAGGTCGGGACGAGGGCGGCCGGCCGCCCGGCGGCGGTGGCGGCGAGCCGTTCGCAGGACCGCCCGGGCCATTGGACGCTCGTCTGCATCGCGCTGCGCCTGCCGGCCCGCACGGTCCGGCCGCATCCACCGCACCGCACGTCGGTCAGGCCGCCGTCCAGGTACTCCTGGCGCTCGTGCGGATCGGCCACCGCCGGGCCGGGCATCGTCACATCGGGAACTGCCGGGCCGGAGAACGTCATATCGGGCGCCGTCGCTTCGGGCGCCGTCGCTTCGGGCGTCGTCGCTTCGGGCGTCGTCGCTTCGGGCGTCGCCGCTTCGGGCGCCGTCGCTTCGGGCGCCGCCGCTTCGGGCATCGTCATGAGGTCGCGGCCCGGGCCTGGTTGGCGGCGACCTCCGCCTCCCACGTCTCGACCGCCCGGGTGGTGTCGACCTCGAACTCGTAGCGCGCGACCATGTCGTCGGTGACATCCTCGACGTCGGTGTAGAACTGCTCGTACCACCGGCGGAGCTGGTAGACCGGGCCGTCCTCGGCGCAGAGCAGCGGGTTGTCGATCCGGGTCTTGTTCTTCCAGATCTCCACGTCCTGCAGGAACCCCACGCCGATGCCCTTGGCGAACTTGGCCGCCGCCTTCGCCGCCTGCTCGGTGCTGAGACCGGGCAGACGTTTCATGATCAGGCCCCACTGCAGCACGAACGAGTCCGGCGAGACCGGGTAGTGGCAGTTGATCAGCACCGATTCGATCGGGACGCCGTTCCAGTCGTTGTACAGATAGTCGATCATGTAGGACGGCCCGTAGTAGGCGGCCTCGGACCGCAGCGTCGACTCGCCGGCCTGGCTCGCGGTGCTCGGCACGTCGGGGCGGGGCCTGGTGGTCAGGAACTGCGCCGCCACATGGCCCTCCAGCACGTTCTTGAAGAACGTCGGGAAGGCGAAGTGGATGTAGAAGAAGTGCGCCATGTCCACGACGTTGTCGATGATCTCGCGGCAGTTCGCGCCGTCGATGCGCACCGAATCCCAGGTCCAGTCGCTCCACTCGGCGGAGAACGCGCCCTCGATCCGCGGGATCGCCACCTCGGGCGGCGGCGGGTTGCCCTGCGGATCGTTCCAGACGAAGAGCTGCCGGTTCTGCTCGCAGGTGATCCACGAGCGGGTGCGGGCCCGCATCGGGACGCGATGCGCGTACGGCACCTCGACGCAGCGGCCGTCCCCCTGCCAGCGCCAGTCGTGGAACGGGCAGGCGATGGTGTCGCCCTTGATCGTGCCCTGGGTGAGATCGCCCCCCATGTGCCGGCAGTAACCATCGAGCACGCTTATCGCTCCGGTCGAGTCCGCGAAGACCACGAGTTTCGTGCCGAACGCCTCGATCGCGTGCGGCTGCCCGTCACGGAACGTGTCGGCCAGTCCCAGGCAGTGCCACCCCCGGGCGAACCTCGCCGGTGGCCTGCCGACGTCGATGGTGCGCGGCTGCTGGCTGATCCCCATGTCCCGCTCCTGGTCCGTAGGTAGAACGTGTTCTAGTATAGAGGTCGCTCGACACGCGGCCAACCAGCCTGGAGGGTTCTCATGGAAGCGGTAGTCGCCGGAGTTCGAGAACTGTTACCTGTTCTGCGGGAGCGAGCACAGGAGACCGAGGACCGCCGCGCCCTGGCCCCGGAGACCGTGAAGGCGCTCGCCGAGACCGGCTTCTTCCGGCTGCTGCAGCCGGCCCGCTTCGGTGGTCACGAGGCACACCCGCTCGCCTTCCTCACCGGCGTCCGCGACATCGCCGCCGCCTGCGGATCCACCGGCTGGGTCGCCTCGGTGATCGGCGTGCACAACTGGCAGCTCGCGCTCTTCCCGGACCGCGCCCAGCAGGACGTCTGGGGCGGGGACACCGGCACCCGGATGTCGTCGTCCTACGCGCCCACCGGCAGGATCACGGCGGTCGACGGCGGCTATCTGGTGAACGGCCGCTGGAGCTTCTCCTCCGGCTGCGACCACGCCACCTGGGTGCTGCTCGGCGGCATCGTCCCGCCCGGCGACGACGGCACGCCCGCCGATTTCCGCACCTTCCTGCTGCCCGCCTCCGATTACACCGTCGAGGACGTCTGGCACACCGTCGGCCTGCGCGGCACCGGCAGCAACGACATCGTCGTCACCGACGCGTTCGTGCCCGCGTACCGGTCGCTCAGTTTCAACGACACCGCGCGCTGCGTCTGCCCCGGCCAGGAGCAGAACCCGGGACCGCTCTACCGGATCCCGTACGCGTCGATCTTCTCCTATGCCATCACCACCCCGATCATCGGCATGGCCACCGGCGCCTATCAGGCCCACGTCGAGCACACCCGGTCCCGCGTCCGCGCCTCGTACGTCGGTGTCAAGGCCGCCGAGGACCCGCACTCGCAGGTGCGGATCGCCGAGGCGGCGAGCGACATCGACTCCGCCTGGCTCGCCCTCCAGGCGAACATGCGCGAACTCATGGACCTGGCCACGGCCGGCACGAAGCTCCCGATGCCGCTGCGCCTGCGGATCAGGCGTGATCAGGTCCGCGGCACCGAGCTCGCCATCCGCGCCGTCGACCGCCTCTTCGAGAACTCCGGCGGCCGCGCCCTCGCCGTCGGAACCCCGATCCAGCGCTTCTGGCGGGACGCCCACTCCGGCCGGGTGCACGCGATCAACGACCCGGAACGGGCCCTGTCCATGTTCGGCCGCGGCGAGTTCGGCCTGCCCCTCAACGACGCGATGGTCTAGCCGTGACCGACCGCACCGCAGCGAAGCAAGGGCCGGGCAGGCATGACAGGGAGGTACAGCGATGACACTGCATTTCCACCGCGACGGCACGGGGTCTCCGGTCGTCCTCCTGCACGGCGGTGGCCCGGGCGCGTCCGCCGAGAGCAACTTCGGGCGGACGATCCCCGCGCTCGCGCCGCACTTCGACGTCCTCGCGGTCGACCAGCCGGGGTACGGCGGATCACTCGGCGAGCCGATCACCGGCCAGTACTTCACCCACGCCGCCACCGAACTCGCCGCCCTCCTCGACAAACTCGGCATCGACCGGGCCGACCTCGTCGGGAACTCCCTCGGCGGTGGCACCGCCGTCCGATTCGCCCTGCTCTTTCCCGCCCGGGCCCGGCGCCTGCTCCTGATGGGACCCGGCGGGCTCTCGCTCAACGTCTTCTCCGCCGACCCGACCGAGGGCGTCAAACGGCTCGGCGCCTTCGGCCGGGACCCCAGCAGGGAGCGTCTCGCCGCCTTCCTCCGGACCCTCGTCCACGACCCGTCCCTGATCACCGACGAGCTGATCGAGGAGCGTTTCCGGGCCGCGATCGACCCCGCCGCGATGCGGGCCATGCGCGAGATGGGTGCCTCCTTCACCGACCCCGCGACGTACGAGGAGGGGCTGCTCTGGCGCGACGCCCACCGGCTGCGCCACGAGACCCTGCTGGTGTGGGGCCGCGAGGACCGGGTCAACCCGCTCGACGGCGCCCTGGTCGCGCTGAAACTGCTGAGGAACGCCCGCCTGCACGTCTTCGGTGGCTGTGGCCACTGGGCCCACCTGGAGAAGTTCGACGAGTTCAACCGCCTGGCCATCGACTTCCTCACCGCACCCTCCTGACTGCCCTCTACCTTCCCTAGCGCGTTCGCACACCTGTTCGGTTCTGTCCGTACCAAGATTCGTTCCACGAGAGGGGACCGCTCGTGAGCAGCCTCATCCGATCCCTCGGCTACCTGCGCGTCGAAGCGACCGACCCGGCCGCCTGGCGCGAGTTCGGCGTCAAGGTCCTCGGCATGGCCGAAGGCCGCGGACCCGATCCGCAAGCCGTCTACCTGCGGATGGACGACCTGCCCGCCCGGATCGTGGTGACCGCCGGCGAACGGGACCGGCTCGCCGCCTCCGGCTGGGAGGTCGCCGACCCGTCCGCGATGACCCGGCTCGCCGCGGTCCTGGAGGAGTCCGGGACCGCGGTGAAACCGGCCGGCGCCGACGAGCTGGCCGACCGCCGCGTCTCCCACCTGATCAGCGCCGACGACCCGGCCGGCAACCGCCTCGAGTTCTTCTGCGGCGCCGACCTGGACACCCGCCCGTTCTCCGCCCCGTACGGCACCCGTTTCGTCACCGGCGTCCAGGGGATGGGCCACGCCGTCCTGCCGGCCCGCGACGACGCCGCGTCCCTGCGCTTCTACACCGAGGTTCTCGGCTTCCGCCTGCGCGACACGATGCGCCTGGTCCCGGAACACCTCGGCCTGCCGTCCGGCGACCGGCCACTGTGGATGCGGTTCCTCGGCTGCGGGCCCCGTCACCACAGCGTCGCCCTCGCTCCGATCCCCGCCCCGACCGGCCTGATCCACCTGATGATCGAGACCGAGACCCTCGACGACGTGGGCCGCGCCATCGACCGCTGCGCCCGCCACGAAGCCCCGATGATCTCCACGCTGGGCCGGCACGCCAACGACCACATGGTCTCCTTCTATGTGCGTACGCCGAGCGGCTTCGACATCGAGTACGGCTACGGCGGCCGCACCGTCGACGACGACACCTGGGTCGCCCGCCACACCGCCGCCCACAGCCTGTGGGGCCACCGCTTCACCGCCGGCGGCGGCCATTGAGCACCGGCGTCTCTCCGGTGGCGGGCGACCCGATCCCGCGCGAGCGGGGCAGCCGCGACTTCCGGCGTGTGTTCGGGCACTTCGGCACCGGCGTCACGGTGATCACGACAGCCGACGCCGAAGGCCCGGCCGGTTTCGCCTGCCAGGCCTTCGCGCCACTGTCGCTGGACCCGCCGCTGGTCCTCTTCTGCCCGCGGAACGGCTCCGAGACCTGGCGCCGCATCGCCCGCACCGGATTCTTCTGCGTCAACATCCTCGCGTCCGACCAGCGCGACGTCTCCCGCCTCTTCGGCACCCCCGGCGCCGACCGTTTCACGGCGGTGGAGTGGTCTCCGGCGCCCTCCGGCGCCCCCGTCCTGGCCGGCGCCCTCACCTGGGCCGACTGCCGCCTGGCGGACGTCCACCCCGGCGGCGATCACGCCATCGTCACCGGTGCGGTGACCACCCTCGGCCGGTGCCGCGACATCGCCCCGCTGCTCTTCCACCGCAGCCGTTACACCACCACCGCACCGGCCTCGCCGTACGAGCCGCCCGAGGTCGTCGACACCCTCCTCTCCTGGCCCCGCCACACCGACTGGATCTGATGGATGACGGGCCGGCGGGCGCCGGCACGATCAGCGGCGAGTCAGTGCGTCGGATCCTGGCCGAAGCCGGCGATGTGCGACGTCACTTCAGCGGGTCCCAGGACTTCCCGAACCAGCGGCGCATCGATTTCGCCAGGTGTCGGTGTTCGGATGCCCATACGTCGTCGAAGAGGAACAGCTGCAGGTAACCGAAATCGTCGTCCATGTGGAGCACCGCCTGCGCCAGGTGTTCGGCGACCTCGACCCGACCGAGCGCGGGCCGGCGTTCGCCGAGCGGACCAGGAATGCTCTCCTGGCCTGCGGCACGCGCCGTCACCGACCGGACGACCCGGTGCGCATCCTCGTGGTCGCCGTCCAGGCCGTGCAGGTCGGGCGCCTCATCGTCCCAGGCTCCCCATCGGTTCATCCGGTCCAGAGCTCCGGCGAGGTCGTCGTCGGGGCCGATGCAGCCGCGCAGCAGGGTCAGCTCCTCAGGCCATGTGCCGGCGGTGCGGAGCCAGCCGGCCAGTTCCGGGAGCCGGACGCCGGGGACGCGGATCACCGTGCCCGGCGTGTCCCAGTCCGCCGCGAGAATCGGTGAGATCGCGATCGTGGTGACCGGCTCGTCGTGGCCGGCGGTGGCGGCGGTGTGCGCGGGCAGCGGCCACTGTCCGTGGATGGGGTAGGCAAGCCGTGCCGGACGCTCGGCGGCGAGGGCGTGATCGAGGAAGAAGTAGGCCAGGGGCACCTCGTCGTCGTCGGTCAGAGCCCGGACGCTGTGGTCGTCGACGATCACCTGCCCTTCCACGTACAGATGCTTCTTCAGGTGTTTGCGCAACTCGGCCATGGTGTTCGGCTCGGGCAGGGAGCGCTTGCCCACTTCGTCGAAGATGGAGTCCAGGCCGTAGACGTCGACGCCCAGCTCCGCCTGCAGCCAGGCCCTCGGGTCGGGGACCGCCTCGGCCCAGCCTCGGCGGAACCAGTCGAGCACCGATGCGTCGGGCAGCTCACGGACGTGTTTGCCGAGCACGCCGTGGTAAGGCGACCGATAGACGAACCAGATCATGCGGCTCATCCTGCACCTCCGGTACGACGAACGCGCCCGCCGACGCCGGCATGTGCGTACGTCAGGTGGGCGGTCAGCGGCGAAGATTTCCGTCGCAACCGCTGAACCTCCGCTGTTGCCCGGGAGTAGATAGGGCGGCTCACAGAAAGGGGGTTGCGATGACCGACGCCGGTTGGAAGCACGACTACGCGGAGTACTTCGCGGCACGTGCCACAGGACTGCGCCGTCTGGCATACGGGTTATGCGGTGACTGGCACCAAGCCGAGGATCTGGTACAGGCCACATTCCTGCAGCTCTACCGGCACTGGCGGCGCATCCGAACAGAGACGGTGGACGCGTACGCCCGCCGAACATTGGTGAACGCGTTTCTCACCGACCGGCGTAACCGGCGCCGCGAGGCTGTTTCGGCGGCGCCCCCGGATCGGGCGGCGCCGTGCACCGACCCGTCACAGGCGATGGACTTGAACCGGGCCCTGGCCGGCCTGCCGCCACAGCAACGCGCCGCAGTGGTGTTGCGCCACCTGGAAGACCTGCCGGTAGCCGAGGTGGCAGCGCTGCTCGGCGTTGCCGAAGGCACCGTCAAAAGCCAGACAGCGCGCGGCGTCCAAGCCCTGCGCGCTGTCCTGGTGCCCGCTCTGCACACCAAGGAGGCTTGAAGATGGACGACAATCTCGTCCGTGACGCCCTTCGCGCTCACGTCACCCAGAGCGAACCCCCGTTGGGGCTGTCCAGCGCCGGGCTGCTGGACGCGGGCCGTCGAGCCCGTCGCCGCCGAGTCCTGGCAACCACCGCCGCCACATTGTCCGTGATGGTGGCGGCTAGTGGCGCGCTGCTGCTGCATCGTCCGGCGTCGGTGCAGCAGGCAAGTCATGAGGTGGCGAGTCTGGAGTGCCCGGACGTACTGACCGCCCGCACCCCCCTCCGGGATCCGGAAGCAGCCGCCGCCCGGGTCACCTGCTACCTCGCCGAAGCCACCACCAAGCTGATGCCCCAGGCGACGTTCCGCCCCAATGAGGCCCGCGCCGGCACGAAACCCCTGGTAGCCAAGACCAACGGTGATGAGATCTCCGCATCCGCGACGGTCGTCGACGCCGGCGGCACCGGCAGTGTCGTCGTGATGGTCAGGCGCGACACCACCCCCCGCGACGAGATCCTCGCCCGCTGCGCCGATGAGCATGCCAAAGCTTCGTGCCGGACCCGGCCGGGCAGCGAGACCCTCACCGAGGTCTACGACTTCGGCGCCCAGGCCAACGGGGCGCACACCGTGACGGTGTACGCGTACACGGGTAGCACGCTGGTCGTGGCCACCACGGCCAACCGGGTCGAGTCGGCGGACGACACCGCGCCGGCGACCCGAACAGACCCGCCGTTGACCACTGACGCCCTCGTCACCCTGGCCAGCGATCAGGCCCTGGTGCTCTACCCCTGACAGACACGTCGACACCGCACCGCCGATGAGCGTGGCAATGCCGGGAACGCGGCTCCGGGGTCAGGCGTAGCTGTAGTTCAGGGCGCTGATGTCGTGCACCGCCAGAGGACTGCGGCCGGCCCCGAACGGACGCATCGTCTCGTTGTTGTCGACGACCCCGGACGTCGTCCCGGTCCGTGGCTGGTAGGTGTCGAGGCCGCGAACGGTCTGCCAGAGCCACCAGAGCCGGTCGATGTTGCAATGGTGCAGCCAGAAACAGGGGTCGTTGGGGGCCTCGCGGGTGCCCATGTGGCCGCCGACGTAGTTGTGCACGCGGTTGTGCAGCTCGATCTCGTTGCGGTTGCGGTAGCTGTTCGACACCGTCGAGTTCCAGGGCGACTGGTCGTAGACGGTGCGGCTCTGCACAGTGCTGACCTGGGAGGCAGTGGGGCGGGTGGCGTTCTGGCCGACCCTCCGCTGGAGGAAGCTGGTGGCGATGCTGCTGCGATAGAGCGACCAGCCCCAGGCGGGGCTGAAGTTGCCGCTGGAGACGCTGCCATTGGTGACCGAGCCGAGGAAGTCGCTCGTGAAGGGCAAGGTGGAAACGGTCCAGTCCCAGTACGGGATGAAGATTCCCGGGTTGCCGCTGACCGTCTGGAGGTCGAGTTCCAGCAGGCGCAGGTATTCGCGGTGCCACGGGAAGAACGACGGGGATTGGTGGGCGTGGCTGATGTTGTCGGTGGTGCGGGCGAAGAAGGTGATGTGCTGGTCGATGTACCAGTTGTAGTTGCGCCCGTTGGCGGAGGTGGTCTTGAACTGACGGAGAGCGTTGGCGAAGGCGGTCTTCTCCGCGCTCGTCATGGCAGTGAAGTTCTTGCGTACGACGGCCATCGGTCAGTCGCCTTTCTGTCAGGGAGCGAGGTTGCCGGCGTCAGTGGGTGTGGGCTTTTGCGGCCTCGTCACTGAGTTCCAGGTCCCCCAGCATGTCGACAACCTTCTTCGCCAGTTTCTTGAGACCCTCCTTGTTCTTGTCGTTGTCGATCTCGACCGGGTCGTAATGGTTGACAGCGCTGATGTAGGCGTTCGCCACATACGGTTCGGAGCCGTCCTCCGGAATGAACAGGGTGCTGATTACGGTGAGGGCCAGCTTCTTGTTGTTGATGTGCAGTTCGTCCTTGCCGCCGGCGTTGTGCTTGCCCTTGATCTTCTTTCCTTTGTAGGTCTCCTCGAAGTCCCGCGGATCGGCGGCGGCGGCTTTCTCCCCGCCCACGGCGGAACCCGGGCCGGCCACGGCCTGGATTCCGACCACGGCGGTTGCGGCGGTGACGGCGCCTGCCGCGCTGTAGCGCAGGACGTCGCGGCGTTTCATGTCAGTCATGGCAATCCGTTTCTGTGGACCAAACCGTCGAAGCGCAGAGTTCGTTGATTCGCCGGACAGGGCGGATGCCCGAGCAGGGCCTCTGTGGTACGTATTCTCATGACAGCAGATTTACGCCCGCAGTCATACGGGTGTACCTCCTCGTGCAGCAACCTGGCACGGCGGGGCCATCCGAACGGTTGTCGGAAATGGTCTCCAGGATATTTTTCTCCCACTTCCGGTCGACTCCCATTGACAGATCGGAAATCGGGGCAGGCGCCGCCGCCGGGGTGCCGCGCCGGCTCCCTCCGGCGTTCGCGACGGAGAAAACAGATCGACCTCCATCAATGGTATGGTGCCGGTGGGCACGTCATGCGGCCCGAGTCGATCGAGAAGCTCGAGGAGATGCGATGAAAGCGATCGCCGGTCTGGTGGCTGCGCTGACCACCACGGGATGCCTGCTCGCCGTCGGCGGTCCGGCGGGCGCCGCCCCCGCCGCCCGTCCGGCCGGACCGGCCGCCGTCATGACAGGCTCGATGGCAGGCCGGGGATTCTTCTTCGAGGACTACCGGGGCCACCACATCATGGGCTGGGGCCGCGACGGATCGGCCTGCTCCTACATCGACGGCGTGCAGTTGGTGCTCTATCCCGCCGGCAACGACAGATATGCCAGCGCCCTCCAGGCCTACCAGCAGGAACACGGGGTCCGGGCGATCACCAAGGCTTCGGTGCGGGTCCTCGGCGACTTCGACATGGTCCCGCCCGCCGACCCGGTCCCGCACTGCCCCGCCTTCGTCTCCGGCCTCTGAGCAGACCCCGGCATGTAGCGACTGTGCGCTCGCGCGCCGAGCTGGTCACGCGGCTGCACGAACTCCGTACCTTGCGGCTCCGACGCACAGGCCCGCCATGACGGCGATGGTGAACGGAATCATCACCGGCACCGTGTCGACGGCCTCCGTCACCTCCTCGGGCAGGCGGGGGTCCACCAGTCCTTCAGGGTCACGGATGACGGTGAGCCGTTCACCCGGCTCTCCCCGAGCTCCCTCGGTGAGCACTGCATCGTTTCCCGGCCAGGTCGTCAGCCGTCCAGGGATCAGCCGGCCGTTGTGGGAGAGCGTGTAGGTGGTCGTGTCCTTATCGCTGCTGCCGTGGATCTCAGCGACGGTAGCGCGGACCTGTTCACCCCGTTCGTGAAGGACGAGGGCCCAGAAACCCATGGTCATCATGGCCATGAGCAGGGCGTTCACAACCCAGGCGGCCATCAGCCAGACCACACGCGCGTTGACGGACGACCATGGGCCGGCGACGTAAAGCACGATGATGGGCACAGCCCAGACGAGCGTGCCGACGACAGCGGCGAGGTCCGGTCTGATCCACGTGGTGGCGACCACGGCATTGAGGGTGGCGAAAACGAGGAAGACTGCAAGGTAGGCCGCCGCTCGGCCGACGATGACTCCGTTGCGATGCACGATCTTGGAGGGTAGGCGACGAGAACCTGCACCGATGCCCCGATCCGGCTTGGCGCCTACTGTTCTGGCGCCTATAGTCATGAGTCTGGTGAGTCGAGTGTCGGATGAGGAGGTGTCGGCATGAGTAGGCTGCGAGAACGGGAGTTCGTCCGCAGGGGAGGCCGGTCCATGGGCATCGACTCAGCGCCTGAGTGGCATCGTCCGCCCGTGGAGGGATACACCGCCGATGACCTGGATCGGATCCCCGATCTCCCACCTCATACCGAGCTCATCGACGGGACTCTCGTCATCGTGAGCCCGCAGAAGGACTTCCATACGATCGTGGTCGACATGCTGACGCAAGAGTTGCGCCGGCTCGCGCCCAAGGAGTCGTTTCGGGTGCGCAGGGAGATGTCGATCGTGCTGGCTCCCCGGCAGCGGCCTGAACCGGATGTGATCGTCCTGCGTGCGGACACGGAAATCGGGAGATCCAGGACCTGGTATCCGGCGGAGGCGGTGGTGTTGGCGGTCGAAGTGGTCTCACCGGAGTCCGAGATCCGTGATCGCCAGCGGAAGCCGCAGCTGTATGCGGAAGCGGGAATCCCGTACTTCTGGTTGGTGGAGGAGTCCAGTGGGGCGCCCGTCGTCCATGCCTACGAGCGCAGGAAGCCCACCGGAGCCTACGAGTTGCTCGGGTCCTTCCGCGGCCGGGTGATTCTCGCGGCGCCGTTCGACATCGACATCGACCTCACCGGCGTCGACGACCTGTGATCCTCCGGCGGGTACTCGCCGGTGTGGCAGGCCGTCGTCGCGGAACATCGCTGCGACGCTCGCTGCGGACTTCGAGCAAGGCGCGATGTCGATCGCTGACTCCGGCCGCGCCGTATTCCGGCTGACAGCCCCACCGGTCCAGGCCGCCAGGCCCGGGACCGGTCACGGAGGAGGGTCGTGACGGCGCTGAGCCCGTCCATCGCCTTGGTAGCGTCCTGACGATCGTTTCGGTAAGGCCACCGCTGAGGCGGGAACCGCCTATCAGAACGGTGTCGACTGGGCGAAGGTCTCTCTGAACCCGGGCGCTCCGAAGACGAAGGGACAGAAGTGAGGGTACGCGCCGCGGCGGTCGCCGCCGTGATGGTGGGTCTGATGACGGCCGGTTGCACCGATACCGACGGCCCCTCGACGGTGGACACCTCGTCCTTGCCGACGCCGGGCGGAACGGCGTCGTCGATGACGTACGAGGAGGCCTACCGGCGGCTGCCGATCGACGGGACCAAGGAGGTGCCGATCACCTGGGACCTGACGCGGGCGCCGGAGACCGACAAGGTCCTCGCCGCCCGGCGGGCTCTCGCGTTCAACTACTGGATGTGGGGTTCGACCGACTACCGCCCGATCATCCCGGTCGGGCGGATGCTCGTCACCGAGATCACCTACGAGGTGATCCTGAAGGGCGTCGCCGATGTCACCGACCACGACCCGACGACAGGCCCTCTCCGGGTCAAGCTCATGGGCGTCGGCGACTACGGTGGCTCCGAGGTGACGGTGACGTTCTGCACCGATCGCGGCCGCTGGCGCGGCCCTATGAACAAGGGCGGCAAGAACCGGGCCTACCTCGAGTCGTACGAGATGAAACGCGTCGAATCCGGCGACGGGCAACCCCGCTGGCTCTATCTTGCGCTCACCGCCGACACCGAGGACCTCAAGGCGCGGTACGGCGCGGAGTGCACGAAGTGGGCTCAGCACCCGGCGCCCACGCCGTAACCGTGAACGGGAATTCAGTGCGCGCGGATGCCGAGATCGACGACGATGCGACGTGGTATCCCGCGGAGGCGGTGGTGCTGGCGGTCGAAGTGATCTCTCCGGAGTCGGAGATCCGTGACCGCGAGCGAAAGCCGCAGCTGTACGCGAAGGCCGGCATTCCGTATTTCTGGCTGGTCGAGGGGGTCGACGGCAAGCCCGTTGTTCATACCTACGAGCGGAATCAGTCCACTGGCGCCTATGACCTGATCGGGTCCTTCCACGATCGGCTGATTCTCACGGCGCCGTTCGACATCGACATCGACCTCACCAAGTTCGAGCAGCGGCCTTTCGCGTAATCTCGATCTGCCGGTATCCATGCGTGAACAGATCCGCTTCCTCATCGAAGTCGCGGAGAAGCCGAACGTGACCATCCCACTTCTCCCCACGGGCACCGGCGGATACGTGAGAATCGGAGACTCGTTCTCCATCCATCGGCTGCCGGGTTCAGGCGTGGTGCCGGCGCTGGACCGCGGGTCAGTTGCAGTGGGACCAGTCGCTGGTGAACGACACGCCGCCGATCGAACCGCCCCACTTGACGCAGGTGGACTCGGCGGCGGCCTTGACCGGGCCGGCGTACGACTGGAACGTGCCCTTCTCGGCGTAAGACTTGTCGTCCTGGACCTCCAGGGTCGCGGACATCGCGGTCTTCTCGTCCAGGGTGCCGTCCTTGAGGGTGACGACGCAGTTGACGCCGCCCTCGGCGCGGTAGAGAAGGTAGATCGTGCCGCGCTGGACCCCGGCCGAGGTGGTGAGTTCCTTCGAGTCGACGACCGCGAAATCGGAGCCGCAGAGGGCGGCCGGGTCCTCGGGGTTCTTCGCGGGCTCCGTCTGCTCCGGTTCGTCTGTGCCGGTGGGTTCGGCGACGGCACCGCCGGTCGGTTTCTTGGTGGGGGTGGTGGCGGGGTCCTCGCCTGCCGGGTCAGTGGGAGGGCTGGTCTTCTTGCCGGGTGACGGCTTCTTCTGGCCGGGACGGTCCGAGGTCTTGGTGTCCGGGCCGGTGACCGGTTCACCGGCCGGGTCCTGGGCGCCGGTCAGCTGGCCGGTGTCCTGCTCGTCGCCGTATTGGCTGCCGACGATGATGCCGATGCCCGCGAGCACGGCCACGACCGCGGCGGCGGCCAGGGCGACCGGCATCTTACGGCGGCCGGCCGCATTCGAATCGGTCAGCGAGCCCGAGTCGGTCCCGTACGAGGCGCCGATCGGTTCCGCCCCCGCCCCGGATCCCCTCGCCGCACCGACGGAGGCAGCGCCGGCCGCGTAACCGCGCGCCCCGGAACCCGCCGGCCGGCCGACGGAAGCCGTCCCGGCCGGGTAGCCGCGCGTCCCGGGTCCCGCCGCAGCTCCGGAGGCCGCGCCCACGGAAGCCGATCCGGTGGCGAAACCCTGCGGCGCCGCGCTGCCCGGAACCGCCCCGAACCGCCCCGACGGCGAAGGCGCCGCCCCGAAGGGCCCCGACGGCGAAGGCGCCGCCCCGAACGGCCCCGACGGCGAAGGCGCCGGCCCCGAGGGTGCGGCACCGTAGGGCGCAGGTCCGGACGACGTGGCGCGATAGGCGCCGGACGGCGCGGAACGTGCCCCGGGGACGGCCCGGAACGACCCCGATCCCGGGTTCGGCTGGTGCGGATTCGGGGCGCTCACCCCGTACGGCGAAGGCCCCTGGTGTGACGCCGCCCCCCGCGAAGCCGCAGCGAACGCCGCGGCGCTGGGGAAACGCTGACCCGGATCGCGCGCCAGCGCGCGCATCACCACCGACGCCACCGGAGCCGGCACGTCGGGCGGCAGCACCGGCGGTTTCCCGTGCACGAGCTGGGCGAGAACGGCGAGCGGGTTGTCGCCGACGTAGGGCGGCCGGCCGGTGAGGCAGCTGAACGCGACCGCACCGAGGGCGTAGATGTCGGTCGCGGCGGTGACCGGGTGGCCTTCGGCCTGTTCGGGGGCCATGTAGTGGGCGCTGCCGAGCACCACGTTCGTGCCGGTCATGCTGGTGATGCCGGCGGAGCGGGCGACGCCGAAGTCGACGAGCACGATGGCGCCCGCCTGGCGGACCAGAAGGTTGCTGGGTTTGACGTCGCGGTGCACGATGCCGGCTTCGTGGGCGGCCTGCAGCGCCTCGGCGACCTGCGCGACGATCGCCATCGTCTCGGCGGGGGCCAGCCGGCCGGCCTTCTGGATCTTCGCCGACAGCGGGGTGCCCTCGATGAACTCCATCACCATGAAGTCCAGGCGGACGTTGCCGACCTGCGCGTTCTCCCCGTAGTCGTAGACCTGCACGACGCCGGGGTGCCGCAGCGCCGCCATCATCCGCGCCTCGGACCGGAACCGGGTGATGAAGTCGGAGTCGGCCATCAGTGCCGGGAGCAGCACCTTGACGGCGATCTCGCGGTGCAGCAGCAGGTCGTCGCCGCGCCACACCTCGCCCATGCCGCCGGCGGCGATGCGCTGGGTGAGCTGGTATCGACCGTTGAGCACGAGTCCCGGTGAAAGCACCGGGTCATGCTACCGGCGCTGATCCATGGGTGGCCGTGAGCCGGGCGAGGTGGTGTGCCGGTGAACCGAACAGTTCGGCGGACGCCCAGGCCCGGCGCAGATAGAGGTGGGCGTGGTGTTCCCAGGTGATGGCCAGCCCGCCGTGCATCTGCACCATGTCGGCCGCGACGGCGCGTAACGTCTCCGAGCACGTGATCTTGGCGACAGCGGGGGAGACGGCGCAGGCGGAGCGGGCGGCCTCGACCCGCACGTACAGCTCGGCGAGCCGATGTTGCAGCACCTGGAACGAGCCGATCGGGCGGCCGAACTGGTACCGGCTCTTCACGTGGTCGACGGTCAGTTCCAGGGCGCGTTCGGCGGCGCCGACCTGTTCGGCGGCGAGCGCGAGACAGGCCACGTCGCGCAGCCGCTCGACGGGGACGCCGGGGCCGATCAGGCGCAGCGAGTCGACCGAGAGGCTCGCCGGATGTCTGGTCGGGTCCAGTGTCGGCTGCATCGTGACGGTGGACGGGTTCGCCTCGTACAGGTTCCCGCCGGTGACGACCAGCAACGTGTCGGCCTCCGGGAGGTCCAGGACGTCGCGGAAGACGCCGGGCGCGGGACTGTCCCAGGCCAGCGCGACGATCCGGTCCCCGGCGCAGACGGCGGGGAGCAGGGTGTCGTCACCGGCGTGCAGCAGCGCCTCGGTGGCGAGGACGGTGCCGAGCATCGGGCCGGCGATCAGGGCCCGGCCCAGCTCCTCGAGGACGATCATCGCCTCGGTGAGGCCGGCGCCGGATCCGCCGTACCGCTCGGGGACGGTGAGGCCGGCGACGCCGATCTCCCGGCACAGCCGCGCCCAAAGCCCGTCGTCACCGCCGTGAGCCGTGACCAGCCCGCGCACCGAGTCCCGCAGGGCCGCGTGTTCCGATGTCATGCGATCGCCTCCAGAATCCGCCGCCGGTGCCAGGCCGGTGTGCCCCACGCCTGATGCAGCACCCGGACCAGGGTCAGCCATCGGCCGAGGCCGTGCTCGCGGGTGTATCCGATCGCCCCGTGCACCTGCAGCGCCGCCCGCGCCGCACGGAGCGCGGCCTCTCCGCACGCCACCTTCGCCGCCGAGATGTCGCGTTCCTCGAGGCCGGCGGCGGCGGCGTGGAGCAGGGGCTCGGCGAACGACAGGGCCACCGCCACGTCCGCGAGCCGGTGCCGCACCGCCTGGAACGCGCCGATCGGCTGCCCGAACTGGGTGCGGGTCCGCGCGTACCCGACCGACATCTCCAGCATCGCCCGGCCCGCCCCGAGCAGTTGCGCGGCACAGGCGAGGGTCCCCAGTTCCAGGGCTTTCGGAACCGAGGATCCAGAACCCAGGACCTTTCCGGGTACGACCTCCGCGAGCCGCCGCCCGGCAACCATCGACTCGTGCACCGCCCCGGCCCGCCCGGCCCGGATCTCCTCGCCGGTGACCAGCAGGATCAGATCGGCCGTGTCGCCGTGAGCCGCGTACGGCAGCCGTGGCGGCGCGGCGAGCGTCGCCACCGTCCGCCCGGCGGCGAGGCCGGACCGCCACTCGGCGGGCAGGTCCAGTGCCGGCACGCAGGCGATCGACTCGGCGAGCGGCCCGGGCACCGCATGATGTCCCAGCTCCTCGAACGCCATGATGAGGTCGGCCGGGGTCGCGCCGTCGTCGATCAGCCCGGTCACCCCGGCCTCGGCGAGGGCGGCCCACGTCACGTCCCGGTCGGTGAACATCTTGTGCAGCATCGCCGCGAACGGCGGTTGCGGCGGCCCGGTCCGACCGGTGGGGTGGGGCAGGCCCAGCACCCGTTTGGCGAGGATGTCCCGCTGGATCTCGTTGGTGCCCGCGTAGATCGGCCCGGCCAGCGCGAACAGGTACCCGTCGGTCCATTCCGGTGAGATCTCGGCGAGCGGCCCGAGCACGTCGAGGGCGGTCTCGTGCAGGGCGACGTCGAGTTCGGACCAGAACAGTTTGGTGGCGCTGGGCGGCACGGGAGTGGGCGCGTACGCCTGCGCCCGATAGGCCCGCGCCCCGATCCACGCGTCGGCCACCCGATCCCGGTATTCGTCTCCGGACAGCCGGGTCATCCGGGTCAGCCGGACCAGCCGGTCGGCCGCCGCCAGGAACCGGCCGGGCCCGCGCAGCGACAGTCCCCGCTCGTGACCGGCGGTGCTCATCGCGATCCGCCAGCCGTCGCCGGGTTCGCCGATCACGTCCTCGTCCGGCACGAACACGTCGTCGAGGAAGATCTCCGCGAACCCGGCCGTCCCGTCGAGCTGCGGAATCGGCCGGACCGTCACCCCGGGCGCCCGCAGATCGAACATCAGATAGGTGACCCCCTGGTGCGGACGTTCCCCGGCCGCGCTGCGGAACAGCCCGAACGCCCGGTCCGCGACCACCGCCCGGGAACTCCACGTCTTCTGCCCGGACAGCAGCCAGCCGCCGTCGGCGCGGGTGGCGCGGGACCGGATCGCCGCGAGGTCGCTGCCCGCCTGCGGCTCCGACCAGGCCTGCGCCCACACCTCGTCGGCGCGGGCCATCGGCGGCAAGATCCGTGCGCACTGCTCCGGCGTCCCGTGCGTGAGCAGGGTCGGAGCCAGCAGGAACAGCCCGTTCTGGCCGATCCGCACGGGAGCGCCGGCCGCGTGGTACTCCTCGTCGAACTCGATCGCGTGCACCGGCGGCGCGGCCCGCCCGCCGTACTCGGCCGGCCAGCACACCGCGGCCAGGCCCGCCCCGGCGAGCCGCCGTTCCCACGTCCGGTGGGCGAGGTCGCCCTCGGGCGTGTCCACCCGGGGCAGGGGAGCGGCCGGCACGTTCGCCGCCAGCCAGGCCCGGACCTCGGCACGGAACGGGGTCACCCGGCGGCCTTCTTCATCGCGGCCGCGTCCAGCCCGGCCAGCGGATCGGCGGTGACCTCGGCGTTGTGCGAGTGCGCCACGTGGTGCAGCCCGAACACCGCGTCCATGCCGGCGCGCATGCCCATCTGGTCCTCGCACAGGTTCACCGCCCGTTTGGCCAGGGCCAGGCCGAACGGCGGCATCGCGGCGATCCGCGCGGCCAGCGCGAGGGTCTCGGTCTCCAGCGCGGCGCGCGGTACGACCCGGTTGACCATGCCGATCTCGTACGCCCTCCGCGCCCCGAACCGGTCCCCGGTGAACAGCACCTCCCGCGCGAATCTCGGGCCCAGCATCCACGGGTGAGCGAAGTACTCCACCCCGGGAATCCCCATCCGCAGCACCGGATCGGCGAAGAACGCGTCCTCGGCGGCCACGATCAGGTCGCACACCCAGGCCAGCATCAGCCCGCCCGCCACGCACGCCCCCTGCACCATGGCGACCATCGGTTTGGGGATCTCCCGCCACCGCCGGCACATGCCCAGATAGACCTCCATCTCCCGGGCCAGCCGCCGGTCCGCGCCGTCCCGGGTGGTGTGGTCCCACCAGGTGACGGCGCGGCGGGGGAAGGACGTGTCGGCGTCGCGTTCCGGGGTGCCGATGTCGTGCCCGGCGGAGAAGTGCTCCCCGGCCCCGGCCAGCACGATCACCGCGGCCTCCGGGTCGTCGACGGCCCGGGTGAACGCGTCGTCGAGCGCGTACGTCATCGCCGAGTTCTGCGCGTTGCGGTAGCGCGGCCGGTTCATGGTGACCAGCGCGACCGGGCCCTCCCGCCGGTAGCGCACCACGTCGTCGCTCATGCGTTCTCCCGCAGCAGGTATTTGAGGACCTTGCCGCTCGCGTTGTGCGGCAGCCCGGCCCGGAACTCCACCGAGCGGGGGGCCTTGTAGCCGGCGAGACGCTCCCGGCAGTACCCGATCACCGCGTCGGCGGTCGGTGTCTCGCCGGGGCGGGGCACCACGAACGCCCGGCCGACCTCGCCGAGCCGCTGGTCCGGCACCCCCACCACCGCGACCTCGGCCACCCCGGGCAGTCCGGCGAGAACCCGTTCCACCTCGGCCGGGTAGACGTTGAAGCCGCCGCAGATGTACATGTCCTTGAGCCGGTCGGTGATCGTCAGATTCCCGGCGTGGTCGAGCCGCCCGACGTCGCCGGTGTGCAGCCACCCGTCCGGGTCGACCGCCTCCGCCGTGGACGCCGGGTCGTCGAGGTAGCCGAGCATCAGGTTGGGGCCGCGCAGCAGCACCTCACCGTCCTTCTCGGCGATCCGCACCTCGAACCCGGCCGCCGCCCGTCCGCAGGTGCCCGCGATCGTCGCGGTGTCGTCGCCGGGCCGGCACATCGTCGCGACCACGGCCTCGGTCAGTCCGTACGCCGTCAGCACCGTCGCGAACCCCAGCTCATCCCGGATCCGGTCGATCAGCGACGGTGGCACCGTCGCCGCGCCGGTCACCGCCAGCCGCAGCGACGACAGGGAGCGCCCGGCCCGCCCCGGATGGTCCAGCAGCCCGATGTAGAGGGTCGGCGGGCCGGGCAGCACGGTGATCACCTCGTGGTCGATCAGGTCCAGCGTGCGCGGCACGTCGAACACCGCCTGCGGCACGATGGTCGCGCCGCTGACCAGGCACGCCAGGAGGCCGGCCTTCAGCCCGAAGCTGTGGAAGAACGGGTTGATCACCAGGTATCTGTCCCGGACGCCCAGGCCGCCGATCGACGCCCACGACCGGGCCACGCCCAGCGACTGCCGGTGCGCGCTCATGACGCCCTTGCTGCGCCCCGTCGTGCCGGAGGTGTAGAGGATGTCGCTCACGTCGTCCGGGCGCACCTCGGGAAGGGGCTGCGCGGGGGAGGCCCGCTCCAGGAACGCGTCCCAGTGCGGCAGCGACACCACCAGCGGCGGCCGGGACGGCAGCGAGGCGAGCCGGTCGGTGCCGAGGAACGGGCCGGTCACGATCAGGCCCTTCGCGCCGCTGCGCGCCAGGATCTCACCGGCCTCGGCGCCGGTGGCCCGCATGCTGATCGGCACCAGCGTCGCGCCCGCGCAGAACACGCCGAGCGCGGCGAGCACCCAGCGGGCCGTGTTCGGCGCCCACAGCGCGACCCGGTCGCCGGGCTCGACGCCGGCGGCGATCAGCGCGCGTGCCGCCGTGCGGGCCTCGTCGTGCAACGCGGCGAAATCGAGGCGGCGCACACCCGGATCGACGAGCGCGGGATCGGTGCCGAACGCGCGCGCCGCGTGCGCCAGCGCCGCCGGGATGGTCTCCATCCAGGCCTCCCTTTACCAGTCGGCCCGCCCTTACCAAGCAAGTGCTTGGTCGCCTAAGGTGAGCGTACGCGTGAGCCGGGAGGTGGCGCCAGTGGACTCGGACGAGGCGTTCCGCATCGAGATCCGTGACTGGCTGGAGCGTCATGTCACCGACGACGTGCGCGGCGCCGGCGGCCCCGGCCGGGAGAGCGAGGCCTTCGAGCAGCGGCTCGCCTTCGCCCGGCGGCTCGCCGCCGGCGGCTGGACCACGCTCGCCTGGCCGGTGGCGCACGGTGGGCGGGGCGCGTCCCTGTCCCGGCAGGTGATCTTCCATGAGGAGTGCGCCCGGTCCGGCGCCCCCAGCCGGGTCGACCACATCGGCACCACCATGGTCGGTCCCACCCTGATCGACCACGGCAGCCCCGAGCAGCGCCGCCGGTTCCTGCCCGCCCTCGCCGCCGTGGACGAGCTGTGGTGCCAGGGCTACTCCGAGCCCGGCGCCGGCTCCGACCTGGCCGGCGTCACCACCCGGGCCCGCCTCGACGGCGACCGCTGGGTGATCACCGGGCAGAAGGTGTGGACCTCCCTGGCGCACGTCGCCGACTGGTGTTTCGTGCTGGCCCGCACCGCGCCCGCCCCGCCCGGCGGCCCCCGCTCGGCCGGCCTGACCTACCTGCTGGTGCCGATGCGCCAGCCGGGCGTCACGGTCCGCCCGATCCGGCAGCTCACCGGCGACAGCGAGTTCAACGAGGTGTTCCTCGACGACGCGGTCACCGAGGCCGGGCTGGTCGTCGGCGAGCCGGGGCGGGGCTGGCGGGTCGCGATGGCCACCCTGGCGTACGAGCGCGGCGCCGCCACCGTCGGCCAGCAGATCGGCTTCCAGCGCGACCTGGACGACCTGCTCGCGGTGGCCCGGCGGACCGGGGCGGCGGGCGACCCGGCGCTGCGGGACCGGCTGACCCGCGCGTGGGTGGACCTGTCCGTGCTGCGCGCGCACACGCTGCGGGTGCTGCGGGCCGACCCGCCGCCGCCGATGTCCTCCTCGGTGATCAAGCTGCTCTGGACCCGCTGGCGGCAGGGCCTCGGCGAGCTGGCCATGGACGTGCTGGCCGCCGGCGACGCCGGGCCGGAGGCCACCGGGCGCTGGCAGCGGTACTTCCTGTTCAGCCGGGCCGACACCATCTACGGCGGATCCGACGAGATCCAGCGCGGCATCATCGCCGAACGCGTCCTCGGGCTGCCCCGGCAGGCCCGCGGATGACCGGGCCGCCGGGCCGCGGGCTGCTCACCGGCAAGGTGGTCGTGGTGACGGCGGCGGCCGGCACCGGCATCGGCTCGGCGGTGGCCCGGCGCTGCCTCGACGAGGGCGCCCGCGTCGTGCTCGGCGACCGCCACGAGCGCCGCCTCGGCGAGGCCCGGGACGGGCTCTCCGGCGCGCATCCGGGCCGGGTCTGGGCGATCCCGTCCGACGTCACCGACGAGGACTCGGTGCAGCGGCTGATCAGCGGCGCCGTCTCCCGGTACGGGCGGCTCGACGTCCTGGTCAACAACGCCGGGCTGGGTGGCGACCGGCCGGTCACCGAGATGTCCGACGCGGAGTGGGACCTGGTCCTGGATGTCACCCTGACCGGCACGTTCCGCTGCACCCGGGCCGCGCTGCGGCAGATGATCGCGCAAGGCGGGGGCGGGGCGATCGTCAACAACGCCTCGGTGCTGGGCTGGCGGGCGCAGGCCGGGCAGGCCCACTACGCGGCGGCGAAGGCCGGGGTGATGGCGTTCACCCGGTGCACCGCCCTGGACGTGGCCGCCCACGGCATCCGGGTCAACGCGGTCGCGCCCAGCCTGGCCGCCCACCCGTTCCTGGCCAAGGTGATCAGCGAGGCGGAGCTGGAGGTGCTGGCCGGGCGGGAGGCGTTCGGCCGGGCCGCGCAGCCGTGGGAGGTGGCGACCGTGGTGGCGTTCCTCGCCAGCGAGTACGCCGCCTATCTGACCGGCGAGGTCATCTCGGTGAGCAGCCAGCATCCCTGACTCCGGGGGTTTCCATCGATGTTACGGCGCAGTAGATTGAAACGCGTTCTACTTTTTGGAGGACGCGATGAGGCGGATCACCGGCGCGATACTGTTCGGTCTCGGCATACTCTGCCTGCTCTTCGCGATGGCCCTGACCTGGATCATCGTGCCCTCCCAGCGGAAGGTCCCGCTCGACCTGGTGCCGCCGGACGTGGTCGTCGAGGCCGCGAACGCCTCCTTCGTGCAGATCCAGACGAACGCGCAGGGCGCGCCGCAGGCCGTGGTGGCGACCGCCGGTCTCAGCTCGACCACCGGCATCAAACCCGACTTCGACGCCGCCGCCGAGCTCGACGGCGACACCCTGGTCTGGAACGTGTACCACTCCACCAACCGGACCGACACCGGCGACATGATCAACAGTGCGGAGAGCCGGGTCGCCCTGGACCGGGTCAGCGGCGAGGCCGTACCGTGGGCCGGGCAGTGCCACACCGAGACGACCGCGCCGTGCACCCCCGGCGACATCGCCTTCGCCGGCCAGCTCTACCTCTTCCCGTTCGGCACCGAGAAGCGCACCTACCAGTACTGGGACTCCGCCCTGCGCCGCGCCCTGCCGATCCAGTACCAGGCCGAGGAGGAGTTCAACGGCCTGCCGGCGTACCGGTTCCAGCAGCAGGTCCCCGAGCAGCAGGCCGAGATGGACGAACAGTCCCTCGCCGGGCTGCTCGCCTTCCTGGCGCCCGGCGCGTCCAGCGGAGCGGTCTCCTACCGGGCCACCCGCACCCTGTGGGTCGAGCCGATGACCGGCGCCATCATCGGGTACCGCGAGCAGCAGCACCGCGAGCTGGTGCCGGTGGTCGGCGAGCGGGTGGTCATCTTCGACGCCGACCTGCAGTACGACCAGCGCACCCTGGAGGCCGTCGGCGACCAGGCCGCGAACGGGCGCGACCAGCTGCGGATGCTCGGCATGTACGTGCCGATCGGCCTCGCCGTGCTCGGCCTCGTCCTGATCGCCCTCGGGGTGTGGCTGTCCGGCGTCCCCGGCCCGCGCGGCGGCCACCGGGCGCCCGAGGTGACCCGGCCTCAGCCGACCCCGGTGCCCTGAGCGACCGACGCGCGCAACACGTCGCGCAGCGCCAGCGCGGCAGGCAACGGGGTGGCCGGCAGCGCCACGTGGATGGTCCGGCGCAGAGCCGGATCGTCCACCCGGCGCAGCACCAGGTCGCCCGGCACGGCCCAGGCCGCCAGCGAGGGCACCAGGGCCACGCCGAGACCGGCGGCCACGTACCCGAACTTGCCGGTCCACTCGGCGATCCGGATGATCCGGCGCGGGCGGAACCCGGCCCGCGCGCAGGCGTCGGCAAGCGCCGTCGCCCGGTCGTCGTACGCGTTCTGCACCCACGGCTCGTCCCGCAGCTCGTCCAGCCCGATCGCCTCGGATCCGGCCAGCCGATGCCGCCGGGGCAGCGCCACCAGCAGCTCGTCCTCGCACAGCACGGTCGTGGTGACACCGTCGGCCGGCGCCAGCCCGTACGGATAGTCGCTGACCACCGCCAGATCCAGGGTGCCGTCCGCGAGCCGGTCCATCAGCGTGGCGGTCGGCCCCTCCAGCGCGACCACGTCCACATCCGGCCGGACCCCGTGGAAGGCCCGTAACGCGGACGGCATCAGCGCGATGTTCGCGGTGCCGAACGCGCCGGCGTGCAGCAGCCCGCCCTGCCCGGTGTGCAGGATCGCCAGCTCACGCCCGGCCCGGGCCAGCCGGTCCAGGACCTCGGTGGCGGTGCGGTGCAGCGCCCGGCCGGCCGGATTGAGCCGCACGCCGCGGGGGAGCCGTTCGAACAGCGGGCCGCCGGCCTGCTGCTCCAGGGAGGCGATCCGGCGGGACACCGCGGACTGGGTGTAGTTGAGCGTGTCGGCGGCCCGGGTGAAGGAACCGGCCTCGGCGACGGCCACGAGCAGTCGCAGCCCAGCGATGTCGAACAAGGTGTCAGTTCCCCCGCAGCATTCCGGAAAAGCATCGATCCTATGCGATCTCGTCGCTGGTCGGATACCTCACGCAGCCATAACGTCATCTTCGCGGCCGCTCCGATGTGGAATCCTCGATGGAAAGGCGACACCGACATGGATCTGGGGAGAAGACTCGGGGACTACGCGGCCGGAGGCGTGACGGGCGTGACGATCCAGTTGCTGCGCCGGATCGTCCTGCTGTTCTTCATCATCGTGCTCATCGGGACCGTCGCGGAGCCGGGCGCCGGACCGTCCCCGGCGCTGGCCTGGCTGATCACCCTCGTCTCCATCGCCTACGGGGCCCGGATCGCCTGGCACCGGCTGACGCCCCGGCAGGGGATCCGGCGGTACTACCTGCACGAGGGCGGCCTGATCGAGACCGGGCTGCTCGGCCATCCGCAGGACACGATCACCTGGGCTGACGTGATCAGCGTGCGGGAGATGGGCATGACCGACAGTTTCACCCGGCTCGAGCTCCACCGGCACGGGGCGGCGCCGTTCGCGGTCATCACCCTGGGACGCCGGCGCGAGCTCCAGGACGCGGTGCTGCGCCGGCTGAGCGGACGACCCGCGAGCTAGCGCGAACCGTAGAAGTTCGGCGGGACCAGCGGATCGTTCTCGGCGGTGTTCGACGCCACCTCGCTGGCGCTGGGATTGAGCGCCGCCATCACCGCGGTGACACCGATCGCGGCGAGCACCGCCGCGACCACGGCGCTCAGCAGCAGAAACCTGAACGGAACCATGGTTTCCTCCTCTACAACCGTTCGATGATCGTCGCGGTCGACATCGCCCCGCCGGCGCACATGGTGATCAGCGCCGTGGTGCCGCCGGACCGCTCCAGCTCGTGCAGGGCGGTGGT
Organism: Actinoplanes utahensis; assembly: GCF_016862455.1. Classification (GTDB taxonomy): domain Bacteria; phylum Actinomycetota; class Actinomycetes; order Mycobacteriales; family Micromonosporaceae; genus Actinoplanes; species Actinoplanes utahensis. The sequence goes on from NZ_BOMZ01000037.1 coordinate 111,297, forward strand.
GAGCAGGCGCGCCCCGGTGCTGCCCACCGGATGACCGAGAGCGATCGCGCCGCCGTTGACGTTGACCCGGTCCTCGTCGGCGCGGTGCACCGCCATCCAGGACAGCGCCACGCTCGCGAACGCCTCGTTGACCTCGTACCGGTCCAGATCGTCGATCTTCATGCCGGCCCGGGCCAGCACCCGGTCGGTGGCCGCGATCGGGCCGTCCAGGTGGTAATACGGCTCGGCGCCGACCAGGCACTGCGCGACGATCCGGGCCCGCGGCCGCAGGCCCAGCCCGCGCGCCCGGTCGGCGTCCATCAGCAGCAGCGCCGCCGCGCCGTCGGAGATCTGCGACGAGGTGCCCGCGGTGTGCCTGCCGTCCGGCAGCACCGGCTTCAGCGCCGACAACCCCTCGATGGTCGTGTCGCGCAGCCCCTGGTCCCGGGTCACCCCGAGCACCGGCACCACCTCGCGGTCGAACCGGCCCTCCGACCAGGCCCGCGCCGCGTTCGCCTGGGACCGCGCCCCGAACCGGTCCAGGTCGGCCCGGCTCAGCCCGCGGCGCTCGGCGATCCGCTCGGCGGCGACGAACTGATCCGGCAGGTCGATGTCCCACGTGTCGGGGCGGGGCCGCCCGGCGCCGCCGATGTTGGCACGCAACGGCACCCGGCTCATCGACTCCACCCCGCAGGCCACCCCGGCGGTGATCGCATCGGCGGCGATCAGCCCGGCGATCAGATGCGCGGCCTGCTGCGCGGACCCGCACTGCGCGTCCACGGTGGCGCATCCGGTGGTCTGCGGCAGCCCGGCGTGCAGCCAGGCCGTCCGGGTGACGTTGCCGGCCTGCTCTCCGGCCTGCGTGACGCAGCCGCCGATCGCCTGCTCGGCCAGGTCGGCGGGCTCGCCCAGCCCGCGCAGCGCCGCGCCCAGCAACTCGGCGGCGTGCAGCCCCGAGAGCGACCCGCCGCGCTTGCCGATCGGCGTTCGGATCGCCTCGACGATCACCGGTGAACCCACCGCGACCTCCAGCTAGAACCTGTTCTCGATAGAAGCTACCAAATGTATCCAGCACCGTGTTTGAATCGGTAGAACTTGTTGCTGTAGGAGGAGCCGTGGCCGAGCCGCGCACCCGCATCGATCCCACCGATCCGGACATCTACCTGCACGGCATCCCACACGCCGAGTTCGCCGAGATGCGCCGCGACGAACCGGTCCGCTGGATCCCGCAGGTCCGCGGCAGCGCCGGATTCGACGACGACGGCTACTGGGCGGTCACCCGGCATGCCGACGTGATGGCGGTGTCCCGCGACAGCGACACCTATTCCAGCCGGGAGAACACGGCGATCGCCCGGTTCCAGCCGGACATGACCCGCGACCGGATCGAGATGCAGCAGGCCGTCCTGCTCAACATGGATCCGCCGCAGCACACCAAACAGCGGGCCGTCGTCTCCCGCGGTTTCACCCCGCGCGCGGTGAACAATCTGCGCGCCGCGCTCCGGTCCCGCGCCGAGCGCATCGTCGCCTCCCTGTCGGAGGCGGAGACCGGCGACTTCGTCACCGACGTCGCCTGCGAACTGCCGTTGCAGGCCATCGCCGAACTGCTCGGCGTCCCTCAGGAGGACCGGCGCAACGTCTTCGAATGGTCCAACTCGATGATCGGATACGACGACCCGGAGTTCCGCGGCGCCGACCCGATGGAATCCGCCATGGGCCTGCTCGGCTACGCCATGCAGATGGCCGACGAGCGCCGGACCTGCCCGCGCGACGACATCGTCACCACCCTGGTCAACGCCGAGATCGACGGCGAGCACCTGTCCGTCGACGAGTTCGGCTTCTTCGTGCTGATGCTGGCCGTCGCCGGCAACGAGACCACCCGCAACGCCATCTCGCACGGCATGCTCGGCCTGCTCGACAACCCCGGCCAGTGGGAGCTGTACCGGGCCACCCGCCCGCGCACCGCCGTCGACGAGTTCGTCCGCTGGGGCAGCCCGATCAACGTCTTCCAGCGCACCGCCCTGCACGACACGGTGCTCTCCGGCGTACCCATCCGCAAAGGCCAGCGGGTCGCGATGTTCTACGGCTCGGCCAACTACGACGAGGACGTCTTCACCGACCCGCACACCTTCGACATCACCCGCAGCCCCAACCCGCACCTCGGTTTCGGCGGCAGCGGCGCGCATTTCTGCCTCGGCGCCAACCTGGCCCGCCTCGAGATCGACCTCATCTTCAACGCCGTCGCCGACCACATGCCGGACATCACCCTGGCCGGTCCCGCCCAGCGTCTGCGTTCCGGCTGGATCAACGGCATAAAACACCTGCCGGTCAAATACCACTGATCTCGTACGGGCCACACCCGGCCAGAAGCGACCACGCGCCCCCGAGAGTCCCCGCGAGGTCCGCGGTGGTCCGGACCGAAACGCGGCCACCGGGCCGAGGCGCCGCTCCAGGCCACCGGCCGGCAGGGACCGCGGGGTGACGTGTGGTGCGGTTCGGCGGCAGTCAGGTGACCGGGTGGCCGTATTCGGTGGCGAGAGCCGTCAGGTCGGGTTCGCCGAAACGGTCGACCAGGGACTGGAAGCGTTTGACCTTGTCGTCGCCGAAGCGGGCCAGCCGGAGGGCGAACGTGCCCGCGGTCAGGAAGCGGGGCGGGGTGCTCTTGCTGTGGAACTTGTCGGCGTACATCACCAGGTCCTCCTCGCCGGATTCGGCGAGAAAATCGCAGTGCGGGAGGGGAAGCTCCTGCCGTACCACGTCGTCGCGGGTGATGCCGACGCCGGTGTGGTGGGCGCAGAAGCGGCGCAGGGTCTCCGGCAGGCCGACCTCGCCCAGGATCTGGTACCCGAGCAGGCCGTGCAGGATGTACGGGTCGTGGGGCTGCAGCCGGTACACGCCGATGTCGTGCAGCAGGCACCCGGCCCGGACCAGATTCATGTCCAGGCCGTGACCGCCACCGATCTGCTCGGCGATCCGGCAGACGATCTCGCCATGGGTCCAGACCAGCTCGAAGGCGTCGGCGTTCGGCGCGAACCGTTCGTGCAGCGCCCTGATCTCGGCATCACCGGGAATCCGCATCCGGCCGACGATATCGGATCTCTGTCGCGTCGGTTCCGCCTCATCGGGGTGCGCGGCTCCGCTTCCGTCGCTCCTCACGGCCCGCGCGAGGCCCGGGCCGGTGCTCCTACGGTTCGTGCTGTTCGGGCACCGTTGTCTTCTACGGTTCGTGCTTCGGGGCCGGTGCTCCTACGGTTCGTGCTTCGGGGCCGTTGCTTCCTACGGTTCGTGCTTCGGGGCCGTTGCTTCCTACGGTTCGTGCTTCGGGGCCGCTGCTTCCGGTGATCTGCGCAGTGCCGGCGTGCGCCAGGCGATCAGCGCCACCGTCGCCACACAGAGCAGCCCGCCGCTGAACAGGGCCACCGACGCCGATGTCCCGGCGGCGACCAGGCCGCCGCGCAGGTCGCCGAGGTCCGGGCCGGCCTGCCCGACGATCTGCTCGGCGGCCGCGGCGCGGCCCATCAGGGCGTCCGGGGTGTGCGCCTGGATGACCGTGCCGCGGGACACCACCGCGACCGTGTCGGCGGCCCCGGCCAGCGCGAGCAGTGCCAGTCCCGTCCACGCGTCCGGCGCGAGGCCGAACAGGGCGAGCGACAAACCCCAGGTCAGCGACCCGGCGAACATCACCGGGCCGGGCCGGGACCGGGTGAACGAGCCGGACAGCGCCGACGCGAGCACCCCGCCGACCGCGATCGCGGACAGGAACAGGCCGAGCATGCGCGGATCGCCGCCGAACCGCTCCGCGTTGATCACCGGGAACAGGCTGATCGGCATCGCGAGGATCGTCGCGGCCAGGTCGGTGAGCAGCGCGCCGCGGATCGCCCGGTGACCGGACACGAACCGGACCCCGGCACGGACCCCGTGCAGGCCCGGCCGGGACGCCGCCCCCTCCGGGCGCATCGGCGGCAGGCTGACCGCCGCCCACACCGCGACCAGGAAACTGACCGCGTCGGCGACGAAGCAGGCGCCCGCGCCCGCCCAGCCGACGAGCAGGCCGCCGATCGCCGGGCCGATCAGCATCGCGGTCTGGAACGACACCCGGTTCAGCGCCAGCCCGGCCGCCCGCCGGCCCGGCGGCAGGATCCGCCGTAGGATCGCCTGCGACGCCGGGCTACTCCCGGCGACGAAGCACGACTGTGCCGCCACCAGCGCGAGGACCAGCCACGCCGGACCGCCCGCGAACGCCTGCACCGCCAGCAGCACCGCGCAGACCGCCTGCCCGACCTTGGTGATCAGATAGAACCGGCGGCGGTCGACCCGATCGACGAGGGACCCGGCGAACAGCCCGAACACGATGATCGGCACTGCCTGCGCCAGGCCCGCCGCCCCGGTCCAGACCGGGCTGCCGGTGGTCTCCCACACCTGGTGGAGCACGGCCACGACAGCCGTCTGGCTGCCCAGCCCGGAGCAGAGCCCGCCGATCCACAACCGGCGGAACTGCGGCGACTCCCGCAGCGGGGCGACGTCGATCAGCAGCCGGGTCAGGGCCACGCCGGATCCTCGGCGAGCCGCTCGGTGATGCGGGCGTGCAGACTCTTGCGCCGCAGCGCCGCCTCGATGTCGGTGACCACCCGGCTCAGCGGGTAGGGCAGCTCCGCCTCGATCTCGGCGATCGCCGCCTCGGTCGCCCGCCACTCGGCGACGAGCCGTTCCACCACGGCGCGCGCCTTGCCGGTGAGCTCCACCCGCTTGCTGCGGGCGTCCGGCCCGGGCACGGTGCGCACCCAGCCGGCCGCCCGCAGCGCCGCCACCTTCTGGCTCATCGCCGAATGCGTCACCTGCACCGACTCGGCCAGCTCGGTGATCGTCATCGGCCCCCGGCGATCGAGCCGGATCAGCTCCATCACCCAGTTCGTCTTGAGCCCGTCGATCCGCGCGTCCGCGTAGACCCGCGCGATCTCCGCGTCCATCGCCGCCTGCAGCAGCCGCCAGGGCCGCCACACACTCTCCTCGGTCGGATCCGCCAGCCAGTCATCCGTCACCGACTCACTGTAACAGCGCTTATATAAGTACTGTCACTTCGTCTCTCCGGCACAGAGTCCCGATGTGCGGCAGGTGCCACGACCGGGTGTCCGCACTACCGATCAAGGTCGTGTGCCCGGCAACCTTGGCGGGTCATGGGCGAGGACGATGCGATGGATAAGGAAGTCCCGGAGGCCGGACAGCGAGGCTTCTGGCGTGACCATGCGTGGCAGTCGGTGGGAGCCATCGCCGGGATCGTGGCGCTGATCGTGGCCTTCTTGCAGCTGAGGAACGACGCCGATCCGCAACCGGCACCTGACGTGCAGATCTCCGGCAACTGCAATCCGGTCGGCGACGGAAACGTTGTCGAATGCTGACTCGTCAGCAGGCCGGCCGACGGGCGATCTTGGTCGCCGCGGTCATTGCGGTCCTCCTCGCCGTGATCTCGACGTCAATGCTGGTCAAGGAGATCATCCGGCCCGGGCGCCCACCTGAGCCGGCCGCACAGAAGCCCTTGCAGGTGTCCATCACCGGCGACTGCAATGCGAATGGCAATGACAACACCATCCACTGCAAGCCCGGCCCGACCCTGGCGAACGTCGAGGTGTCCGAGGACTTCGACGAGTTCTACCTGTGGTTCGACGGGGCACCGGAGACGCTTCCCGTGCCGCCCCCAGCGCTTGCTGGACACGGACACTGCCGGGACGAGGGATTCGTCCGATGGCTGCGGTCGACCGAGGGTTTTCACTTCCTGGACATTCACAAGGTCGTGGTACTCACCTCGGGGGATCCCGACCTCGTATCGCTGCGGCGCGCGGCGACGGTCGTCACCAGCAGGGAGAGTGTGAGTCCCGGTGACGGCACCTGGATCAAATGCCAGTGGGGTGGGGGCGGTCTGACCCAGAACTTCCATATCGATCTCGACACGCAAGCTGTCGAAGCGACGCTGTCCGACGTCGGTGAGGTATCGGGATTCACTGATCCGCGTCCTATGCCGCCTGCTGTGGTGTCCCTCGGAGGGCGGAAGGAGGCGATCATCTCCTTCGCTGCGCTTTCGAAGCGCGGGCACGTGTACAGCGGTCACCTGATGCTGACCACCGCGCAGAATGCGAAGTCCGTCGTTCTGAGCATCGGCTCGCCCGAGGCGCCCCTCCGCTGGGCCGAATTGGGGGGCCCGGCGGAGGGGGAGGACTACTACGCCCTGGACGACAACGGGCGCTGGTCGCGAAACTGGTCTCCCTTCTGATCGTCAGCTTCTTCGCGGGCCCTGGATCGGGAGCCATTCGACGGCTTTGAAGTCGCCGCTCTCCACCCACTCGAAGGGGGCGCTGCTCAGGCACTTCGGCACCGACTCCGTGCTGCCCGGGTCGAGGACCCAGCTGTAGCCGACGCGGTCGCGGCGGCCGTCGTCGAACACGGTCATCCCGCGCCGTACGCCGATGAACTCGGGCAAGCTGCTCGCGGTGATGACCCCGGTGACCACGGCGGTCCGGCCGCCGACGATCAGGCAGTCGATGTCACCGGCGAACCAGCCGCCCTCCGCGCCGAGGTAGTGGCTGACCCGGAACGTCCCGCGGGCGTCCGGCCCGAGCCCGTGCGCGTCGAACGTGAACCGTACGTCGTCGCCCTCGGGCCGGTAGGTCTTCGCCGAACCGACCAGACTCGGTTCGGTCGGCCGCGGTTTCGTCTGCCCCGCGCTCACCGGGGCCGCGGTCCCCGCCAGCACGGCGCCGGCCGTGAGCACTGCCATGATCGTCTTGCGCATCGCCGTTCCTCCATGTTCGTTCGTGGACAGCAACAGCCTGTCCGGCGACGGCACGGCGAACCTCCCCGTGCGGAGGGAACGTTCTCCCCCGCGCGAGGGAGCGGGTACGGCAGGATCTCGGCGGGGACGACGGCGGTCGCCCGCCCGCCGGCATCGGCGGACGGGCGACCGGTGTGCTTCAGAGCGAGACGACGACCCCGCCGATGGTGGTGACGAGACGGCCGTCGGAGGCGTACGACCAGGCCAGCGCGCCGGTGTAGGCCGAGCAGCGGGAGCCGTTCGTGCCGGACCAGAACTGGTTGCTGGTGTCCGAGCCGCCGATGATCCGGTCGTTGGTGCCGCTGGACGTACGGCAGGAGGTGTTGTTGCGGAAGACCGAGGTGCCGGCGTCGAAGTTGTAGTTGCGTTCGGCGTTGTCGACGCTCAGGTTGTTGGAGATCGTCAGGCTGCCCGGGTTGCTGTTGTACGTGAACCCGTGCTTGCCGTTGCGGAAGGCGATCGTCCGCTTGACGATGTGGTTGACCGCGATGTCCTCGCCGCCCAGCTTGAAGCCGTTGCGGTCGCCGGCGCCGGCCTGTGAGCCGTCGCTGAGCGTCCCGTTGCTGTAGGCGAGCGAGTCCTCGATGGTGACCACGCCGATGGGGCCGGTGTCGGTCTTGGTGTACAGGTCCCAGCCGTCGTCGATGTTGTGATGCGCCACCGCGTACCGGAACACGTTGCCGGCGCCGACCGTCAGCTTGGCGGCGAACCCGTCGGCGTCCTCACCGTCGGAGTCGGCGTTGTCGTGCGACTCGGCGCTGAGGATCAGGTTGTCGGCCGGCCACTGTGACTGCGGGGTGGTCGACAGGATCCGGGACAGTTGCAGGCCGGTGTCGCGGTTGAACCGGGTGACGGTCCGTTCGATGACGTTGTTGCTGCCGCCGACGAAGATGCCGTTGTCGCCGGCCCGTTCGACGACGATCCCGTACACCTTCCAGAAGTCGCCGTTGACCGCCAGGCCGCGGGCGGCCGGGTCCTCGGCCTGTGCCGAGAAGTTCAGGACCGGTTTCTCGCCGGGGTACGCCGCGATGGTCTTCAGCGACCCGGCCGCGCCGTTGTTGCCGGGCGGGATGGTCACCGTCGAGGAGTGGGCGTAGGTGCCGCCGCGCAGGTAGATCGTCCCGCCGGCCGCGATCCGGCTGATCGCCGAGGTCAGCGTGGTCGGCGCGGCGATCGTCCCGGCCGCGCCGTCGGTGCCGTTCGGCGCGACGTAGAGGGCGTTCGCGGTGGGCGGGGGAGTGCTGCTGGTGGACGTCGAGGGGGAGACGCTGGTGCTCGGGGAGGTGCTGGTGGGCGGAGTGGTCACGCCGTCCTCCACCACGATGTCGTCGAAACGGCCGGCCGCGTACTCGGTGAGAAGCCCGATCCGGCCCGCCGCGATCGTGCTGTCGGTGGCCGAGCCGACGCCGGTCCCGTTGACCGAGCCGCTGATCGTCGTCCCGCTGACGGTGAGCCGCAGCGTGTAGAACGTGCTCGCCGAGATGGTCTGGCTGAGACTGCCCAGGACCGTGACGGCGCTGCCGTTCATCGTCTCCAGCTGGACCTTGTTGCCGCCGGTCAGCGACAGCCGGTACATCTTGGTGGCCCCGGCCGCGCGGGCGGTCAGCGACACCACGCCGGCGGGCGAGCTGAACGCGGTCGCCTTCACTTTCGCCTGCACCGAGTAGTTCGCCCAGGACGTCGTTCCGGCGAACTGCCGGGCCCGTGAGTTGGAGCTGTCGGATTGCTGCAGAACCTGCGTGCCGTCGTTCACGATCGACCAGGTGCCGCCCGATTTCGACCATCCGGTGGTGCTGCCGGATTCGAAGTCCGAGCTGAACAGGGTGGCCGCTTCCGCAGTGCCGATCGAGACGAGGACACCGGCCGCCACCAGGCCGGACAGGCCGGCGGCGGCGAGGGATCGGCGCAGCGTGCGGCCACGGGGAGGAGATGGCATCGGGGGATGACTCCTTGTCGGAATGGATCCGCCGGACACGATGCACCGGCCGCGGTTCGCATTCGCAAAGCGCGGCACAATGCAGCGTTGGGGATGGTCCGGCGGACTGCCACGGGGAACTGTTTCCGACTCGAAACATGCCACCGTTCATCTATGCGAGTCAACGGAATCCATTTGCAGGTTTGTTGCAGAGGCGAGGAACATGTCCATGCAGCGCTCGGCGTTCGCGGTGATCGTCAGGGCCGGATTGGCCAGTGCCGCGGACCCGGGCAGCAGCGCCCCGTCGACGCAGAACAGGTTCTCGTATCCGGCGACCTTCCCGCCGAAGTCGGTGGCCCGGCCCATCACCAGACCCCCGAGCGGGTGGTACGTGTTGCGCGAGCCGAGGCCCATTCCGGTGTTCCGGTCGTACGTGGGAAGCCCGGTCAGCAGCGACCCTTTCGCGCCTTCGGTCGACCACCACAGCCGGGACGCCAGATCCCGCCCGGCCTTGTCCGACGAGGTCTCCATCTCCGCGTACGGCCAGTGCACCTTCCCGGTCCCGGTCGCCGGGTCGTACCGGATCTCGCCCCGCTCCGCCGCCAGGCTGGTGATCAGGTGCGCGGTGGTCGCCGGCAGCCACGACGGGATGGGTGCGGCCTCCCACGCCATCGCCGCCTTCGCGTACGGGTTGGAGTCGTCGTGGAACCGCACGTTCCCCGGCCCGCCCTGCGCGTGCCCGACCGCCCGGCGCAGGTTGAGCCGCGCGATCAGGAAGTCCCCGTTGTTGCCCCAGCCCTTGCCGACCTCGGCGCCGGCCAGCCGGGGCAGCCGTCCCCGGGCCCGTGAGGTGAGCAGCAGCGACGTGCTGCCCAGCGAGCCGGCGGCCAGGAACACGTAGTCGGCGGAGAGGACCGGGGTGGACAGCACCGATCCGCGGTCGTCGATCTGCCGGCACGCCACCTCGAACGTCGACGACCCGGAGACCTCGCGGAGCTCGGTCACCTCGTGCAGCGGCAGCACGCGGGCGCCGGCCGCGACGGCCCAGGCCAGGTAGTTGCGGTCGACGCTGTTCTTCGCGCCGGAGTTGCTGCCGAACGGTCCCTCGCCGATGGTGTGGCAGGCCGGGGCCCGCCCGGCCAGCTCGTCCCGGATCACGTCCCAGTTCACCCCGAACGGGACGGGTACGGGCGTACGGCCGAACTCCGCGATGTAAGCCGGCCAGGCGCGCGCCCCCACGTACGCCGCATGGTTCTGAATGTCCTCCGGAATCGTCGCGGCGCCCAGATTCCTGCGGGCGCGCGGCCAGTAGACGTCCTCGAAATCGGTGTACGGGAGGCGGTAGACGGTCTCCCAGTCGGCCCGCCGCGGCTGCGGCATGAACATGCCGATGACCAGGGAACCGCCGCCGACACCGGCCCCGCACATCACCTGGATGCCGTCGCCGGCGTGCTTCTGGATCAGGCCCGCGCCCCGGGTGATGGTCTTGCTGACGTCCAGCCCGAGCGGCGGACGATCGGCGAACCACGCGCACCGCCAGTCCGGATCGCTGATCGTGCAGAAGGTGCTCCCGGAGCCGTCCACGTCCCAGCGGCGGCCACGTTCGAGAACGGTCACCGACATCCCGGCCTGGGCGAGCCGGTAGGCCGCGACGGCCCCGCCGAACCCGCTCCCGATGACGATGGCCGAGCGGGCCCGCAGATGGGGGAGAGGCAGCGCCGGAAGAAGAGCTGAAGCCAGCAGGGTCCGACGTTTCACGGGGTCCTCCCGACCACCCACATGGAGAAGAACTGGGATCCGCCCCCGTACGCGTGGCCGAGCGCCGTCGAGGCGCCCGCCACCTGGTGTTCTCCGGCGCGCCCCATCACCTGCATGGCGGCTTCGGCGAACCGCAGCAGCCCGGAGGCGCCGATCGGGTTCGAGCAGAGCACGCCACCGGACGGGTTCACCGGCAGCGTCCCGCCGATCCGGGTCTCCCCGGCCTCGACGAGCTTCCAGCCCTGGCCCGGCCCGACGAAGCCGACGTTCTCCAGCCACATCGGCTCGAACCAGGAGAACGGCACGTAGAGCTCGGCCACGTCCACCTCGTCCAGGGGGTTCTTGATCCCGGCGAGGTCCCACAGGGCGGCGGCGGCAGCGGCTCCCGCCCGCGGATCGACGTGGTCCTTGCCCGAGTAGAAGGTCGGCTCGGTCCGCATCGCCGTCGCCTTGATCCACGCGACCTGACGATCGCTGGAGGAGGCCGCGGCGGCATCCCCGATCACCACGGCGCACGCCCCGTCCGAGGAGGGGCAGGTCTCGTCGTACCGGATCGGATCCCACAGCATCGGCGAGGCCTGCACCGACTCCAGAGTGATGTCTGGTTGCCGCAGGTGGGCGTGCGGATTCAGGGCGCCGTTGCGCCGGTCCTTCACGGCCACCAGCGCGCCGACGTGCGGCGGCGCCCCGGACCGCCGGATGTACGACCTGATGTGCGGCGCGAAGTACCCGCCCGCCCCGGCCGTGATCGGCGCGCTGAACGGCGGCTGGATCGACAGCGCCCACATGGCGTTCGACTCCGACTGCTTCTCGAACGCCACCGCGAGCACCCGCCGGTGCACCCCGGCCCGGATCAGGCTGGTCGCCACGATCGCCGTCGCCCCGCCGACCGACCCCGCGGTGTGCACCCTGAGCAGTGGTTTCCCCACCGCCCCGAGCGACTGCGCGAGGAACAGCTCCGGCATCATCACGCCCTCGAACAGGTCCGGCGCCTTCCCGAGCACCACCGCGTCGATCTGCGACCAGTCCGTCCCCGCGTCGGCCAGGGCCCGGTCGATCGCCTCCCGGCACAATCCCGCCATCGACACGTCCGTACGCCGGCTCCGGTGGTCCGTCTGCCCGGTGCCGAGCACCGCCGCCCGCCTCATGATCGGCTCCCCAGCACGCAGGTGAGGTTCTGTTGCAGCAACGGCCCGCTCGTCGCGTGCCCGAGCGCCTTCGCCGCCCGCCCCGCCATGACCTCCTCCGCCGCGACCCCGATCCGCGACAGTCCCGCGGAGAACATCGCGTTCTCGGTGAACGGCACGTACCGCACCCCGCCGGAGAGCCCGAACGCCCGGCGTAACAGCAGCTCCTGATGGGTGAACGGGGCATGCAGGGCGGCCACGTCCACCTCCGGCGCCGGCATGGCCGGCAGCTCGCCGAAGCCCTGCGCCTCGATGCGATGCTCGATCCGCTCGATCCAGGCGGCGCGCCGTCCGGCCACCCGGTCACCCGCGGCGAGGACGACGGCTGCCGCCCCGTCCGCGACGGGCGCGACGTCGTGCTCCCGCAAGGGCATGGAGACGTACGGGCTGTCCGGCGCCTGATGTCCGCGCTGCGCCGCCACCGCCGCCATGTCGTCCTCGCTGCACCGCCCGGCGTCGATCGCCAGCCGTGCCTGCAACGCGGCGACACTGATCGCGTCCGGCCACAACGGCGCGACCGTGTACGGGTCCATCTGCAGCGCCAGCACCCGGTTCAGGTCGCCCGCGGTGCCCTTGCCGAACCCGTACACCAGCGCCGTCGACGCCTCCCCGGACAGGATCTTGAGGTACGCCTCGTACAGCGCCCAGGCCGCGTCCATCTCCACATGCGACTCGGCGATCGGCGGCACCGCCCCGATCGCGTCGACCGCGCTGACGAACGAGAACGCCCGCCCCGCCAGATAGTCCGACGACCCGGAGCACCAGAAGTCGATGTCGCGCCGGCCGAGCCCGGCCCGTGCGAGGGCCTCCTCGAAGACCGGCACGAGCGTCTCCACCCCGCTGGTCGTGACGACCCCGCCGGCCTGCGCGAACCCGATGACCGCGACCCCGTTCACAGGTGCTCCGCGTAGGTCTCGTAGGCGGCGTCCGGTTCCCCGCTCGGCGCGAAGTGGCTGATGTTCTCCGGTGTCGTCCCCCAGTCGGCCCGATCCCGCCACACGGCCGCGACCCGCAGCCCCATCCGTACCTCCTCCGCCGGGACGCCGAGGATCAGATGCGGCACCGGGATGTCCGCCCCGTCCAGCAGCACCTGCGCCACCACGTACGGCGGGGTGAGCCGCTGACCCGCGAACGGCACGTTGACCACGCAGAACGTCGTGACCGTGCCCCGGCCGGCGACCTCGACGACCTCGTCGGGCGCGACCCCGTCGGCGGGGCAGAACCGGGGGGGCACGTACACCTTCCGGCAGGCCGGGCACCGCTGCCCGATGATCCGCCCCTCGGCGAGCGCCCGCAGATACCGGTCCTCCTCCACCGACGTGGTGTGCCGGTAGTGCAGCCGGATCGGTGTCGTCATCATCGTCACCGGCTCGCTCTCCGGTCCCGGCGGCCCGGCCGTGGCGGTCCCGGGCTCGAAGCACTCGATGTCGCGGATGTGCCCGACGCGGTCGGCGGCCCAGCGGATCCGCACCCGCATCCCGGTCCGCATCGCCTCGGCGGAGCCGGCGTCAACCGCGTGCAGCAGGGCCGTGTCCGCCCCGTCGAGCCGGATCAGCGCCCACCCGAACGGCCAGTCCAGCGGCTGGCCCTCCAGGGGCCGGCCGGTCCAGGTCCAGCTGATCACCGTTCCGGACGGGGCGACCTCGACCAGGTCGGTCACCGGCTCGTGGGTGACGGGGTCGTATTCGAGCGGCGGCACGTGCACCCGCCCGTCGGCGGTCCGCCCGCCCATCACCCGGCGGTCGCGCAGTCCCGCCATGAACCGGCCGAGCACCGGCCCGAGCGAGCGCGTGTAGTCGAACGCGATGGTGAGCGGTGCCGCCAGGGTCTCCACGAAGATGAGTGAAACACGTTCCAACTTTGCCGGGCAAGGATCGGGCGGAAACGCGGTGCAAGCGGCTTTCGCATCGATGGAACCGGTTATAGAGTCGCGGCATGACGGGCATCGGGATGTGGACCATCGCGGCGCAGCGGCCGCAGTCGGCGGCCATCGTCGAACCCGGCGGCCGCACCCTGACCTACGGCGAGCTGGCCGCCGAGGCCGACCGGATCGGGCGCGGCCTGCAGGCGGCCGGGCTCGGGCCCGGTGACACGATCGCGCTGCTGCTGCCGAACGGCGCCGACATCCTCACCGCCTATTTCGCGGCCGCCCAGATCGGGCTGCACGTCGTACCCCTGAACTGGCATCTGACCGCCGCCGAACTCGGCTACATCCTGCGCGACAGCGGCGCCCGCGCGTTCCTCGCGCACCCGCGGTTCGGTGACGCGGCCCGCGCCGCCGCCGACGAGGCGGGCCTCGGCCCGGAGAGCCGCTACGCGGCGGGAGACGTCCCCGGCTTCCGGCCGCTGTCCGCTCTCGGTTCGCCCGGCGGGGGACGACCCTTCCCGCGTACGCTCGGCGCGCTCATGGTGTACACGTCGGGCACCTCCGGCCGCCCCAAGGGGGTACGCCGCCCGCTGCCCGGCCTCGACCCCGACCAGGTGTCGCCGGTCTCGCTCTGGTTCTTCGGCCTGTTCGGGCTCCGGCCGTTCGACGACCACGTGCATCTGTGCTGCTCACCGCTCTATCACACGGCGGTGATGAACTTCGCTGTCATCTCGCTCCAGTTCGGCCATCCGGTCGTGGTGATGGAGCACTGGGACGCCGAGGAGTTCCTGCGCCTGGTCGAACGGCACCGGGTCACCCACAGCCACATGGTCCCCACCCAGTTCCGCCGTCTGCTCGCCCTGCCGTCGTCGTTCCGCACCCAGGTCGACGTGTCCTCGATGCGCGCGATGATCCACGGCGCCGCGCCCTGCCCGCAGCCGGTCAAACAGCAGATGCTCGACTGGTTCGGCCCGGTCGTGATCGAGTACTACGCGGCCTCCGAGGGCGGCGGCACCCTGATCACCGCGACCGAGTGGCGGGCCCGGCCCGGCTCGGTCGGCAAGGCGTGGCCCGGGTCGCGGGTGCGGGTGCTCGACGACGACGGCAAGGACCGGCCGGCCGGCGAGCCCGGCACGGTGTACCTGCAGATGGGCGACGCCACGTTCGAGTACCACGGCGACCCCGGGAAGACCCGCGCCTCCTGGCGGGACCGGATGTTCACCGTCGGCGACATCGGCTACCTCGACGACGACGGCTACCTGTACCTGTGCGACCGGGCCAGTGACGTGATCATCACCGGTGGCGTGAACGTCTATCCGGCAGAGATCGAGAACGAGCTCGCCGTCCATCCCGCCGTCGCCGACGTCGCCGTCTTCGGCATCCCGCACGACGAGTGGGGCGAGGAGATCAAGGCCGTCGTCCAGCCCACGCCCGGTGTCACGCCCGGACCCGCCCTGACCACCGAGCTCCTCGCGTTCCTCGGCGGCCGGCTGGCCCGTTTCAAGCTGCCCCGCACCGTCGACTACGTCACCGAGCTTCCCCGTGACCCGAACGGCAAGCTCTACAAAAGGCACCTCCGCGCGCCGTACTGGTCCGGCCGCGACCGCGCCATCTGAAGCCCCACCCCCGGCTGGTCGTCACGGCTGTCTCGAGGCCTTCGAGACAGCCGTGACGACCAGCCGGATCTAGGCGCCTTTGAAGTCGGGCCGGCGCTTCTCGACGAAGGCCCGGGGGCCCTCCTTGGCGTCGTCGGAGGTGAAGACCTCCATCCCGATCCGGGACTCGATGGCGAAGGCCTCGTTCTCCGGCAGGCCCTCGGTCTCGCGGATGGTGCGCAGGATGGCCCGGACGGCGAGCGGGCCGTTCGCCGCGATGGTCTCGGCGATCTCGAGGGCCCGGCTCAGCGCCTGGCCGTCGGGGACGACGTGGCCGATCAGGCCGATGTCGCGGGCCTCGGCGGCGCTCAGGTGACGGCCGGTGAGCAGCAGTTCCGCGGCGACCGTGTAGGGCAGCTGGCGGGGGAGCCGGACCGCGGAGCCGCCCAGCGGGAAGAGGCCCCAGCGGGCCTCGGACACCCCGAAGCGGGCGCTCGCCCCGGCGACCCGCACGTCGGTGGCCTGGAGGATCTCGGTGCCTCCGGCGACGGCCGCGCCCTCCACCGCGGCGATCAGCGGTTTCGTCAGGCGGCGGCCCTTGAGCAGCGCGTCGATGCGGGACAGGTCGGCGCCGCCGTTGCGGAAGCTCTCGCCGGGGTGGTCGCCGGTCATCGCCCGCAGGTCGGCGCCGGCGCAGAACGCGCCGCCCGCGCCGGTGAGGATCGCGACCCGGATCTCCGGGTCGGTGTCGGCGCGGTCCCAGGCGTCGCGCATCACGGCGAGCATCTCGGCGGAGAGCGCGTTGCGGACGTGCGGCCGGTTCATCGTGACGATCAGGACAGGCCCGCGTTGCTCGACGAGAGCGTCCACCCGTTTTCCCCTCTCCGTGCACAACCCTTGCCCCGGAACGATAACAGGTTCTACTTTGCGTTGATGGCGGCCAATATTGCGGACCTGTTCGAGCACGCGGTCGACGCCTTTGGAGATCGCGTCGCGGTGGCCTGCGGCGAGCGTGCGGCCACCTATGCCGAGTTGGAGGAGACCGCCAACCGTCTGGCCCATTTCCTGCGCAGTCGAGGGGTGGGCAAGGGTGCCCACGTCGGGCTCTACGCGGGCAACTCGATCGAGGCACTGGTCGCCATGATCGCCGTGTACAAGCTCCGCGCCGTGGTCGTCAACGTCAACTATCGCTATGTCGAGAACGAGTTACAGTATCTGATCACCGACGCCGGCCTGGACGTGCTGATCCACGACCGCGGACTGTCGGAGCGGGTCGGCGCCGTCGCGTCCGGTCTGACCACGATGATCGCGCTGCCCGACGGCTCCCGATCCGATCTCCCCGGTGTCTCCTATGCGGACGCCGTCGGGGCGGGAAAGCCGGGCCGGGATTTCGGGGAGCGGTCCGGGGACGACATCTATCTGCTGTACACCGGCGGCACCACCGGCTATCCCAAGGGCGTGATCTGGCGGCACGAGGACGTCTGGCGGGTCCTCGGCGGCGGCATCGACTTCATGACCGGCATCCCCCTCGACGACGAGTGGGCGCAGAGCCGGCGCGGCGCCGAGACACCCCCGATGACCCGGCTCTGCCTGGCGCCGCTGATCCACGGCAACGCCCAGTGGGCCGCCCTCGCCGGCCTGTTCGCCGGCGACACCGTCGTCTTCCTGCCGCACTTCGACGCCGAGGAGGTGTGGCGCACCGTCGAACGCCGCCGGGTCAACGTGATCGTGCTGATCGGCGACGCGATGGCCCGGCCGATCATCGAGGCGTACCTGGCCGGCAGCCACGACGGATCCTCGCTGGTGGCGATCTCGTCGAGCGCCGCGCTGTTCTCCCCGTCGGTGAAGCGCCAGTACCTGCAGGCGCTGCCGGACGTCATGGTCACCGACGCGATCGGCGCGTCCGAGACCGGGTTCACCGGCCTCGGGATCGTCGCCGACGTGGCCGGTGGCGCCGTCGACGGCCCGCGGGTCATGCCCGGCCCGGACACCATCGTCATCGACGAGCACGGGCGGAAGGCGCCACCGGGCGTGATCGGCCGGCTGGCCCGGGGTGGGCACGTGCCGCTCGGCTACTACAACGACCCGGCCAAGACGGCGGAGCTGCTCACCGAGGTCGACGGGGTCCGCTACGCCGTGCCCGGCGACCTGGCCCGGATCGAGGACGACGGCACGATCACCCTGCTCGGCCGGGGCAACACGTGCGTCAACACCGGGGGCGAGAAGGTCTTCCCGGAGGAGGTCGAAGGGGCCCTCAAATCCCATCCGGACGTGTTCGACGCCCTGGTCATCGGGATCCCCGACGACCTGCTCGGCCAGAAGGTGGCCGCGCTCGTCCAGTTGCGTGACGGCGCCAAGGCCGACGTGGACGGCCTCGACACGCTGGTCCGGCAGCGGATCGCCGGGTTCAAGGCGCCCCGCGCGATCTGGTTCGTCGACCGGATCCAGCGCACCATCAGCGGCAAGGCCGACTACCGCTGGGCCCACGCCTGGACGAGGGAGAACGATGCGGACTGACCTGTGCGACCTCCTCGGCATCGACGTCCCGATCGTCGGGTTCAGCCCCTCCGAGCACGTCGTCGCGGCGATCAGCCGAGCCGGCGGGCTCGGCGTGCTGGGGTGCGTCCGGTTCAACGACGCCGATGAGCTGGACACCGTCCTCACCTGGCTGGACGGGGCCACCGGCGGCCGCCCGTACGGCGTCGACGTGGTCATGCCCAGCACCCGCCCCACCGAAGGCGTCCCGGAGGACCTCGGCGAACTCATCCCGGAAGGCCACCGGGAGTTCGTCGACCGCACCCTGCTCCGCCTCGGGGTGCCGCCGCTGTCCGGTGAGCCGCGGCCCGGCGTCCTCGGCTGGCTCCACTCGGTCGCCCGCAGCCACGTCGAGGTGGCGCTGCGCCACCCGATCCGGCTGATCGCCAACGCGCTCGGCCCGCCACCGCCCGACGTCATCGCCCAGGCCCACGACCGGAACCTCCTGGTCGCGGCCCTGGCCGGGCGGGCCGACCACGCCCGCAGCCACGCCGCGGCAGGCGTCGACATCGTGGTCGCGCAGGGCTACGAGGCCGGCGGGCACACCGGGGAGATCGCCGGGATGGTGCTGATCCCCGAGGTGGTGGACGCGGTCGGCGTGCCGGTCCTGGCCGCCGGCGGCATCGGCAGCGGACGGCAGATCGCGGCGGCGCTCGCCCTCGGCGCCCGCGGAGTGTGGATGGGGTCGGTCTGGCTCGGCACCAGCGAGTACGAGAGCGGCCCGGCGCTGCGGGAGGCGCTGCTGCGGGCGTCGTCGAGCGACACGGTCCGCAGCCGCATCTACTCCGGCAAACCGGCGCGGCTGCTGCGCAACCGCTGGACCGAGGCGTGGTCGGCGGACGCCGCGCCCCGGCCGCTGCCGATGCCGTTGCAGAACCTGCTGGTGTCGGGGGCGCACGAACGGCTGATGGCGTCCGGGGACCCGAGTGTCGTACCGATGCCGGTCGGTCAGATCGTCGGCCGGATGAACGCGGTCCGCCGGGTCGCGGAGGTGATGTCCGATCTGGTCACCGAAGCCGACGAGACTCTCGCCAGGCTGCCCAAGCTGCTCTGACGAAAACCCGGTCCGGTACGCCGTGCGCGTGCCGGGGGCCCGCACGGCATGCGCAGACATGCCAAGCTCGTCGATATGACACCAGACCAGCACCAGGTCCGCGCGCAGGAGCTCGCCGCCGAGGCCGAGCAGGCCTACGCCGACATCCGCCTCCAGGTCGAGGCCGGGGACGACATCGACGAGCCGGTGTGGCGCTACCTCGACACCACCATCCAGCTCGGCCAACTGCACGCCACCCTGGCGCTGCGCCGGCCGCCGGCCGGATCCCCGGCCGGTTACGAGGACGGCGGCGCCGTCGACTACGGCGACGCTGATCCCACCTACGACCGGCGCTGACCGCGATTCATTTGCTGAAATCGGCTTGACCTGCACTGCGGTTCACCTGATTTGGTGGCGGCCATGAGCATGGAATTCGCCGCATGGAACTCGATGTACCACGTCATGAACCAGCAGGACGACAGACGGCCGTTCTCCCGGGCCACGTTGCGGCGAATACTCGCGCTGGCCCGGCCACACCGGCGGCTGCTCGCCGGGTTCCTGGTGCTCAGCGTGGTGACGGCGATCCTCGCGGTGGCCACGCCGGTGGTGGCCGGGCTGGTCGTCGACGCCATCGTGAAGGGTCGCGAGGAGCGGCTCGTCATCATGCTGGCGGTCGGCATCGCGGTGATCTCGCTGACCGAGGCCGGCCTCGGGCTGGTGCAGCGGTCGCTGTCCGCGCGGATCGGCGAGGGGCTGATCCTCGACCTTCGGACCCGGGTGTTCGACCACGTGCAGCGGATGCCCGTCGCGTTCTTCACCCGTACCCGGACCGGCGCCCTGGTGAGCCGGCTCAACAACGATGTGATCGGGGCGCAGCGGGCGTTCAGCGACACCCTGTCCGGAGTGGTCGGCAATGTGGTCGGGCTGGTGCTGACCCTGGTCGTGATGCTCGGGATCTCCTGGCAGATCACCGTCCTCGCGCTGTTGCTGCTGCCGGTGTTCGTGCTGCCGGCCCGGCGGATGGGCGGCCGGCTGGCCGGGATGGAACGGGAGGCGGCCGAGCACAACGCGGCGATGAACACGCAGATGACCGAGCGGTTCTCCGCGCCCGGCGCGACGCTCGTCAAGCTGTACGGCGATCCGGCGGCGGAGTCGGCCGAGTTCGCGGCCCGGGCCCGGCGGGTGCGGGACATCGGGGTCCGTACGGCGATGGCCCAGTGGACCTTCCTCACCGCGCTGACCTCGGTGTCGGCGGTGGCGATCGCGCTGGTCTACGGGCTGGGCGGCTTCTACGCGCTGCGCGGGGAGCTGGAGCCGGGCGCGGTGGTGGCCCTGGCGATCCTGCTGACCCGGCTGTACGCGCCGCTCACCAGCCTGGCCAGCGCCCGCGTCGAGGTGATGACCGCCCTGGTCAGCTTCGAGCGGGTGTTCGAGGTGCTCGACCTGAAACCGCTGATCGTGGAGAAGCCGGCGGCCGAGCCGGTGCCGGACGGGCCGGTGTCGGTGGAGTTCCGGGACGTGCGGTTCGCGTACCCGTCGGCCGACAAGGTGTCCCTCGCCTCGCTGGAGGAGGTCGCCTCCCTGGACACCCGCGGCGGCGAGGAGGTCCTGCACGGCATCTCGTTCCGCGCCGAACCGGGCCAGATGGTGGCGCTCGTCGGCTCGTCCGGAGCGGGCAAGTCGACGATGGCGAGTCTGCTGCCGCGGCTCTACGACACCGGATCCGGGTCGGTACGCCTGGCCGGCGTGGACGTCCGGGACCTGAGCGCGGCCTCGCTGCGGCAGTCGCTCGGCATGGTCACCCAGGACGGGCACCTCTTCCACGAGACGGTCCGGGCCAACCTGCTGCTGGCCCGCCCGGACGCGACCGAGGACGACCTGTGGGACGTGCTGCGCCGGGCCCACGTCGACGACCTGATCCGATCGCTGCCCGACGGGCTGGACACGGTCGTCGGGGAACGCGGGTACCGGTTCTCCGGTGGGGAACGGCAGCGGCTCACCATCGCCCGGCTGCTGCTGGCCCGCCCGCGGGTGGTGGTGCTGGACGAGGCGACCGCGCACCTCGACTCGACCTCCGAGCAGGCGGTGCAGGCCGCACTCGGGGAGGCGCTGAACGGCCGGACCGCGGTGGTGATCGCGCACCGGCTGTCCACCGTCCGGGCCGCCGACCAGATCCTGGTGATCGAGGGCGGCCGGGTGGTGGAGCGGGGCACCCACACCGAGCTGCTGGCGGCCGGTGGGCGTTACGAGGAGTTGTACCGGACCCAGTTCAACGAAGGACGGCCGCCCGCGGTAGCGCTCGGCTGAGCACCTTCTCGGCGCGGTCGCGGTCGCCGTCGCCGGTCTCCCAGCCGGCGTCGGCGACCAGCACGATCGTCGGGCCGGTCCGGGCGATAGCCACGAACGTGTGATGGGTGATCTGCTCGCCGACGTGCTCCCACGACCGGGTCCAGCGCAGCACCAGCCGGTCGGGCGCGGTGACGAGCAGGCGCCAGGTGTCGTCGTCGCAGGTCCGCAGGGCCGTGCGAAGGTCGCGCAGGTAGTCGCGGGCGCCGCCGGGGCGGTGCAGGGCGACGTACTCCAGGACCACCTCGGGCCCCTGGTCCACGTCGATCACCGCGGAGACGGCCCGGTCGGCGACCGGCGCCCGGACGGCGAGCCCGCACGGCCGGGGCGGCCGCAGAGCGGGGAAGCTCTCGTCGTCGGCGGCGTAGGGCCGCGCCCCGCCGAGATCGTCCGGCTGGATCATCGCCGCGTCCGGGATGCCGGCGGCGGGTGGCCCGGCAGCGGCGTAGGCGGCCGTCACCCCGGTGAACAGCGCCAGCACAGCGGCCAGGAACACGCGGAAGACGAGCATGTCACCTCCAACGACCGAGCCACTGATTTCGACCCTACGCCCGGGTCCGCCGGTTTCGGCGGACACTTCCCCGATTCGTGTGTTACGTTGGGCGCGTTGCAGTTTTGATTTCCTGAGACTTCAGAATCTCGCCGACGTGGACCGACGCCTGCAGGGCATCCGAGCCCTTCAGGCGTTTTTCGTCGGTGTCGATTCTCGGGGGAAGTCAACACGGCGACGCGGAGTTCCGCGCGGTGCGGCGCTCCACAGCTGTCAAGGAGAAAATCATGGCCACCGGTACCGTGAAGTGGTTCAACAGCGACAAGGGCTTCGGCTTCATCACCCAGGACAGCGGCGGCCCCGACGTGTTCGCGCACTTCTCGGCCATCGCGACGTCCGGGTTCCGTACCCTCGAGGAGAACCAGCGCGTGGAGTTCGAGGTCTCGCAGGGCCAGAAGGGCCCGCAGGCGGAGAACATCCGCACGATCTGAGCCGCGCGCGGTGAAAACGGCCCCGGAATTCGATCTCCGGGGCCTTGAAAGAACCTGAAAGTGTGTGCGGTTTTCAACCGTGCACACTTTTTCTTTTCCAGGACGGCCTCGTGGTTTAAACTTGCGAGTTGAAACTGCCCGATACCGGAAAAGGATGCCGCCGATGCCGTCAGCCGACCCGTCTCCCGCGCAGCGCCACCACCAGATCGCCGCCGACTTCACCACCCGCGTCGAGGGCGCGAAGGACTGGGACGCCCCCTCGCCCGTGCCCGGCTGGACCGCCCGGGACGTGGTCCGGCACCTCGTCGAGTGGCTGCCCGGTTTCCTTGCCGGCGGTGCCGGCGTGACGCTGCCGGCCGGTCCCGGGGCCGACCAGGACCCGGTCCAGGCCTGGCACGTCCAGCGCGCCGCCGTGCAGGAGCTGCTGGTCGACCCGGAGACCGCGAACCGGACGTTCCGCAACCCGCACATCGGCGATGTTCCGCTGGATCAGGCGATCGATCGCTTCTACACCACCGACGTCTTCCTGCACACCTGGGACCTGGCCCGCGCCACCGGCCAGGACGCCACCCTCGACGCCGGCCAGTGCGCCGACCTGCTCGCCGGGATGGAGCCGATGGACGCGATGCTCCGCGCCTCCGGGCAGTTCGGCCCGGCCGTCCCGGTGCCCGCCGACGCCGACCCGCAGGCCCGCCTGATCGGCTTCATCGGCCGCGACCCGCACTGGACGCCGAACTGACCGCCGCCCGGGTCGCCGCTCCCCGCCGGGGCTCCTGACGTCTGTTCGCTTCGCCGACCCGGAGGCGGATGAACTTCGATATGCTCGGCGGGTTCGGCGGACCGGGGGATTCGAGTGCCTGACGAAGCGGTGCGCGAGGTGCCGGCGGGACGCCGGTGGCAGGGCTGGGCCGGCGGGTTGGCGCTCGCCGTCGCCGCCGTGATCGGGTTCATGGCGGTGGACGCCGACGAGCCGTCGGGTGCCCGAGCGGGGGCGTCGCCGGATTCGCCGGAGCGGCGGCAGCGGCTGGTGGACGAGCTGCTGGAGCGGCGCGCGGCGGCGTTCAGCGCGGGCGACGAGGCGGCCTGGCTGGCCGACGTCGATCCGCGGCACCCCGAGATCGTGGCGTACGAGCGGTCCCGGTTCCGCAATCTCCAGGGGTTGCGGCCGAGCTTCTTCCGGCTGTTCCCGGGCGGCGGTTATCTCGGGGACGGCCAGTCCGAGCCGGCTCGCGGGCACGTCTACGTCCGGCAGATGATGCGCCTGCCGGACGACACGGACGGCGTCGTCAACATCCACACCTGGAGCATCACCTTCCGTGACGGCGAGGTCGTGGTCACCGGCATCCGCGCCTTCCAGCGCCCGTGACCCCGTTCTTCCGCCGGTACGAGCCACCGCGGTCCCGTGCCCTGGAGGCAAGGCCGACGGGCCGTTGCCGCCCGGCTCACCGGGTGGCAACGGCCCGCTGTCGCTACCCGGGCCACCGGCGGGTGTCAGGACCCGCCGACCGTATTCGTGCCGGCGCGGGCAGGGGGCGACGAACTCACCGGCCGTCAGCCGATGTGGTTGCGGCCGGCCCCGCCGTACATCTCGTCCTTGCCGTTGCCGCCGATCAGCCGGTCGTTGCCGGCGCCGCCGTGGAGGACGTCGCCGCCGTTGCCGCCGAGGATGTGGTCGTCGCCGCCGTTGCCGTAGATCCGGTCGTCGCCGTCGTTGCCGTAGAGGACCTCCCCGCGGGCGCCGCCGGTGATCGTGTCGTTGCCGGTGCCGCCGTGGGCGACGAGCTTCGACGTCGTCCTGTTGGTGACGGTGTCGTCCCGGTCGTAGGTGGCGATCTCGATGAACCTGTTGTTCTCGCTCAGGCCGCAGTGCACCTTGGTCTTGTCACCCGTGGCCTGCTTGCAGAACTTGCCGGGCTTGATCGGGAACGTGTCGTCGATGGTGATGTAGTGGTGGCTCGGCCCGTTCGTGACGACGATCCGGTTGGCCTTGCCGGTCGCGGCCTTGAACTGGATCGTGCTGAAGCCGTCCGGCGTGCCGGCGACGTACGCCACCCCGGTGGTGGCCGCCTGGGCGGGTGTGGCGAAAGCCGTCACCAGCGTGGTGGAGAGCAGTGCGACGGCGAGGTGCCTTGTGCGCATGACTGAACCGTTCCTCCCCGTGGATGATCTGACACTGGTGTGATCCTCCGGCGGGCGGCCCAGTTCGCGAATCAAGGTAACGGATCGGTAACGAGGTCCCTGCCGGCGAAGGCGGCTGAGTCACGGTCACCCCCGGGGTTGAGACAGCCGTGACAACCAGCCGGACAAGCCGGACAGGCAGGGTGGCGCGGCGGCCGTGGGGACGGCCGCCGCGCCGTGGTGGGAACGGGGTGGGTGGTCAGGTGGCGGAGCAGGAGACCGACGGCCAGGTCCGGTTGCCGTTGGTCTGGACGGTGAGGCCGAAGGTGTTGCCGCCGCCGTTCGGCCGGGCGACCATCTGCTGCGCGGTGGGCCAGGTCGCCGCGGTGTTCCAGGTGTTGATGACCCTGGCGGGGGACGGCAGGTTCAGTGTCACGGTCCAGTTGTTCGAGCCGGTGACGGTGACGTTGAGGTTGTAGCGGTCGCTCCACGACTGCCCGGCGGACAGGGTCGCGGTGCAGGAGCCGGTGGGCGGCGGGGTGGTGGTGCCGCCGTCGGGCGCCACGGCGCGGCCGGTGGTGGGCGAGATCATGCCGGAGCACAGGCCGCGGGCGGCGAGGCCCGCCGCGATCCGCGGGATCGCGGCGATCGTGTTGGCCGGCCAGTCGTGCATCAGGATGACCTGGCCGTTGGTGAGCCGGCCGGCGGCGGCCACGATCGCCTCGGTGGAGGCGTTGTTCCAGTCCTGGCTGTCGACGTCCCAGAGGATCTCGGTGAGGCCGTACTTCTGCTCGACCGCACGCAGGGTCGCGTTCGTCTCGCCGTACGGCGGCCGGAACAGTCGCGGGGTGCCGCCGCCGCCGTTCGCGATGGCGGTCTGGGTCCGCGCGATCTCCGAGTCCATGGCGCTCTGGCTGAGCTGGGTCATGTGCGGGTGGGTGTAGCTGTGGTTCGCCACCCACATCCCGGCGTCGACCTGGGCGCGGACCAGGGCGGGGTTGGCGGCGGCGTACTGGCCCTGGTTGAACATGGTGGCCCGCAGGCCGTTGTTGCGCAGGGCCGCGAGCAGGCTCGGCGTGCTGCCGGTCTGCGGCCCGTCGTCGAAGGTCAGGCCGACGTAGCCGGTGCAGGCGGCGGCCTGGGCCGTGGTGGTCGTGGCGCCGGCGTGGGCGGCGCCACCCGTGATCATCGTGAGTGCGCACGCGGCGCCGAGAAGGGTGGTGAGGCGGCGGACGGGACGGTGTGGCATGGCGCTTCGACCTCCTGGGGGAGCCCGGTGGGGAATCGGGCCTCAGATCGACAGTGAGCGATCCCTGCTGTCAGCGAGTATTGGATGCGCCACGCCACACTGTCAACAACTTCCGGAAACATTCCGGAATTGCAGCGTCCAAAATTCGCAGGTCGACGGCAACCTTAAGAGATCGACTCCGAGAGTTTGCGGAATGTGTCCCCGAAACTTACGGAATCGGCAGGCGCCCGGAAAGAACGCCGGTAGAGCGAGCTCCGGGTTCATCGCGGTCGTCGTGGTCGCCACCGCGATCACGGCCACCAGCAGCGTCGGCAGCACGGTGAAGACCCCGGTGGACGTCGGCGCGGTCACGGCGGACCGCCGCCACAGCGTCACACCCGCCCCGATCATCCCGAGAGCCGCGAGACCGGCCGGCACGGGGGACGTGCCTCAGCCGCGGCTGTCACCCCGCGAAGGCGGCGTCCACCAGGGCGGGGGTAAGGCCGTACGCCGCCGGGTCGTAGGTGTGGTCGGGGGTGGGCGTACCCCGCAGGATCGCCTCGTCCACCGCGGACCGCGCGCCGGGGGACCACCGCGCGCCCAGCCGGTCGTAGATCATCTCGACCGTGCCCCGGGGATCCGCGACGAGATCCGCATGCCGCACGTCGATGAACCGGGCCGGATCGTGCCGGGCCCGGTCGGCGCGGAAACGGCGCAGCCCGCGCGACCACAGCGACAGCTGCGCGCGGCCCAGCACCGGCCCGCCGAACACCGTGGACCAGCCGGCCGAGGCGCGTTCGGTGAGGCTGCACACCGAGGCGATCACGGTTCGCGGATCCCGGTGGGTCTGGATCACCATGGCGTCCGGGTACGTCGCGAACAGGGCGTCCAGCGCGAACAGGTGACTCGGGTTCTTCAGCACCCACCGCCGCCCCTGATCGCGCAGGCCGATCAGTTGCAGGTTGCGGCGGTGCCGGGCGTAGGCGGGCGTCCAGTCCCGCCCGTCGAGCCACGCCGCATAGCCCGGGATGTACGCCGTGCACTCGAACGACACCGAGGTCATCGACTGGCAGAGCAGCCGCCAGCACTCCTCCACCCGCTCCGGCCGCATGTGGTGCACCCCGTCCAGGCCGGCGTCGCGGTACGCCTCGCGCAGCGCCGCGAACACCGGATGACCCTCCCACTCGGCGCGCGGCGGCCGTGGTTGCGGCACCTCGGTGAGCCACAGTTCCGGCCCCTGGTGCGCCGGGTCGGCGGTGAGCAGCCGGTGCAGGGCGGTGGTCCCGGTGCGCGGCAGGCCGGTGACGAACACCGGGTGTTCGATCGCGACGCGGGCATGCTCCGGGAACTCCCGCCACGCCGCCTCCGCGAGCAGGCGCGAGACCAGGGCGCCGCGCAACAGGCCGCGGGTCCGCTTGCTGCCGGCGGGGGTGAGGGCCGCTTCCCCGGCGTACGACCGGAGCAGCACCCGCAGCCCTTCGGCGTACCCGTCACCGTCCCCGAAGTCGTCCAGCCCGGTCAGCCTGGCCGCCGACGCGTGCAGATCCTCGACGGTCCCGACGTCGGTGCGCGCGCTCGTCGTCAATGGTGGAACTCCCCACAGTTCACGTCGAGGCACGCCCCGGTGATCCCGCGCGCCAGGTCGGAGGCGAGGAACAGGATCGCGTCGGCCACCTCGTCCGGCTCCGGCAGCCGCCGCAGATCGGTCTGCGCCGCCACCTCGTCGTAGATCTGCCGGGCCGGCACCCCGCGCCGGGCCGCCTGGAACTCGAACCAGCCCCGCAACTGATCGGCCCAGATCCAGCCGGGCGCCACCGAGTTGACCCGGACGCCTTTCGGGCCGAGTTCGCCGGCGAGGTTCTGCGCGGCGGCGAGGAGGGCCGCCTTCGCGAGCCGGTACGGCCCGAACGGCCGCCGGGAGTGCCGCAGCACCGCCGAGTTGACGACCACTATCGAGCCCCGCGACGCGACGAGCGCCGGGGTCGCCGCGCGGACGACACGCAGCGCCGTGATGACGTTGTCGTGCAGCCCCTGTCCGATCCCGTCGAGATCGACCCGGCCGAGGGTGCCCATCGGCGGCATCGTGAACGCGTTCTGGATCAGGACGTCGATCCGCCCGAACTCGGCGAGCGCCGCGTCGATCAGCTGCCGCAGGGCCCCGTCGTCGTTCAGGTCGGTGGGCACCGCGCGTACCGGCCCGTCGACCGTCTTCGCGATCTCGTCGAGGGCCGGCGCGGTCCGCGCGGCGAGCACCAGTGACGCGCCCTGCGCGGCGGCCCGTCGGGCGACGGCCGCGCCGAGCCCCGGCCCGGCCCCGGCGACCAGCACCACCCTGCCGTCCAGCAGCACCGGGTCAGCCCAGCATCCGGGCCGCGCAGGCGGCCTGCCGGGCGGCGATCCGCTCACGCCACGCCACCGGCCCGACCGGGGTGTGGAACGGTAACCGTTTCGGCAGGTCGTCGACGGCCACGATGTCGACCGCCGGGCCGTCGGCCGCGGTCAGCTCCCGGGACAGCCGCTGCCAGCGCAACTGCACGTAACCCCGGCGGTGGCCGGTGCGCTCCAGCCAGTTCGCGACGCCCGGGTCGCGTTCGCTGATCACGTAGCGGATCATGCCGTCCGGATCGATCCGGGCCTGGTCACGAGTGAGGCTGGTCTGGTGGTTGACGTAGTCCAGCGAGACGTACCACATGCTGCCCAGCTGGATCCCCTGATAGGGCGCGTCACTCGCCGGCACCGTGACGATCATGGCCTGGTCGTCGTCCAGGTCGTAGTGGCCGACCGAGGAGAACTGGGTGGTCAGCCCGCCGGGAGTGGACCGCGGAGCGGTGAGCGTGTTGACCGGCAGGTGCAGGTAGAACCGCTCGGCGAAGGCGAGGAACGTGCGCAGCCGGCTGATCAGGATCTTGCCGGCCACCCCGTACCGTTTGGTCAGCTCGTCCAGAGTGGGCGGCGGCGGGGCCGCGCCGATCCGGTCCGCGCGCTGGATGCGCAGCATGCCCGGGCGCTCGGCGGCCCAGTCGCTGAACACCTCGCGGACCACCAGCATCCCGGCGCCCTTGAGGCCCGGCCCGAGCCAGATCCGGAACGATCCGTCGGGCTCGGTCACGATCTCGCGGTCGTCGAAGGCGGCCAGGCTGCCCGGCACCGCGATCGGCGAGTAGTCGCCGTCGAGGATCTGGAAACTCAGGTCCACGGTGCTGCCGCGCACGCCGGTGACCAGGTACTCGGCGTCGTCGCGCAGCCACGCGTGGAAGTACAGGGTGTCCGGGTTGTCCAGGCCCATCTTCGTGTGGGGGCCGGTGGAGCGTACGAAATAGGGGAACTCCTTTTGGTACGCCCACGCCATCTGCACCGACGCGCGGATGCTGCCCGCCAGGTAGTCGTAGCCCTCGGCGAGGTCCCGATCATCGTGCACGTGCGGGGCCGTGGTGATGATCTTCTCGGCCTCTTGGATCGCCTCCGCGAACGGCTTCGTCAGCACACCTCGACAATAGAACTCGTTCTAGTTTCGGGTCAATGTCACCTTGACGAGCCGTGATAACAAGTTCCACTCTGGAGGGCGTGCTGGCATACCGGATGACCGCCTGGGGCGCACCACCACGAACCGTCGAGGCGCCCGACCCGGCGCCCGGGCCCGGCGAGACCCTGATCCGGGTCGCCGGATGCGGGCTCTGCCGCTCCGACCTGACCATGCGGCACGTCCCCGAGGCCGCGGGCGCCGCGCTCGGCTGGCGGATGCCGTTCACCCTCGGTCACGAGATCGCCGGATGGGTCGCGTCCACCGGCGAACCGGTCGCGCTGGTGTCACCGGCCTCCTGCGGCGCCTGCCGGCACTGCCTCCGCGGCCAGGACAGCGGCTGCCCGCACGGCCTCACCGGACGGGGGTACGGGCGCGACGGCGGCCTCGCCGATCACGTGCTCGTCGACGACGAACGGGCCCTCCTGCCCCTCGGCGATCTGGACCCGCGCCACGCCGGGCCGCTCACCGACGCCGGCGCCACCGCCATGCACGCGGTCCGGCGCGCGCTGCCCCGGGTCACCCCCGGCGGCACGGCCGTGGTGATCGGGGCGGGCGGGCTCGGCGCCTTCGCCGTCCAGTTCCTGCGGATCCTCACCGCCGCCACGGTCGTCGCGGTCGACCCCTCGCCGGCACGCCGCGACCACGCGCTGTCGATCGGCGCACACCACGCCACGCCCGCTTCCGGCACCCGCGACGCGGACGTGGTGCTCGACTTCGTCGGCACCGACGAGACGATCACGGCCGGGGTCGCGGCGGTCCGCACCGGCGGCGCCTACGGGCTGATCGGCTCGGCCGGCGGCAGACTCGGGAAACCGTGGTTCTCCGCGCTGCCCCGCGACGGCGAGGTGTTCACCTTCCAGGGCTCGTCGATCGCCGACGCGCAGGACGTGATCGGGCTGGCCCGCGCCGGCCTGATCCACAACCAGGTGGAGGAGTTCGCCTTCGGCGAGATCGAGCAGGCGTACGCGAGACTCGCGGCCGGCTCCCTCACCGGCCGCGCCGTCATCGTCCTCTGAGCGGGGTCAGGCGCCGCCCACGCCGTTCGCCCACCACCAGCTCCTCAGGTAGCCGTACTCCCGGCCGCCCCAGAACCAGTTCCACTCGTAACCCGGCCGGACGTATGGGCCGATCTCGTCGAACACGACCTTCGCCTCCTTCCGGCGACCGGTCAGGCTGTAGTACGCGGCCATCCACTGCCGCACCGCCGACAGCTGCTCGGAGACGGGCGGCGCCGCCCGGAACCTGGCGATCCACCGGTCGATGTCCTGCTGCACCTCGGGGCGGGCGAAGTAACGGCGGACCGCCCGCTGCGCCTCGTCGCTGTCGTCCTCCCAGGCGAACTCGCGCATCGCGAACTCGAAGTGGGCGAAGATCGGCAGGAGGACCGTCTTGTGGCCGGGCGGCGCCGCTTCGGCCGCCGAACGCGCCACGTTGAACATCAGCTCGTGCGAGCCGTACCACTTCTGGCAGGTCAGCATGACCGCGAGCTTGTTCGTCTCGAAGAAGTGCGGGTCCCGGCGCCGGGCCTCGGCGTACAGCTCCTCCAGGCCCCTCCCATGGGCGGCGAAGCACGACCTCATCAGCACCTCGAGGGGTCCCGGATCGTTCGGATGGGCCAGCTCCAGCGCCCGCTGGGCGGTCGCCGCGGATTTCTCCGACAGAACCTGAAAGCTGCGGAACTGCTCCGCTGACGTCTTGTTCGCCGAAGCCGCGCCCCGCGCCGCGCCGGCCCGCGTGCTGAGCACCTCCGCCCAGATCAGATTCGCCGCCGGGCTCGACGGCTCGGCACGCATCCAGCCGTCGAACCACTCGTCGTCCGCTCCCGCCAGCCCCGCGAAGATGCCGAGCCGGTAATTACGCAGCGCCCAGTCCTGGCCGGCGGCCTCGATCGCGTCCCGGGCCACCCGCCAGTCCCGGTCACGCAGCAGCCGTTCCCGTGCTTGCCGGAGAACGTCGTCCCGGATCAGCAGCTGTTCGTCGGCTTCGAAATCGGGGGTGGCGGGCAGGGGGCCGCCGAAGACGCGGCGGATCGCCCAGCGAACGTAGAAAGACACCGCAAGATCGTAAGAGCGGTGGTACTCGCGCGACAGGACCGATCGGCTGTTGTTCGTTCCGGTTCCGCGCCACCCCGTGCACCGTCGGCCTCGCCAGGCGCGGCGTGACCCGGACGCGGGTGGCCGGAAGTCCGGTGTGCCGGTTGAACGGGATCGATCAATGGGTAACACGCGTATCGATACCCGCCGGCCGGCTCCCCGCGCCGTCTCCCGGAGAGCCGGCCGCTCACCTCACCGTCAGGAACCTGGATGAGTGCCGACCCGCGGACCTGGCCACTGTGGAGCCGCTGCCTGATCACCGGTCTGATGTGGGCCGGATTCATGTACTTCTTCGTGACCGACGGCCCGCGGACGGTCACGCAGGCCGGCATCCATGTGGTCGGCGGCCTGCTGTGCGGTCTGCTGCTGTGGCCGCTGATGCGAGCGGGGCACCGGCGCGTGTTCGGTGACCTCACCGACGCCGAGCAGGAGACGGTGGTCCGGGCCGTCGCTCGCGCGGAGCCGCCGGCCGACCCCCGGCTGCGGGAGGTGGCGATCCGGCTGGCCCGGCGGTGGCGGCGGCGCCGGGCGGGCACGGTCACCCATCTGCTGCTGTTCGGGGCGTTCACCGTGCTCGCGGTCCATCTGGCGATCGCCGTCGCGTGGTGGGCCTGGTTCGGGGTGGCCGTCTTCCCGGTCGCCGGGTGGCTGTCGGCCCGGTACGAGCAACGGTTGCGCACGTCGGCCGAGCGGTTCCTGAGCGCTGCCGTCCGGTGACCACCGCTTCCGCCCGGTGGCCGCGTGGCGGTCCGGTGTCCCGCCCGCCTCGCGCGGACTCTCGGGTACGCGATCGTTGCGGTTGTGGGGCCGTCGAGCGTACGAAAGAAGTGGTCAGGGGTTTCGCCAGACGGTGAAGGTCTGCTGGAGACGCCAGCTGCCGCCGGGGTCGCGGGCCTCGTTGCGCCAGTGGAAGGTGTCGGGCCGCAGGCCGGAGAAGGTCCAGCGGAGGTCGCCGCCGTCCAGGACGATGCCGTCGGCGGTGGGTTTCGCGAGGAAGGTGTGCACGCGGCGGCGGCCGGGGCCGATCCAGGTGGAACGCCACACGCCGGGGCCGGCGGACGGGTCGGGGAACCGGACGCTGACGCCGTGTTCGACGCCGGGCAGGATCCAGACGTCGGTGGTGGCGTGGCCGCCGAGGGCGTACCCGAAATGCCATTCGCCGCGCCGCACCGTGGTGCCGCCATCGGCCTCGTATTCGGTGCAGTCGAGCGCCCACGAGCCGGTGGACCGGCCGAACAGGCTCAGGTCGGCGCCGGGCGCGGGGCCGTCGGCGAGAAAGGGGAGTTCGCTCATCCGGCCGACGCTAGTGGAACGATGAACCTCTCCGCGAAGCGTTTCAGGGCGTCACGTTTCTGCTGGATCCCGGCGCCGGGGTCGCGCCACGGCATGACGATCGCGTCGGTGACGCCGATGTCGGCCTGCCGGCGGAAGCCGTCGAGGCCGCGCTGGTCGACGCAGACGGCCTGGATCTCGAACGGCACGTCGGCGCGGCCGTACGAGGCGCGCAGCTCCGCCAGCCGGGCGATGGTGGAGCGCAGGTCGTCGAGCGTCATCATCGCCGAGGACCAGCCGTCGCCGATCCGGGCGGCGCGGCGCAGTGCCGGTTCGGAGTGCCCGCCCACATAGAACGGCACCGGTGCCGACGGCGCCGGGCTCATCTGCAGTTTCTCGAAGGAGAAGTGCTTTCCGTGGAACTCGGTCATGCCGCCGGCGAGCACCCGGCGCAGCACCTCGATCGCCTCGTCGGCGCGGGCCCCGCGGTCCCGGAACGGGGTGCCGCACCAGTGTGACTCCTCCGGTGACCAGCCGAGGCCGACGCCGAGCCCGAACCGGTCGCCGGTCAGCACCGCCACCGTGCCGACCTGCCGGGCCAGCAGCAGCGGGTTGCGCGGGTCGAGTTTGAGGACCTGGGTGTAGAACCGGATCCGTGACGTGACGGCGCCCATCGCGGCGGCCGCGGCCATCGGATCGGGCCAGGGCGTGTCGGCGTTCCAGAACCGGCTGCCGTCCGGCGTGTACGGGTAGTCCGCCGACACGTGCTCGGAGTAGAACAGCGAATCCGGCAGCGCGATCGAGGCGAACCCGCATTCCTCGGCGGTCCGGGCCAGCCCGGTCAGCTGGTCGAGGGGGCTCAGGGCGATTCCCAGGGTGAACTTCACTCACAACACCTCGGACAGGTCGAGCAGCTGGCTGGTGGCGCCGCCGAGCAGGAACTCGTGGTACTCGGCGGCCAGGACGTAGCGGTGCAGCGGATGATCCATGTCGATGCCGACCCCGCCGTGCACGTGGACGGCGGTGTGCAGCACCCGGTGCCCGGCCTCCGCGGCCCAGAACCCGGCGGTGGCGATCTCCGCCGGTTCCGGGGCGCACACCGCCTGCCACAGGGCCAGCCGTAACGCCTCCACGTCGATCCACGCGTCGGCGAGCCGCTGCGACACGGCCTGGAACGAGCCGATCGGGCGGCCGAACTGGATCCGCTCGCGGGCGTAGGAGGCGGTCATCTCGAGAGCGCGTTCCACGATGCCGAGCTGGGTCGCGCAGGCGCCGACGGTCAGCCGGGCACGCAGCCACGCCGCCCCGGCGATCCGCTGCGCCCCGCCGGCCGCCGCCACCAACCGTCCCGCGCCGGGACTCCCGGACACCTCCTGCGGCTGCACCTGCGGCCGGACCAGGGCGATCTCGTCGTCCACCGGCACCAGGGCCAGCGCCGCCTCCGCGGCGGCCGGGGTGGAGCCGGGGCCGGCCACGGTGAGGGTCAGCTCGCCGCGCCCGGCCGGGGCGGCCCACTCGGTGACCTGCTCGTCGGTCCCGAACCGGGCGATCGCCGAGGCCGCCCCGACGATCGACGGCAGGTAGGGGACTCCTGCGGCGTGTCGGCCCAGCTCGATCAGGATCGCGCACTGCTCCGGCAGGCCGTGGCCCTCGCCGCCGGCCCGTTTCGGCAGCGCCGCGGCCAGCACCCCGGCCTCGGCGAGCGCCGGCCACAGCGGGCGGCCGGACCCGGCGATGTCGCGGGTCAGTCCGGCCAGTTCCCGTGCCTCGCCACTGAGCGTGAAATCCATCTCGGGCTCCTATCGCCGGACCGGCAGGCCGAGCGCGCCGGCCGCGATGATGTCGCGCTGCACCTCGTTGGTGCCGCCGCCGAAGGTGAGGATCAGCGAGGCCCGGTACATCCGCTCGATCCGGCCGGCCAGCACCGCTCCCGGCGATCCGGCCCGCACCGTGGCGGCCGGGCCGATCACCTCCATCAGCAGCCGGTACGCCTCGATCGCCAGTTCGGTGCCGTAGACCTTCCCGGCTGACGCGCGGGTCGCGGCGGGGGAGCCGTCGGAGACGCAGGCGCGCCAGTTGAACAGTTTCAGCGCCTCGGTCTTCGCGTGGACGCGGGCCAGATGCAGCCGGACCCACTCCCGCTCGATCCGGCCGGTGCCGGCGGCCCAGGCGCGTACCTCCCGCAGGGCCCGTTGCAGCGGCGCGGCCGAGGTGAGCGCGACCCGCTCGTGGTTGAGCTGGTCGGTGATCAGCCGCCAGCCCTGGTTCTCCTCGCCGACCAGGGCGGACGCCGGAACCCGGACGTCGTCGTAGTAGGTGGCGCTGGTGGACGGGCCGGCGACGGTCCGCACCGGGGTCCACGAGAATCCGGGCGCGCCGGTCGGCACGATCAGGATGGACAGGCCTTGATGGCGAGGGGCGTCCGGGTCGGTGCGGCAGGCCAGCCACACGTAGTCGGCGTACTGGATCAGGCTGGTCCACATCTTCTGGCCGTTGATCACGTAGGAGTCGCCGTCGCGGACCGCGCGGGTCCGCAGCGCCGCGAGATCCGTCCCGGCGGACGCCTCCGAGTAGCCGATCGAGAAGTGCGCCTCGCCCGCCGCGATCCGGGGGAGCAGCGCCTCCTTCTGCGCGGGCGTCCCGTGGCGGGCGATCGTCGGGCCGACCGTGTAAAGGGTCAGGAACGGCACCGGCACCCCGGCCAGGGCCGCCTCGTCGGCGAAGATCAGCTGGTCGAGCCGGGATCGGCCGCCGACGGTCAGCCAGCCGTCCCGGCCGAGCTGCCGGACCACCTGACGGTAGGCGGCGCCGTCGCCGTACTCGCCGTCGCCGTCGTCGAGGCCGGCGCGCAGGGCGGGGGTCATCAGGGCGGCGAAGTAGTCCCGCAGGGACGCGCGGAGCTTCTCCTGCTCGGGTGAGTATCCGACGTGCACGGCGCACCTCGATCCCGGTAAGTTAGAACACGTTCTATCACGATGGGGCGGGGAGGCGTCAACGGTGGAGGCGTATCTGGTGGGCGCGGTGCGTACCGCTGTGGGCCGTCGCGGCGGGATGCATGCGGCGACCCACCCGGCGGATCTCGCCGGTGGTGTCCTGAAAGCCCTGATGGAGCGCACGAGGGTGGATCCGGGGGCGGTCGACGACGTCATTGTGGGATGTGTCGACACGGTGGGTCCGCAGTCGGGGGACATCGCGCGGACGGCGTGGCTGGCGGCCGGATTGCCGGAACACGTTCCCGGGGTGACGGTGGATCGGCAGTGCGGGTCGTCGCAGCAGGCGGTGCACTTCGCGGCGCAGGCGGTGATGAGCGGGACCGCGGATCTGGTCGTGGCCGGGGGAGTGCAGAACATGAGCCAGGTGCCGATCAGTAGCGCGATGGCGCCTGCGGGGCCCTATGTGAACGCCGAAGGTTGGATGAATCGGTACAAGAGTGCAAACGTCGATCAGTTCGCCAGCGCGGACGAGATTGCGGCCAGGTGGTCCCTGGGGCGCGAGGAGTTGGAGCGCTACGCATTTCTGAGTCATGAGAAATCGCTCAAAGCTTTGGCAAATCGGACGTTCGGCGTCGAGATATGCGGCGGACGCGACGACGAGTGCCCCAGGCGCGACACCAGCATGGAGAAAATGTCCGGACTGCCCACGCTGCGCGACGGCGGAACGACCACGGCCGCCACGGCGAGCCAGATCGCCGACGGGGCGGCAGCCCTCCTGGTCGCGAGCGAACAGGCGGTTCGCGACCACGGCCTGCGGCCACGGGCGAGGATCCATCACCTCTCCGCCCGCGGCGACGATCCCGTGCTCATGCTCGCCGCCCCGATCCCGGCCACCGCCCACGCTCTCCGCCGCACCGGCCTGACCATCGGCGACATCGACCGTTTCGAGGTCAACGAGGCGTTCGCCGGCGTCGTCCTGGCCTGGCTGCGGGAGACCGGCGCCGACCCCGCCCGGGTCAACGTCAACGGTGGCGCGATCGCCCTCGGCCACCCGCTCGGCGCGACCGGCGCCCGCCTGATGGTCACCCTGCTGCACGAGCTGGAACGATCCGGCGGGCGGTACGGCCTGCAGACCATGTGCGAGGGCGGCGGCCAGGCCAACGTCACGATCATCGAGCGGCTGTGACCCGTTGACGGCCCGCTCGCGCCCGGTTCAGCGTGCGGCGGCGAGCCGGTCGAGCCCGTCCGACGCCTCCGTCATGATCCGGTCGATCAGCTCGGCGCACGACGGCAGGTCGTCGATCAGCCCGGCGACCTGCCCGGCCGACATCACCCCGAACTCCGGCCGGCCCTGGACCATCGCCGTGCGCAGCAGCACCGGCGTGCCCGCGGCCATCAGCGTCTGCGCCCACGTCAGCTCCCGCCCGTGCCGCGCCGTGCGCCCGGCGCGCACGAGCTGCGGCCAGGAGAGGCCGGCGAGACGCCGGAACGCGACGGCGTGCCGGGCTGCTCCGATCAGCGCGCGCACGCTCCCCGACTTCTCGAGACCGTCGATGTACGGGGTACGCAGCACCCGGTGCGGAACACCGTCCACCCGGGTGGTCACGACCGTCCCGGTGACCGGCGCGTCGAGGTAGAGCCGTTTGACCCGCTCACCGACCGGGCTGTCCGACGTCAGCAGGAACCGGGTGCCCATCGCGATCCCGGCCGCCCCGTAGGCCAGGGCGGCCAGGAGCCCCCGCCCGTCGAAGTAGCCGCCGGCCGCCACCACCGGGATCCCGACCGCGTCCACCACCTGCGGCACCAGCAGCGACGTCGGTACCGGCCCGGTGTGCCCGCCGCCCTCGCCGCCCTGCACGAGCACCGCGTCCACACCCCATCCGGCGACCTTCTCGGCATGCCGCCGCGCGCCCACCGACGGCATGGTCAGCACCCCGCCGTCGGCGCAGCGGCGGATCAGGTCGCGGTCCGGCGCGAGAGCGAACGAGGCGAGCCGGACCCGCTCCCGGATCAGCAGGTCGATGCGTTCGCCCGCGTCGGGAGCGTCCGCCCGTACGTTGACCCCGAATGGTTTCCCGGTCCTTTCTCGTATCTCTCGAATGGTGTCGCGCAGCTGGTCCAGGGTCATGGTGGCGGAGGCGACGATGCCGAAGCCGCCGGCTTCGGTGACGGCGGTGACGAGGCGGGCGCCGGCGACGTAACCCATTCCGGTCTGCACGATCGGGTGCCGGCAGCCCAGCAGTTCGGTGAGCGCCGTTCTCATCGGATCTCCCGTTCCCGCCGGCCCGCCGGGTCGAGCTGTTCGCGGATCAGGGCCCGTTCGGCGTCGGTG
The DNA here is from genome assembly GCF_016862455.1 of Actinoplanes utahensis. Lineage (GTDB taxonomy): Bacteria > Actinomycetota > Actinomycetes > Mycobacteriales > Micromonosporaceae > Actinoplanes > Actinoplanes utahensis. The sequence continues at coordinate 148,812 of NZ_BOMZ01000037.1, forward strand.
GGCTCCCGGGTCCGTGGCACGTCCCGGGGAATGGTCAGCGGAAATCCGGTGGCCTCGACGACGTCGTCGACGCGCACTCCGGGATGGACCGAGCGCAGCCGCATCGAACGGTCCGGGGTGGCGAAATCGAGGACCGCCAGATCGGTGACGACCCGGCGGATCTCGTACGCGTTCCGGTCGTGCCCGACCCCGGACACCATGTCGACGCGGTCGACGAAGACCCGCGGGGAATGGCGCGGGATCCAATAGCTGACCGGATGGTTCACGGTGTTCCCGGGGGCCCCGCGGACGCACAGCAGCTGCGATCGCGGCCGTTCCCACTCCCCGACGCAGGAGATGTTCTGATTGCCGAACCGGTCGAGCTGGCTCGCTCCCATCATCGCGTGCCGGGTGCCGGCCGCGACCATCGCGAACACCGCCCGGTACGGCAGCCAGCCCTCCGGCTCACCGTTGCGCAGCAGGGTCGCCTCCCCGTCGGTGACCAGCAGCTCCGGGGCGAACGTGCGCTGGGCCAGCCGGGCGCCGAGCTGCGGGATCAGCCCGGCGAAGCCGGCCAGGATCGCCCCGTCGCCCCGCCACGCCTCCGCGCACGCCACCACACAGATCTCCGCCCGGGTCACCGTTTCACCGCCTGCTGGTAATCGGATTCGCCGCCGTCCAGATAGCGGGCCCGGAACGTCTCCCAATCGGTGTTGGCGTACTCCCGCTGAAACGTCTCGTCCCGCCCGTGATCGGGGGCGCAGCTGGTGAAATGGGCGCCGTTCGGGGTCTCCGTGACCCCGTCGACCATCGATCTGTTGACCAGCAGCGTCTGCGGCGGGCCACTGCTGAACAGATCCGTCTCGAGGCGTTCGCAGGTGAGGAACCGGCGTTTCGCGGCCAGGCAGAACAGGTCGTCGAAATAGGGGTCCGGCCCGAGATAGCGGCCGTTGCCCTGGGCGTCCGCCCGGTTCAGGTGAATGAAGGCGACATCGAGGTGGATCGCCGGCATGGCGACGAGTTCGGCGCCGTCGGCATAGGGGGAGCGGATCGTCCGCAGCCCCGGATTGACCCGCATCACGTCGGAGCCGAGGCCGGCCCGGATCGGCAGGAACGGGAGCCGGTTGGCGGCCGCGAGAAGTCCCCAGTAGAGCATTCCCTCGTCGTACTCGGTCAGCTGGATCGTGCCGGCGCTGCGGGCCCGGCGGAAATGCGGTTCGAGCGGAATGCTGTCCAGGGACACGAAGCCGGTGACCACCCGGCGTACGCATCCGGCCGCCACCAGGATCCCCACGTCCGGCCCGCCGTAACTCACCAGCGTCAGGTCCCGCCGCCCGGCCCGGACCAGGGCCCGGACCAGCGCCATCGGCTTGCGCCGCGAACCCCAGCCGCCGATCCCGAGCGTCATCCCGTCGCGGACCTCAGCGACGGGGTCCTCGATGCCCACCAGCTTGTCCACGAATCACCGCTCCTCCAGAAACCGCTGCCGGGCCCGGTCGCCGGTCCCGGTGAGGTCGAGCTCGAAGGTGAAGCCCTGCTCGAAGCGGTAGGACCGCTTCACGTCGACCGGGTCGATCCCGTTCAACGACTCCTTGGCCCGCCGGATGACGAGCGGGTCCTTGGCGGCGATCTGCTCCGCCACCCGCCACGCGGCCCGGCGCAGCCCGGCCGCCGGCACCACCTCCAGGACCGTCCCGAACCGGTGCAGCTCCCACGCCGTGACCGGCCGGCAGGTGTAGACCATGGTCCGCATCAGCTGGTGCGGCACCAGCCGGGCCAGGTGGGTGGCCGCGCCCAGCGCGCCCCGGTCCACCTCGGGCAGCGCGAACGTGGCGTCGTCGGAGGCCACCACCAGATCGGCGGTGCCGGCCAGTCCCACCCCGCCGCCCAGGCAGAAGCCGTGCACCGCCGCGATCACCGGCACCGGGCAGTCGTAGACGGCCGCGAACGCCGCCGCGCAGCCCCGGTTCGCCGCGAGCAGCGCCTCGGGGCCCGCGGTGCGCTGCATCTCCTTGATGTCCACGCCCGCGCAGAAGCCCCGGCCCTCGGCGGCGAGCACCACCGCCCGGGTCCGCGGGTCGGCTCCGGCCGTGTGCAGGGCGTCGGCGAGGGCGTGCCAGCCCGCCGCCGGAAGCGCGTTGACCGGCGGAAAGTCGACGACCACCTCGGCGATCGCGCCCCGGTGCAGATCGATCCCCACGTCGGCAGGCTAACCTAGCGCTTGCTTGGGTGGCTAGCATCGACCGTCATGGACCCTCTCGACTTCACCGGCCGGGCCGTGGTCGTCACCGGCGGCACCCGCGGCATCGGCGCGGCCATCGCGGGCGCCTTCCGCCGGGCCGGCGCCGCGGTGCTGGTCTGCGCCCGCACCCCGCCACCGTCGCCGTCCCCGGACTTCTTCCAGGCCGACGTGCGGAAACCGGAGCGGGCCGCCGCGGTGGTCGCGGCGGCGGCCGAGCGGTTCGGCCGCCTCGACGTGCTGATCAACAACGCCGGCGGCAGCCCGCAGGTCCCCGCCGACACCGCGTCACCGCGCCTGCACGCCAAGGTGATCGAGTTGAACCTGATCGCCCCGCTGCACGTCGCGCAGGCGGCCAACCTGGTGATGCGGGAGCAGTCCACCGGCGGGGTGATCCTGATGATCGGCAGCGTCAGCGGCACCCGCCCGTCACCCGGGACCGCCGCGTACGGCGCCGCCAAGGCCGGTCTGCACCACCTGGCCACCAGCCTGGCCGCCGAGTGGGCCCCGCGGGTGCGGGTGAACAGCCTGGTGGTCGGCCCGGTCGAACCCGCTCCGTCGGTGGCGCGGACCGTGCCGATGGGCCGCGGCGCCACCGCGGAGGAGGTGGCCGGCGCCTGCCTGCTGCTCGCCTCGCCGCTGGCCGGTTACATCAGCGGCGCCTCCCTGGCCGTGCACGGCGGCGGTGAGTGGCCCGCGTATCTGGCGGACCTCCGGGACACGGCGTACCGTGCGCAGAAATAGAACGTGTTTCAAATCCGGCCCGGCTGGCTCTGCGGGCCGTCTCAGTGCCGCTGAGACAGCCGTGAGACCAGCCGGGGACCAGAGCGGGAGGTTCGGCGTGGTGCTCTCGATCAAGGCCAAACGCGACGAGATCGGGCTGGCGGGCGGTGAGTTGCTGATCGGCGGTGGCTGGCGTCCCGCCGCCGACGGGCGCACCTGGACCCACCACCACCCGGCCACCGCCGAGGAGGTCGGCACGTTCGCCGTCGCCACCGTCGCCGATGTGGACGCCGCCGTCCGGGCCGCCCGCGCCGCGTTCGACGACGGGCCGTGGCCGCGCACCCGGGCCAAGGAGCGGATCCGCGTGCTGCGGCGGATCGCCGACACGATCCGCGAGCACGCGGGGGAACTGCAGGCGCTGGTCGCGCTGGACAACGGGGTGCCGGTCACGTTCGGCGAGACGTACGCGATGTCGGTCGAGTGCGTCGCCGACGTCTTCGACCACCACGCCGGGTGGGCCGACAAACTCGCCGGCGAGACCCTGCCCGGTTTTCAGGGCGGCGACCACGTGGTGCTCACCCTGCGCGAGCCGGTCGGCGTCGTCGCCGCGATCATCCCGTGGAACGGCCCGCTGCTGCTGGCCGCCCAGAAACTCGCCCCCGCCCTGGCCGCGGGATGCACCGTGGTGCTGAAGCCGTCGGAGTTCGCCACCTTCTCCGCGCTGCGCCTGGCCCGGATCGTCGAGGAGGCGGGGCTGCCGCCGGGCGTGCTGAACGTGGTCACCGGCCCCGGCGAGTCCACCGGCGACGCCCTGATCAACCACCCGCTGATCGACAAGATCACTTTCACCGGGAGTCGCGGGGTGGGCCGTAGGGTCCTGGCCGCCGCCGCGAACGGCGTCAAGCGCACCAGCCTGGAACTGGGCGGCAAGAGCCCGTCCCTGGTGTTCCCGGACGCCGACGTGTACGCGGCCGCCGCCACCACGATGGGCACGGTCACCCTCGGACTCTCCGGCCAGGCGTGTGTCGCGCACACCCGGGCGCTGGTGCACCGCGACGTCTACGACGACTTCCTGGCCGTCTGCGAGGGCATGACCGCCCTGGTCAACTACGGCGACCCGTTCCACCCGGAGACCACCGCCTCCCCGCTGATCAACGAACGCCAGCTGACCCGGGTCCTCGGTTACATCGAGAGCGGCCGGGCCGAGGGTGCCCGCCTGGTCTGCGGCGGCGGCCGTCCCGACGGCGAACTGGCCGCCGGAAACTTCGTGCAGCCCACCGTCTTCGCCGACGTGTCGAACGACGCGACGATCGCCCGGGAGGAGATCTTCGGCCCGGTGCTGGCGGTGATCCCGTTCACCGACGAGGACGAGGCGGTACGCCTGGCCAACGACACCAGTTACGGCCTGGCCGCCACGGTCTGGACCAGCGACGTGAAACGCGCCTTCCGCCTGACGAAGGCGGTGCGCGCGGGCACCGTCGGCGTCAACGGTTACCAGTTGGAGCCGCACGTGGCCTTCGGCGGTTTCGGGCAGTCCGGCCTGGGCCGGGAGGGCGGCCGCACCTCCATCGACGCCTACACCGAACTGAAGACCGTCCTCATCCCCACCACGGACGAGATGATGTGACCGAACCCACGCGTGTGTCCCGGGCGTCCGACGCGCCCGGAACATCTAGTGCGGCCGGGCGGCAAGCACCTCGGGCACCCGGCAGTCGGCCTCGATCCACTCCCGGGTGACCGGGCAGATCCACTCCACGACGCGCAGGGCGGTGTCGCGCAGGGCGAGCGCCGGCCGGTCGAACATCGGCTCGTGGTGGGCGATCCGGTTGCGGGTGAGGTGCACCTGGTCGACGGCGGCGAACACCGGCGACCGTGGCTGCCGGGGGAAGGCCCGGTGCAGGCAGGGATGCCAGAGGCCGCGGTCGTAACGGCGAGCCAGGAGGTATTTCCAGAAGCCCAGGTTCAGCTCGGCGATCACCTGTCCGGGCGTCTCGGGGCGGCCGTCGCGGGTGGCGCGCCGGCGGGCCTTGGCGATGTCGTGCAGCTCCGGCGGGAAGAACGTCCCGCCGGGGTCCAGGAACCACCGCGGCTCGCCGTGCCGCAACGCCGACCAGGAGGTGAGCTCCTGATGCAGGGCGTTGCGCAGGCGGACCTCGACGTGACCGAGGGTGGCGCTGAGGGCGGCGGAGAGCTCGGTGTTCCACCGGTACAGCTCGATCGCGGCGGCGAGGTCGTCGTGGCAGGCCCGCCGGTACGGCGCGAGCCGCTCGGGGGACAACCCGTGCTCGAGATCGATCAGCTGGTCTGCCCGCATCGCCTGTCACCTGGGATTTCCTGGTCCGCGGATGTGCTAACTTCGGCAGTGAAGACCCCGGTCCGCCTCTGCCCCTCGTGGGCATGCCGCCGGGGTTTTGCCTTGCCCTACTCGACCTGCCTCGCCCTACTTGACTCTCAACTATAGGCGAGTAACTAGTTTACTGGTGACCTCTTGTCGAGCGCAAGAAGGTCGCTCCACCGGATGATTGCTGAACGGTCGCCGTTCGCGATATGGTCGATTTCCTAGACGGTCGACGTCTAGGAAAGGGGCTCGGGTGAACGTTCAGCAGGCCGCCTGGCGGGCGAGGACGCTGCCGCCGGTGGAGAAGCTCGCCGCCGGTCTGGTGTCCGTCCCGGTGCCGATCCCGAACAATCCGCTGCGCTACACCCTCAGCTATCTCGTCCCCGGCGACGACGGCCTGGTCGTGGTCGACCCCGGCTGGGACAGCGACGCCGGATGGGACGCGCTCACCGCCGGGCTGGCCGCGGCCGGGGCGACCGCCGCCGACGTGACCGGGGTGGTGCTCACCCACGTGCACCCGGACCATCACGGGCTCACCGCACGGCTGCGGGACGCCTCCGGCGCCTGGGTGGCCATGCACCCCGCCGAGCGCCGGGCGATGCTGCGCGACCGGGCGGCCGAGCCGGCCGAGGCCCTCGGCGGCTACCTGCGGCAGTTCCAGGTGCCCGAGGAGCGGATCGCCGGCCTGCTCAGTGCTTTCGGCGCGGCCGTCGGCACGCTGTTCGCCCCGCTCGCCGACGCCGACGTGATGCTGAACGACGGCGACCTGGTGCCGCTGGCCGGGCGGCGCCTGCGGGCCATCTGGACCCCCGGGCACACCCCCGGCCACCTGTGCCTGCTCGACGACGGCGCGCAGATGCTGCTCACCGGCGACCACGTGCTGCCCCGGATCAGCCCGAACATCGGTCTGCAGATCAGCGGCGGCGACGATCCGCTCGGGCAGTACCTGGAGTCCCTCGGCAAGGTCGCCGGGTACGACGAGTGCGAGGCCCTGCCCGGCCACGAGTACCGGTTCCACGGCATCGCCGCCCGCGCCGCCGAACTCGGCGAACACCACCGGCAGCGGTGCCGGGAGATCCTGGCCGCCGTCGACCGGCTCGGCGCCGCGACGGTGTGGCAGGTCGCGGGGGAGCTGACCTGGTCACGCCCGTGGGCGGAGATCGGCCCGATGCTGGTCGGCGCGGTCGCCGAGACCGCCGCCCACGTCGAGCTGCTGGTCCGCGCCGGCGACCTCACCCACAAGCCGGGTCCGGACGGGATACCGCTGCTGGTGGCGACGTCCCTCGACCTGGGGCGGTGACCGAGGCCAGGACGAAGTCGACGAGCTCCTCGGCGTACCGGTCGGCGCCCGCCGCCACCTTGCCCCGCAGCGGGGCCGGCGCGACCAGCGCGTGATTGAGCGCGCCCCCGCTGATCGTGTCGAGCAGCAGGGTCACGCTGGTGTCCCGGCTCAGCTGGCCCCGGTCGATGCCGCGGTGCACGATCGCCCGCGCCGCGGTGGCCTGCGACCGCAGGAACCGGTCCAGGTGCTCGCGCCCGGCCGGGATGCCGTCGGCCTCCAGCATCAGCCGCAGCATCGCGCCGCCGGCCTCGTCCAGGAACGCGTGCAGCACCTGCCGGGCCATCGCGACCAGGTCGTCGCGTACCGATCCGGTGTCGATGTCCTGGACCCCGGCCAACCGTGACGCGAAGACCGCCGCGAGCAGCGCCTCCTTGTTGGGCCACCGCAGGTAGATGGAGGCCTTGCCGACGCCGGCCCGCCGGGCCACCGCGTCGACGGAGAACCGTGCCCAGCCCTCGCTGCCGTAGACCTCGGCCGCCGCACGGGTGATCCGCTCGTCGACCCCGGGGTCACGGGGCCGGCCGGCGGGGGCTGCTGTCACGGCGGGTCCTCCTCGGTCCATGCGGCGCCTAGCCTACCGTCAGGGTCTCCCTGGCCAGCTCGTACGCGGGCCGGACGTTCGCCTTCTCGGCCGGCGTGTACGGCACCTCGAGCACCACCACCGGCCCGCTCGGCGTGTCCACGGTGAACGCGGTGTAGTCGCTGCCGGTCTTCTTGTCCTTGTCGTACCGGGTCCAGGTGGCCTCGGCGCCCGGCCGCCCGCCGATCGTCGCGGCGGTGTACTTCGGGTTGCGGACCTCGTAGTTGAGCGCCTCGCCGTTGCGCACGGTGAACGCGGAGACGAACGCCTTGAGGTCGTCGGTGCGGCTGCCGGTGCTGACGTCGGAGGCGTACACCCGCACGAAGCCGGGCTTGCCGGCCGGTTTGCCGTCCACCGAGCAGACCGCGTCGAACGCGCCGCCACGCAGGAAACCGGCCTGCAGCGGGGTCATCCGGGAGACGTCGACGGGATCGGCCTCCCAGCCGGGCAGCAGGTCGAACGAGACCGGCATCACGCAGTCGGTGGCCGGTGCGGACGCCGTGGTGGAGGCGGCCGGTGGCGGGGTGGGGGCCGCCTGCGGGGTGCCACTGTCACAACCGGTCAGCGCGAGCAGCGCGAGGGCCGCCGAGCCGGAGAGGATCTTCATAGGTCCCGCAGCCTAGGTGGTCCGTGCCACGGCCGCCATCGATATCGTCAGCGCAGCTTGCGATGGTCCCAACTGGACGTCCGGACCGGTTCGACCAGGTAGGCGGCACGTTTCCGGGCCGCCTGCGTCACGTACGCGTCGAGGGCCCCGGCCGGCACGTCCGGCATCCGGGCCGCGATCAGCCGGCCCACCCCGGTCACCCCCGCCAGGTCGTCGATCCGGGTCGCGGTGCCGCTGATCTGCACCCCGTGCAGCTCGAAATAGTCCTCGCCGTCCTCGACCAGGCAGGTCAGCCGCGGGTCGCGGGCCAGGTTGCGGGCCTTCTGCGAGGCGCGGTAGGTCCAGAACGCGAGGCGGCCTCCGGCCACCCCGAAGAACATGGTGACCAGGTGCGGCGTTCCGTCCGGGTTGATCGTGGCGATCTGGACCTTGCGGGCGTACGCGAGGAGCGCGGCCACCTCGTCCGCGGTCATGCCGACCACGTCCCGCTGCCTCACGAGGGCTCGCCGAACGTGGTCGCCGCCAGCGGCAGCGTCTCCTCGCAGACGAACCCGGGCCGCGGCGGATCCTCGGTGAAGACGGTGCCGAGGGCCGCGTCCAGTTCGGCGGCGGTCCAGTGCCCGGTCGCCGCGTGGAACACCGCCCGCACGGTCGGCGGCCCGAGCAGCGCGACCACGTCGCCGTGCACCACGAACACCTCACCGGTGATCCGGTCGCCGGCCGGCCCGGCCAGGTGCGTGACCAGTGGCGCCACCCGGTCCGGGGACAGCGGGTCGGGCCCGGCCGGGGCGGGGCCCATCAGCTCGCCGGTCATCGCGGTCCGGGCGCGGGGACAGATGGCGTTCACCCGTACCCCGTGCCGGGCGCAACCCCGGGCCGTCGCCAGGGTGAGCGCGACGATCCCCCCTTTGGCCGCCGCGTAGTTGGCCTGTCCGGCGGAGCCGAGCAGGAAGGCCTCCGAGGCCGTGTTGACGATCCGGGCGTAGACCGGCGCCGCCGCGGCCCGGCTCCGCTCCCGCCACCAGGCGGTGGCGAACCGGGTGGTCACGAAGTGACCGCGCAGGTGGACCCGGACGACCGTGTCCCACTCCTGCTCACTCATCGTGAAGACCATCCGGTCGCGCAGCACGCCCGCGTTGTTGACCAGCACGTCCAGGCCGCCGAAGGTCTCGACCGCGGTCTTCACCAGGGTCTCGCCGGTCGACCAGTCGGCGACGTCGCCGGGGCAGGCGACCGCTTCGCCGCCGGCGGCCCGGATGGTCTCCACCGTCGCGTCCAGCGCGGGTCCCGGCAGGTCGTTGAGCACCACCCGCGCGCCGGCCGCCGCCAGGGCGCACGCCTCGGCCGCGCCCAGTCCCTGCCCGGCGCCCGTCACGACGGCCACCCGCCCGTCCAACATGATCAGTACCCCGGGCCGCTGAGCAGGCCGCCGTCGGCGAGGAACTCGGCCCCGGTGGTGTAGGAGGCCTCGTCGGAGGCGAGGAACGCGACCAGCCGGGAGATCTCCACCGGCTCGGCGAACCGGGCGATCGGCAGCGACTTGAGGAACCCGCCCGGGTCCACGCCGGTCATCGTCCGCGCGGCGGACAGGGTCATCGACGTCATCACGCCGCCCGGGTGCACCGAGTTGACCCGGATGCCGAGCGGGCCGAGCTCCTGCGCCGCCGACCGGGTCAGCCCGCGGACACCGAACTTGCTGGCGCTGTACGCCGACAGCCCGGACGCGCCGGCGAACCCCTCGATCGACGAGATGTTCACGATCGAGCCGCCGCCGGACGTGGTCATCGGCGCGACGACCTGCCGGATGCCGAGCCAGGCGCCGACCAGGTTGACCTCGAGGACCCGCCGGAACTCGGCCGGATCCATCTCGGTGACGGCCGCGTGCCGCAGGATGCCCGCGTTGTTGACCAGCACGTCGATCCGGCCGAACGCCGCGATCGTCGCGGTGACCGCCGCCGCCCAGTCGTCCTCGCTGGTGACGTCGTGGTGCACGAACCGGCAGCGGTCCGCACCGATGCCGTCGGCGACCGCCTGCCCCTTGTCGTCGAGCACGTCGCCGATCACCACGCGCGCGCCCTCGGCGGCGAAGTGCCGGGCGTGCGCCTTGCCCATGCCTCGCGCCCCGCCGGTGATCAATGCGACCTTGCCGTCCAGCCGCCCCATCGCGCCTCCCGGACTCCTCGGTTGGTCGTCACGGCTGTCTCAAGCCCGCCGAGACAGCCGTGACGACCAGCCGGCCCTGGACCACAACCAAACGCTTGCTTGGGAGGCTAGCGGCGGGCTTCCGTGGGCGTCAACGGGTGGTGCTGCCGGGCTTGCGGGCGTCAGCGGGTGGTGCTGCCGGGCTTGCGGGCGTCAGCGGGTGGTGCTGCCGGGCTTGCGG
>NZ_BOMZ01000038.1 GCF_016862455.1 Actinoplanes utahensis
GGTGGTGCTGCCGGGCTTGCGGGCGTCAGCGGGTGGTGCTGCCGGGCTTGCGGGCGTCAGCGGGTGGTGCTGCCGGGCTTGCGGGCGTCAGCGGGCCGTGATGCCGTCGAAGAGCAGCCGGAGCAGGCCGTCGACGATCTCGTCGGGGCTCCAGGTGGTCGACGGGCGCCAGGAGGTCGGCATCCACAGGATGTCGCGGAGCAGCCGGTACGCCAGGCGCGCGTCCAGGTCGGACCGGAACCGCCCGGACTCCCGGCCCCGCTCCAGCTGGTCGATCCAGATCTGCTCGATCTCCTTCATGGCGGTGCGCAGGTAGGCGAACCGCGGCTGGGCGCTGAAGTAGTTCCAGTCCCGCTGGAGCATGGTGAGCGCGGCCCGGTGCCGGCTCAGGGTGGCGCTGCTGGACCGTACGATCTGCTCGATCACCGCACGCGGATCGTCTGCCGAGAGCACCGCCGCCCGGTAACCGGCGAGCACGTCGTCGAGGAAGGCGCTGAGGATCTCGTCCCCGATCGACTCCTTGGAGTCGAAGTGGTGGTAGAGGCTGCCGGACAGGATCCCGGCGGCGTCCGCGATCTCCCGCACGGTCGTGGCCCGGAACCCCTTCTCCGCGAAGAGGTCGCCGGCCAGCCGGACCAGGTGCGTGCGCCGCTCGGACGGGCTCTTGGATTGGGTCACCGGCCGATTATGTCCCTTGACCGAACGCTTGCTTGGGGCGAGGCTGAGAACGCGTTCTACTTCTGAGGGGGTACCGGGATGCGCGCGGCGGTGCTGCACACGATCGGGGACGAGAAACTCGACATCCGGGACGACGTGCGCGTCCTCGGCCCCGGCCCGGGCGAGGTGCGCCTGCGGGTGCGTGCCGCCGGGATCTGCCACTCCGACCTGTCCGCGCTGCACGGCGCCCTGCCCCAGCCGGTGCCCGCGGTGCTCGGCCACGAGGCCGCCGGCGACGTGCTCGAGGTCGGTGCGGGCGTCGGGGACCTGGCGCCCGGCGACCGGGTGGCGGTCAACTGGCTGCCCGCCTGCGGCGCCTGCTCGCACTGCCGGCACGGCGAGCCGTACCTGTGCCTGACCCACGTGATGGCCGGCTACGTGATGCCCCGGTTCGCCGCCGGTGACCTGCAGATCTTCGGGATGGCCGGGTGCGGCTCGTTCGCCGAGGAGATGGTGGTGCCACGGGCCGGCGCCGTCACGATCGACGACGATGTGCCGTACGAGGTGGCGGCCCTGGTCGGCTGCGGCGTCACCACCGGCGTCGGCGCGGTGATCAACACGGCGATGGTGCGGCCCGGCGACAGCGTCGTGGTGATCGGCTGCGGCGGCGTGGGGATCGCGGCCGTGCAGGGCGCCCGGCTCTCCGGCGCCGCCGTGATCGTGGCCGTGGACACCGTGCCCGCGCGGCACGAGGCGGCCCGCCGGTTCGGTGCGACCCACAGTGTCACCCCGGACGAGCTCGGCGACCTGCAGGCGGCTGTCGTCCCGGAGGGCTTCGACCACGCCTTCGACGTGGTGGCCGTGCCGGCGACCCTGCGAACCGCCTGGACCGCCTGCCGCCGGGGCGGGCAGGTCGTCGTGGTCGGCGCCGGCCGGGCCGAGGACCAGGTCCAGTTCAGCCCGTTCGAGCTGCTCTTCGAGGGCAAGCGGATCGTCCCGTCGCTGTACGGCTCGGCGCAGCCGCACCGGGACTTCCCCCGCCTGCTGGCGCTCTGGCGGGCCGGCCGCCTGGACATCGAGGGCATGATCAGCCGACGGCTGCGCCTCGATCAGGCCGGCGACGCGCTCGCCGCTCTGGGCAGCGGCGACGTGATCCGCCAAGTGATCGTCAACGACTGATGCGGCTCGGCATCCAGCTCGGTTACAGCGGTTCCGGGTTCGCCGGCGCCGCCGACGAGGTCGCCGAGTTCGAGGAGGCCGGAGCGGACCTGGCGGTCGTCCCCGAGGCGTACAGTTTCGACGCCGTCAGCGCCCTGGGCTACCTCGCCGCCCGTACCCGCCGCATGCAGCTCGCCTCCGGGGTGATGCAGCTCTACACCCGCACCCCGACGCTCACCGCGATGACCGCGGCCGGGCTCGACCACGTCTCCGGCGGCCGGTTCAACCTCGGGCTGGGCGCGTCCGGGCCGCAGGTGATCGAAGGGTTCCACGGGGTCCGTTACGACGCCCCGGTGGCCCGCACCCGCGAGATCGTGGAGATCTGCCGCCGGGTCTGGCGCCGGGAGACGCTCACCTTCGACGGCGCCCACTACCGGATCCCGCTCCCCGGCCACTACGCCAAACCCTTGAAGATCATCAATCATCCGGTACGGCCACGCGTGCCGATCCTGCTCGCCGCCATGGGCCCCCGCAACGTGGCGCTGGCCGCCGAGATCGCCGAGGGATGGCAGGCGCTGTGGCTCGACCCGCGCGCGTTCACCCGGGTGTTCGGCGACGCGCTCGCCGACGGCCTGTCCCGCCGCGACCCCGGCCTGGGGCCCCTGGACGTGAGCGTGCCCGTACCGTTCGCCGTCGGTGATCCGTCGCCGGCCCTGCTCGCCCGGCACCGCGGCCAGCTCGCGCTCTACCTCGGCGGGATGGGCGCCCGCGGCCGCAACTTCTCCCACGACCTGATCCGCCGCTACGGCTACGCCGACGAGGCCGTCCGCGTCCAGGATCTCTTCCTGAGCGGACAGCGTGCCGAAGCGGCCGCCGCCGTCCCGGACGACCTGGTCACCGCCACCTCCCTGATGGGCCGCCCGGACGATCTCCGCCGCCGCCTCGACGCCCTGGCCACCGTCGGTGTCACCACGCTGCTCGCGGCCCCGCTCGCCGCCACCCGGGCCGAACGCGTCAAGGACGTCGCCGAACTCCGGCGCCTGATGCCCTGAACCAGGTCGAGACCATCGGCGTAGACCCCGGTAGTGAGAGGGGGAATCACCGATGCAACAGCCACTGTTGGATGTCGACGTTCAAGGCGTGCTGCGCGCCGGGACGGCGGTTCGCGCCACCGGCGCGGACGTCCGGGCCGCCGTCACCGAGGCCGCGGACCGGCTCGCGCCGCCGGGACAGCCCGGCTCGGACGCGGCCACCGCCGCCCGCACCGCCGCCCCGACCTGGCAGGCCGCGTTGCGCCGGCTCGCCGACGACCTGGAAGCCTTCGCCGACAACCTGGCCCAGGCCGCCCAGCGGATCACCTCGACCGACCAGTCCGGCGCGGACTCCCTGCGGGAGACGCCGGGCCCGGGTGCGCTCCCGCCCGGCTTCGACAGCATGCCCATCCCGCCCGGCTCGGGCGGTTCCGGCCCGGGCGGCGCCGAACCGCTGCCGCCGAGCACGGGCGGCTCCGGTGTGGACGACGCCGAACCGCTCCCGCCGAGCACGGGCGGTCCCGGCCTGGACGACGCCACACCGCTGAACGACCCGTCCGGCCCGGACGGCGCCTCCGGCAGGGCGTTCTGATGAGCACCCTGACTCTGGAGCAGCTGCTCGCCGGGGACGTCACGGCCTGGCACACCTCCGCCGACGCCTGGCAGCGCCTGGCGCAGCGCACCGACGACGCCACCGAACGGATGATCCGCGGCACCCGTGACCTGGAGGCCGCCTGGCCGTCCGGCGCCGGCGCGACGGCCGCGCACGCCCGGTCCGCCGCGCTGCGTACCGAGATCAGCAACTTCTACAACCCGGCCAAGCGCGTCTTCGAGGCGATGGACCGGCACGCGTACGGCATGACGGGTTACCGCCGGTACGCCGAGGAGATCATCGCCGCCGCGCAGCAGTCCGGCCTGACCGTCGACACGGCCACCCTGAACATCACCGCCCCGGCGAGCGCCTACACCGGCGGGCAGCTGGACCAGACCGGCCGCGCCATCGGCATGCTCACCAACGACCTGCGCGCCGTCGTGGAACAGGCCCGCGCCCTCGACGACGAGACCGCCGACGCGATCACCGTGAACGTGCCCGCGGCCGCCACCGGGTTCGGCCTGACGAAGATGCCCGACGTCACCGCCGACGACATCCGCGCGCAGGCGAACCGGACCCCCAAGGAGGTCAACGAGTGGTGGTCGACGCTCACCCCGGAACAGCAGGATCAGGCCATCGCCCAGCACCCGGAACTGGTCGGCTGGCTCGACGGGGTGCCCGCCACCGACCGCGACACCGCCAACCGGATCATGCTGGGGCGCCAGACCGACGACCTGAACCAGCAGAAGCGCGACCTGGAGAACCGGCTCGCCGCCATGCAGAGCACCTGGGGTCAAGCCGACCCGATGGGCGCCCAGTACCTCGCGGTGAAGAGGCAACTCGACGAGGTCAACGAGAAGCTCGGCGGCCTGAACGCGATCAGCAACCGCCTGGACGAGCCGGGCCGCCCGCCCGCCTTCCTCCTGGGGATCTCGACCGAGGCGGACGGGAAGGCGATCGTCGCGGTCAACAACCCGGACCAGGCGAACAACGTCGTCACCTACGTGCCCGGCACGACCGCCGATCTGGGCGGCGCCGCCGGCGACATGGAGCGGGCGGACCGGATGGTCGCCGACGCCGGCCTGGCCGACCCGGACGCCACCACCTCAGCGGTCTACTGGCTCGGCTACGACGCGCCGGACCTGCCGCACAACGCGGCGTCGAGCGGCTATGCGCGGGATGGCGCGGAGGACCTCACCCGGTTCCAGGGCGGCCTTCGGGCGACCCATGAGGGCGACCAGGACTCGCGGAACACCGTGCTGGGACACAGCTACGGCAGCACGGTGATCGGGCACGCCGGGAAGAGCGCCGGGTTCGCCGTCGACGCGGCGATCTTCGTCGGCTCGCCCGGCGTCGACGCCAACCACGTCTCCGAGCTGCCCGGCCTGCCTCCGGACAAGGTCTACGCCACCCGGGCGCAGTACGACGTCATCAAGTGGGTGCCGGGCCTGGACATCGTGCACGGGGACGACCCGGTCGATCCCGGTTTCGGCGCCAAGGTGTTCCCGAGCGACCGGGGCGACCGGTTCGGCCAGGTGGACACCCATTCCGCTTACTGGAACGAGGGCAATGTGGCGCGGGACGGAATCGCGGACATCATCACCGGACGAGGGTTGTGACGAGGTGCCAGTTGTGAGATCACGACGTGTGCGAGGGTTCGTGGGAGCGGCGGCGGCTCTGCTGTTGCTCGCCGCCTGTGGGAAGGGGAGTGGAACAGTGCAGCCGACCGAGACGACGGCGCAGGCGGTGCAGCGGGTGGAGGAGCTCGTCGAGGAGGCGTTCGCGCGGATCCCGGCGGGCGCCACCCTCCAGTTCAACGACGGCACCGACCGGATGCCCTGCGACGATCCCACCGACAACGGCCCGAAGGGCCGGATCTTCGTCGAGAAGCGGTACAAGGTCGTGCCGTCGGCGGCCGGCGCCTGGCCCGCGGACCAGGCGATCCCGGCCTTGGTGGCGTTCTGGGCGGAACGGGGTTACCGGCTCCACGACGACGGCCGGGACCGCCGGGACCCGAAGTACGTCGTGGAGACGCCCGACGGTTACATGGTGATTGTCAAGGGCTGGAACCGGGGCGACCACTACGACTACACGTTGACCGGCAGTTCGCCGTGCATCTGGGCGAACGGGACTCCGGACCCGCAGTGACGTGCAGCGCTTGCAAGATATTTCAAGGTAGGTGATCGTGCCATAGCAAGAGATTGTGGCGTAGTGGTGAAACATTGATCCAGCTCACGGATTTGTTGGAGTAGGCAACGAACACTGCCTGTTTCGTGAATACGGACAAAAATCCTTGAGTTCCGATGGCTCTCCCGCCAATGTGGACCGCGGCTCCGCAAGAACTTGCAGAGTTGTTCAGTTCCTTTCGAGAGGAGAGTCATGCGTAACGCAGTCCGCGCCGGCGCCATCGCCACCGCTCTGATCGCCGGTGTCCTGGGGGCGTCCGCCCCCGCACTCGCGGCCGGCCCGTCGGCCGCAGCCGGTACCGACGTCAGCGCCCAGCGGGTCGCGCCGATCGCCGCGACGTTCAACGTGACCGCCGGCTTCACCGCCTGGGGCCAGAGCGTCTACGTGGTCGGCAGCATCCCGGCGCTCGGCTCCTGGAACCCCGCCGCCGCGGTCCCGCTGAGGACCACCGGCTCGACCTTCCCGACCTGGACCGGCGGTGTCTCTCTGCCGCCGAACACCTACGTCGAATACCAGTACATCGTGAAGAACGCCAACGGCACGGTGGCCAACTGGGAGAAGAGCTACAGCAACCGCACCACGACCACCCCGCCGGCCGGCACCTACATCACCAACGACACGTTCGGCGGGTACTGATAGCCGGCTGACGTAGCCGGGTCGCGCCGAGAGGTATGGGTCAGATACCTCTCGGCCCGACGGCACCGACCGTACCCGGCCACGACAGTCCCGGGGCGCGGGCCCACCGTCCATATAGTGGGTTCGTGCCCCAGGGTCTGACGTACACCGACGCCGTCAAACTGCTCGGCGGCGCCGGCCCGCTGATGAAGATCACCGACAATCTGCTGGGCGGCGCGCTCACCGTCGCCACCGCCGGCGGCAGCGACGCCGCCCTCAGCCTCTTCGACGCCAAGAGCGAGGCGATCCGGCTCGGGCACCTGGTGACCGAGAAGATCACCGATCTGGTACGCGGCCAGGGGCGCTACCACCGCAGCGAGCGCCTGCACGCCGCCCACGCCGTCCTGGTCGTCTCGGCGTTCTTCGCCTCGCTCGACGACTGTCTCCAGACCGCCGGCGTCGCGTCCCCCGGCTTCACCACCGACGATCAACTGCTGCTCGCCGCGGCGGCCCGAACCGAGGGCTCCTGGCAGTCCCGCCTGCTCGACGCCCCGATCCCGGCGCCCGCACCGGACCTCACCGCCGACCGTCTCACCGGCGCCCTGCTCACCTGGTTCACGTCGCTGTCCACCACCCTGTCCCGGCACCTGCCCGGGCTCGCCGTCTGGGACGGCGCCGACGACCGCTCCCGCCGCGCCGTCGAGCACCTGCTGACCGGCGCACTGCCGGCCATGGCCCGCGCCCACTACCAGGAGGCGATCCGCAAGCTCGCCGCCGACGTCCCGGAGTTCGCGATCTGGATGTCGCAGCACGAGGCCGCCGCCGTCTCCCGCAGCCTGGCGACCCTCGAACACGAGACGGCCACCGTCTCCCGGGGCCTGCGCGGCCTGGAGTCCGCCCTGCTGCGGGTCACCTCCCACCGCGACCCGCAACGGCATCGTGCCGCGCTCGCCCGCGTCTACCGCGGTGAGCTCGGCGAACCGGTCCTCGGCGGCGCTGCCGGTGATCTGGCGCCGACCATGCCCAGCCTCGACGACGCCTACCTGGACCCGCGTTTCCGGGTGCGGACCGGCGCGCCCGGCCCGCGCCCCGCCGACGAGGGGTGGTGGGGCGAGACCGAGGTCCGCGCCGACTTCGGCATGTTCCTGGCCACCTACCTGACCACACCGCAGGCGGCCACGGCGCCGCTGCTGCTGCTCGGCCAGCCCGGCGGCGGCAAGTCGTCGCTGACCAGGATCCTGGCCGCCCGCCTGCCGGCCGCCGACTATCTGGTGGTCAGGGTGCCGCTGCGCGAGGTCCGCGCCGAGGCCGCCATCCAGGACCAGATCGAGCAGGCGCTGCGCGGCACGATCGGCGAGACGGTCTCCTGGCCCGACCTGGCCCGGGACGCCGACGCCGCGATGCCCGTGGTCCTGCTCGACGGCCTGGACGAGTTGTTGCAGGTGACCGGCGTGCACCAGTCCGACTACCTGGAGCGGGTCGCCGCCTTCCAGCATCGCGAGGCCCGGCTCGGGCGGCCCGCCGCGGTGCTGGTGACCAGCCGGACCGCGGTGGCCGACCGGGCCCGGATCCCGTCCGGCGGTGTCGTGGCCCGCCTGGAGCCGTTCGATGCCGCGCAGGTGGACCGCTGGCTGACGACTTGGAACGAGGCCCACGCGGACCACTGGGCGCGCACCGGCCGGCGGCCGCTGACCCGCGACGTGGTGCTGCGGTTCCGTGACCTGGCCGCCCAGCCGCTGCTGCTGCTGATGCTGGCGCTCTACGACGCCTCGACGAACGCGCTGCAGGACGCCGAGGCGTTCGACACCGGCCAGCTCTACGAGCGGCTGCTGCACGAGTTCGCCGAGCGGGAGGTCCGCCGGGTGCACGGCGTCAACCATCCGCAACGGGTGCTCGGCGAGCTGGTCGAGGCGGAGCTGCTGCGGCTGTCGGTGGCGGCGTTCGCGATGTTCCACCGGTCCCGGCTGTGGGTGACCACCGAGGAACTGGACGGCGACCTGGCCGGGCTGGGCCTGCGGACCACCGGGGACACGCCCGGCCATGGCGTGCGCAGCCCGGTCACCGCGGGCGAGGAGATCATCGGGCGGTTCTTCTTCATTCAGCGGGCGCAGGCGTTCCACGACGATCAGACCCGGTGGACGTACGAGTTCCTGCACGCCACCTTCGGCGAGTACCTGGTGGCCCGGCTCGTGGTACGGGCCGTCCGGGAGAGCGCCCGGGCGGCGCACACCGCCGCCGGGGACGACGACCTGCTGCGCTCACTGCTCGGCTACACGCCACTGTGCGCCCGGGCCACCGTGCTGCCGTTCGTGGAGGCGCTGCTGGCCCACGCCGGTTCCGCCGATCTCCGCGACTGGATCGTGGACCGGCTGCGCACCGCCGTCACGCGGCCGCGGTTCACGGCGCCCGCCTACCGGCCGGTCCCGGACAAGCGCGAGGACCACTGGATGGCGACCTACTCGTTCAACCTGGCCGTGCTGGCGCTGGCGGCGGGGGTGCCGGTGCGCGCGTCCGAGCTGTTCCGCTACGCCAAGGACCCGGCCGCCTGGCTCCGCGACACGGCCCTCCAATGGCGGGCGGCCGTGCCGAGCGGGATGTGGCTGGAAGCCCTGGAATCCGTGACCGTCACCCGGACCTGGGCCGTCGACGGCCGGCGCGACATGATCATCGAGGCCGGTGTACGGAAGAAGGCCGGCGCCCTGGATCCACTCTGGTCGCTCGGGGCGTTCCCGCGTTCGCTCGGCCCGGACTCCTTCGACGCCGGGGTCACCGACCGCTTCCCGGTGTTCGAGGCGCTCACCTCGATGGACCTGACCGGCACGTTCAGCGACGACGCGCTGCGGCACGGCGCCGAACCGATCGCGGAGTTCCTGTCGATCCGGTCCCTGACCACGTTCGTCGAGCACACCCCCGGCAGTGTCGAATCGGTCGCCAACAGCCTGGTGCGCCTGGTGCTGGCGTCCCGCGCCGGGTTCACCGGCGCCGGCCTGGCCGGTGTCTACGACCGGGCGATCACGGCTGTTCTCCGCTACCACCCGGGGGACCATGCCACGGCGGAGGTCCGCGGCTGGCTCGATGTCATCCTTCGGTCGCTCGCCGACGACGCGCGCCGGATGGCTTCCGCGGACGTCTACCGTCTCGTGCTGGACGTCTTCGCGAACGACCACCATCCCGCCGGGGCGTACCCGCTGCTCCTGGAATGCCTGGCCGCCGGCCGCGCCGGACCGGACGAGAGGTACGACCGGTTCGCCCGGGTCCTGGTGGGCCGGATGGTGGCCCGTGAGCAGCAGTGCACGATCGAGCAGTGTCTGCGTCTGCTGGCGGTGCTGCCGCCGGCGCCGGAATGGCGGCTGAGCGAACTGCTCGAGATCCTCGGCGACCGCTCGGACTCCGAGGACGTCCGGGACCGGCTGCGCTTCGACCGGGATCTCGCGGCTCGGATCAGCTCCGCCCGGGCCCGTTTCGACGGCTACCGCGCCATGCCCTTGCCCGACGCCCCGGAGCAGTGGTGATCCGGGGCGTCCGAGCGGGGTTCAGCGGGGAGTGATGGTGATGCTGACGGCGCCGTAACCGGGTCTGCGGTCGGCGGCCGGGACCGCCTTGCGGACGGTCGCGGTCGCCGACTTCAGCGTGTCGAGGACGCCGCCCGTGGAACGCGTACCGGGAAGAAGGTATTTGTCGTAGATCGTGACCAGGCAGTCGCTGGTGATCTGGGTGATCGACGGGCCGGTCTTCGGCAGGTTGGACAGGACGTTCTTCGCGGAGCCGTAGATCTCCGGGGTGCGCCGCAGCACGCAGTCGCTGAACTCGAACAGGTCGCCGACGCTGCGCCCGGCCTCGCTGAGCCCGGCGGTGCGTAGCAGCGCCTGCACCGACGGATCGGCGACGTCGCCGCGGGCCAGCCCGGCCCGGGCCGCCGCGCCGTGTTCGGCGTGCGCCTGCAGCAGCAGGTCGGCGGTGCCCGGCCGGAGCGCCCGGCTGTTCGGCAGCAGCAGGTCGAGCTGGCGCAGCCCGGCGTCGAGGGCCACCACCGACCAGTCCAGTCTGCCGCTCAGCCACACCGGCGCGCTGCGGCCCGGCGGCAGCCGCAGGGTGATCGTCTCGCCGCCGCCCAGGGCGATGGTGCCGTTCAGGTACGCCAGCGCCGCGTTGCGGGCCGCGGTCAGCGAGCCGGCCGGTCCGCCGGTGGACTCGGGCGCGGGCGCCGGCCACACCTGGCCGCCGGCGGGCAGCTTCAGGGCCAGCGGGAACGGGTAGCGGTTGCGGATCCGCACCTGCTGCGACCCGGTTCCGGCGACCACGCACGCGTCGACCCGCCCGGCCGGGGCGGTGGCGATCGCGACCGACACGTTCGCCGCACGCGGCTCGCACACCAGGCCGTCCGAGACGGTCCGGGTGAGGTCGCCGACCGTCTCGTTCACGGCGGCGACGGCGGCGGACCGGGCGTACGACCAGAAGCTGGGGTACGCCTCCGGGCCGACGGCCAGGCGGGTGCCCGCACCGGTCGTCACGGTGTCCCCGTCGATCTCGTCGGGGGAGAGCTGCCAGGTGCCCAGCACGAAACTGTCGAACAGGACGGTGTCGCCGCTGATCGACCGGTCGGCGGCGTCGGTGAGCGTGTTCGGCAGCGGCACCCAGCCGCCGAGATCCGCCGACCAGGCGAAGACGTTCAGCATCTCGGGGCGGACGCCGGCCGGCAGATCCTCGTAGTCGATGGTGATGCGCCCGCGGCTGATCGAGCCACCCTCGACTTCCATGGTCACCATGTCACCGACGGTGACGATGCCGGGTGTGGCCGGACGGTCCGCGGGCAGCGGATCGAGCCGGAAACGGACCCGGGGCTCGCCCTCGGTGCCGCCCTGTGGCACGCCGAAACGGATGTAGCCGTCCAATGCGGACACTGATGGCTCGCCACCCAGCACGAGCCGGGAATCGTGCACGCCGATGGGCCCGCAGGCTCCCAGCGCGACGGCGAGCGCGGCGATCAGGGCGCCCGTCACCAATCCCCGTACGATCTTCATGTTGTCCTCCCCGGCGGAGGAGGATAACCGGTTCCGATGAAATCCGGTCACCGAACGCGACGTGTCGGCCGTCGCACCACCGCCGGTTCCGAGCCGTCGTTGGCGAGGCTTGCCCCCGGATCGTACCGTCGCCGCAAGGGCCGTAGCGGCCGGGCGAACCGAAACCAGTCGATCGGGACTCCGGGGGAGATCGAAGTGCGTACCGCCGTTCTGCTGTTCGCCGTGGTCACCCTCGGGTTGATGGCCGGCCTGTTCTACGCGTTCTCCGGCTCGGTGATGCCGGGCCTGCGCCGCGCCGGTGACCGGGCGGCCGTCGACGTCATGCAGCGCATCAACATCGCCATCCAGAACCCGGTCTTCGGCCTGATCTTCCTCGGCGCGCTGGTCTCCACCGCCGCCGCCACCTACCAGAACACCGATCGTCCCGCCGTGTCGGGTCCGCTAATGATCGCCCTGTTTCTGTACGTCGTGACCCTGATCGTCACGTTCGCCGTGAACATCCCGCTCAACACCCGCCTGAACGATCTGGGTGATCCCGCGGACCTCGCCGACCCGGGCGCCCAGCGGGCCGCGTTCTTCACCCCCTGGACGGGGTGGAACATCGTGCGCACCGTCACCAGCACCGGTGCTTTCGTGGCCGCGGCGTGGGCCCTCACCGAGCACGGCGCGCACATCGGGTGATATGACTCATCGGTGCGATCACCATGGCGGACCCCGGCACGTGTCGTGCCGCTCGCGTTCTTCGGCCTGATCGTGCTCGGGACCGGCCTGATGATGTTACCGGCCGCCCGCGCCGATCCAGGGCACGCGCCGTTCGTGACCGCGCTGTTCACGGCGGCGTCCGCGGTCTGCGTCACCGGCCTGGCGGTGGTGGACACCCCGACGTACTGGTCGACGTTCGGCCACGTGCTGCTGACCGTGCTGTCGCAGATCGGCGGCCTCGGCATCATGACCCTGGCCACCCTGCTCAGCCTGCTGGTGTCGCGGCGGCTCGGGCTGCGCGGGCGGCTGCTGGCCCAGGCGGAGAGCGCCGGCCTGTTCGGCGACAACCTGCGCGGCATCCTGTTCCGGGTCGCGACCGTGATGCTCGTGGCGGAGAGCCTGATCGCGGTGGTGCTGACGTTCCGCTTCTGGCTCGGCTACGACTACTCGTTCGGCCGCGCCCTCTGGGAGGCGGTGTTCCACGCGGTGCAGGCGTTCAACAACGCCGGCTTCGCCCTCTACTCCGACAGCCTCGTCGGGTTCGTCACCGACCCGTGGATCTGCCTGCCCCTGGCGTTCGGCGTGATGGCCGGTGCGATCGGCTTCCCGGTGCTGTTCGAACTGGCGCGGGAGTGGCGTACCCCCGGCTCTTGGAGCACCCACACCTGGCTGACGGTGACCGGAACCCTGTTGTTCTCGATCGTCGGCTTCCTGGTCTTCCTCGTCTTCGAGTGGCGCAACCCGGGCACGCTCGGCCCGCTGAACACGCCCGGCAAGATCCTGGCCGCCTTCACCCAGGACGTGATGACCCGTTCCGGCGGCTTCAACAGCGTCGACCTGGGCCGGATGAACAGCGAGACCATCGCGGTCACCAACGGGCTGATGTTCATCGGCGGCGGCAGCGCCAGCACCGCCGGCGGCATCAAACTGACCACGTTCCTGCTGCTGGCGTACGTGATCTGGGCGGAGATCCGCGGCGAGCCGGACGTGGTGATCCGCAAACGCCGGATCGCCGAGGAGACGCAGCGGCAGGCCGTCACGGTCGCCCTGATGGGCGTGGCGCTGGTCGCGACCGGTACCGTCGTGCTGGACGCGCTCACCGAGAACGTCCCGTTCGACCGAGCGCTGTTCGAGGTCACCTCGGCGTTCGCGACCGTCGGCCTGAGCACCGGCATCACCCCGAGCCTGCCGCCGTCCGCACAGGTCCTGCTGGTGATCCTGATGTACGTGGGCCGGGTCGGCACCATCGCGGTCGGCACCGCGATCGCGCTGAACACCCGCCGCCGCCAGTTCCGCTACCCGGAGGAGAGACCCCTCGTTGGCTGACCGCAAACTTTCCCGGGGTGGCAACGTCGCGGTGCTCGGCCTCGGCCGGTTCGGCGGCGCGGTCGCCGAAGCTCTGCTCGACCTGGGCTACGACGTCCTCGGCGTCGACGCCGACCCGCGCATCGTGCAGGACTGGGCCGACCGGCTCACCCACGTCGCCGAAGCCGACTCCACCGACGAGGACGCGCTGCGCCAGCTCGGCATCCACGAGTTCGAGCGGGCCGTCTGCGGCATCGGCACCAACCTCGAGACCAGCGTCCTCACCGTGCTCACCCTCACCGAGATCGGCGTGCCGGAGATCTGGGCCAAGGCCACCAGCGTCAAACACGGGAAGATCCTGTCGTCGGTCGGCGCCGACCACGTCGTCTTCCCGGAGACCGAGATGGGCGAGCGGGTCGCCCATCTGATCACCGGCCGGATGCTCGACTACATCGAGTTCGACGACGGTTTCGCCATCGCCAAGGTCCGCGCCCCGCACGGTGCCGCCGGCCGCACCCTGGCCGATCTGGGCCTGCGCACCAAGTGGGGCGTCACGGTGGTCGGCACCAAACGGCCGGGCGAGGACTTCGTCTACGCCCGCCCGGAGACCGCCGTCCCGGAGAACGCCGTCCTGATCGTCGCCGGCGACACCGCCAAGGTCGAGGCCTACGCCGCCGAGAACTGACCCGGCCGGCACTGCCGTCTGCGCGTGCGTGAGACAGCGGTGACGACCGGCCGGATGGGGTTTGAGCGGGCCGGCGCGAGCGGGGGAGGATCGGGGTGTGAGCGGAGGCGCGGGGCGGCTGACCGTCGGGGTGCTCGGGGAGTTGCGGGTGCGCCGGGGGGATGCCGACGTGCCGGTTCCCGGCGCGCGGCTGCGCGGGCTGGTGGTGCGGCTGGCCAGTGCCGGCGGACGCCCGGTGACCGCCGGGGCGCTCAGCGCGGCGCTGTGGCCGGGAGACGGGCCCGCGGATCCGGCGAACGCTTTGCACTCGCTGGTGTCGCGGCTGCGGCGGCTGCTCGGCGGCGGGGACACCGTCGCCCAGGCCGACGGCGGGTACCGGCTGGCGATCGGGCCGGACGACGTGGACGCCGGGCGGTTCGAGCGGCTCGCGGCGCAGGGGCGGGAACGGCTGCGGGCCGGTGACCCGGCGGCTGCGGCCGCGGCGCTCACCGAGGCGGTCGCGCTGATCCGGGGCCCGGTCGCGGTGGAGGTCGCGGAGGTGGCCCCGGCGTACGCGACCCGCCTCACCCAGACGGTCGCCGAGACCGGGGCGGACCTGGCGGAGGCCGAACTGGCGCTCGGTGAGCCGGGCCGGGCGGCCGGGCGGCTGACCGCGCTGCTGGCCGACCACCCGCTCAGCGAACGGCTCACGGCACTGCTCATCGACGCGCTCGACGGGCTGGGGCGGCAGGCCGACGCGCTCGCCGCCTACGAGCGGCTCCGGGAACGACTGGCCGACCGGTTCGGCACGGATCCCGGCGCGGCGCTGCGGGAACGGCACCTGCGCCTGCTGCGCGGCGTACCGGGGCCGGCGGGCGCAGACGGATCGGGCGGGGACGGTGCCTCCGGCGTACCGCAACCGAGGGAAGCGCCGGCACCGCGGACCGTGCGCGGGACGCGGGAGAGGGCGGCGCAGCCGCCGACGAATCTGCCGGCGGCGGTGACCAGTTTCGTCGGGCGCGAGGACGATCTCGCGCGGGTCGACGCGCTGCTCACCGCGGGTCGGCTGGTGACCGTGCTCGGGCCCGGTGGGGCGGGCAAGACGCGGCTGGCGCTGGAGGCGGCGTGGCGGCGGGCCGGGGAGTACCGGGACGGGACCTGGCTGGTGGATCTCACGTCGGTGACCGAGGCGGCGAAGGTCGGGGCGGCCGTGGTGGCCGCGGCGGGGCTGCGCGGGTCGGCGCTGTTCGAGACCGTCACCCGGGCGGCGCCGGACGGGCGTGACGACGTGGACGTGCTCGCCGGCCGGTTGACCGGGCGGGACATGCTGCTCGTCGTCGACAACTGCGAACATCTCGTCGACGCGGTCGCGCACCTGGTGAACGCGCTGTTGGCGCGCTGCCCGCGGCTGCGGATCCTGGCCACCAGCCGCGAGCCCCTGGCCATCGACGGGGAGGCGCTCGTGCCGCTGGGGCCGCTGGGCCTGCCCGGGACGGGAGCGGCGCCGGCCGACGTGGAACGATCCCCGGCGGTGCGGCTGTTCACGGAACGGGCCGCCGCCGTGCGCCCCGGGTTCCGCGTCGACGACCGGACGTGCGGGGACATCGTCCAGGTGGTGCGCGGGCTGGACGGGCTTCCGCTCGCGCTTGAGTTGGCCGCGGCCCGGTTGCGCACGCTCGGCCTGCCGGAGCTGGCGGCCGGGCTGTCCGACCGGTTCCGGCTGCTGACCACGGGCACCCGTACCGCCCAGCCGCGGCACCGCACGCTGCGCGCCGTCATCGCCTGGAGCTGGGATCTGCTCTCCGGCCCGGAACGGTCCCTGGCCGAACGGATCGCCGTCTATCCCGGCGGCGTCGACGTGGCGTCGGCGGAGGCGGTCGGTGACGGCGCCGGGGACACCGCCGACCTGCTCGCCGCCCTCGTCGACCGGTCGCTGCTGCACCTGGCGCCCGACGGGCGATACCGGATGCTCGAGACGTTGCGCGAGTACGGCATCGAACGCCTCGCCGAACAGGGTCTCCTCGACGCCGTCCGGGATCGTGCCGCCCGGCGCCTGGCCGCGTTCGTCGCCGTGCAGGATCCGCTGCTGCGCACCGCCGGGCAGCTGACCGCGCTGCGCATGATGCGCGCCGAGTACGACAACGCGCTCGCCGCCCTGCGCCACTTCTGCGACTCCGGCGACGCCCGGTCCGCGATCGCGCTGGCCCTGAACCTGTGCTGGTACTGGCAGATGTTCGGCCGCAACGCCGACGCCGGCTACTGGCTGGGGGCGGCCCTCGCGGTGCCCGGCGAGCGGGATCCGGTGGCGGCCGACTGCGCCGAGGTGGTCCTGGCCCTGAACCACGGCGACCCGTCGCCGCCGGAACAGACGCAGAGCCGGATGCGCGCGCTGTCGCAGCGGATCGCCGGATATCCGGTGCTGCCGGGCCCGGCCGGGGCGATCGCCGCCGTCACCCTGTATTTCGCCGGTGAGCGGGAGCTCGCCGACCAGCGGCTCGGCCGGTTCATCGACGGCCCGGATCCCTGGCTGGCGGCACTGTCCTACATGTTCCGTGCCCAGATCGCCGAGAACGACGGTGACCTGGAGGCGCTGGGCGTGAACGTGGCCGCGGCCCTCGACGGGTTCCGGGCCATCGGCGACCGGTGGGGGCAGGCCACCGTGCTGCCGTTGCGTGCCCTGCGCCGGCAGTACGAGGGCGACCTCGACGGGGCCGTCGCCGACCTGCGTACCGCCCGTGCCCTCGCCGCCGAGTTCGGGTCGCTCGACATCGGCGACGAGATCTTCATCGACCTGCGCTGGGCGGACCTGCACATGCGCCGCGGCGAATCGGACGAGGCCATGGCGGCGCTGGCCTCGGCCCGGGCCCGCGCCGACCGGTCCGCGTCCAGAGAGCTGAAACTGCTGGTGGACGCCCTGGAAGCGGGCATCGTGCTGTGGACCGGGGAACTGCATCGGGCCGTCGAGCTCATCGAACGGGCCGCCGCCGGCCTGAACGTCGACGGCCACGAGACGCCGATGGCGGGCGGCGACCACGGATGCGCGATCGTCGGCGCGATCCGGGCCGCGGTCGCCGTCCGGCAGGGCGATCCGGACGCGGCGGAGAGGGCGATCGCCATGGCCTACCCGGCGGCGGTGCAGACCAGGGACTCACCGATCCTGGCCATGGTCGCGGTCGCGGCGGGCGGGGTGGCGGCGGCGCGTGGGCAGGCCCGGGAGGCGGCGGCGCTGCTGGGGGCGGCGGCCCGGCTGCGCGGGGCGCACGACCACACCGACCTCAACGTGGCGGCGGTGTCCGCGCAGGCGCGGGAGATGCTGGGGGAGAAGGGGTTCGGGGAGGCGTACGCCGCCGGCTGGTCCCTCGAACGGCAGGCCGCGCGGAGTCTCGTCGACCCCGCACGGCGTGCGCTCCCTCAGGCGCGCCTGGCGTAACCGCGCAGCGCCAGCGGCACGAAGACCACCAGCAGCCCGGCCATCCACAGCAGGGTGGTGACCAGCGGCCCGGCCACCGGCCCGCCGAGCAGCAGCCCGCGGATCGCCGCGACCAGCGGGGTGATCGGGTTGACCGACACGAACGCCTGCACGACGCCGGGCAGCGTGTCGGTCTTCACGTAGACGTCGCTGCCGAAGGTGAGCGGCAGGATCAGCAGGAACATGATGCCCTGCACGGCGCCGGGGGTCCGGGCGAGCATGCCCACCCACACCGAGATCCAGCAGAAGCACAGGCCGAACGCGATCGACAGGCCCACCGCGGCCAGCGCCGGAAGCACACCGGTCTGCACCCGGAAGCCCATGATCGTGCCGAAGCCGAGGATCGCCACGCACACCGACAGGTAGCGGACGACGTCCGCGAGCACCGCCCCGATCAGCGGCGCGGCCCGAGAGATCGGCAGCGACCGGAACCGGTCGAAGACACCCTTCTCGATGTCGGCGTTGAGGTTCTGGCCGAGGGCCATCCCGCCCATCGCGAGCGACTGCGCGAGCATGCCGGGCAACAGGAACTGCAGGTACGCGTGCCGGTCGCCGTTCGCGATCGCGCCACCGAACAGGTAGGTGAACAGCATGAGGAAGATGATCGGCTGGATGGTGACGTCGATCAGCGCCTCCGGCGTCCGCAGTGTCTTGATCAGGCTGCGGTGGGCCAGGGAGGTGCTGTGCCGGGCGACGGCCATGGTGCTCATACCAGTTGCTCCTTCTTGACCCGCCCGGTGAGGGCGTGGAACACCTCGTCGAGGCTGGGCAGGTGCAGGGCCAGTTCGGTGACCTCGACCCGGTCCGCGCGCAGCGCCGGGATCAGCTTGTCGAGGGCCTCGTCGCCGGAGACCGGCACCGACGCGGCTCCCGGGCGGGCGCCGGCGGCCTCGTCCAGGCTCGCCGACGTGCCCGGCGCGGCGACCAGGTCGAGCAGCCGCAGCACGTCCGGCAGACGGTCCGGGTCGACCGGGCGCACCCGCAGCGTCTGCCCGCCGGTGGTGCGCTTGAGCCCGTCCGGGGTGTCCTGGGCGATCACCCGGCCGTGGTTCACCACCACGATCTCGTCGGCGAGCGCGTCCGCCTCCTCCAGGTACTGGGTGGTCAGCAGCACGCTGGCGCCGCTCGCCACCTGGGTGCGGACCACACCCCACATGTCCTCGCGCTTGGCCGGGTCGAGGCCGGTGGTCGGCTCGTCCAGGAAGATCACCTCGGGGTGGCCGACGAGGCTGGCGGCCAGGTCGAGGCGGCGGCGCATGCCACCGGAATAGGTCTTCGCGCGCCGCTGCGCGGCCTCGGTCAGATCGAACCACTGCAAGAGTTCGCCGGCCCGGCGCCGGGCGTCCCGTCCGGACAGATCCAGGAGACGGCCGATCAACACCAGGTTCTGTACGCCGGTCAGGTCCTCGTCCACTGACGCGTACTGGCCGGTGAGCCCGATCTTGCGGCGTACCTCGGAGGGGTTCTTCAGCACGTCGACACCGGCTACGAAGGCGCTGCCCGCGTCCGGTGTGAGCAGGGTGGCCAGCACCCGTACCGCGGTGGTCTTGCCGGCGCCGTTGGGGCCGAGCACCCCGAGTACCGTCCCGCGGCGCATCGACAGGTCCACGCCGTCGAGCGCCTGCGTCTTCCCGAATCGTTTGCGCAGCCCCTCGGCGCGCACCACCAGATCGTCCGTCATGCCGCCGAGCCTGCCGGGCCGCCCTGGCACGGCCCGCACACGCGCCTGGCACGACCCGCACACGCAGGTGTGCGGGCCGTGCCAGGCGCCGGGGCCGTCAGGCGGACGGGACCGGGTCGGGTCTGCCGGCGTCCGGAGCGGGCGCGGGGGCGTGGTCGTCGTCGAGCATGGTCCGCTCGTCGAACGGGTCGCCGCCGGAGAGCACCAGCCGCGCGCGCTCCCGGTCGAACCCGCGGACCCACACGCCGACCAGCACGGTGGCGACCGCGTTGCCGGCGAAGTTGGTCAGCGCCCGCGCCTCGGACATGAACCGGTCGATGCCGACGATCAGGCCGACGCCGTCGACCAGGTCCGGCCGGTGGCTCTGCAGGCCGCCGGCCAGGGTGGCCAGGCCCGCGCCGGTGACCCCGGCCGCGCCCTTCGACGCGATGATCATGAAGAGGAGCAGCGAGATCTGCTCGCTCACCGACAGCGGGTCACCCATCGCCTGCGCCACGAACAGGGACGCCATCGTGAGGTAGATGGCCGTGCCGTCCAGGTTGAACGAGTACCCGGTCGGCACCGTGATGCCGACGACCGGCCGGCTCACCCCGACGTGTTCCATCTTCGCGATCAGCCGCGGCAGCGCCGACTCCGACGACGAGGTCGACAGGATCAGCAGGAACTCCCGGCCCAGGTACTTCAGCAGGCTGAAGATGTTGATCCGGGCGACCAGCCACAGCAGCGCCCCGAGCACCACGAAGACGAACAGCGCGCAGGTGACGTAGAAACCCAGCATGATCTGCGCCAGGCTGATCAGCGCGTCCGTGCCGGTCTCCCCGACGACCGCCGCGATCGCGCCGAACGCGCCGATCGGGGCCAGCCACATCAGCATCGCCAGGATCCGGAACACCAGCCGCTGGAAGACGCCGATCGCCCGCAGCACCGGCTCGGACCGGTCGCCGAGGGTCTGCAGCGCGAACCCGGTCAGCAGCGCCACCAGCAGGGTCTGCAGCACGTTGCCGGTGGCCAGCGGGGCGAGCAGGCTGTCCGGGATGATGCCGAGCAGGAACTCCGAGGTGCTCTTGGCGGGTTCGCTGCCGATCGCCTTCTGCCCGGCCGCGGCGGTCGAGGCGTCCAGGCGCATCCCGGAACCGGGGTGGATGATGTTGCCGACCACCAGGCCGATGCCGAGCGCCACGGTCGACATCGAGAGGAAGTAGCCGAGTGCCAGGCCGCCGACCTTGCCGACCTGGGCGGCCTGCCGGATCGAGCCGACACCGAGGACGATGGTGCAGAAGATGACCGGGGCGATCATCATCTTGATCAGGTCGACGAAACCGGTGCCGATCGGTTTGAGCTCGACGGCGGTGTCCGGCCAGATCAGGCCGACGGCGATGCCGAGCAGGACGGCCGCGATGACCGCCAGGTACAGGTAATGAGTGCGGTCACGTTTGACCGGCGGGGCAGCGGAAGTCATGCGGAGAATGTGGCCTGGGTCTCAGCCCAGCACACCGTTACGGTCATTGTGTTCACCCGTTCGAAATGAATCGAGGCCCAGGTTTGGCGCGGCGCTGGAGTATCGCGCGGCAGCTCTTCGCGTTGCAGGTGCTGGTGGTGACGCTGCTCGTGGCGATCGGAACCACCGGGGCGGTGCTGCTCGCCCACCGGGATGCTCGGGACGCCGCGGTCGCCGAGGTCATCGCGGTGGCCGAGAGCATGGCGCATTCGCCCTCGGTCGCCGCCGCGCTGCGGACCGCCGATCCGTCGGCCACGCTCCAGCCGTACGCCGAAGCCACCCGGCGCGCCACCGGCACCGACTTCATCGTCGTGATGGCCCCGGACCGCACCCGTTACAGCCACCGCACCCCTGAGCTGATCGGGCAGCCGTTCGCCGGCACCGTCGACGAGGCGCTGCGCGGCGGCCGGGTCGTCGAGCAGTTCCGGGGCAGCCTCGGCGACTCGGTGCGCACCGTCGTCCCGGTCCGGGACCCGGACGGCGCCGTCATCGGCCTCGTCTCGGTCGGCATCACCACCGACGCGATCAACCGGGAGCTGCTCACGCGGCTGCCCGCCGTCGGCGCCGCCACCGGCATCGCCCTGCTGCTGGCCGCCTCCGGATCGTGGCTGCTCAGCCGCCGCCTGCGCCGGCAGACCCACGGCCTCGGCCCGGCCGAGATGACCCGGATGTACGAGTACTACGACGCCGTCCTGCACGCCGTCCGGGAAGGTCTCGTGGTCGTCGACTCCGGCGGCCGGGTCGCGCTGATCAACGACGAGGCGCGGCGGCTGCTCGGCGCCGGCGACGGCCCCGCCGACCTGCCGCCCGAGGTGGCCGCCCTGATCGCCGAGCAGCGGCCCACCGTGGACGAGCCGGTGCTGATCGGCGACCGGGTGCTCGTCGCCAGCCGCCGGGAGACCCGCTTCGACGGACGGATCCTCGGTACCGTGCTGACCCTGCGCGATCACACCGAGCTGCGGGCGCTGACCGGGGAGCTCGACTCGGTCCGCGGCCTCACCGAGGCGCTGCGCGCGCAGGCCCACGAGGCCGCGAACCGCCTGCACACCGTGCTCACCATGGTCGAGCTCGGCCGTACCGACGAGGCGATCCAGCTCGCCACCGCCGAGCTGGAACTGGCCCAGCAGCTCACCGACCAGGTCGTCGGCGCCGTCGACGAGCCGGCCCTGGCCGCGCTGCTGCTCGGCAAGTCCGCGCAGGCGGGCGAACGCGGGGTGGAGCTGACCGTCGACGAACGGTCCCGGCTCAGCGGCTCGCTGCTGCCCGGCCGCGACCTGATCACCGTGGTCGGCAACCTGATCGACAACGCCCTCGAGGCGGTCGCCGGGACGCCGTCACCGCGCCGGGTCGCCGTGCTGGTCCGCGAGGAGGACGGCGAGGTGCTGATCCGGGTCACCGACAACGGTCCGGGCCTGCGACCGGACCGGGTCGCCGACGCCTTCCGGCGCGGCTGGTCCACCAAGTCCGGCGGGCACGGCATCGGGCTGGCCCTGGTCCGGCAGGTCACGCAGCGGTACGGCGGAACCTACGACGTCCAGGACGCCCCCGGCGGCGGCGCCGTCCTGACGGTCCGGATGCCGGTGCCCGCATGATCTCCGTGCTGGTGGTCGACGACGAGCCGCTGATCGCCGAGGCGCACAAGGCGTACACCGAAAGGGTCGGCGGTTTCGCGGTGGCCGGGGTCGCGCTGACCGCGAGGGAGGCGATGAGCCGGCTCCGTGCCCACCCCGTCGATCTCGTCCTGCTCGACCTGAACCTGCCGGACCGGCACGGGCTGGAGATCGCCCGGGCGTTGCGGGCGGCCGGCAGTGGCACCGACGTCCTGGCCGTCACCTCGAACCGCGACATCACCATGATCCGCCAGGCCGTCGCTCTCGGCGTCACCCACTACCTGCTGAAACCGTTCACGTTCGCGGCGTTCCGCGACAAGCTCGAACGGTACGCCCGATACCGCCGGCAGCTCGCCGAGTCCGCCGAGGTGGCCGCCCAGCACGAGGTGGACCGGGTGATCGCCACGCTGCGCGGTGCCCCGCCGGACACCCTCCCCAAAGGACTCGACCCGGCCACCTTCGACCTGATCTCCGCCGCCCTGCGCGCCGCCGCGCCGGCCGGGCTGTCCGCCACCGAGGTCGCCGCCCGCACCGGCACCTCCCGGGTCACCGCCCGCCGCTACCTGGAACATCTCGCCGACAACGGCCGGGTGGTACGCAGCCCCCGGTACGGCGGACCGGGCCGCCCCGAGGTCGAGTACCGTCCCGCGCCGACGGGTACCAGCAGTCCATGACGGACCAGACCCTGATCATCCTGGGCGCCACCGGCGACCTCACCGCCCGGCTGCTGCTGCCCGGCCTCGGCGCGCTGCTCACCGCCGGTCACGCGCCCGGCCTCACCCTGATCGGCGCCGCCACCGACGACTGGGACGACGAGCGCTGGCGGGCCCGCGTCCACGAGTCGTTCAGCGCCCACGGCGCGAAGGCCGCCGCCACGTCCTCGGGCGAGGCGACACCGGAGACCGACAGCGCCCCGGCCACCGCGGAGGTCGCCGACCGGGCCCGCTACCTGCGCACCGACGTCACAAACCCGGACGACCTGCGCCGTCTGCTCGCCGAGGCCACCGGCAGCGTGGCGATCTTCTTCGCGCTGCCGCCCGCGGTCTCCGCCCGCTGCTGCGCGGCGCTGCTCGACGTGGACCTGCCGGAGGGCACCCGCCTGGTGCTGGAGAAGCCGTTCGGCACCGGCAGCGCCGCCGCCACCGAACTGAACGCGCTGATCCGGCGGCTCGTCCCGGAGGAGCAGGTGCACCGGGTCGACCACTTCCTCGGCAAGTCGACGGTCCTGAACATCCTCGGCCTGCGGTTCGCCAACCGGATCTTCGAACCGGTGCTGAACGCCGACCACGTCGAGAGCGTCGACATCGTCTTCGACGAGAACCTCGCCCTGGAGGGCCGCGCCGGATACTACGACCACGCGGGCGCGCTCGCCGACATGATCCAGAGCCACCTGCTGCAGATCCTCGCGCTGCTCGCCATGGAGGCGCCGTTCAGCATGGCCGCCGCCGAGTTCCGCGACCGCAAGGCCGACGTGCTGCGGGCCACCCGGTTGTTCAGCGACGACCCGGCCGCCTGCAGCCTGCGCGCCCGCTACACCAGCGGGGAACTGGACGGGCGGCGGCTGCCCTCGTACGCCGACGAACCGGGTGTCGACCCCGCCCGCGGCACCGAGACCCTCGCCGAGCTCGTCCTCGCCGTCGACACCTGGCGGTGGGCCGGCGTGCCGTTCCGGCTGCGGTCCGGCAAGGCCATCGGCGCCAGCCGCAAGGAAGCCGTGATCACCTTCAAGCGGCCGCCCCGGGTGCCGGACGGACTGCGCGGCTGTGACCAGCCGGACCGGCTGCGCATCGGCTTCGGCCCGGACCACCTGGCGATCGACTTCAACATCAACGGCCCGGGTGATCCGTTCGAGCTCGACCCGGTCAGCCTGGAGGCCCACTTCGGCGCGGGAGAACTTCCGCCGTACGGGGAGGTGCTGCGCGGGGTGTTCGACGACGACCCGACCCTCTCCGTCCGGGCCGACACCGCCGAACAGTGCTGGCGCATCGTCGAGCCGGTCACCGAGGCGTGGCGGGCCGGGAAGGTCCCGTTGCGCGAGTACCCCGCGGGCAGTGCCGGTCCTAGCCTCTGGTTGCCGTGACCACCACCGTCTCGTACGGCATGGCGAACCGGTCCGGGGTCACCTCGGCGAGCCCGCGCAGCAGCGCCGCCAGTTCGGCCGGTGGCAGCAGGTGGTGGCCGCCGGCCGTCGGCACCTGGTCGAGCCATGCGTCCCGGGTGTACTCGCGCTCCCAGGCGAACCGCCACACCTCCGGGTCGTCGAGCCCGGCGGAGGCCGCCTCCACGACCGTCCGGTAGGGGTCGGCTCCCGCCCACGGATCGAACGGCAGGCTCGGCGCGGCCCGCCGGTAGACCGCCGCGAAGGTGGCCGCGGCCTCGGCGGACGGCTTGACCGTGTTCCAGAACAGGGCCAGCCGCCCGCCCGGCCGCAGCACCCGCATGGCCTTCGCCGCGCCCGCGACCGGATCGACCCAGTGCCAGGTCTGCCCGGCCACCACGGCGTCGAAGGTGCGGTCGCCCGGCTCCCAGTCCTCGAACCGGGCCACCTCGACCGGGAAGCCGTGCCGCCGGGCGCCCTCGGCCATCCGCGGGTCGGCAACGTCGCCACCGCCCTGACCGCCGTCTTCACCTCCGTCGCGGTCGCCATCGTCGCGCTCGTCGGCTTCCGCGACAGCCTCCGCGCCCGCCTCCGCGACACCTGGCCGGCCGGCGTCCCCGTCCTCACCCAGGCCGCCGAGATCCTCGCCGACTACCTCGAGGACGAACGCGCCCGCGGCCGCATCCCCGCCGGCGCCAGCCCCGCCACCCTCGGCGCCATCCTCATCGGCACCACCCACCTGCTCTACGCCGACCGCACCGGCACCCCATCCACCCCCGAGGACGTCCGCCGCGCCGTCGAAGCCGTCATCCCCGCCTGATCCGCGCCCGCCGGCGGATCAGCCCGGCGTACGACACCGCCACGACCACGGCGATCAGCAGCCGCACCTCGTCCAGATACCGCTCCGGGTACATCACCCCGGTCAGGTAGGTGTCGATGAAACCGCGGGCCAGACCCGACTGCCCGGCCCGCTCCCGCGCCCAGTCCTCCACATGGGTCAACGGGCAGTTCAGATCGAACAGCACGATGCACAGACCCCACCCCGCCGCCAGCAGATGCAGCCAGATCGCTTTCGGCCAGCGCCAGGCCACGAAACCACCGAACACCACGAACGCGATGAACAGGAAATGCACGACCATCGTGACCTCGGCCAGGACCCGGTAACCCATGAACCCGATTCTCCTCGATTAATTCGTTGGACGGGTGCCGCGACGGCGCCTAAGTTGGTCTTCAACACCGACCGGGCCGAACAGGCCGGCAGATCCGGAGAGGAGGAGACGATGTCCGCCAAGCGCATGTGGCAGGCCGTGCCGAGTTCCCCCGCCCGAGGTCTGAGCCGACTTCCGGCCCGGTGGCGCAGCTAGCGATCCGCTAGCGATCCGAGCGCCGCCCTTCCGCAACGGAACCGGGCGGCTTTTCTGTATGCGGGTGTAGCTCAACCGGAAGAGCCCTGGATTCCAACTCCGGTAGATGCGGGTTCGACTCCTGCTGCCCGTGCTCCCATTCTTTGACAATTCCACAGCGGATGACAGCTTGATCATTCCCGGCCCTTTCCGTGGCCGGGACAATGGGCTCGTAGCGCAGCAGGTAGCGCGCCGGTTCGGCAGACCGGAGGCCGGCGGTTCGAACCCGCCCGGGTCCACGCACGTCCCCGTAGCTCAGCGGACAGAGCACCGGATTACGGATCCGGCGGCCGGGAGTTCGAATCTCTCCGGGGACACGATGTGGTCGTAGCTCAACGGGAAGAGCGCCGCCTCGCCATGGCGGAGACCCCGGGTTCGAACCCCGGCGACCACTCTCGATGCGGGCTGGTGCAGTCGGCAGCACGCCGCGCTCTGGACGCGGAGGTGGGGGTTCGAATCCTCCGCCCGCAGCTTTCCCGCTCTCGTAGCCCAACTGGCAGAGGCGCCGTCTTGAGGGGGCGGTCATGTGCGCGTTCGAGTCGCGCCGAGAGCACGCAGTGATCAAGCCCGGGTAGCCCAACTGGCAGAGGCGTTGCGTTCAGGTCGCAAAGGATGGGGGTTCGAATCCCTCCCCGGGTACGCAAGGGCTCGTAGCTCATCAGGGAGAGCGTCTGTCTTGCACACAGAAGGTGGCCGGTTCGAGTCCGGCCGGGTCCACGATGGAGGGCTGGCCGAGTGGTCTAAGGCGGCGGATTGCTAATCCGCAGCAGGGGTACTACTCCTGTCGAGAGTTCGAATCTCTCGTCCTCCGCGCACGTCGCCGTAGCTCAGGGGCCAGAGCGCCGCGCTCATAACGTGGAGGACGGTGGTTCGAGACCACCCGGCGATACGCGGTACAGCACCAACCACGGGTCGTGGCGCAGCTTGGTCAGCGCGCTCGCTTTGGGAGCGAGATGTCGCGGGTTCGAATCCCGCCGACCCGACGATCGATCAGGCGCTGCTAGCTCAACAGGTAGAGCAACCGGCTCTTAACCGGTGGGTTCGGGGTTCGAGTCCCCGGTGGCGCACTTGCAGGGTGGAGGAGTCAGGTCGTCCTCGCTGGTCTCATAAGCCAGAAGTCGTGGGTTCGAATCCCACCCCTGCTTCCAGCTCTGGTAGCTCAGTCAGGAGAGCACCGCTCTGACGTAGCGGAGGTCGCTGGTGCGAATCCAGCTCGGAGCACGTACGAAGAAAGGAGGAGCCGGCCTGGTTTCGGAGACGCCGCTGGAAACGGCGTGGGCCCCGCGAGGGGCCCCGTGGGTTCGAATCCCACCTCCTCCGCAGCGGCGAAGCAGTGCGGTCGAGCGTGTCATCCGCTGGGGAAGCGGCGTGAGGCTATGCCTCGAAGGCCTGCGCGCGAAGTCCTGACCTGGAGGAACGCGTGAATGAAGAACTTGCGTGAACGCCCGCGAAGGGGAAACCTGCGGGGTAGGGATGCGCTTGAGGAGGCCTGCCATGGGCAAGGTCGTCGCTGCCCTGTCCATGTCGCTGGACGGGTTCGTCGCGGATGAGAACGACAGTGTGAGCGCGTTGTTCGGCTGGTACCAGAACGGGGACGTCGAGGTGCCGACTGCCGATCCACGCCGGACGTTTCAGGTGACCGCGGCGAGCGCCCGGTTCCTGAAACCGTTGCTGGACGATGCGGGCGCGCTGGTGTGCGGGCGGCGACTGTTCGACCGTACCGACGGGTGGGGTGGACGGCATCCGGCCGGATGCCCGGTGTTCGTAGTGAGTCATGGGATGCCGGGTGGGTGGCCGCGTGACGACGCGGACGTGACGTTCTGGACTGATGCCATCTCCGCGCTCGAGGCGGCGCAGAAGGTGGCGGGAGACCGGGTGGTGGGGGTGTCGACGCCCATGCTGACCCGGCAGTACCTGGATGCGGGCCTGCTCGACGAGATCATCGTGTCGCTGGTGCCGATTCTGCTGGGTGCGGGGACGAGGCTGTTCGAGACGCTGGTGGTGACGCCGGTGCGGCTCGGTGACCCGGAGGTGATCGAGGGGCGGGACGTCACTCATCTGACCTACCGGGTGCTGCGTTAGCCGAGCAGGGTGACCTGCAGGGCGAGTCGTCCTCCGGTGTGGATGAGCGGTCCCGCCGGGAACCGGTCCGGGTGCGCGTGCGCCGGGCGCCCGGCCTCCAGGATGATCGGGATGTGGACTGGGCGAACTTCACCGACGAATACCCGGCGGTACGGGGACGCCGCAGCAGTGGCTGCGCAGGCCGGCCCTCGCCCTGGAACAGGACGAGGGCCGGCCCTTCGTTCACGCCGCCGGGCGGTAACCGGCCGGGCGGCTGGTGAACGTGCCCCGGCCGTGGGTGCGGCTGCGCAGGCGGGTCGCGTACCCGAACAGCTCGGCCAGAGGCACCGTGGCGGTCACCGTGCGTACCGTCGAGTCGGTCACCTGGGCGCGGCGCGCGGCGAGATCGCCGAGCACCGCGCCGAGCGCGTCGGACGGCGCGCTGACCGTGACCTCGGCGACCGGCTCCAGCAGCGCGAGGGTGCACGCGCGCAGCGCCTCGCGGAGCCCGAACCGGCCGGCGGCCCGGAACGCCATCTCGGACGAGTCCTTGACGTGCGTCTGACCGTCGGTCA
Organism: Actinoplanes utahensis; assembly: GCF_016862455.1. Taxonomy (GTDB): domain Bacteria; phylum Actinomycetota; class Actinomycetes; order Mycobacteriales; family Micromonosporaceae; genus Actinoplanes; species Actinoplanes utahensis. The sequence goes on from NZ_BOMZ01000038.1 coordinate 28,328, forward strand.
GCGTGACCCGCAGCCCGACGACCGGGTGGCCACCCAGCGGGCCGTCCGCGAGAGCCTCCCGGCAGCCGGCCTCGACCGCCCGGACGAACTCGGCCGGCACCCGCCCGCCGGTCACCGCCGACGCGAACACGAAACCCGTCCCGCCGACCGGCTCGACGTCCAGGACGACGTGCGCGAACTGGCCCGCGCCACCGTCCTGTTTGACATGCCGGTACACGAAACCGGTGACGCCGCCGGTCACCGCCTCCCGCAACGCGACCTGCGGGCGGCCGGTGGTGAGGTGCAGGCCGGTCGTCTGCCGCAGTTTCTCCACGGCCACCTCCAGATGCAGTTCGCCCAGCCCGGACAGCAGGACCTGACCGGTTTCGGCGTCCAGGCGCACGCTCAGGGACGGGTCTTCCGACGCGAGCGCGGCGAGCGCGCCGGGCAGGCGCTGGGCGTCGGCCCGGGTGCGCGCCTCCACCGCCACCGACACCAGCGGCTCGGCGACCCGTGCGGCCTCCAGCACCACCGGATGCCGCCGGGTGGAGAGGGTGGCGCCGGTGCGGGCGGCCTTCAGCCCGGCGACGGCGACGATGTCGCCGGCCACCGCCCGGTCGATGTCGGTGTGCTTGTCGGCGTGGACCCGCAGGATGCGGGCGATTCTTTCGGTACGGCCGGCGCCCGCGTCCCACACGGTGTCCCCCTTCGTGATCGTTCCTTCGTAGACGCGCAGGTAGGAGAGCCGGTCCCGCCGTTTGAAGACGAGCGCGACCGGGTCGGCGGCGGAATCGCCGGACGGGGCGGGCAGGTAGTCGACGACGGCGTCGAGCAGCGGTTCGACACCCTTGTCCCGGTACGCGGATCCGCACAGCACGACGACCGCCTCCCGGGAGCGGGTGAGGTCCCGCAGCGCCGACCGGAGCGTCGCGTCCGACATGTCGTCCAGCTCGTCCAGCGCGCCGGCGTGCAGTTCGGCGACCGCCTCCTCCAGCCGGCGCCGGTGCTCCGCGAACTCGCCGCCCGCCGGGCCGGCCTGAAGGACACCGTCCGGCCAGGTGAGGACCCGCATGCCGACCAGGTCGACGACACCCGCGAAGTCGCCCTCGCGGCCGATCGGCACCTGCACCACCAGCGGTGTCACCTCGAGCCGGTCGCGGATCGAGGCGACCGCCGCGCCGAGGTCGGCGCCGGGACGGTCGAGCTTGTTGACGAAGGCGATGCGCGGCACCCGGTACCGGTCGGCGGTCCGCCACACCGTCTCGCTCTGCGGCTCGACGCCCGCGACACCGTCGAACACGGCGACCGCGCCGTCGAGCACCCGCAGCGACCGTTCGACCTCGTCGGAGAAGTCGACGTGACCGGGCGTGTCGATCAGGTTGAGCCGGTGGCCGGACCAGTCGCAGCTGACCGCCGCGGCGAAGATGGTGATGCCACGATCCCGCTCCTGGGGGTCGAAGTCGGTGACGGTGGTGCCGTCGTGCACCTCGCCGGTCTTGTAGGTGGTGCCGGTGGCGAACAGGATCCGCTCGGTGAGAGTGGTCTTGCCGGCGTCGACGTGCGCGAGGATGCCGATGTTTCGGACATGCATGACTGAGGGCTCTTTCAAGTCTGATCTGACGACGGACTGCGCCCTGGAGACCCGTCTTACGGGCGGCGACCAGCCCCGGTGGCGCAGCCGGGGCTGGGCACACCAGACACGAGGATCAGCTCGAAACGCGACACGGGGATGACGACGGCGGTGCGGTAGCGCATGGCCGTGTCTCCTCTCTCGTCGCGGTGGTGCGGCCACCGTACGAGAGAGCCGCAACCCGCGTCGACCGAATAACCTGAGCCGATGCTGATCGTCGTCATCCTGCTGATGGCGGTGGTCCGGGTGTGGAACCACCGCGGCCCGGTGCGGGCCCAGCCCTTCACCGGGCCGCTGGCGGCGATTCTGCTGGTCACGGTCTCCGGGCTGACTCCCGCGGAGGCGGGTCTCACCCTTTCCGGCCCGGGGTACGCCGTGGGCGCGGCCCTGGCCGTCGCCGCCGGATACGGGGTCGTCCTGCTCGTCCCGGCCGGCCGTCACGCGCTGGCCGCCCGGCACTATCCGGCACCGGTCCGCAACGCGTTCCTCGGTGTCCCGCTGTCCACCGTGATCTTCGAGGAGGTGGCCTTCCGGGGCGTGCTGTGGACGCTGATCGCCGCTGATCACGGGCCGGGCTGGGCCACCGCGAGCACGGCGGTGCTCTTCGGTCTCTGGCATCTTCCCGACCGTGGGGAAGTGGCGTTCACCACCCTCGCGGGGGTGCTTCTCAGCGTTCTCCGACACCTCGGCGGGGGTCTCCTCGCCCCGTTCGTGCTCCACTGGACCGCTAACGGCCTGGGAATACTCGCCTCGGCAGGGTTGCGCCGATCGCGGCCCGGTGATTCCGGCGGCGCCGGTAAATGCTGAGAAACGTGTCGGACCCCATCGCTACGCTCCGGAATGCCGCCCAACCTGTGGAGAAACTGTGAGCTCTCAACCTGTGGCGGCGCCGGCGAAGCTGGACGGCGCCGTTCTCAAGATCGCCGGGGTAGTCGTCCTCGGCGCCATCATGTCAATCCTCGACGTGACCGTGGTCAGCGTCGCCATCCCGACGTTCATGGAGGAGTTCGGCGCCACCTACGCCGAGGTCGCCTGGACGATGACGGCCTACACCCTGGCCCTGGCCACGGTCATCCCGCTCAGCGGCTGGGCCGCCGACCGCTTCGGCACCAAACGGCTCTACATGACCGCGCTGCTGTTGTTCACCCTCGGCTCCGGGCTGTGCGCGACGGCTGACGGCATCGACCAGCTGGTGGCCTATCGCGTGCTGCAGGGTCTCGGCGGCGGCATGCTCATGCCGGTCGGCATGACCATCATGACCCGGGCGGCCGGCCCGGAGCGGATCGGCCGACTGATGGCCGTCCTCGGCATCCCGATGCTGCTCGGCCCGATCAGCGGCCCGATCCTGGGCGGCTGGCTGATCGACTCGTACAGCTGGCCCTGGATCTTCCTGATCAACCTGCCGATCGGCGCCGCCGCGCTGATCTACGCCCAGGTCGTCCTGCCGAAGGACCGGCCCGAGCCGTCCGAGTCCTTCGACTTCATCGGCATGCTGATGCTGTCACCCGGCCTCGCGCTCTTCCTCTTCGGCGTCTCGTCGCTGCCCGAGGAGGAGACCGTCACCGCCGATCGGGTGTGGATCCCCATGCTGATCGGCGCGCTGCTGGTGATCGGGTTCGTCTTCTACTCGTTCAAGCCCCGGCATCCGCTGCTCGACCTGCGCCTGCTGCGCAACCGCAACCTGACGGTCGCGTCGATCACGCTCGCCGTCTTCACCGTCGCGTTCATGGGCGCCGGTCTGCTCTTCCCCAGCTACTTCCTGCAGATCCACGGTGAGACGACGCTCAACGCCGGTCTGCTCATGGCACCGCAGGGCATCGGCGCGATGGTCACCATGCCGATCGCGGGCATGCTCGCCGACAAGGTGCCGGTCGGGCGGACCGTGCCGTTCGCGCTGATCCTGATCGCGGCCGGGTTCTTCACGTTCACCCAGGTCGGCACCGACACGTCCTATGTCCTGCTGTGCGGCTCGCTGTTCGTGATGGGCCTCGGCATGGGCGGCACCATGATGCCGATCATGACGTCGGCGTTGCGGACCCTCACCAACCACGAGGTGGCCCGCGGCTCCACCCTGCTGAACATCCTGCAGCAGATCGCCGGCTCCATCGGCGGCGCGATCTTCTCGGTGATCCTGACCGCCCAGCTGAACAAGTCGCCGATGGTCCCCGGCGTCACCAACCCGGAGACCAAGGAGCCGCTCACCGAGGCCGACCTGGCCACCCTCGGCCAGATGAAACCCGAGGCGGTGGCGAACTTCCCGGATCCCGGCCTGCTCGAACGCGGGCTGGACTTCGCGGCCGACGCGTTCGCCACCACGTTCATGGTCGGGTTCGTGCTCACGGCACTGACCCTGATCCCGGCGCTGTTCCTGCCCCGCAAGCGCGAGGTGGCCCACCTGAACGACGAGGAGAAGGCCGCCACACCGGTCATCATGCACTGAGCCCGTCCTTCACCGGTGCGTCCCCGGGAGCCGAGCGGGCTCCCGGGGACGCACCGGTGGGGTCGTCAGCGCCGGCTGAGGTCGAGGGCGGCGACCTCGCGGACGGCCTCGGCGATGACCGGGAAGTCCTTCTTCAGAAGCGCGCCGTGGTTGCTGGCGACCTTCGCATGGATACGGATGTTCGGGTTGCGGACGGGCAGCGTGTCAAGGGCGGCCCGGATCCGTTCCTGCTCGTCACCGCGGCTCCCGAGGGACGTCCCCGACGCCACCACGTACCGGGTGGGGACCGTGACGGCGTCGAGCACGGGTCCCAGCTCGCTCTCCCGGGAAAGCCTGCCCAGCTCGATGTTGCTGTCGGCCTGCTGCCCGGCGGTCATCCGCGGGGCCAGGCCGGTCGGACGCAGGAGCGGCAGGAACCAGCTCATGCGCCGGAACAGCTTCCGGATCCGCTGCTCCATGGCCTCGTCGAGCCAGTCGGACGGAAAGGCGCCGTCGACCATGATCGCCCCGATGGTGCGGTCCGGGTGCCGGTGGGCCCAGTGTGCGGCGACCACCGCTCCGTAGGACCAGCCCACCAGCAGGGCGCGGTCCACGCCCCGAGCCGACAGGACCGCGTCGACGTCCCGGACCGCGGCTTCGAAGGAGTAGTCCGCCGAGCGCTCCGATCTGCCCCGGGCCCGCTCGTCGTAGGTGATGTGCCGCCAACCGGTTCCCAGCTCGGCTATGACCCGCCGCCAGTACCCCTGGGTGGCGAACTGTCCGTTGAGGTAGACCACGGGGACGCCGGTGCCACCCGTGTCGGTGACGGCCAGCGCCGTGTCTTCGACCGGCACCATCCCGGACCACGCCGATCCCGTCAGCGGGTTGCTGTTCTTCGTCATGGCTTCCACCTGATCCCGTTCGGCCTGCTCTTGTTTCCGACAAGAGAAAAGCTACGTTGCATTCACGACTACGGCAACATGCTCATCGCGAGTTGAGGGAGTTTTTACTGCTCAATGGCTAGTAAACGTTGCATTGGATCTGAATCTAATGCAACGCCTCCCGACTTGCGTTGCAATGATAAGGAAGTGAATGCGACGGTGGCCGGGAGCCGACGGTGCAGCGCCCTTCCCGACGGCTATCGCGCCGAGGCATGGACCTTCCGGATCCGGACGCGAGGCAGACGTCTGTGCGATCGGCCCGGGCCCGATGAGGCAGCCCCGCTCACGGCCGCCGTCGTTCCGCTCATCCGGGCGGCAGCCGTGGGCCAGCCGATCGTCACAGCCCCGGTGGCCGTGAGTCAGCCGATGGTCACCACACGGGCCCACGAAGGTGGGAGATCCGGCTCGTAGTCGGGATCGTCCTCGTTCACGAAGGACTCGCGGGGGAACAGGCCGACCACCGTCCGGCACGGTGGGCGGCGATCCGGCCACGGGGTCTGACCGTCGGTCAGGACCACGATGACGTCCGGGGACGGGCGGCCGGCCAGGGCCGTCGCGAAACCCGCACGCAGGTCGGTGCCGCCACCACCGAGCAGCGCGAGACCCTCCGACTCGCAGATCGGGCCGCTGACGTGCGCGGCCGCGTCGCAGGACAGCACCCGCACCAGGTCCCGACGGCCACCGACGGCCCGCGCCATCGCGGCGACCTCCAGGAGGGCGCTGCCCAGTTCGGTGTCGCTCACCGAACCCGACGTGTCGATGACGACACTCACCCGCGGCGGGCGGCGGCGCAGGCTCGGCAGCACCACCCCGGGCACACTCGACGACCGCCGCGACGGCCGGCTGTAGACGTAGTCCTCCCCGACACCCGGCGCTGACGCGGCCGACCGGACCGCGTTGCCGAGCAGCTCACGCCACGGCTGCGGCGGGTGGACCACCTTCTCCGCCCAGCGCTGCCAGCCCGCCGGGGAACTGCCCGGAGCACCGGTGATGCCCTGCGCCACCCGGTAGCGGACCAGGGCACGTTCCTGCTCGGTCAAGCCGTCCGCGCCGTCCGGGCCGAGCTCCCACGGCCGGTCCAGCCCGTCGGCGCCGCCGCCGCAGTCCAGCCAGGTCAGATCCCGGCAGTACGGGCCCAGCGAGATCTTCTGAAGGTACTCCTCCATCAAGTCGCCGGCCGCCAACCCGAGCATCGACGGCAGGATCGCGCCGGACGGACGGGGCAGGCCGTTGCCGTACACATCGTCGTTGATCTCGAAATCGGCGGCGATGTTCATCCGCAACCGGTCGCCCGGCCCGGTCAGGTCCTTCGCGGTGGCCATCCGCTCCCCGCGGCCGTGATGGTCGCGCAGCAGGTGGGAGACCTCGTGCACCCAGACGCCGGCGAGCTCGTCCACCGGCGTGGCGGCGACGAAGGAGGGGGAGACGTAGCACCGCCAGTACCGGTCGACGGCCATCGTCGGCACCCGCCACGACAGGATCGGCTTCAGCGCGAACAACGCCGTCGCCAGATAGGGCCGCGCCTCGACGGCGAGCAGCCGGGCCGCGTACAACCGCTCGGTCTCCTCCGCCGTGAACTCCGCCCGAACCCCCTTCACATCGCGCCCCTCCGGCGCCGCCGTCCCGGGTCGGGTCCGTGATGTGGTCATCGTGCCGCGCCCACGCGGCGCCGCAGGTCGACGATCGGGGCGATGCGGTCGATGCCGGGCGGGACCGGCCAGTCGTCGCGGCGCAGCGCCGCCAGCGTCGAAGCCGGAACCACGACCACGTCCGGGGCGCCGGTCTCCAGCGCCCGCACCAGAACCGCCCACGCCGCCTCCCACCGCGACCGCTCCGGCCGTTTGCGGACCGCCTCCACGACACCGTCGAGAGTCGCCTGGCGCAGATCGCCGCGTTCCGGCAGCACCGACGACGACGGATCGGCCAGCAGCGCCTCCGGGTCCGGCAGGTCCAGACGATCCATGAACGCCAGCAGCTCCAGACCCGGCCCGTCCCCGACCGTGCCCCGCACCAGCATCGACAGCACCTCCCGCGACGCGCCCGCCGCCGTCGCGAACGCCACCAGCCGCAACGTCATGTCCCAGCTGCGCGGCGACGGCCACGGCCCACCCCGGCGCGCCTCACTGTCCGGCAGCCGGTGCACCAACGTCGGCCGCGCCTCCAGGAAACCGCACACCGCCCGCCGCGCCCACGCCACCGACGACGGCAGCAGATCCGGGTCGAGCCGCGGCATCGTCGCCCGCGGCCAGACCCCGCCCAAGCCGCGGACCACCACCTCATGCTCGTACGACCACTGCACATGCACGAACCGGTTGGCCAGCGGCGGGCTCAACTCCCACCCGTCCGCCGCCGACGACCGGGGATTCGCGGCGGCCACGATCCGTACCCCCGACGGCAGCCGCAACGTACCCACCCGGCGTTCCAGCACCACCCGCAGCAGCGCCGCCTGCACCGCCGGCGGCGCCGTCGACAACTCGTCCAGGAACAGCAGACCCCGGCCGGCGCGGACCAGCCGAACCGCCCAGTCCGGCGGCGCCATCGGCACACCCTGCACCGCCGGATCGTCCCCGACCACCGGCAGCCCGGCGAAGTCGGACGGCTCGTGAACGCTGGCGATCACCGTGGTCAGCGGCAGATCGAGACCGTCGGCGAGCTGAGTGAGAGTGGCGGTCTTGCCGATACCCGGCTCACCCCACAACAGCACCGGCAGATCCGCGGCGACGGCGAGGGCGAGCGCTTCGAGCTGGCTGTCCGGTCGCGGTTCGGTGCCGGTCGCGGCGAGCAGAGCGAGAAGGTCGTCGGAGACGTTCAGCATCAGATTCGATCACCTTGGGATTCGTCAGGGCCGCTGCGCGGCCGATTTCCTGGGAGGTACGCCGTACGCGCACCGGGCTTCCGCCCGTCTGGGTGCGCCGGTTTCGGCTCGTCCGGGTGTGGCGGTTTCGGCTGGTCTGGGTGTGCCGGCTTCAGCTGCCTGCGGCCTCGCGGGTTTTCGAGTCGCCTTCGTTCGGGGCGGTGTGAAGGGCTTGTCGTGCTGGTCAGCGTGGGGTGACGGTTCGCTTCGGGAGCCGGTGACGGCGACCGCGGCGGCCCGCCCGGTCCATCCGCGGTCCGATCGGGCCGGTCGCCCACACCGGAGCCGGGTCAGCCAGGCCGGCGCGGTAGAGGCCGTGCCCGATCCGGCCCTCCGTGGCCTCCGTGAAAAGCTCGCCCAGAGCGCCCTCGGGTTCGGCGTCCGGACCGAGCAGTTCGGTGACCAGCGCGGCCGCGCCCTCGTCGTCACCGTGGTCCAGGCGGGCACGGATCTCGTCGAGGTTGGCCGGGTTCCGGACGGCGGCCTCGATCGCCCGGAGGCAGGGGAGGGGTGGACCGCCGAGGGCCGTCAACAGCGACTCCCGCGAGAGCTCGGCCTCGTCATGATCGAGCGGCACGAGAACCCCGCCGACCCGCCCCACCCGATGCGTCGCGCCGCAGCACTCGACGACCCACAGCACATCGCCGCCGATCGCCTCGGTCACCGCCGTTTCCGGACGGTCCGGACCCCGATCGTCATCCGACCGATCGTCAGCACTCTGATGCTCGGCCGACGGACGGTCCCGATGCCGATGGTGTGCCGCCGAACAGTTCGTCCCCGAACAGTTCGCTGCCGAGTAGTTCGGCATCGAATAGTTCGGTGTCTCACGATCTTGGCGGGAGCGGGCTGGTAGACGCGGTGGCTGCCCTCGAACCGCCGGCGGATCCTGTGG
>NZ_BOMZ01000039.1 GCF_016862455.1 Actinoplanes utahensis
CGGCGCTTGAACCGCCAGCGGATGCGGTGGCCGCGCTCGAACCGCCAGCGGATGCGTTGTCAGGGCTTGAGCTACCAGGGGATGCAGTTGGTCGGCACTGATCATCCCGGCGTGGAGAAGTTCCAGATCGGGCGGGATCCATGTGGCCGCGTAGGGGAGGACGGGATCACCCGTACCCCCTCGGGTTCCGCGGAGGAGTGTGCCGTGACCGTTCTCGTCCAGCCGGAGGCGCTGCCGGTTTCCGAGGCGGACGGTGACCGGGCCCGCGACCCGGTCGGCTTCCCGGAGGATCGCCGCTTCGGCGATCCATCGATGTACGGCGTAGCCGCTTCCCGCGGTCACCTCGGCAGGCAGCAGTCTCTCCCGCTCGCACGGCTCGGCGAGGAGCCCGGGAGCGCCGGAACGAGTGGGCAGTCCTGAGGCGCCGGGGCCGACGGGCGATTCGGGGGCACCGGACCCGGCGGGTAGCTCAGGGGCACTGAAGCCGGTGGGTACGTCGGGGGCGCCGAAGCCGGTGGGTATGTCGGGGGCGCCGAAACCGACGGGCAGCTCGGGGGCGCCGAAGCCGGTGGATGGGTCGGGGTGTCCGGAGACGGTGAGCAGATCGAGGGCCCCGGAGCGGGTGAGCAGGTCGGGGGCGCGGTCGGCGGCCCACAGGTGGGGATGGAGGTCGAGGCGGAAGCGGCGGTCGGGCCGAGGGCGGGGGTGCGGGCCGCCGGGTCCGGCGGTGGGGTCCCACAGGGCGAGGCTGATGCGCTGGCCGGCGTCGGCCCAGCCCGGGGCGGTTCGGGCGACCAGGTGCACGTCGCCGGCCGGGTGGGGGTAGCGGGTCAGTGAGATGGTCAGGCCCGGCCGGAGCAGGCCGTTCGGAATGGTGCGGGGCAGGTGCCATCGCAGCAGGTCGGGGGCGAGACGGCGGAGGTCGGTGCGGATCAGCGCCGCGAGATCACGGCCGCGGGTTCGGGCCACCGTACGCAGATCGAGGTCCACGTCGATGTGGGCGGCGGCGCACGCTGCGGCCCAGTCGCCGGCGAGGCGGCGCGCGGTGGCGGTGTGGATCATCGAGGGCGGCACGGCGAACTCGCGCACGCGCCGCCAGTGGAGAAGACGGGTCCGCCCGTCCGCGTCGGGGGAGCGCATCAGCACTCACCTTGCGCGGACGTGACCCCCGATCCGTGTTCGAAGGTGTTCATCGCCGGGCAGCCTACCGCCCGTTCTCGAATCTGTCAGCGGGGAATCCGTCGGCGGCTTCGGCGGAGAGCGGCTGGGCCAGCGCGATGATGATGCCTTCGGGGCCGCGGAGGTAGCAGAGCCGGAAGGTGTCCTCGTAGTCGGCGATCTCGCCGACGAGTTCGGCGCCGTGGGCGCGCAGCCGGGTGACGGTGTCGTCGAGGTCGTCGACGGCGAACATGAGGCGCCGGATCCCGATCGTGTTGGCGGGGGCGCCGGCCGGGCCGGCGCTGACGGCGGGCGGGGCGAGGAACCTGGTGAGCTCGAGCCGGCTGTGCCCGTCGGGGGTGCGCATCATGGCGATCTCGACCCGGATGCCGTCGAGGCCGACGACCCGGTCCACCCAGGGGGCCTGGACCGGCATCCGGCCTTCGAGCTCCATGCCGAGTTCGGTGAAGAGGGCGACGGCGGCGTCGAGGTCTTCGAGGACGATGCCGACGTGGTCCATCCGCTGAAGTGCCATGCCCCGAGGATCGCACGGCGCCGGGTCGCCCGTACGGATGAAAGATAATCCTTTTCGGACCTTTGAGGGATCTTCAGTTTCGGGACTGATCTTGATTTGCGGTATGACGGTGCGGTCGTGGAGAGGGATTCATTATCACCTTCGAGTGATCGGAATGGCGATAATCGATCATTTTGTTGTACCTTTGGTCCAGAAAAAGCAGGACATCGCCTAGGTTTCCGGTGGGTAAATGATCCATGTCCTGGTCATTTCGGCCGCCCGTTTCGTTGATCCGGTACATCCGACTCGTTCGATCGGCTACGGCTAGGTGCGCAGAGTGCTCCGGGCCGTTACGTTAAGTACGTGTCCGATGGTGATCGCCATTGGCACGGATCGGTATTGAGCTGGGGGGACGACCGTTTTCCCGGATCAAGGGAAGATCTGTCGACCCGGGGTCCTCCGAATGGACACGGGGCGATAGAAAGGTATGTGCATCAGCGTTCCTGACGGGGGCGGCGAGCCGGCAGGCGCCGGGGCGTCCATCGACGAGGGTGGTGTGATGATCCGGGTCGTTGTGGTGAGAGACGAGGGATATTTCGGTGTCCCGGTGCGGGCCTTTCTCGAGACCGAACCGGACATGCACTACGTCGACACCCTGCCGATCAGTGGCGACCTGGCCCCACGTGCCGCCCAGTTGTGGCCCGCCGTCGTCGTGATCGACACGGAGTACATGGTGAGTCAGGTCCTGCCGATCGCCGACGAGCTGCACACCGCGATCCCGTCCTGCTCGATGCTGCTGCTCTGCGACCCGTCCAAACGCGGCATGCTCCCGCCCCGCCGGTGGAACGGCGGGCTCAACTTCCTGGTCAAGGGCTCGCCGCCGACCGTGCTGGCGGACGCGGTGCGGCGCCTGGCCCGGGGCGAGCGGGTGGTGTCGCCGATGCTGCAGGCCGCCTCGCTCAACACCGACCGCGGTCTGAGCACCCGCGAGCTGGAGGTGCTGGGCCTGGCCGCGGAGGGCGACTCGGTGAAGGAGATCGCCGGGCGGCTCTATCTCTCCGGCGGCACGGTCCGCAACTACCTCTCCGCCATCATCTCCAAGACCGGCGCCCGCAACCGCCTCGACGCGATCAGGATCGCTCGCAAGGAAGGCTGGCTGCGCTAGATCGCCCGCAAGGAAGGCCGGGGCCGGCCGGTGGGAACGGGAAAGGCGTGCGGAGCCGACCGGGTAGCGTAGGAACGGATGCCAACCCATCACCTCGACATCCCGGCCCTGCCCGTTCTGGTGCCGCTGGGCGTCGCCCTGATGATCTTCTCGGCGTGGTTCCTGCGCCGCCGGGGGCTGCTGACGCCGGGCCGGCTCGCGGTGGCCTGGTTCGCCGGGTGGTACGCGGTGGCCGTGATCGGCGCGACGATGCTGCCGATGCGGCTGTCCTGGGGGCCGGGCACCGGCGACCCCGACCTCTACCGGATCCTCTGGGTGCCGATCGTCGACATGCGCCGCCGCGACTTCGTGCTCAACACGATGATGACGCTGCCGCTGGGCGCGGTGCTGCACATGGTGTTCGGGGTGCGCGCGGTGCGGCACGTGGTGGGCATCGGCTTCCTGATCAGTTTCGTCATCGAGCTGAGCCAGCTGACCCTGCTGCTCACCCTGCACGGGCAGCGCTGGGCGGACGTGCACGACGTGCTGTCCAACACGCTCGGCGCCTGGCTCGGCTATCTGGCGTTCCGCTGGATCACGCGTTCCGGACGCTGGAGCCGGGTAGTGGAAAGCTGCTCTTTCGCCCGAAGCGCCCGCGGTACGCCAGCAGTGGCGCGATGACCCGGCGCCGTCCGGGCCGGGCCGAGATCCGCTGATAGAGGTCGCCCACCGCGGCGGCGAGATGGTCGGCGTCGTACCGTACCCCCGCTGATCGCGACGGCAACCGTGCGCCGCGCCGCTCGCCGAGGCACAGCACCTCCGCGCGCAGCGCCCGGGGCAGCGACTCGCGGTCCGCCGAGAGCCGGAACGTGCCGCGGACCGGGACGCGGGCGGCGGCACGCTCCTCCAGCGGCGGGCAGGAGCCGTAGACGGCGGGCAGCCCGGCAGCCAGCGCCTCCAGGGTGGCGAGTCCGAAATTGGTCGTGTCCGGCGAGGCGAAGACGTCCATCGCGCAGAGCATCTCGCGCGGGTGGGCGACGGTTCCGGCGAACAGCACCCGGTCGGCGACGCCCTCGATGATCGCCAGCCGTTCCAGGGCGGCGCGGGCCGGGCCGTCACCGACCAGCAGCAGCACCGCCTCCGGCACCTCGGTGACCGCCCGGATCAGCAGGTCGAACCGTTTGTCGGGGTCGAGCCGGCCGACGCCGCCGATCAGCGGCACGCCCGGTTCGACGCCGAGCCGGGCGCGGGCGGCGGCCCGCAGCCCCGCGTCGAACCGGAACTCGCGCGGGTCGATCGCCTTGGGGATCACGGTGATCCGCCGGTCCGGCACGCCCCACGCGCGCAGCCGGCCGGCGACCGCCGGGGACGGCGCGATGGTGACCTGGCCGAGGCGTTCCGCGGCCAGGTAGAGGGCGCGGACGCCGCGGGACACCCGGCGGCCCTCGACGACCTCGGTGCCGAGCTGGTGTTCGGTGGCGACGATGTTCGGCACCCCGGCCAGGCGGGCGGCGATGCGGCCCTGCACGCAGGCCCGGTACTGGTGGGTGTGCACCAGGTCGTAACGGCCGGAGCGCATCAGCTGCCGCAGCCGCAGGATCGCGGCCGGGTCGCGGTCGCCGGCGCTGGCGACGTGGTGCACCCGGGCGCCGGCCAGGTCGCCGCCGGCCAGCGTGACGATCTCGTTCTCGTACGGCAGCCGGCGCACCAGCAATCGCAATTGGTGACCGGCCCCACCCGGCTCCAGCGTGCCGATCACATGCAGCACCCGCATCTGTTGTCCCCCGGTCGCATTCTCGACAGAACGCTTGCCTCATCCGCCGTAAAGACGCTGCCGGAATTCCGGCCGTAACGGAAGTTGCAGATGTCACGCCTAAGGTGAGAGCTTCTCACCGTCAATATGACATGCTCCGCCGAATGGCCATCCGGGCGGGCCCGAAAGTATCTGACGGAAATGCCGATCAAGGCCCTGTCCTCAAGAGAACGCCGAAAATGAGATGTTCTCACGTAGCCCATGACAATTGCTACTGTGAAGCTCCCTTCCCGGCTGCAACTCTAATTTTGCGAAAGGCCGACGGGGCCGTTGCGCAGACGAGTCGCAGCCGCATTTCACTGTCCGGAAATGTATTTGGCGGGCGCTCGTTTTTTCCTTGTCTCGAGGAGGATCCGCGGCCGGCCGCGCCGGCATCGTACGAGGGGGATTCCATGCAGGTACGGCGACGAGCGTCCGGCGGCACCACCGCCGACGCGACTCCCGGCGACTGGCGCGGCCCGGGACGGCACCCGGTTCCGTGGTACCGCCGGGCCCTGCCCGGCCGCGCCGCACGTGCGGCCACCGACGCGCTGGCGCTCGCCAGCGCGCTGCTGATAGCGACGTTGCTGCGCCATGACGGCGACGTCGGCCACATCGACTTCCTCGGCCTGGTGACGCTCGCCGCGTTCGCCGCGATCGTGCACACCGTGGCCGGCATCCATTTCGGCCTCTACACCGGCCGCTGGTCGTACGGCTGTTTCGAGGAGATCGCGGCGCTGGTGAAGACCGCCGCGGTCACCACCGGCGTGGTGTTCGTCCTGGACAGTCTGTTGTACCTGACACCCCGTTCGGCGGTCATCGGCGCCGGGCTGATCGCGCTGGTGTTCACCGCCGGTGTCCGCTACACCGTGCGGTTCCTGCAGGACAGCCGGCTGCGGCCGTCGCCGGAACACGGGACCCGGGTCGTCGTGATGGGCGCGGGGGAGGGCGCCACCCAGGTCATCCGGGCGATGCTGCGCAGCCCCCGCAGCCCGTACGTCCCGGTCGCCCTGCTCGACGACGATCCGGCCAAGCGCACCTTCCGGGTGATGGGCGTCCCGGTGCGCGGCACCCGCGCCGACATGGCCGACGTGGTCCGCCGGTTCAACGCCGAGGCGGTGGTCATCGCGATCCCGAGCGCCAGCGCCGACCTGATCCGGGCGCTGACCGAACTGGCCCAGCCGCTCAACGTCGACCTCAAGGTCGTCCCGCCGGTGGTGGAGCTGTTCGGGCGTACCGTCCGGGTCGAGGACATCCGCCCGGTCAGTCACGAGGATCTCCTCGGCCGCCGTGAGGTCGGCATCGACCTGGCCGCCGTCGCCGGATACCTCGAAGGCCGCCGGGTGCTGGTCACCGGCGCCGGCGGCTCGATCGGCTCGGAGCTGTGCCGGCAGCTGGCCCGGTTCCACCCGGCCACCCTGGTGATGCTGGACCGCGACGAGTCCGGCCTGCACGCGGTGCAGCTGTCCATCGACGGCCGCGGCCAGCTCGACGACCGCAACCTGGTCGTCGCCGACATCCGCGACCAGCAGCGCCTCGACGAGGTGTTCGCCGAGCACAAGCCGCAGGTGGTCTTCCACGCCGCGGCCCTCAAGCACCTGCCGCTGCTGGAGATGCACCCGTCCGAGGCGCTCAAGACCAACATCATCGGCACGTACCAGATCCTGCAGACCGCGATCCGGCACAACGTCGACCGGCTCGTCAACATCTCCACCGACAAGGCCGCCGACCCGTGCAGCGTCCTCGGGTACTCCAAGCGGATCACCGAGCGGCTCACCGCGGCCGCCGACGCCACCGCGTCCGGCACCTACTGCAGCGTCCGGTTCGGCAACGTGCTCGGTTCCCGCGGCTCGGTGCTCACCGCGTTCGCCGCCCAGGTCGAGGCCGGCGGCCCGATCACCGTCACCCACCCGGACGTCACCCGCTACTTCATGACCGTGCAGGAGGCGGTCCGGCTGGTCATCCAGGCCGGCGCGCTGGAGAGCGAGGGCGAGGTGCTGGTCCTCGACATGGGCGAGCCGGTCCGGATCGCCGACGTCGCCAAGCGGATCGCCGACGCCGCCGAACAGCACATCCAGATCGTCTACACCGGACTGCGGCCGGCCGAGAAGCTGGCCGAGGTGCTGCTCGGCCCGGACGAGCCGGACCACCGGCCGAACCACCCCCTGATCTCGCAGGCGCCGGTGCCGCCGCTGGACGGGGCGGTCCTCTCGCTGCTCGACGCGTCGGCGCCCGGCGAGGACCTGATCGCGGTGCTGCGCTGGCTCGCCGAGAGCCCGGCCCTGTCCAAGACCCCGCACGCGGTCGTCACCACCAAACAGCGCCGTCCCGAATCGGCCGCCGTCCCGCCGGGCCGGCGCTCGTGAACCGCCGCCGGTTCAAGAAGACCCGAACGCTCGAACACCCTGAGGAGAACACGCTCATGCGGGTCGTCATCGCCGGTCAGGGCTACGTGGGGCTGCCGCTCGCGGTCCGCGCCGCCGAGGTCGGGCACACGGTCGTCGGCTTCGACGTCGACGACGACCGGATCAAACGGCTCGCCGCCGGGGAGTCCTACGTCGACGACGTCTCCTCCGCCGACCTGCAGCGGGTCCTCGCCACCGGCTCGTTCCATCCCTCGTCCGACCCGCGGTCCTGTGCCGGTTTCGACGTGGCGGTGATCGCGGTGCCGACCCCGCTGCGCGAAGGCAGCCCGGACCTCTCCTACATCGAGGACTCGGCCCGCACCCTGGCCCGGTACCTGCGGCCGGGCGCGACCGTCGCCCTGGAGTCCACCACCTATCCCGGAACCACCACCGAACTGGTCGCGCCGCTGCTGGAGGAGGGTTCCGGCCTGATCGCCGGAGTCGACTTCCACCTCGGGTACAGCCCGGAGCGCATCGACCCGGGCAACCGGGAGTTCAGCCTCGTCACCACGCCGAAGGTGGTGTCCGGCATGAACCCGGCCTCGCTGGCCATGGTCCAGGCGTTCTACGCGTCGGTGGTCGAGCGGACCGTGCCGGTCTCCGACCCCAAGGTCGCCGAGCTGGCCAAACTGCTCGAGAACACGTTCCGGCACGTCAACATCGCGCTCGTCAACGAACTCGCGGTGTACGCCCACGAGCTCGGCATCGACGTCTGGGAGGCGATCGACGCCGCCAGCAGCAAACCGTTCGGCTTCATGCGGTTCGTGCCCGGCCCCGGCGTCGGCGGGCACTGCCTGCCGATCGACCCGTCGTACCTGTCCTGGCGGGTGCAGCGGACCCTCGGCCAGAGCTTCCGCTTCGTCGAGCTGGCCAACGACATCAACAACCACATGCCCGACTACGTGGTACGCCGGCTCGTCGCCGCGCTGAACGAACGGCGCAAAGCGGTCAACGGGTCGACGATCCTGCTGCTCGGCCTCGCCTACAAGAAGAACAGCGGCGACGCCCGGGAGTCGCCGGCCCGCCGGGTCGCGGCGTTGCTGCTGGACATGGGCGCGACGGTCCGGGCCGCCGACCCGCACGTGGTCGAGGACGCCCACGTCGACCGCCGGGTGGAACGGGTCCAGCTCACCGCCGAGCAGGCCGCCGACGCCGACGCCGTGGTGCTGCTCGCCGATCACGAGGCGTTCGACCTCGACCTGGTCCTGCAGCACGCCCCGTACGTGCTGGACACCCGGCACCGCCTCACCGGCGGATCCGTCGAGTGCCTGTAAGAGAAGAGGTAACCGTGCGAGTTCTCTGGAACGCTCTCAACCGGCTCACCGCCCTCCTCATGCTCCTGCTGCTCGCCCCGCTGATCCTGGCCGTCGCCGCCTGGATCCGGATCGCCGACGGCAAGGGCGTCCTCTTCGTCCAGGACCGGGCCGGCAAGGACGGCGTCCCGTTCCGGATGCTGAAGTTCCGGTCGATGGTGCACGACTCGGTCGCGCTCAGCGCGAAGCTCGGCATCGACGACCCGTTCGGGCTGGTCGAGAACGATCCGCGGATCACCCGGTGCGGGCGCTTCCTGCGGCGTACCAGCCTGGACGAGCTGCCCCAGCTGATCAACGTGGTGACCGGCCGGATGAACCTGGTCGGCCCGCGCCCCGACGTGCTGCCGCAGGTCGCCAACTACTCACCCGAGGACGCCCGCCGCCTGGCGGTGAAACCCGGCATCACCGGGTGGGCGCAGATCAACGGCCGCGACGACATCGACTGGCCGCAGCGGTTCATCCTGGACCGCTGGTACGTCGACAACTGGTCGCCGCTGCTCGACCTGAAGATCCTCGTGCGCACCGCGATCAGCCTGAACCGGGGCGAGCCGCCGGTCCACGTCGACCAGCTCAACATCGCCCGGCAGCAGACCGTCACCGAACCGGCCGAGGCGGAAGCCAGCCGTGCCGCCTGAACCGCCCCGCGAGATCGGGTCGGAGTTCCACTGGGACGCGGCCGCCCTGCTCGACGAGGAGTGGGGCGGTCTGCCCGGATGGCTGCCGGTCCGGCGGGCGCTGTTCGCCACCGGGGCCGGCGGGCTGAGCGCGCTGCTGCGGCTGCTCGCGCCGTCCGGGCGGCTGCACGTCCCGTCGTACTTCTGCATGGGGGTCGCCGAATTCCTCGCCCCGCAGACGTCGATCACCTGGTACCGGCACCTGCCCGACGGCCGCGGCCCGCGCTGGGACACGCTGCGGCCCGCACCCGGCGACGTCGTGCTCGCCCAGAACCTGTTCGGCCGCGACGACCCGGCGGGCTGGGAGGCCTGGATACGGGGCCACCCCGCGATCACCGTGATCGAGGACCACTCGCACGACCCGTTCAGCGAATGGGCCTGCGCCAGCACCGCCCACTACGCGGTCGCGTCGCTGCGCAAGACGCTGCCGCTGCCGGACGGCGGTCTGCTGTGGTCGCCGCGCGGCCTCGACCTTCCGGCCCCGTCCGGGCCGGCCGCCGGCGGCGCCGACCTGAAACTCGCGGCGATGCTGCTCAAGGCCGCTTGGCTGGCCGGCCGGCCGGTGCCCAGGGACCACTTCCGGGAACTGCAGCGACGAGGAGAACATCAACTGCTGGGAAGCGCGGGCCCGGCGAGCGCGGTCACCGCGGCGATGCTGCCGCTCCTGGACATCTCGGGAGTACGGGGGGCGAGCGCGCGGAACGCCGCGGAGGTGGCGGCCGCGCTCGGTGGGCGTACACCGCAGGGGTTCGAAATCCTCGGGGGTGGGGGTTTCCGGGTGCAGCTGGTGTGCCCGTCGCGGCCGGCGCGCGACCGGTTGCTGGCGTTCCTGGCGGCGAACCGGATCTTCGCGCCGGTGCACTGGCGGCAGGACCGGGTCGGGTTCTGGAGTGGCGACGAGGCGGCCGCGGCCCTCGGGGACCGGATGCTCACGCTGCCCGTCGATCACCGGTGCGGACCGGGAGATCTGCGGCGTATCGCTGAGGTGGTCAGCGCGGGGTCGAAAGGATCTTTTTCTGGCCATATGATCTGAGCGTGGTCGATCGCAGGCCGGCATCAGCTCGCTTCGCTCGCCGATGCCGGCCCGGACGTTCGATCGTGATCCTGGCAGATGGCCCGTGATCATGTAGGAGGCAGGCGATGACCTCCATGAGCTGGTTCGCGCTGGGGATGGCGGTGTTCGGCGCGTTCAGCTACGCGACCGGCTCGATCCTGCAGGCCGTCGGCGCCAAGCGCAGCCACAGCACGGCCAGCACCCTCGGTCATCCGCTCTACCTGGTCGGCATCGGCTTCGACATCGTCGCCTGGGTCGGCGCCGTCGTCGCCCTGCAACACCTCGCCGTCTACGTCGTCGAGTCGGTCCTCGCCGGATCCCTCGCGGTCACCGCCGTCGCGGCCTGGCTGTTCCTCGGCTCCCGACTGCGCCCCCGCGACGTCGCCGCGATCGTCTGCACCACCTGCGCGCTCGGGGTGCTCGCGCTCTCCGCCGGCCAGCAGCACGAGATGCTGCCGTCCATGACGGTCCGGATCGGCCTGGTCACCGCCCTCGTCACCCTGTGGGCGCTCGGCTGGGGCGCCACCCGCACCGGGCGGCCCGGCCTCATCGCCCTCATCGGTGGCTTCTCGCTCGGCGGCGCCGCGATCTCCGGCCGTGCCCTGCAGTTCCCCGAGACCGAGATGGCGCAGGCGTCCACCGCCGTCGTCGCCGTCGTCACCGAGCCGGTCACCTGGACCATGCTCGCGTTCGCGCTGACCGGCATGCTGCTCTACGCCGCCGCGCTGCAGGGCGGCGAGGTCGGCCGGGTCACCGCCGTCCACTGGACCGGCGAGGTGGTCCTGCCGTCGATCATCGCCCTCACCCTGATCGGCGACACCGTCAAACCCGGCTGGGAGTGGGCCGCCCTCGCCGCCGGCGCCGTCACCGTCGGTTCGGCCATCGTGCTGGCCTCCGCTCCCGCCGCCGTCGCCCCCGCCGGGGAGGACGGCGCCGTCGCGGGTGCCGCCGCCGGTGGCGCCGTCGCGGTGCCGCCGCCACGGGCCGGGGTGGCCCTCGTGCCCGTCGAGGCCTGGCGGTTCGCCATCCCCGTCGAAGCGCACTGGCCGGCGCTGCAACCGCCACTCGTCCGCGGGTACGGGACGATCATGTGGTGGGGCTCGCCGATCACCCCCCAGCCGTTGTGGATCCCACCCGACCGGACCCTCAGCCCGCCCGGCGCGATCCCGGCCTGGGCCGGCCCGCAGCTGCCCGAGGCCCGCACCGCCGGCGCGGCCCGCACCGGCCTGCGCCGCCCGCGCCGGATCCCGGCCCGCCGGCCCGCGGCCCTGCCCGCCGCCCGCCGCGCCACCACCGCACCCGCTGCGGCCCTGCCCGCGCCACACCGTTCCACCGCGGCCTGACACCGCTGCGCGCCGGTTGGCCCGCACGGTTCCACCGCTGCGGCCTTGCCCGCGCCACACCGTTCCACCGCGGCCTGACACCGCCGCGGGCCGGCGGGCCACACCGTTCCACCGCGCCCTGACACCGCTGGGGCCGGCGGGCCGCACGGTCGCGGCCTGACGCCGCTGTGCGCCAGCGGCCCCGCACAGTTCTACCGCGGCCTGACGCCGCTGTGCGCCCGGTGGCTCGGCTTCGGCCGCCGGTGTTCAGGACTTCTTGCCGCCGGTTTTCGATGTGTTCTTGTCCTTGGTTTTGGCCTTGGCCTTGGTCTTCTTCTCGGCCTTCGGCTCTGAGCCGCCGGCCTTCGACGCGGGCGCCGCCGTCGCGGCCGCCTTTGACGCGGCAGCCTTCGGTGCGGACCCGGCGGCCGTGACGAGCCGACCGGGCGGTGAGGCCGGCGGGCGTGTGACAGCCGGCCCCGTGGCGGGTGCCGATGGCGCGGCCGGCGCCGACCGGCAGCCGATCCCGCGGGACGCGGCGAACGAAGGCGCTGTGGCGCAGCTGCCCGGCGGAGGGCCGGCGGCAGCCGGCGACGGAGTGCGGGCGTCGCCGCCGTCCCACGTCACCAGACCGGCGACGGCCAGAACACAGGCGGCGCCGGCCGCGGCGAGAACGCGGCGATCGCCGATGACGCGGGCCGCGCCCGCCGTGGCCACCGTCGTGGCCCGGTCGCGAAGCCGTGGGAGCACCGTGCTCGTCTCCGCCGAAGCCGCCGCCTCCCGCAACATCATCGCCGGGGGAAGCCCGGCGATCCGGCCGAGCACCTCGGCGACCTCCGCGGCGCTGGGGCGTTCCTCCGGCGCCTTCGCCAGACAGCGCGGGACCAGACGGGACACCTCGGACGGCAACCCCGGCACCGGCGGCAGCGGAGCCGGCTCGGTGTAATAGTGCGCCCGGAGCTGCTGTGTCACGGTGGAGGTCCGCCACGGCATCCGCCCGGCCAGGCTCAGATAGAGCAGCAGACCGAGCGCGTACACGTCGGTCGCGGGGCGTACCGGGCCGCCGTCGATGCGTTCCGGCGCCAGGTAAGCCGGTGTCCCCAGCAGTTGGCCGTCCGCGCCGTCCATCTCGCCGACGGCGGCAGAGATGCCGAAGTCGACCAGCTTCACCCCGGACGAGCTCACCATCACGTTGCCCGGTTTGACGTCCCGGTGCACGACACCGCGGGCATGGGCCGCGGCGAGGGCCGCCGCCACCTGGGCGCAGATCAGGACGGCCAGCCGCCATGGGATGCGATTGCCGCTGAGCAGATCCGCCAGCGTGCGACCGTCGACGAGTTCCATCACCACATAGGGCAGAGCCTTGCCGTGGTACGCCGCCTCGCCGTAGTCGTACACCTCGACGACCATCGAGTGCCGCAGGCCGGCTGCCGCACGCGCCTCCGCGAGGATCCGGTGCGTCACCTCCGGATCGGTCGCCAGCCGCGGCGAGAGCACCTTGACGGCCACCTCCCGGCCCAGCACGTCGTCGTCGGCACGCCACACCACGGACATGCCACCCTGGCCCAGGCGGTCACGAAGCCGATACCGCCCACCGATCAGTAAACCGCTCTCCACGACGTGTTGCGATGCCCGCAAACAGCACGGTCCAACCCGCGCGGAGCCGACCGGGACGGTGAACCGGGTCCCAGGCCCCAGCCACCTGCCGCAGATGCGGACAGACAGTGCGTTTCGCTTCTCTTCGGACTGTCGCGCCGTGGGGCGTCACCCGAGGATCGTCCGCGCAGCGGTGGATCTGCCGGGCTCGCTCTCAGTGCTGTCTCCCGCTGCTTGAGACAGCCATCCGAGTCCTTGCGACGCCCGTGCCGTGCGTGAAGTCGGCCGCTGGGCGCGGTTGGCATAACGCTTTCGATCACGGTGTGAGCTGCGGTGATGGCCGCCTTGCGAGACAGCAGTGACGACCAGCCGGAAGTAACCCGGTGCCCGGCTTGCCCGCAGGCCGGCAGAAAGTCCCGTCACCCCGCCGGTCCGGCCACGCTGATCATGGGGACGCTGTGCAGGCGGGCTGGCACCACATCATCACAGTGGTGTTCTCGCGATGAGGGACCGCGCGCTCAGCGATTCCTGATCCGTACAACCCATCGCTTCGGTGTGCCCTCCGGGTACGACGCAGAGAGGACGGAGAGTTGATGGGCCGGCTGCGCTCATAGCCACCTCCCGGAGGTGCGCTCGTCGTCGATGCCGGCAGTTCGGGCCGGCCTGCATGTAGCGGCGACGAGCCGTACCCGTACGTCATGGAATCGGGCAGCCCTCCTGCGCGCCACGCGATCGTGGACAACGCGAGCGGCGACGGGAGGCCGCAATCGAGGAGGATCGTCATGACGCCTACCGAAACGTCGTTTTACCATCGCCCCATGAAGATCATGGTAGATGACCTGCGGGGACCTGAGATCCAGGCATTCCTCCAGGAGCACGTCGATGAAATGCGCGCGGTCGGTCCTCCCGAGAGCAAGCACGCCCTCGACCTGGACGGTCTGCGCCGCAACTGGCGCCAGGTGGACGGAAGGTCGCGATCCTCCGCCCACCGATACGCCGTCAGATGCTCTCGAACCGGTTGCTGTCGTCGGCCACCAGCGTGGCCAGGTATTCCTGCGCGGTGACCGACCGTGACAGCGACGCGGACTGCCCGGCCCAGAGGTTGACATATCGCGAGTCGTTGTGAGCTGCGGCGGCTCGACGCAGGGGCTGCATCAGTGCGTTGTGCACCGGATACTCGGGCACGTTCGCCTCTTCCGCCGCGAGTTCCCGGATCAGCGGGTTGATGATCGCTCGTGCGTGGCGGCCGGAGAACAGTCGGGTGAGCACGGTGATCCGGGCGTCGGGACCGGTGAGTGCAGCCTTGTGGATCGGGCTCGCCCCCGACTGGGTCGTGGCCAGGAAGCCGGTTCCGATCTGTACGCCCGCGGCGCCGAGCGCGAGCGCCGCCGTCACACCGCGACGGTCGGCGATCCCACCGGCCGCGACCACAGGGATGCGGACGGCGTCGACGACCTGCGGAACGAGCGAGAACGTTCCCACCAGCGACTCGGCGACCGGCCGCAGGAAGGCACCCCGATGCCCGCCGGCGTCGCTGCCGGAGGCGACCACGACGTCGAGTCCCGCGGCCTCCACGGCCACTGCCTCGTCGACGGTGGTGGCGGTGCCGATCGTCACGATGCCTCGGCGTCGGGCCTCGGTCACCACGTCGGCGGACGGCACGCCCATGACGAAACTGATCACCGGTGGCTGCGCTGCCAGCAGAGCGTCCATCTGATCGTCGAAGACCGGCGGCGTGGTGTACGAGGTCGGCGCCGACACGCCGAGGCGCTCGTAGAGCGGCCGGAGCCGTTCGAAGTCCGCGGGTGCCGGGCGCAGGCCTGCCTCATAAGGGTGCGGTACCCACAGGTTCACGTTGAACGGCCGGTCCCGGGGCACCGCCGACTTGAGGTCGGCAACGAGCGCCGTGATCGCATCGGGGTCCAGATGGTGCGCGCCGAACGAGCCGAGGCCGCCGGCGCCGCTGACCGCGGCGACGAGTGCGACGCTCGACAAGCCACCGCCGAACGGGCCCTGGATGATCGGAACATCGATTCCCAGCAGTTCGGTCAGCCGGGCGCTCATGCCGCACCGACCAGGCGGCCATGGCGCAGTTCGACCGCGACCCGGGCGACCCTGCGGCCGAGGTGCTCGGCGGTGCGCAGGTCGGCCGTCCCCGGCGCGTCATCCGGGCCGGCATCGGAGGGCGCCTGTGCCATCGCGCCGAGGAACCCGCCCAAGCGATTGAGATCCTCCACATCACCGACGGTGGAATAGAGCCACCCGGGCGGCAGCCCGAGGGAAACCCAATGCATGCCGTGCTGGGCGGCGAACACCGCCAGCGACGACAGGGTGTTCAGTTTGTCGCCGTTGACACCGGCGGACGTGGTGAACCCTGCAGCGATCTTGTCGCGCCAACCCTGCTGCGCCCAGACCGACCCGCTGGCCTCGGCGAAGGCCTGGAAGACGGCAGACTGGCTGCCCATGTATGTGGGGGTGCCGAAGATGATCGCTTCGGCGTCGGTGAGGGCCTGCCACAGCACATCGTCCAGTGCGGAGATGTCGTGCAGGGCAGCGGTGACACCGGGAACCGATGCCGCGCCGGAGGCGACGGCCCGAGCTTGGCGTGCGGTATGGCCGTAGCCGCTGTGGTACGCGATGACGACACTGATGGACATGTCGTCCTCCTTCCAAGAGATGATGAAAGGACCGTAGACGACCGGTCAACTAAAAGATAGTTGACCGCTCGTATACTCGCCCCATGGGCCGAACCAGTACCGCTCGTGACCGGCTGCGCGACAGCGCCTGTGAGCTGCTGCACACTCGTGGCTACGCCGCCGTCGGGGTGGCCGAGATCTGCGTGCGCGCTGATGTCCGCAAGGGCAGCTTCTACCACTTCTTCGAGTCCAAGCAGGCATTGACCATCGAGGTCATCGACACCCACTGGCAGGCGCAGCGGACAGGGTGGCGCGAGCTGCTCACCGGGCCGGAACCGGCCTTGGAACGCCTTCAGCGCCTCATCGCCTGGCTCGTCGAGACACAACGGCAGGGGTGGCAGGAGACCGGCCGGGTCGACGGATGCCTGCTCGGCAATCTGGCGATCGAATTGAGCAACCAGGAGGCCGCCGTTCAGCAACGCCTCACCGCCGCCTTCGCCGAACAGGCCGAACTCGTCCACGCCGCACTGGCCGATGGGGTGCGGGACGGCAGCGTCGCGCCCGGATACGCCGACCGGGCCACCGCGCGGGCCGTGGTCGCGCAGATCGAGGGTGCCGTGCTGCTGGCGAAACTCGCCGGCGGCGTGGGCTCGCTCGACGATCTGTGGCCGCACGTCCGACGACTCGTAACTGTCGATCCACCAACAGATGAATCAACCGGCAGCTGAGCCCGGCTACCCCCGGCGGACATTCGCTCGCTCGGCTCATTCTTGCGTGATGACACTGCGCTACCGGCATGTCGATGCGGTGATCACCGATCCGACGCTCCACGTTCGTCGCCGATCTCCTGGAGTCCGATGGCGAGCCGGTGGGTGAACGCGAGATCGGGAAGTTCCCGGCCAACTACCTCGTCGTCGTCCATGGCGATGCCGCCACGGAATCCGCCGCCGCGGAACGTCTCCCGCAGATAACCGACGAACCAATCGCCGAACTGGTCCACCTCGTTACCGACCATTCCGAAGATCCGGAGCGAATCCGGGACCAGATCGCCGCCCAGCTGCCGGACGGTGGCGTCGCCCTCCAGCTCGCCTTCGTCGTCGGGTCTCGCCGCGCGTGGCCGGACCTCTGGAAGGCCACGATCGACTCCCTCGGTTTCCTCCTCGGCCGCGACGCCGGAGCCGGGCAGTGGAACGTCCGCGACGGTCGGATGACCGACCTCGGGCCGCACTGTGTCGTCGACTCGAACGCCCGCAGTCGCGTCGTCGTCGCCATGCGGGCAGGCGCGGTCACCTCGCCGGCATGGCCGGAGACTTCGGCGGCGGCATGGGCCACGACTCCGCGGATGGGAATGGTTCGGCGATGACGAGGCCGGGTTGTTCCCCGCGATCACGCCGCCGTGGACGGAGGAGCACTGGTCAACACGGGTATGGCCGAGGCATTCCGAAACCACCGATCACCACCGGATCGCCACGTCCCACACCGGGGGAAGATGAGGGGGGCAGAACTGGGACAAAAGAATGGCCGTTAGCTGCATTCCTGCAGGTCACGACCATTTTCAGGAAGTGCGCCCGAAGGGGCTCGAACTCCTGACCTCCTGATCTGTAATGGTCGGGCCGGTGAGCCGGACGTGCTGGTTCTATCGGTGGGCGTCGATCAGAGATGCCAGGGTGGCGATGAGATGTGCCGAATCTGACCGGTTGATCACGGTCTAGCAGTAGCATCGGGACACCTGGAAGCGGCGATGGTGGTCGATATGGATCTGCGGTGGTGGTCGATCGAGGTTCTCGACGGGACGCGTTCCTCTGCGGCCCGCTGGCGGGAGTCTCACCAGGAGACGCTGGTCTCGGCAGTCATCGCGTTCGGCGCTCGCGACTGGGACTGGCGGCTGTTCCGCTGGGGAGTCCTGTTCGAGACAGCGTTTGCCGACGAGTCGGGATGGGCCTCCTTCCGTGAGCTGCCGGCCGTTCGGGCCGCACTGGACGCGGTGCCCGATCCGGTCAACGGCCTGCTGATCTATCCAGGCAGGGGCGGCAGTGCGGGCAGCCTCCAGCCCCGCCGGCCCCGCCCCGTCACCGGAGCGGGCGCCGCCGAGATCCCTCGCGAGCCGGTGCGGACCCGCGTCACCCTGGCGGTGGCCGAGCCCGTGCCCACGGCAGGCGGTGTCACCGCCTAGCCGCTACCAGACCCCCGCCCCGCCCTACGTCCCCGGCCGCCCGCGGCCGGGGACGTCCTTTTCCGCCGGATGGCGATCCCGGACTTCCGTCCGGCGGCGAGCGCCGGACTTCCGTCAAGTGGCGAGCCCGGACCCTCCGTCAAGTGGCGAGTCCGGATCGGAAGGCGAAGACGACGAGCTGGGCGCGGTCACGGGCGCCCAGCTTCACCATGGCACGGCTCACGTGGGTGCGTGCCGTCGCCGGGCTCACCGCCAGCCGGGCGGCGATCTCATGGTTGGTCAGGCCGTCGGCGGCCAGGGTCGCCTCCAGACCGTCGATGCCGGGCATCCGGACGTCCATCAGCACGACGTCCGGTCGTACCCGCTCGGTGATCTCGACGGCGGCCAGCCCGTCCGCCGCCTCGCCGGCGACCCGGAAGTCGTCCTCGCTGGTCAACAGGGTGCGCAGGCCCAGCCGTACCAGATCCTGGTCGTCGGCGAGCAGAACCGAGATCATGCCGGGACCGTCCCGGCGACCGGAAGCCACGCGTCGACGATGAATCGGGCGCCCGGCGCGGGTCCGGCGGTGACGCGGCCGCCGAGAGCGGCGACGCGCTCGCGCATGCCGGCCAGCCCGGTGCCGCCGGCGGACGGCGTCACCTCCACGAAGGTGCTGGTCGCCCTGATCCGCAGGGCGCCCGGTTCGGTCGCCAGCACGATGTCGGCCTCCTTCGGGTACGCGTGTTTGAGCACGTTGGTCAGCGACTCCTGCACCGTCCGGTAGGCGGCCAGCGCGGACTCCGGCGGCACCGCTGCGGGCGTCCCGTCGGTCCGCACCCGGATCCGCAGCCCGGCCGAGCGCATCCGCTGGTAGAGGGCGTCGAGGTCGGCGATGCCCGGGGTGGAGGCCTGTGACGCGGCCGCCGAACGGAGCATCCCCAGCGTGGTCCGCAGCTCGTCGAGGGCGTGGGCGCTGGTGCCGCTGATCGCCTCCAGTGACGGGCGGGCCACCTCCGGCTGCTTCGCCAGCACGTGCAGGGCGATGTCGGCCTGCATCTTGATCGCGGCGAGGCCGTGACCGACGATGTCGTGCACCTCCTGGGCCATCCGCAGCCGTTCCTCCTGGGCGGCGCGTTCGACGGCTTCGTGCCGCTCCCGGGCCCTCGATTCGAGGCGGAGGGCGAGCATGCTGCCGATCGCGAACGGCACCACCACCCAGCCGGACGCCGGGAAGATCGCCAGGAGGTCGCCCGGATCGGCGCCGTCGCCGAGGTCGTGCAGGGCCAGGACCGGGACCGCCAGGCCCGCCGCCAGGACGGCGGGCCGCCAGGCGACGTGCCGGCCGACGGTGTACGCGGCGACGGCGAACGGGAGGTTGATCGGGCCGAACGGGTAGCCGATCAGCATGTAGGCGAGTGTCACGACGGTGACGGCTGCCAGCACCGCCCGGGGCGCCGCCCGCCGCCAGGACAGCACGAGCGCGTTCGCGGCGGCCAGCGCGTAGGCGGGCGGGCCGAGCGGGGTGGCCCGCGGCATGTACGGCCCGGCCCAGTGCAGCCAGGCCAGCATCAGCGCGCAGAGGAGGAGCGCGCTCAGCGCGTCACGGCCGCGGGGCATGCGTCCACTCTGGCCCATCCGGCGGCCCGCTTCGTACGCCCGGGAGCGTAGTTGGGATATGCATTATTCGACACTACTGACGGTTCTCAGTGCGTCACCCTGCGGTGAAGACTGACCGGGACCGGAAGGAGGCACTCATGGGCAACAGAGCGGTTGTCTATCAGGGGCCTGGACGCGTCGAGGTCCGTGACATCGACTACCCCGGCTACGAGATGAGGGACGGGCCCGGCGTCAACAAGATGAACGTCGGCCGCCGCACCCCGCACGGCGCGATCCTGAAAACCGTCGTCAGCAACATCTGCGGCAGCGACCAGCACATGGTCCGCGGGCGCACGACCGCCCCGGAAGGGCTGGTGCTCGGCCACGAGATCACCGGCGAGGTGATCGACGTCGGACCGGACGTCGAATACGTGCGGGTCGGCGACATCGTGTCGGTGCCGTTCAACATCTCCTGTGGCAGATGCCGCAACTGCAAGGAACGCAAGACCGGCGTCTGCCTCAACGTCAACCCCGACCGGCCCGGATCGGCGTACGGCTACGTCGACATGGGCGGCTGGGTCGGCGGGCAGGCGGAGTACGTGATGGTCCCGTACGCCGACTGGAACCTGCTCCGCTTCCCCGACCGCGACCAGGCCCTCGAGAAGATCCTCGACCTCGCCATGCTGAGCGACATCTTCCCGACCGGCTACCACGGTTGTGTGAGCGCGGGCGTGACCACCGGCTCCACCGTCTACATCGCCGGCGCCGGACCGGTCGGGCTGGCCGCCGCCACCTCGGCGTTCCTCCTCGGCGCCGCCGTCGTCATCGTCGGCGACCTCAACGACGAACGGCTCGCCCAGGCCCGCAGCTTCGGGTGCGAGACGATCAACGTGGCCCACGGCGACCCGGCCGAACAGGTCCAGCAGATCCTGGGGCGCGCGGCTCCCGCGATCGGGCAGCCGCTCGTCGACTCGGCCGTCGACGCGGTCGGGTTCGAGGCCCGCGGGCACGGCCGGGACTCCGGCACCGAGATGCCGGCGACCGTGCTGAACTCGCTGATGGACGTGACCCGGGCCGGCGGCGCGATCGGCGTCCCCGGCCTGTACGTCACCGGCGACCCCGGCGGCGTCGACGAGGCGGCGAAGGTCGGCGCGCTGTCGCTGCGCCTCGGCCTCGGCTGGGCGAAGTCACACTCGTTCGTCACCGGTCAGTGCCCGGTGATGAAATACAACCATCAGCTGATGATGGCGATCCTGTACGACCGGGTGCACATCGCCCGCAACGTCAACGCCACGGCGATCGCCCTGGACGAGGCCCCGCGCGGCTACCAGGAGTTCGACCAGGGCACGGCCCGCAAGTACGTGCTGGACCCGCACGGCTACGTCCGCCGCTGATTCGTGTGTGGAGTTCGGCCATGTGACGAGCCCGAACTCCACACACTCGGTGATGAGTCGACCCGAAACCCGAACCCCTGCTCCGGTACGACCTACCGGCGGTGGGGTGGCCGACCAGGGTGCCCTCGGTGACGATCAAGCCGATGCCGCCTTCCGCGCGCCGCCGGTAGTAGACGGCGACCTCGGGTGTGGGCACCCCGCCGGGGGAGCGGAACCGGGTCATCGGCGCCATCACGAACCGGTTCGGCAGGGCCAGTCCGGCCAGGGTGAACGGCGTGGAGAGATCGAGGGCGGTGGTTGTCGTCGTCATGCGGAGACGCTAAGACTTGACACTGGTGTCAAGTGCAAGGGATGTGAGCGGGGCGACATGCGGTCCGGCCGTCGGTGAGGACGCCGCGGCCGGCGGTGCGGGCGAGGGTGATCCGGTCGATCTCGGTGTACGGCTTCCCGGTGCCGGGGAGGGCGTCGGCCAGCGTGCGGATCGTCATGGTCGTCGTCTTCCCGGGTTCGGCGGGTTTCACGTCGACGGCGATGAAGGCGTACGCGTCGTAGCGGACCTGCGACCAGTCCACCGCCTCCGGCACCCGGGTCCCGTTGAGCTGCCCGCCCTTGCCGCGTTTCGCCGGCGTGGCCTTCCAGACGTAACTGTTGGCCACGGTCTCGGTGGTGTTCTCCGGCTTCTTCGGGCGGTAGCCGCGATACCGTTCGCCTTCGGCGAGGGCCTGCGCCCCGGCCGGTTTCACGCCGTGCGGTGCGGGCGCCTCGGGTCCGGGCGCCGGCCGGAACGGGTAGCGCGGCCGTCCACCGGATCCGGCGCAGATGTAGGTGACCCCGTCCTCGGCCGGCCGGATCGTCGACCCGTCCGGCGCGGACCGGGTCTTCTTGCCGAACCGGATCGGGTCGGTGCGTTCGAACTGGTGGTTGTGCCCCTGCACGGCCAGGTCGACGCGGTACCGGGAGAACAGCGGGTCGAGCGCGTCGCGTACCCCGCCGTCGGAGGCATGGTTGTGCGACGTCGCGTACGCGCAGTGGTGGAAGAACGCCACGATGAAGTCGACGGCCGTCCCGGACCGCCACTGCTTCAGCGCCGATTCCACCCACCGCACCTGGGCGCCGCGCGAGTACCCGGTGTTGGTCTGCAGCTCGGCCGACAGCTCGTTGGCGTCGATCGAGATGAAGCCGACGTTGGCGTACGTGAACCGGTAGACCGACGGGCAGCCGGACGGCCCGTTGGCGGGCATGTCGAGTCTGGTCACATGGCCGCCGTACCCGTGTGTCCCGTGGATGGGTTCCATGTCGTGGTTGCCGGTGGCGAACATCCACGGCGTGTACGCGGCCTGCGGTTCGATCTGGTTGAGGAAGACGTCCCAGACGTACGGGTTGAACAGGCTCGTCCCCGGCGGCGCGGTGCGGGACATGGCCATGGTGTCGTCGGCGGGCAGGCCGGAGCCGGACGGGTTGGCGTAGCAGATGTCCCCGGCGAGCAGCGTGAACACCGGTTTCTGCGTGCCCATGAGGCCGGTCTGGGTGACGGCCGGCCACGGGTCGGTCCCGGTGGCCCCGGCGACCGGGTCGGTGCCGAGGTAGGAGTTGTTGTCGAACACCCCGGCCGGCCACTTCCCGCCGTCGCGGAGCACGGCGGCGGGCTGCTGATGCCAGGAGTGTTTCGGGTCGGTGGGCGCGGTGTGCGTGCCGACGTCGGCGAACGCGGTGAAGGTGAACGGCCCGGCGACGGCGGCGGCGGGCGCGGCGGTGAAGTGGGCGTCGCCGGTGACGGTGCCGTCGGACAGCCGGATCCGGTAGTGGTGCACGGCGCCCGGTGTCAGGTCGCCGAGCACCGCCTTGACGTAGAACTGGCTGCACACCGGCCCGCCGGCGATGGCGTCGGAGCCGCTCAGGTGCCGGATCTCCGCGTCGTGCCGGGTGCCGTACTCGCCGGGCGCCCGGCCCACCTCGACGACCGCGCGCAGATTCTTCGGCAGGGCGCCGGTGCTGCTGACCAGTTGGGCGGTGACGGCCATCGCGGCGCGGAGCCCGCCGTCGCCGCCGGGCAGGAACGACAGGTGCCGCCCGGAGATCACCACCCCGGCCCGGCCGGGCTTGCCTCCGGCGGCGGCGAACGCGGCCCCGGCGAGCCGGAACTGCGCGTACGCCAGCCCGCCGGCGCCCGCGGTCACCGCCTGCAACGCCGTGCGGCGGCTGATCCGGTGCCGGTTCAGCAGGTGCGTGTTCCGCTCGGCGTACTCGTCAACGGTGATCGGTCCCATGAAGAGCAAAATACGGCAATTTCACCGGTACGGAGGGAATCGTCCTGACATCGTCTCGGCCGTGGGCGTACCCGCGAGCTTCTCGAAGGCGAGCGGATCGCTCACCACCCGCCAGGTGTGGAAGTCCTGCCGCCCCGCCGCGAACGCGGCCTTGTACCGGAACAGCGAGTCGTCCGCCCCGCCCACCCCGCCGCCGATGTGGTGGACCAGGTGCCCGCGCTCCCGCCCCCACAGCCGTACCTCGTGGTAGAGCAGCTTGTCCGCCCACCAGATCTGCCCGTCCCGGGTGGACTGCAGATGCGTCTGCATGATCCCGCGATAGGCGAAGAACAGGTTCCCGCCCAGCATCTCGCCGTCCCGGACCGCCGCCGCCAGGTGCAGGTGCTCCCCGACCGCCGCCCGCAGCCGCCGGAAGTGCTCCAGGTCGAAGAAGTAGAAGCCGGTCGCCCCGACCCGCCGCATCGTCGCGTGATAGGTGCCCACCCACTCCTCGAGCCGGTCCCAGTCGTCGAAGACGATCTCCACCCCGGCCCGCCGCGCCTTGTTGATCTGGTTGCGGTGGGTGCGGCCGGTGTCACGCCACAACTCGTCCGGGGTGAGGGTGAGGTCGGCCGACACCGTCTCGCCGTGCCGCACCACGGTCCCGGCCTCCGCCAGGGCCGGGGTGGCGACCGGCAGCAGCGGGTGCAGCCGGGCGAACACGGTGACCACGTCGTGGGTGCACAGCAGCGCCGCCATGTGCCGGACCGCCCGCGTCCAGAACCCGGTGTCGGTGGGCGGGACGTCGCTGACCGGCCCGGGGTAGCCGTACGGGGAGACCGCGTCCCGTAACCCGGTTCCCGGGATCGGCCGCAGCACCAGGGGCAACAGGAACACCTGGCCCATCTCGTCGTACCGGAACGCGACCGGCTCACCTTCGGAGAGGTGGGCGTCGAGGGTCACGTACCCGGGAAGGTGGTAGACGTCGTGGTGGACGCGCCGTAACGCGTCCGCCCACGCCGGGTCGCCGGGTTCGAGCAGGGCGCCTTCGGCCATCGGTCATCCCTTTCACTGTTCGGTTGTCATGCCGCGTCGAGGATCGCCTGTCCCGTCGTCACGGGCCCCGGCGTGTCGGCGCGGCGCCGGGCCCGGCTCCACCGGCGGGCGCTCAGCGTCCATCGCAGCAGCCGGCGGGGTACCGGGCTCTGCGTCGCCATGTGCAGCAGGTAGCGCCAGGCCGGGTATTCGCCGCGCCGGTTCGACAGGGCGTAGGAGAAACGACGGGCCGGCAGGTGGGCGTACTCCGGCATCCGCTCGAACCAGGCGCTGCTCGCCCGCGCCGCCCGTTGCAGCGGCGCCAGGGCCGCCTTGCGGCGATGCTCGTAACGTTCCAGGGCCACCGGCAGATCGTCACCCGAGGCGACGGCGTCCGCCAGGGCCATCGCGTCCTGCATCGCCAGTTTGGTGCCCGAGCCGATCGCGAAGTGGGTGGTGTGCGCCGCGTCGCCCATCAGCACCACGTTGCCGTGGTCCCAGCGCTGCGCGGTCACCCGGCGGAAGTTCAGCCAGCCGGTGCCGCCGACCTCCGCGCGGTGGTCGATCAGCTCGGCGCCGTCCAGATGGGACTCGAAGATCTTCTGCAACCGGAGCGTGCCGGTGGCGGCGTCCAGCCTGTCGAACTCCAGCGCGGCCCACGTCTGCGGGGTGCACTCGACGATGAACGTGCTGGTCCGCTCGTCGAACGGGTAGGCGTGGAACCAGATCCAGCCGGCCGGGGTCTCCTCGAACCCGAAGGTGAACGTGTCGAACACCTTCGGCGTACCCAGCCAGATGTATCTGTTCCGGGCCACCTCCACCTCGGCGCCGAAGTGCCCGGCGTGCGCCTCACGGATCCGGCTGCCCACCCCGTCGCACGCCACCACCAGGTCCGACGGCGGCAGAGCGGCGAGGTCGTCCAGCTCCTCGCGGTACCTGATGGTCACGCCCAGCTCGACGGCCCGGGCGGCGAGGATCTCCAGGAGCTTGTGACGGCCCATGCTGAAGCCGTACCCGGCCAGGTGGGTGACGGGTTTGCCGGTGGCCCGGACCTCGTACTCGTCCCACTTGCAGGCGGCGTCCCAGATCCGCTCGGCGCTCACCGGGTCGTACCGGAACAGGTCGTCGAGCAGGTCGTCCCAGAACACCACGCCCCAGCCCCAGGTGACCCCGGCCGGGTTGCGCTCCAGCACGGTCACGTCGTGCGACGGGTCGGCGAGCTTGGCCAGCGTCGCGAAGTAGAGGCCGGCGGGACCGCCGCCGACACAGGTGATCCGCATGTCGGGGCTCCTATCGGTAGGCGGGGAAGGTGACGGTCAGATCGGCCGGGTCGGCCTCCGGCCGGCGGTCGCGGACCAGGCGGTCGTACGCGGCCGGGTCGGCGATCACCCGCCAGGTGTGGAACGGGTGCCGGCGGGGCGAGAACCCGGCCTTGTACGAGAACAGCGAGTCGTTCGCGCCGCCCTTGCCGCCGCCCAGGTGGAACACCTGGTCACCGCGGCTCTTGCACCAGCGGCGGACCTGGTCGTAGAGCAGCTCGTCGGCGTACCGCTTCGGCGCTCGCCGGGTCGACGAGACGTACCCGGTGGCGATCCCGTCGTACTCGAAGAACGTGTTCCCGCCGACCACCTCACCGTCCTCGCACGCCACCACCAGGTGCATCCGGTCGCCGACCGCGTCGTGCAGCGCGGCCAGGTGTTCCCGGGTGAAGAAGTAGTACGAGGTGGCGCCGACCCGCCGCATGTTGTCGTGGTAGACCTGCACCCACTCGCCGAGCCGGTCCCAGTCGTCGAACACGATCTCGGTCCCGGCGCGTTTCGCCCGGTTGATGTGGTTGCGGTGGTCGCTGCGGGTCTGCTTCCACATCTCGTCCTCGGAGACGGTCAGATCCATCGACACCGTCTCGCCGTGATGGACGAGCGCCCCGAAGTCCCGGAGCGCCGGGGCGGGCGCGGCCAACAGCGGGTGCATGCGGATGAAGGCGGACACCACACCGCCCGCGCGCAGCGTCTCCACCAGCGCCGCGCCTGCCGCGCGCCAGAACTCGGCGTCCTCCTCGGCGGCGTCGCTGACCGGGCCCGGGTAGCCGTACGGTGAGATCGCGTCCTGGAGATCCGTGCCCGGGATCTCCCGCAGGATGAGCGGGATCAGCAACCGCCGCCCCGCCCGCTCGTAATGGAACGCGGCCGGGGCGCCTCCGTAGAGCCGGGCGTCGAGGACGACGTAGTCCGGCACGTGGTACATGTCGTGACCGACGTGCCGGAGGGTCTCCTTCCACTCGCGTGCCGCCGGTTCCAGCAGCGAAGCCGTCATGTCGTACTTTCCCTTCCGAAGCCCTACGCGCGCAGGATGCGGGCGTTGAGCGCCATGTTCGCGGCGAACTGATCGTTCACCACCTGGTGTCTCTCCAGCCGCAGTTGCACGGCCGGGTCGTACCGGCCCAGCTTCACGAAGCCGTCGGACCACCAGCCGTTGTCACTGCCGGTGCCGTCGACGAACTTGCGGTAGGTGGTTCCGCCGGGCCAGACGACCTTGGTGAGCAGGGACCCGAACGCCGCCATGTCGGCCGCCGACCAGCCCTGGTCGCGGTCGTGGGCCTCCACCACGTACGTGACCACCCCGTTGCCGTGGCCCACGTCCTGCCCGGGCTGTTTCGCCGAACCCCACACGTCGTTCCAGAACCACGCGGTCGGCTCCGCCGGATTGCGCCGCAACTGGCCGCGCAACCGGGTGCTGATCTCGTCGGCGATCGCGGTGCAGCGGGCCCTGCGGGTCTGGTCGGCGCTGAGCTGGGCCAGGTTCATGGCGATCAGCGCCCAGTGCGCGGACATGTGGGTGCGCTCGCGGTGGATGTGGCTCTTCGGGCCGCGCGAGTACCACTTGTCGAAGACGTTCGCCTCGGCGAAACCGAGCAGCCGGGTGTAGCGGTCACGCAGCCCGGCGTCGGCGGTGTCCTTGATGGCGACCAGCAGGTTCGTGCCGTACCGCCACAGGTACGACTCGTACAGCGGGAACTCGTCGCCACCCCCGCCCACCTTGCTGGACGCCCAGCCCTGGTAGCCGTCCCGGAACGAGCTGCCGTTCAGCGACGCCGACGGCACGGCGGCGGCGACCACGTTCTCCAGGAAACCCAGCCCCCGATCCAGGAAGCGGCGCTGGCCGGTGGCCCGGTACATGGCCGTGCACGAGTCGACGTCATAGGCCAGGTCGTAGTGGTCGCGGGAGTCCTTCGAGCGGCTCAGCGGGGTGGCGTTGCGCTCGGTGTAGTCCCAGCTCCTCATGTAGACGCCGGTCCAGTGCTCGACCGTCTTGATCTTGACGGCGTCCTCCACGGCGGGCGGGGCCGCCGGGACCGGATCGCGCTCGGCGGGAACGTCGTCACCGGCCCGCACCAGGTGCAGACCTGCCGCCCCGGCCACCACCACCCCGCCGAGCCCCGCCGCCAGAATCGTCCGCCGCCTCATCGCGCCACCACCAGTTCCTTAGGGGTGGCCGGCACCTTCACCAGGGCCGCCGCGGCCGCCATCGCCGCAAAGATCCACGCCAGCCGGGAGTCGTAGTAGTCGCCGGAGAACAGGCTGCTCAGCGCCACGAAGACGGCTGCCGCCACGGCCAGGCCGGTGAGCTGCGGACGGGCGCCGCCGCCACGGACGATCCGGGTCCACAGCAGGATCGAGGCGGTGAGCAGCCCCAGCCCGGCCAGCCCGCCCTCGGCGGCGACCGCGAGCAGATAGTTGTGCGGATACTCGACCGCCTGGTTGACGCCGATCAGCCCGTAGAAGCCGTCCAGCCCGGAGCCGCCGATCGGATGGTCGGCGAACATGCGCAGGGCGGCCATCCAGATGTCGGTCCGCCCGGAGAGATATTGTTCCTGCACGGTCTGTTCAACGAACCGCTCCTGGAAGAGGTCGGTGAACTCGGGCGGGGCGAGCGCCCCGATCACCCCCACCGCGGCCACGGCCACCGTCACGGCCGCCGCGACCGCGCCGGCGCTCAGCCGGCGCCGCAGCTTCAGCAGCGCCGCGAAACCCACCACGCCACCGGCCACCAGCGTCCCGCGCGACCCGGACAGCACCGTGGCCAGCAGGAACAGCGGGATCACCAGCAGCGGCGATTTCCGGCCGGTCACCATGAACAGGGCGACCGCGCTGATCACCCCGAGCACCTCGACCCGGGCGAACACGTTCGGCCCGCCGCCGAACGCCGAGTAGCGGCCCTGCTCGCCCGGGCCGCTGACGAAGATGGCGGCCAGCGCGTAGACGATCGCCGCCACGAAGAACAGCTTGAAGGTGAACAGGATGACGGTGTCCGGGTCACCGAGCGTGTAGACGTAGGCCACCAGCAGCAGCACCCCGAGCAGCACCAGGTCCAGGGTCTGCGGGCCGGTCCGGGCAGCCGGCGGCGCCCACAGCGCCGAGGCGATCTGGAACAGGAAGAACAGCAGCGCCGCGACCAGCCAGCCCTCCGGCCGCCCGCCGAGCTCCCGCGGCCGGCGGCCCACCTCGACGGCCAGCAGCACCAGCGCGATCACCAGGCCGATCACCCGCAGGTCGACCCAGGCCAGGTCGAGCAGCCCGGCCCGGTCCAGGGTGTACCGGCCGCCGATCGCGACCAGGACGAGCACCAGGCCGGGCGCGAGGAAGGCGCGGTTCATCGGTCTCTCACGATCCGGGTGGCGACCATCGCGAAGACCAGGCAGGTGCCGTACCCGGCGAGCGAGCCGTACGCCGCGCCGAGGATGTTCATCTTCGGGATCAGCAGCACGTACGCCACGAAGCTCACCAGGAAAC
Organism: Actinoplanes utahensis; assembly: GCF_016862455.1. Taxonomy (GTDB): domain Bacteria; phylum Actinomycetota; class Actinomycetes; order Mycobacteriales; family Micromonosporaceae; genus Actinoplanes; species Actinoplanes utahensis. The sequence continues at coordinate 28,822 of NZ_BOMZ01000039.1, forward strand.
CGGTGATCTCGGCGGCCGACACCAGACCGCCGTGCCCCTTCGCGATCAGCAGGCCCAGGCTGACCCGGGACACCGCGTACAGGCCGGCTGCCACCACCAGCGGCACCACGATCACCTTGGCGTCGGCGTACTCGTGGCCGAACAGCGGCTCGATCAGCAGGTACAGCCCACCGGCCGCCAGCGGGACCACCACCAGCGCGTAGACCGCGACGGCCGTCACGATCGGCGCCGCCTTCAGCGTGCCGTCCCGGTGCGTGGCCCGCCACCGGCCCAGGCGCGAGTCGGCGTACGCCCGCACCGGCCAGGCCAGCAGCTCGGTCATGGTGGCCACCGAGGTGTAGTGGCCCAGCGCCGCCGTCGACGCCAGGGCCGGGATGACCAGGCGGTCCACCCGCAGCATCGCCATGTTCGACAGCGCGGCCGGGAACAGCGACAGACCCTCCCGGCGGACCAGGCGGTTCTGCGCCGGATCGAGCGGGACGCTACCCTCGGCGGGCGGCAGCCGCAGCCAGATCACCAGGTAGACGACGGTCGGGGCGGCCCCGGCGATCAGGTAGGCCAGGAACCAGACCTCCGGGTGGGCGGCGCCGGTGACGTACAGGCCGATCAGCATGGCCAGCAGCAGCAGCGCCTCCATCACCCGGGCCAGCAGGAAGTCCTTGACCCGGCCGACCGCGATGGCGATCGAGCGGGTGGCCAGGCCGGCCGCCTCGATCAGCGCGAACCAGGCCAGCATGGTCACGATCAGCGGGCCGGGGGTGAGCCGGGACGGCGCGGCGATCTGCCACAGCACCGCCCCGGCCAGGAAGATCAGGCACGGTACGGCGAGCAGGCGGGCGTACGCGCGGACGGCGGGCGCCGGGGCGACGTCGTGGTACGCGGCGACGAAGCTGCGCTCGGTGCCGAGCAGCAGCAGCTGGGTGGCCAGGTACACCACCTGGAGCAGCAGCGCGACCTCGCCCCGGTGGGTGGGGCTGAGCGACCGGACCATCAGGATGTTCGCGGCCATCGCCACACCGCCGGTCAGCACCTGCGAGGCGAGCAGCTGCACCGACGGTTCGCGCAGCACCTTCCCGGCCAGGGCGACCGGGCCGCCCCGCCGTGTGCCGGCCGCCCGCACCCGCAGTTCACTCACTGCGCTGTTGCTCCTCTTCCGGGGTGCCGGCGGTTTCCTTGTCGTCCTCCGCGGCGGGCGCCTCCCGCTGCGCCGGCACCTCGCGCTGCGCCTCCCGCTGCGCGGGCGCCTCGCGCTGCGCCTCCCGCTGCGCGGGCGCCTCGCGCTGCGCCTCGCGCTGCGCCGGCGCCTCTCCCTGGGCCTGCGCCTCCCGCTGCGCCGGAGCCGGAGAGGACTCCGGCGCGGTCTCGATCGCGGACGAGGTGACCACGCGGGCCCGTCCCCGGGCGGTGCCGACCGGCGGCAGCGACACGAACGTGTCGTCCATCCGGGGCGGCTGGTCACCGTTCATCCCGAAGATCAGGTCGGGGCTGTCGGCGCCGGTGACCTCGGCCTGCCCCTGCCAGGAGCCGTTCGTGGGCAGCTTGCGCGGCAGCGCGTTGAGCACCGCCCCGGCCAGCTTGGCGCCGGCCCGTTTCAGCACGTCGATCGACTTCTCCACGTCGGCCGTCCGGGTCCGCCCGGCCCGCACCACCAGCAGCGCGTTGTCGGTGACCTGGCCGAGCACCGACGCGTCGGCCACCCCGTGCAGGGCCGGCGCGTCGACGAGCACGATGTCGTAGCGTTCGGTCAGGGTCCGCACGGTCGCGCCGAGCCGCGGGGACGCCAGCAGCTCACCCGGATCGGGCGCGTGCTCCCCGGCGGGCAGCACGGTGACCCGGCCGCCGAGCGACTTCTGCAGCACGTCCGGCACCGTGGCGGTGCCGGCGAGCACCTCGGCCAGGCCGGGCGCGCTGTCCAGGGACAGGTAACGGCCCACCCCGGGGGTGCGCATGTTCGCGTCGACGAGCGCCACCCGCGCTCCCGTCTCGGCCATCGCTATCGCCAGCCCGCAGGTGACGGCGGTGGTGCCCTCCTTGCGGCCGGCGCCGGTGAGCAGCACCGACCGGCCGCGCCCGGGCACGCCGGTGCGGGCCTCGGCCAGCACCGGCATCAGGCTGCGCAGCTGGCGGAACGTCTCGGCCAGCGCCTGGTCGGGATGCCCGGTCCGGGACCGGCCACCGATCGAGATCACCCCGACCGCGTCCAGCCCGAGCCGCCGCAGGTCCTCCTCCTCGGTGACGGTCCGCGCCCCGGCCTCCCGGACGGCGACCGCCGCCGCGCCGATCAGCAGCCCCAGCACCGCGGCGAACCCGGTGTCGCGGCCCAGGTTGCCCGGCTCCTCGACGGTGACCGCGTCCTGCACGATGGAGACCGTCGGGGCGGGCCCGTCGTCCGGGTCCGCCGGGGCGCCGATCTGCCGGGCCAGGCCGACCAGCACCGACGCGGCGGTGGTGACGATCTGCCGGCTGCGGTCCGCGTCGGGGTCGGTGGCCGCGATCTCCAGCAGTTCGGTGCCCTCCCGGATCTGCGCGGACAGGCTCTTCTGCACCTCGGCGGGGGAGATCCCCGGCCCCATCCGATCCACCACGGCCTGCGCCACCCGCGGCCCGGTGAGCAGGGCGATGTACGAGTTGAGGCGCCGGGCCCCGGCGTCCGGATCCTGCGCGCCCGAGCTCACGAACAGGACCATCGACGACCGGTGACCCGGCGCTCCGGTGAGCGAGACGCCTCCCGCGATCCCGGCCGCCACCAGGACCGGCACCAGCAGCCAGAGCCATCGGCGGCGACAGGCCCGGACATAGGCACGCAGTTCCACGATTCCCCCGATTCGTCAGGAACGGACAGGCGCACGGCGGGCGGACCGGTCCAGGACCGCCTCGAACCGCTCGAACAACAGCTCCCGGGAGAACCGTTCGACGGCCAGCCGGTGCGCCGCCGCCCGGGCCTGCCGCAGCCACGCCTCGTCCCGCAGGTGGGCGGCCAGCTCGGACCCGGCCGCCTCGGTGTCCTCCGGGGCCAGCACCAGGCCCGCCCCGGTCTCGCGGAGCAGGTCGGCCTGCCAGCCGCCGTAGTTGATGGCGATCGGCCGGGACGCGGCCAGCGCGTCGAAGAACTTGTTGGCCGAGTTGTCCCAGAGCGCGCGGATCGGCCGGACCGTGCTGCTGGACATGGTGGCCGCGCCGAGGATCACCGGCAGCTCCGCCTTGGGCACCTTCTCCCACATGTGCACCACGTCGCCGAGCAGGCCGAGTTCGGCGGCGAGCGTCTTGGTCGACTCCCACTCCTTGCCGTGCCCGACGATCAGCAGCCGCAGGTCCGGGTCGAGTTTCGCGGCCGTGTGCAGCGCCCGGACCAGGTAGCCGACCCCGTTCACCACGCCCAGCGCGCCGGTGTAGACGAGCAGCGGGCGGTCGCCGAGCCAGTCGTGCGCGGCCCGGAACGCCCGCACCTTCTCCTGGTCGACGGTGAACAGGTCGAGGTCGGCGGCGTTCGGGATGACGGTGGTCGGGGTGCCGGGGCGGCGGGCGACGACCCCGGCGGCCATGCCGGGGGACAGGGCGATCACCTCGGCGGCGTTGCGGTAGGCGAAGTCCGCCAGGCCGCCGGCCACCCGGCGCAGCACCGGGTTGCGCAGCGCGCCCATCTCGATCGGCACCTCGGGCCACAGGTCGCGGACCTCGAAGACGAACGGCACCCGGCGCAGCCTCGCGGCGATCACGCCGGGCACCGCCACGGTCAGCGGGGTGCTGGTGGCGAACACCAGGTCGGCCTTGAGCCGGGCCGCTTTCGCGGCGGCGAGCAGCATGAACTCGCCGAAGGCGCGCAGCCGCCGGGCGAAACCCATGTGATTGTCGTACGGCACCCGGAACCAGTGCACGGTCACGCCGTCCTCGACGGTCGTGCGCCAGCCCAGCCCTCGGGCGCCCGGGGTGATGTCGGTGGTGATCACGTCGACGGTGTGCCCCCGTGCCACCAGCCGGCGGGCCTGCTCGTAGGACCGGATCCCGCCCGCCATACCCGGGTTGCAGTAGTACTGGTGGATGTAGACGATGTGCATGCGGGTCAGCCCTCCCGGACCGCGTCGACGACGCGCCGCCGGTCGTCGTCGGTCAGAGCGGATCCGCTGGGCAGGCACACCCCGCGCGCGAAGACGTCCGCGCAGACCGCCCCGCCGCGCATCGCGCAGTCCTGGAACACCGGCTGCAGGTGCATCGGCTTCCACGCGGGCCGGGCCTCGATGTTGCGGCTGTTCAGGGCGGCGAGGAGCCGGTCCCGGTCGTCGGTCAGCACGCAGGTGAGCCAGTAGTTGGGCTCGCCGTACCCGGCGATCGGCATGAACGTCAGGCCGTCCAACTCGGCGCGGTAGAACTCGAAGGTCGCCTTCCGGGCGGCGATCATCTGCTCGAGGCGCTGCACCTGGCCCCGGCCGACCGCGGCGAGCAGGTTGCTGAGCCGGTAGTTGTAGCCGACCGTGCGGTGCTCGTAGTGCGGGACCGGCTCGCGGGCCTGGGTGGACAGGTGCCGGGCCTGCCGGGCGACCCGGTCGTCGTCGGTGAGCAGCATCCCGCCGCCGCCGGTGGTGATGATCTTGTTGCCGTTGAACGACAGCACGCCGGCCAGCCCGAACGACCCGGCCGGCTTGCCGCGGTAGGTGGCGCCGAGCGCCTCGGCGGCGTCCTCGATCAGGGGTACGCCGTACCGGTCGCAGGCGGTCAGCAGCGCGTCGTAGTCGGCGCACTGGCCGTACATGTCCACCGCGATCACCGCCCGCGGGAGCTCGCCGCGGTCGGCCCGCTCCCGCAGCTCCCGGGCCACCAGACCGGGATCGATGTTCCAGCTGTCCGGCGAGCTGTCCACGAACACCGGCCGGGCGCCCAGGTAGGCCACGGCGTTGGCGGTGGCGGCGAAGGTGAACGACGGCACCAGCACGGTGTCGCCGCGCCGCACCCCGGCCGCGATCAGTGCCAGGTGCAGCGCCGCGGTGCCGCTGCTCAGCGCCACCGCGTGCCGGACGCCGACCAGCTCGGCCACCTGCGCCTCGAAGGCGTCCAGGTCGGGGCCGACCGGGGCCACCCAGTTGGAGTCGAAGGCCTCCAGCAGGAGCTTGCGTTCGAGGTCGCTGACGTCCGGTGGGGAGAGCCAGATCCGTGCGCCGGTCTCAGTCATGTACCCGCGTCCTCACTGCCATGAGCGGCCAGGCCGGGTGCAGGCCCTGCCGGTGGATGAACATCGGGGAGTCGCCGGGGTGCATGGCCGGCCGGAGCGTGGTCGCGAAACTGCGGTATCCGGCGTCCCGGGCCACCTGCACGTCCCGGTCGCGGAAGTCGACGGCGGGGTGGCCGTACGGGGCGGCGAAGTCCCGTACGGCGATGCCCAGCTCGTCCTCGATCTCGTGTTTGGAGCCGACGATCTCGCGTGCCGCGGCGGCGTCGTCCTGGTCGGCCAGCCGGTGGTGGGTGACCGTGTGCGACCCGAAGTCGAACCCGGCGGCGACCAGGTCCCGGCAGTCCTGCCAGGTGAGGTTGCCGGGCTGCCCGACCAGGCCGGAGGTCAGGAAGAACATCGCCGGGACCTTCATCTCCAGCAGCAGCGGGGCGGCCACGTCCCGCCAGGTCGAGTGGGCGTCGTCGAAGGACAGGCAGAAGACCGGCCCGGTCAGCGGCGTCTCGCCGGACAGGATCCGCAGCGCGGTGTCCCAGGAGACCAGCGGGCCGATCCGTTGCAGGGTCCGCAGGTGCCGGCGCAGGTCCCGGGCGAACTCGGCGGGCACGTCGTGGTAGAAGGGGCAGTAGAGGCCGGGGGAACTGGGCAGCCGGCGGCGCAGGCCGGCCGGGGCCAGGATCCGGCCCTGCAGGCGGGGCCGGGCCCGCAGGCGGCTGCGCAGCCCCAGTTCGTTCAGGCGGCGCTTGATCGCCGTCGGCGGCTGCATGCGTTCACGCCCTCCGCTCGTCAACAGGTCGCGGCCACGGTGCGATGACCCGCGGCTTTCACCAACCCTCGCAAATGCCCGGCGAGTGCGGGAGTAGCAATTGTCATAAGGAACGCGAGTATTATTCACGTCAATTGAAAACAGCCCGAACGGCTTCTTGCGGAATGTTCTTATGGTTGAGCATCATCGTGCCCGCCGGCCACATTCTCGATCGGGGACCCAACATGTTGCGACTGCACCGGGTGGAGCCGACCGCCGCCGTCTGGGCGGACCGGGCCACCTACCCGGACCGGCTCATCTTTCACACCCCCGAGTGGCTGAGGTTCGTCGGCGAGTGCCAGCGCGCCGAGCCGCTGCTCGCCACGGTCACCGACTCCGGCCAGGTCGTCGGACACTTCACCGGCCTGCTGACCAGGCGTTTCGGCATGCGCATCCTGGGCAGCCCGATGGCCGGGTGGACCACCTCCTACATGGGTTTCACCCTCGCCCCGCACGTCTCCCGCTCTGCCGCGCTGCACGCCCTGCCGCACTTCGCCTTCGGTGAGGCGGGCGCCGCGCACCTGGAGATCCGCGACCGCGGGCTGACTCCCGGCGACCTCGACCGCGCCGGCGCCGGGTTGCGCTGGGACGAGGCGCCGACCGCGGTGATCGATCTGAATCCGGGTGAGGACGAACTCTTCGGAGCGATGGCGAGCGCCTGCCGCAGAAACATCCGCAAGGCCGCGAAGTCGGGAGTCGTCATCGAGGACGCGACCGCCGATCCCGCATTCGCCGGCGAATTCTACGATCAATTGCGGGACGTATTCGCCAAACAGAATCTCGTGCCCACGTATTCGGTGGAAAGGGTTCGGTCGTTGATCCGTCACCTGGCGCCCGCGGGGAATCTGCTGCTGTTGCGCGCCCGCGACGGCGACGGCCGGTGCATCGCCACGGCCGTCCTGCCGTGGTACCACCGGACGATGTACTTCTGGGGCGGCGCGAGCTACCGGGAGCACCAGCACCTGCGGCCCAACGAGGCGCTGATCTGGCACGCGATGCGCTGGGCCCGGGAGCGGGGGGTCACCGAGTTCGACTTCGTCGGCGGCAACGCCTACAAGGCCAAGTACGGCACCACCACGGTCCCGGTCCCGTGGGTGCGCCGCTCCCGCTCGCCGATCGTCGCGCACCTGCGGGACGCCGCCAAGCAGGGTTTCGCCCTCAAACAGCGCACGGTCGCCCGGCTCACCGGAGCGGCCTGACAGCGGCGCCGGCGCCCTTGCGGATCGCCGTGCCTGGCCACCGATGAGATGTGCCAACCCTGCAGTGGTCACACATCCGGTGATTGGCACCGGACCATGGGTGGTTATAGCGTTTCAGAGGTAATACGGGGATTTCGATACGGGGCGACACGGCAGAGCGGACGAGTGATGACCGGCCCATCGATCACGGTGGTGGTGCAGGACGAGGCATTGATCGTGGACTTCACCGTCCACGGCGTCTGGGACCGCGACCTCCGGCTCGAGGCCCGCGCCGCCATCGCCAAGGCGATGGCCCAGCATCCGGCCGGCGTGCTGTTCGACCTCCGGGGACTGACCGACCCCGGCGCGCTCAGCGCCTCGACGTGGCTTCGCACGGCGATGCAGGGCGAGCAGATGGACCCGCCGGTCCGGGTGGCCGCCTGCCTGCCCGCCGACACCAGGCTCGCCGCCCGCCTCGGCATGGTGGTCGCCCGTCGCCTGACCCCGGTCTTCCCGACCGTGCCGCTGGCCCGGTCCCATCTGACCAGCCACCGGCTGCTGCTGGACCAGGTGCGCCTGCACCTGCCGCCGGACGTGTCCGCCGCGGCCCGGGCCCGGTTCATGGTCACCGCGGCCTGCGAGGAGTGGGGGATGCCGCGGCTCGTGCCCCGTGCCCGGCTGGTCGCCTCGGAGCTGGTGGCCAACGCCGTCGAACACGCCGGCACGTGGATCGACGTGCTGATCTCCCGGCGGAGCCGGGGCGCGTTCCTGCACCTGGCGGTGGTCGACCGCGACCCGGTCCCGCCCTGGTTCCGGGGGCACCGGAAGGACCCGATCACCGCACGTGGTTACGGGCTGATGATCGTCGACACCGCCGCGCACACCTGGGGCACCGTGCCGACCCGGGTCGGCAAGATGGTGTGGGCCATGCTCCGGGCCGACGAGGTGGATCCCGCCTGAGCCCGCCTCACCCGGGCCCGCCTTCCCCGTGCCCGTCCAGGAACTCCGCGGGCACGTAGAGGCCCTGCCGGTCGGCGCGGACGGCGGCCGCGGTCCGTGACTCGGCCCCCAGCTTCAGCATGATGTGCTCCAGATGGCCGATCGCGGTCCGGGCCGTGATCCGCAGCGCGCTGGCGATCGCCGCGTTGGTACGCCCCTCCACCAGCAGCCCGAGCACCTGAAGCTCCCGCCGGGTCAGCCCGTACGTCTCCGGCGGCGGGCTCAGCAGCACCAGCGCCCGGTGGTGGCCGGGCGGCTCCGGCGGGCAGGCCAGCGCCGTCACCAGCGTCAGACCGTCCCGGCCCGGCACCAGGAACCGGGCCATCGACCGTCCCGGCGTCAGCAGCGACGAGACGAGGCGCACCGACGACGGTTCCACCCCGATCTCGCGGATGCACGGCAGCCCGGGCAGCGTCTCGAAGCCCCCCGAGCGAGTGAGCACCACCCCGGCGACCGCGTCCCGGACCATCCCGGTCATCGAGGACAGCGTGCGCAGCGGGTCCACCACCTGCGCGAGCAGTGGGGTCAGAGTGACGAGCAGGTCGATGACCTCGTCGCCGAGCGGTGTCGCGGACTCGGTGTGCCCGCACAGCAGGCCCAGGTAGCGGCCGTCCGCGGTGACCAGGGGGATGGACACGCCCTCGGCCAGCCCCACCGGCGCGAAGTAGTCCGTCCAGGAGGCGAGCTCGGCGACCGGCACCGGGCACTCGAACACCCGGAACGGCCGGCGGGCGCGGTGCATGCCGGCCCGTTCCACATCGGCCATCACCGCGGAACTGGTCAGATGGCGGCGGGTCCGTTCGGTGTGTCCCGGCGCGGCCACCGTCTCCAGCGCCCAGCGTTCCGGGTCGAGCAGGCCGAGCCAGGCTGTGTCGTGCCGCAGCACCGGCCACAACGCCTCGATCAGCGCGTCCGCCCGCTGCCGGACACCACCCTGCATCGCGGCGATCCGGACGACGTCGGCCGTGATCCGCCCACTGCCGGGAGGAAAACCCACCCCTCCATCATGTTCCTTCGCGGCTGCGTTCGGCCACGCCCGCCCGGGGTCGGCCGAACGGCCCCGGCAGGTCGCCGTTCGGGGGTGTGTGACCCAGGAAGGCGGGGATGCGGCAGAGCCGCAGGATGGTGTCGACCGAGGAGTGCGCGGCCACGATCCGGACCCGGTCCGGGCCGGCCGCCTCGCCCAGGGCGTGCAGGGCCCGCAGCCCGGCGTGGTCGCAGAACCGCACGTCGGACAGGTCGAGCCGCAACAGCAGGACGTCGTCGTCGGCGAGCATCGTGCCGAGCGCGCCCAGCAACGCCGAGGAGGTCCGGATGTCGAGCTCACCCGATATCCGGACGAGTACCTCCCGCAGACCGGTCTCTTCCGCGGAGATGGTGAGTTCTTCCTGATGGTGCTGCACGCGGCCTCCCCGTGCCGATCCGCTACCCCTGCTCGACGCTACCGAGAGCAACCGGCTGCGGACATCGGAAGAAACTCCCACCCGGGATGGGCTGGACGGTGAGGTGGCTTGCGAATGGGTAAGACCATGAGGACCCCCGGTGAGCGAGGAGAGTTCAGATGTTTCTGCTGTTCGGTCTGCGCAGCAAAGACCATGTGATCGGCACGCGGATGATGACCTGCGAGATCTGCCACTGGGAGGCGCCGCAGCAGCTGATCCGCCGGACCACCCGGTTCACGCTGTTCTTCGTGCCGCTCTTCCCGGTCAAGCCGGCCGGTCACTACATGGTCTGCGGCCACTGCCTCGGCTTCCGCAAGGCCGACCCGCGCCTGGTCGGGGCGGTCTAGTCCGGCGGTCTAGGCGGGCTGGATCCAGTCGAAGGTGCGTTCCACCGCGCGGCGCCAGTTGGCGTATTCGGTGGTGCGCAGGCGCGGGTCCATGGCGGGCATCCACTGGGCGGCGGTGTGCCAGTTGCGGCGCAGGCCGTCCAGGTCCGGCCAGTAACCGACGGCCAGGCCGGCCGCGTACGCCGCGCCCAGCGACACCGTCTCCGCCGCCAGAGGGCGGACCACCGGCACGTCCAGGACGTCGGTGATCATCTGCATGAGCAGGTGGTCGGCGGTCATCCCGCCGTCCACCTTCAGGGTGGTCAGGGTGAGGCCGGAGTCGGTGTTCATCGCGTCGACCACCTCGCGGGTCTGCCAGGCGGTCGCTTCGAGGACCGCCCGGGCCAGGTGGCCCTTGGTGATGTACGAGGTGAGACCCACGATCACGCCACGGGCCTCGCTGCGCCAGTACGGGGCGTACAGGCCGGAGAACGCCGGGACGATGTAGCAGCCGCCGTTGTCGGCGACGGTGCGGGCCAGGGTCTCGATCTCCGGGGCGCTGGAGATCAGTTCGAGCTGGTCGCGGAACCACTGGACCAGCGAGCCGGTGATCGCGATGGAGCCTTCCAGGGCGTACGCGGCCGGTTCGCCCTCGATCTGGTAGGCGACCGTGCTGAGCAGGCCGTGTTCCGAGCGCACCAGCTCGGCGCCGGTGTTGAGCAGCAGGAAGCTGCCGGTGCCGTACGTACATTTGGCCTCGCCCGGGGTGAAGCACGTCTGCCCGAAGAGGGCCGCCTGCTGGTCGCCGAGCGCGGCGCCGATCCGTACCCCCGGGAAGCCCTCCGTCGCGGTGCCGAAGGCGCCGATCGAGGCCCGGACCTCGGGAAGCATCGCGCGGGGTATCCCGAAGAAGTCGAGCGCCCGCGCGGACCAGTCGAGGGCGCGGACGTCGAGGAGCATGGTGCGGCTGGCGTTGGTGACGTCGGTGACGTGCTGGGCCCGGCCGGTGAGGTTCCAGATCAGCCAGGTCTCCATGGTGCCGCAGATGACCTCGCCGCGTTCGGCGCGGGCGCGCAGCCCCGGCGTGTGGTCGAGCATCCAGCGCAGGCGGGGCCCGGAGAAGTAGGTCGCCAACGGCAGACCGGAGATGTCCGACACGGCGCCGGCGTCGCGGGCGTCCCCCAGCGCGTGCACCAGCGCGTCGGTCCTGGTGTCCTGCCAGATGATGGCCCGCCCGACCGGCACGCCGGTGCGGCGGTCCCAGATGACGGTGGTCTCCCGCTGGTTGGCGATGCCCACCGCCGCCACCTGGCCGAGACCGATCCCGGCGCGGCTCAGCACCCGCGGGGCCAGCCGTTCCACGTTGCGCCAGATCTCCATGGCGTCGTGCTCGACCCAGCCGGGCCGGGGGAAGTGCTGCTTGTGCTCCTGCTGGGCGAGCGAGACGAGCTGTCCGCGCCGGTCGAAGACGATGCAGCGGGTCGAGGTGGTGCCCTGGTCGATGGCGACGACGTACTTCTCGCTCATCGCGTCGCCCCCAGATCCCGGGAGATGGCGCGGGCCGCGTCCCGGACGTAGCCGACCAGTGACGGCCGCGGGCGGTAGTGGCTGTCGCAGAGCCGGTCGACCGGGCCGGAGACGCCGATGGCGCCGACGACCAGGCCGCCGTACCCGCGGATCGGGGCGGCCACCGCCGCCTGGCCGAGCAGGAACTCCTCGATCTCGGCGGCCCAGCCGGCCTCGCGTACCCCCTCCAGGGCGCCGGAGAGGGCCCGCGGGTCGGTCAGGGTGAGCCGGGTGAAGCGCTCCAGCTCCGGTACCGGGCCGCCGGCCCGGTACGCGAGCAGCACCTTGCCCAGAGCGGTGGCGTGCAGCGGCAGCAGCGCGCCCACGTCGAGGGTCTGGAACGTGTCGTCCGGCCGGAACACGTGGTGCACGACGAGGACCCGGCCCTCCAGGACGGTGCCGATCCGGACCGACTCGCCGCTGCGCGCCGCGAGCGGATCGGCCCAGTTGATCGACCGGGAGCGCAGCTCGTTGATGTCCAGGAAACTGGTGCCCAGGTGCAGCAGGGCGCCGCCGAGCTGGTACTGCCCGGACACCCGGTCCTGTTCGACGAACCCGACCAGCTGCAGGGTGCGCAGGATGCCGTGGGTGGTGCCCTTGGCCAGGTCCAGGGTCCGGGCGATCTCGCTGAGCCCGAGCCGGCCCGGCCCGCCGGCGAGCGTCCGCAGGATCGCGGCCGCTCGTTCGATCGCCTGCACTGTTCCCGGCATGTTTCGGACTCTAAGCCACCGAGCGACAGCGTGCCGTTATCGACGTTCGACAATGTCGACCGGCGTTCATTGCCCCCTATCGGACCCGCTCCTAGCGTCTGCAGGCATCTATCAGGGGAGGGAGCATGGCTACACGGCTCAAAGTTCCTGGTCTCGCCGGTGAGGTCGCGGCGGAGTTCGCCGGCACCATGATTCTGATTCTGTTCGGGGTGGGCGTGGTGGCGCAGGTCGCCGCGGCCGGCATCGGCGATCACGACAGCATCGCCTGGGCCTGGGGTCTCGGCGTGACCCTCGGCGTCTACGTCGCGGCGCGGGTCAGCGGCGCGCATCTCAACCCGGCGGTGACCATCGCGCTCGCCGTCTTCAAGGGCTTCTCCTGGCGGAAGGTGGCCCCGTACATCCTCGCCCAGACCGTCGGCGCGTTCATCGCCGCGCTGCTGGTGCGCTGGAACTACACCGAGGTCCTGCACGCCGCCGACCCCGGTCTGACGATCAAGACGCAGGGCGTCTTCTCGACGCTGCCGGGCAACGGCACGCTTCCGGTGAGCGAGTGGGGCGCCTTCCGGGACCAGATCATCGGTACGGCCATCCTGCTCTTCGTCATCCTGGCGCTGACCGACATGGCCAACACCGCCCCGGCCGCCAACCTCGGCCCGGTGGTGATCGGGCTGCTCGTGGTCGCGATCGGCATGGCGTGGGGGACCAACGCCGGATACGCGATCAACCCGGCCCGTGACTTCGGGCCGCGACTCGCCAGCTTCCTGACCGGCTACGGGGGCGCGTTCCGCGACCAGTACGGGAATCTGTATTTCTGGGTTCCGATCGTCGCGCCCATCATCGGCGGTGTCATCGGCGCGGGTCTGTACCAGACTCTGATCGGACGTTTCCTGCCGTCGGCCTCGCCCCAGGAACCTGGCGAGATCCCGACCCGGACAGATGAGGATGTGGAGGTTCGCCGTGGCTGACTTCGTCGGCGCCGTCGATCAGGGCACCACCAGCACCCGTTTCATGATCTTCGACCATGGCGGCAACGAGGTGGCCCGGCACCAGCTGGAGCACGAGCAGATCATGCCGCAGGCCGGCTGGGTCGAGCACAACCCGATCGAGATCTGGGAGCGGACCGTCGCGGTGGTCCGGACCGCGATGCAGAAGGCCGATCTGTCGGCGTCGGATCTCGCCGCGGTCGGCATCACCAATCAGCGCGAGACCACGGTGGTGTGGGACCGGCGGACCGGGCGGCCGTACTACAACGCGATCGTGTGGCAGGACACCCGTACCGACCGGATCGCCTCCGCTCTCGACCGGGACGGCCGCGGCGACGTGATCCGCCGCAAGGCGGGCCTCCCGCCCGCGACCTACTTCTCCGGCGGCAAGATCCAGTGGATCCTGGAGAACGTCGACGGGGTGCGGGAGGCGGCCGAGCGCGGCGACGCCCTGTTCGGCAACACCGACTCCTGGCTGCTGTGGAACATCACGCGCGGCAGCCATGTCACGGACGTGACGAACGCGTCCCGCACCATGCTGATGAACCTGGAGACCCTCGACTGGGACGACGAGCTGCTGTCGTTCTTCGGCATCCCGCGGTCGATGCTGCCGGAGATCCGGCCGTCGTCGGATCCCACCGGGTACGGCGTGGCGCACGTCGACGGGCCGCTCGGCGGGGACGTCCCGCTCACCGGCGACCTCGGCGACCAGCAGGCCGCCACGGTCGGCCAGGTCTGCTTCAGCCCGGGCGAGGCCAAGAACACCTACGGCACGGGCAACTTCATGCTGCTCAACACCGGCACGAAGCTGGTGCGCTCGGAGAACGGGCTGCTCACCACGGTCTGCTACAAGTTCGGCGACGCCGCCCCGGTCTACGCCCTGGAGGGGTCGATCGCGGTCACCGGCTCCGCCGTGCAGTGGCTGCGCGACCAGCTGCGCATCATCAAGTCGGCGAGCGAGAGCGAATCGCTCGCCTCGCGGGTCCCGGACAGCGGCGGCGTCTACTTCGTCCCGGCGTTCTCCGGCCTGTTCGCGCCGTACTGGCGCTCCGACGCCCGCGGCGCCATCGTCGGGCTGTCCCGGTTCAACACCGACGCGCACATCGCCCGGGCCACCCTGGAGGCGATCTGCTACCAGACCCGGGACGTGGTCGACGCGATGGCGCAGGACTCCGGCGTGACCCTGGACGTGCTCAAGGTCGACGGCGGCATCACCGTCAACAACCTGTGCATGCAGATCCAGGCGGACGTGCTCGGCGTGCCGGTCAGCCGCCCGGTGGTGGCCGAGACGACCGCGCTGGGCGCCGCCTACGCGGCCGGGCTCGCCGTCGGGTACTGGAAGAACACCGAGGAGCTGCGGGAGAACTGGAACGAGTCGCAGCGCTGGCAGCCGAACTGGACGCCGGAACAGCGCGACCAGGGCTTCGGGCGGTGGAAGAAGGCGGTGCAGCGGACCCTCGACTGGGTGGATGTGGACTGATCATGGTTGCTCTCTCTCCTTCGTACCGGGACGGCGCCCTCTCCGCTCTCGCGGCCAGAGAGGTGGACGTGCTGGTGATCGGTGGGGGAGTGGTGGGGGCGGGTTGCGCGCTCGACGCGGTCACACGGGGACTGACCGTGGGTCTCGTCGAAGCGCGCGACCTCGCCTCCGGCACCTCCAGCCGGTCCAGCAAACTCATCCACGGCGGGCTGCGGTACCTGGAGATGCTGGACTTCGCCCTGGTCCGGGAGGCGCTGCGGGAGCGGGATCTGATCCTGCAACGGCTCGCGCCGCACCTGGCCCGGCCGGTCCGGTTCCTCTACCCGCTCCAGCACCGCGGCTGGGAACGCCTCTACGCGGGCGCCGGCGTCACCCTCTACGACACCCTCGCCCGGCGGGGCTCGCTGCCCCGGCACCGGCACCTCTCCCGGCGCGGCGCGATGCGGGCCTGCCCGTCACTGCGCCGGGACGCGCTGATCGGGGCTCTGCAGTACTACGACGCGCAGATCGACGACGCCCGGCACACGATGTTCCTGGCCCGGACCGCGGCCGCCTACGGCGCCCACGTGGCGACCCGGCTGGAGGTGACGGGTTTCCTCCGGGAGGGGTCCCGGATGACGGGGGTACGGGTCGACGACCTCGAACACGACCGTACGTTCGAGATCCGGGCCCGGCAGATCGTCAACGCCACCGGCGTGTGGACCGACGACACCCAGTCCCTGGTCGGCGAGCGCGGCCAGTTCCACGTCCGCGCCTCCAAGGGCATCCACCTGGTCGTCCCGCGCGACCGCATCCAGTCGTCGACCGGGCTGATCCTGCGGACCGCCAGCAGCGTCCTGTTCGTCATCCCGTGGGGCCGGCACTGGATCATCGGCACCACCGACACCGACTGGCGCCTCGACAAGGCCCATCCGGCCGCCTCCGCCAAGGACATCGACTACCTGCTCACCGAGGTCAACAAGGTCCTCGCTACGCCGCTGGAACGCGCCGACGTGGAGGGCGTGTACGCGGGGCTGCGGCCGCTGCTGTCCGGCGAGTCCGAGTCCACCTCGAAACTGTCCCGGGAACACTCGGTCGTCAGCCCGGTGCCGGGACTGGTCGTGGTGGCCGGCGGCAAGTACACGACGTACCGGGTGATGGCGAAGGACGCGATCGACGCCTGCGTGCACAATCTGGCCCGGAACGTGCCGCGTTCGGTGACCGACCGGATCCCGCTGCTCGGCGCCGACGGCTTCCCGGCCCTGTGGAACCGGCGCGGGCTGCTCGCCGCCGAGTCCGGCCTGCACGTGGCCCGGGTCGAGCACCTGCTCGGCCGGTACGGGTCGCTCGTCCACGACCTGCTCGCGCTGATCCGCGAGGATCCGGACCTGGGCCGGCCGATCGAGGGCGCCGAGGACTACCTGCGGGCCGAGTTCGTGCACGCGGCCGCCGCCGAGGGCGCCCGGCACCTGGTCGACGTGCTGACCAGGCGCACCCGCATCTCCATCGAGACGTTCGACCGCGGTGTGGTGGCCGCCCCGCACGCCGCCGAGCTGATGGGCCGGGTCCTCGGCTGGACCCCGTCGCAGCGCGAGCGGGAGGTGGAGAACTACCGGCTGCGGGTGGAGGCGGAACGCGCGTCCCAGGAGCAGCAGGACGACGAGACGGCCGACGCGGCCCGCCTCGGCGCCCCGGAGGTCGTGCCGATCCGGGTCAGCTGACGTCGCCGGCAGGGGGCGCCGCCCGTTTCCGGCGCGCCCTGCCGTGCCCGGCGGTCAGGACGGAGCGCGCCCTGCCGTGCCCGGTGGTCAGGACAGCAGGCGGCGGATCGGGAGGCCGGTGTCGCCGAGCCAGTCGGCGAGGGTGCCGAGCGGGCCGGTCAGCGCGTGACCCGCGTGGTCCAGCGCGCCGGACCGGCACAGCTCCAGGGCCAGGCACTTCGCGGACGCGGCGATCCGCGTGCGGTCGGGTTCGGCGCTGAGCAGGTCGACCTCGGTCGCGGACAGCTCGCGGTGCGCCACCGTGGTGGTCTCCTCGGGCAGCGGGAGCACGTCGAGCACCTGCCGGATCCGCTGGAGCTCGGCCAGCAGGTGGCCGGTGATCGCGTCGATCGTGGGGGTCTGCTGGCTGGCGGCGTTCGCCATGGTCTCTCCTGGCACGTCTTCTCCTGGGCGTCCGGCACACCGCCACCCCGGCGGCAGTAGCGAGTCTAGGGACAAATCGCCTGGATGGTCAGGAAACGCGGAGCCGGCCTCCCGGCTCCGCGTCCC
>NZ_BOMZ01000040.1 GCF_016862455.1 Actinoplanes utahensis
GTCTCACGCCTCCCGGCGGACCAGCACCACGGCCGCCGCCAGGAGGATCACCGCGGTCCAGGCCGGAGCCGCCGCGTCGTGCTCCGGAAGCCACGGCGCGAGATCCGCGAAGCGCCCCCGGACCATCGGCAGGACCATCCAGTACGCCGTGAGCAGCACCGCCACCGTCCCCACCGGATACCGCACGATCGTGCCCACCCCCGCCGCCAGCAGCGCGTCGAGCACCAGGAACCCGGCGCCGCCCGGCTCCCCGGCCGTGCCCGCCACCACCAGCGCGACCGGGGCGGCCGTCACCGCCAGCGCGACCGCCCGTGCCACCGCCAGCACCGGCCGCCGCGGCACCGCCAGCAGCGTGGTGCGGAACTGGCCACCGCCCTGATGCTCGTGCGTGGCCGCCAGCGCGCCCAGCACCAGAACCCCCATCTGCCCGAACGCCATCGCCGACCCGGCCGGCCCGACGACGCGCACCAGCAGCGTCACCGCCCAGGTCAGCCCCACCGTGATCCACAGCGCCGGCAGCGTGACCAGTTTGAGAACCTCACCGTGCACCGCGTTCGGCCACCCCCGTCGCGGTTCCTCCCGCAGCGGCCGCAGCGCAGTGCCGGTCACGCCTCCCTCCGGTCGAACCGCCAGGCCGCCAGGACCAGGAGGGCGGCCACCCAGGCGGTCATCACGAGACCGGCCCGGACCGGCGGGATCTGGATGTCGCCGGCGCCTATCGATCGCAGGAACATGTACGGCCCCACGATGTCCGGCAGGTAGGCGGCCACCGGCGTCACCTTCGTCAGCAGGTAGGACAGCGAGACGACACCGCTGTTCACGATCAGCAGGGTCAGCGTGACGACGCCGTTGCGGAAGATCAGGGTGATCGCGTACGCCAGGAGGGCGGTCAGCACCAGGTAGAACACCGCCCCGACGGCCCGGGCCGGCTCCGGCGTGGGGATGGCGTCCCCGTACTTCACGGTGACCAGGACCAGGGTCGTGGCCGTGGTGACCGCCCCCTGCACCGCCGCCACCAGCGCCAGCGCGGCCCCCTTGGCGACCAGCAGCGGGCGCCGGCGGGGCATCGCCGCCAGCGTGGTGGTGATCTGCCTGCCGCCCTCCTCGCCGGTGGGCGTGTACTCACTGCTGACCGTCACCACGCCGAGCGTCATCACGCCCAGCACCGCGATCATGAGGCTGTGGAACGCCAGATCGCTCACGTCGCCGTAGGAGCCGTCGGCGATCGCCGCCCGGTTGGGGCCCGCGTTCAGCAGCACCAGGGCCGGCGGCGCCACCAGGCCCATCGCCAGACCGATCCAGGCGGTCCGCAGCCCGAGGAGTTTTCGCAGCTCAGCGTGGAGGAGAGTCACCATGTGACCCCCTCGGTGGCGGTCCGGGCCAGGAACGCGTCCTCGAGCGTCGCGTGCCCGGCGGTCACCTCGGCCACCGTGCCGGCCGCCACCACCCGGCCCTTGTCGATGATCACCACGTCGTCGGCGGTCTCGGCCAGCTCGCCCATCAGGTGACTGGAGAGCAGCACGGTCCGGCCGCCCGCCGCGCTGTCCCGCAGGAACGTGCGCATCCACCGGATCCCGGCCGGGTCCAGACCGTTCACCGGTTCGTCCAGGATCAGCACCCGCGGGTCGCCGAGCAGCGCCGTGGCCAGGCCCAGCCGGCGGCTCATGCCCAGCGAGAACCTCCCGGCCCGCTTGCCCGCCTCGGCGGTCAGCCCGACGATCTCGAGGACCTCGTCGACCCGGGACCGGGCCAGCCCGTTGCTCGCCGCGACCCACCGCAGATGCGCCCGCGCCGACCGGGAACGGTGCGCCCCGCTGCCGTCGAGCAGGGCGCCGGCCACGGTCAGCGGGCGATCCCACGCGGCGTAGGGCCGGCCGTCGATCAGGGCGGTGCCGGCCTGCGGACGGTCCAGGCCCAGCAGCACGCGCAGGGTGGAGGTCTTGCCCGCCCCGTTCGGGCCGAGGAAGCCGGTCACCCGGCCGGGCCGGGCGGTGAATCCCACCTCGTGCAGGATCCGGGCCTTGCCCCGGATCCGGGTGACGCCGTCGATCACAATCATGTCCCCAGTGAACCGGCGGCCGCGACCGGGCACATCGGACCTGGAACCGATCTCCGCGGCGCCGTCTCAGACCTGGGTCCGAGGGATACCGTGGTGCGCGTGTTCGGTTCCCCGCGCCCGGCGTGGCGCAATCGGGCGGCTCCGGTCGTCGCGGTGTTCGCCGTGCTCCTGCTCCTGCTGCTGTGCACGGCCGGCGCCGAGGGCCCGGCCGCCCGGATCGTTCCGCTGGTGTTCGCCGCGGGCGCGGCCGGGACGGCGTCCTGGGCGGTGTGGCGGTGGCGGACCGACCGGGCGGTCTACGAACGGCAGCTCACCGAGTGGGCGGCGACCGAGGCGGTGCTCGGCGAGCGGCTGCGGATCGCCGGTGACCTGCACGATCTGGTGTCGCACGGGCTGGGGCTGATCACCGTGCGCGCGGCGGCCACCCGGCACCTGCCGCAGTCGGCGGAGATCCGGGCGGCGCTCGGCGACATCGAGGAGGCCGGCCGCACCGCGACCGGCGAGCTGCGCCGGATGCTGACCGTGCTGCGCCGGCCGTCGGCGGACGGGCCGCGCACGCCGGCCGAGGACCTGGCGTCGCTGCCGGAGATCGTCCGGGCCGCGGAGCGGACCGGGGTGCGGGCACAGCTGCAGGCGGCCCTGCCCGGCGAGGTGTCGTCGGGTGTGCAGCTGGCGGTCTGCCGCACGGTCCGGGAGGGGCTCGCCAACACGGCCCGGCACGCCGGTCCGGTGCGGGCGCTGGTGCGGGTGCACCGGGACGGGTGCCACGTGGTGGTGAACGTGGCCGACAGCGGCCCCGCCGACGGCTGGCGGCCCACCCCCGGCGCCGGGCACGGGCTGGCCGGGCTGCGGGAGCGGATCGGCAGCCTGGGCGGCACGCTGACGGCCGGCCCGGTGGAGGGCGGCTTCCGGCTGACGGCCCGCATCCCGGACGGGCCACCGCGATGACCGCCGGATGGCGGGTCCTGCTCGTCGACGATCAGCCGCTGCTGCGGCAGAGCCTGGCGATGGTCATCGGGCACGAACCGGATCTGGAGGTCGTCGGTCAGGCGGGGGACGGGGCGGAGGGCATGCTGCTGGCCCGGGCGACCCGGCCCGACGTGGTGCTGATGGACGTGCGGATGCCGCGTCTGGACGGGCTGGAGGCGACCCGGCGGATCTGTGCCGATCCGGTTCTGCGCGGCACCCGGGTGCTGGTGCTCAGCATGTTCGAGCTGGACGAGTACGTGTACGAGGCGCTGCAGGCGGGAGCGTCCGGGTTCCTGCTCAAGGACGCGCCGCCGGAGGACCTGGTGGAGGCGGTGCGCCGGACCGGCCGGGGCGAGTCGCTGTTCGCGCCGTCGATCCTGACCCGGCTGATCGCGCACTACGTGGCGGCGCCCCGGCCGGAGCGCCCGGCCGGGGAACTGCGGCGGCTCACCCCCCGCGAGGTGGAGGTCCTCGCCCTGATCGGGAACGGTCTCGCCAACGATGAGATCGCCGAGGCCCTGAGCGTCTCGGTGAAGACGGTGAAGACGCACATCACCCACCTGCTGGCCAAGCTGTCCGCCCGGGACCGCGCCCAGCTGGTGATCGCCGCCTTCAACGCCGGGCTGGTCCGGCCCCGCTGACCGGGCCTAGTCCTCCGGGCACTTCATCCAGGACAGCCGGTAGATCGTCTCCAGGTTGCCGTCGGAGGAGTCCATGGTGATGAAACTGGTGGTCTGCGGGGGCGACCAGCCACGCATCACCCGCAGTTCCGTGTTGACGTTCAGATAGCGTTTCTCGCCGCACGGCAGGAACGACATCGACTGGATCTCCACCTTGTCGCTGATCTGCCAGTCCTTGTCCATGAATCCCTGGAACTCGTGCCGGCTGCGGGTGGTGTGCGACTCGCCCTGGAAGTAGTAGAACGCTGTCTCGGTCGCCGTCGCCCCTTCTTCCAGGCGGGCGTATCCGCGGTAGTCGGTGCCGGCGACCGCATAGGTGTATCCCTCCGGCACCTGCACGTTCAGGGAGAGTTGACACTGTTTGCGGAAGTCGGTGGATTTCGCCTCCGGTCCGACCTGTGCCACGAATTCGCTGTAGGCGACGGTGAACGCCTTGTTGTCGGGCGACACGCTGACCTCCGCGGTGCCGTCCGGGCAGCCGGAGCCGTTGGCCGACACCACGTCGATGACCATGTGCTCCGGTGGTGGCTCGGCCACCTGCCAGCCTGCGGCCGGCGCGCCGAGGGACGACAGCATCATGGTTCCGGCGGTGAACGCGCTCAGCATCGTGTGCCTCCTGGAAAGTGCTGGGAAAGTGCACGGAATTGCGCCGTCCGGGCAGCCGCGTTCGCGGAAGGGGGCGCTCGATGAGAAACGTAATTGTCGTCCGTCGGAGAGCGCAGAGATAACGCGATGCAAACGCCTGCCGGTGGGGGTCCGGGACCGTTTATTGACCGTCCGGGCGCACCGCGCCCGGCCGTCCGGGCAGATTCTCCGCGATTCCGGCCCGAACCGCATCGATCGATGCTAGGCGTCTCGACAGGCAACCGTGCCGATGCGAACGTGGCTTCATGACTGACATCGATGTCGCGGAAGAGAACAAGAGACGGTTCCTCGACGCCTTCGGCCGCTTCGCGGCCGGCGACGTCGAGGTGCTTCGCGAGATCATCCGGGAGGATTTCGTGTCGCACAGCCCGGGGGCCCCGGCGGGCCGGGACCCCTGGATCGAGTTCATCGTCGCCTCGCCGATCGCCGGGGCGCGGCTGGACATCCGGCACGTCATCGCCGACGCGGAGTTCGTCGTCGCGCACTATGACCTGATCCCGGCGGGCGCGCCGGCGGAGGTGGTCATCGACATCTGGCGGTTCGAGGACGGCCTGATCGTCGAGCACTGGGACGCGAGCCGGCCGCTGGAGAGGGGGAGGTAGGGGGTCCGGCGCATCTATATCCTACCAGTAAGATGGGGTATGCTGGCCGGACCCCGACGACTGGAGACACCATGACGACCGTGCTGGAGACAGCCGGGCAGGACCTGCGCCGTGTCGACGATGCGGCCTTCCGGCAGCTGCTGGACCGCAACGCGATCTGGAAGCGGATGGTCGCCACCGGCGACCGGCTTCCGCTGGTGCCGCTCTACGAGGTCGACCTCGGCCCGGTCCACCTCGACCGGCTGCTCGACACCGGCCCGCTCGTGCTCGTCTTCGTCCGCTACGCCGGGTCGCCGTGGTGCGAGTCGCTGCTGCGGGCCTATTCGGCGGACCTCGAGCCGGCCCTGACCGGCCTCGGCGCCCACCTGGTCGCCGTCAGCCCGCAGGCCCCGCGCCGGCTCGCCGCCGTCAAGCACCGCGACGACCTGCGGATGCTCGTCACCTCGGACCCGCGGCACGTGCTGATCGACGCGCTGCGCATCGGCTTCTCCAGCCCCGGCGCGGACAAGCCGCTGGCCACCGGGCGCTCGGTGCTCCCGTTCGCCACGGTGGTCGTCGCCGACCGTTCCGGCACGGTGCGCTTCACCGACGTCCGTCCCAACTGGCTCGATCAGCTGCCGGCCGGCCGGATCGTCGAAGCGGTTCGCCCGCTCGTCTGACCGCACCCGGAGCCGGAGGCGGATATTCGGTCGCGTACCCGGCCCGCGGGAACTACCGTGCTGGTCATGTTCACGCCCGGTTCGCAGCTGCCGCCCACGGTGGCTCCCGCGTGCGTGCTTCCCGGCGCTGATACCCGAGTCTGACCCTTCCCCACCGGCAGCAGAACCCCGGGGAAGGGTGGCTGTCCCATGCCCGGGTTCTGACACGCCCCGCCTGGCGACGGGTCCGTGTTCCACCATCCCGCCTCGCATCCAGTGAGGACTGACAAACCATGGCCAAGAGCCGGTTCCTTCGTACGAAGCCGCACCTCAACATCGGCACGATGGGTCACGTCGACCACGGCAAGACGACCCTGACCGCCGCGATCACCAAGGTTCTCGCCGACCGCGACCCGGCAACCAACCGGTACGTCGCGTTCGAGGGGATCGACCGGGCGCCGGAGGAGACCGAGCGCGGCATCACCATCACCATCGCCCACGTCGAGTACGAGACCGCCCACCGCCACTACGCCCACGTCGACATGCCCGGCCACGCCGACTACGTGAAGAACATGATCACCGGGGCGGCGCAGGTGGACGGCGCGATCCTCGTGGTGTCGGCGCAGGACGGGTCGATGCCGCAGACCCGCGAGCACGTGCTGCTCGCCCAGCGGGTCGGCGTCCCGCACCTGGTGGTCGCCCTGAACAAGAGCGACATGGCCGACGACCCGGAGCTGCTCGACCTGGTCGAGCTGGAGGTCCGTGAGCTGCTGTCCGCTTACGGTTTCCCCGGCGACGACGTGCCGGTGGTACGGGTCAGCGCGCTCCGGGCCCTCGACGGCGACCCGCGCTGGGTGGACTCGATCATCGAGCTGCTGGACGCCGTCGACGCGTACGTGCCGATCCCGCCGCGGGAGCTGGGCGTGCCGTTCCTGATGCCGATCGAGAACGTGCTGTCCATCTCCGGCCGCGGCACCGTCGTCACCGGCAAGGTGGAGCGGGGCGAGTTGCGCGCCGGCGAGCCGGTCGAGATCGTGGGCCTCGGCCCGACGGTCACGAGCGTCGCCACCGGCCTGGAGACGTTCGGCAAGGTCCTGGAGTCGGCGCAGGCCGGTGACAACGCCGCCGTCCTGCTCCGCGGGGTCAAGCGCGAGCAGGTGCAGCGGGGCCAGGTCCTGGCGGCGCCGTCCAGCGTGCGGCCCCACCGGGTCTTCACGGCGCGGATGTACGCCCTGACGAGCGCCGAGGGCGGCCGGCACACGCCGTTCGCCGCCGACTATCGCCCGCAGTTCTACTTTCACACCACCGACGTGTCCGGCGGTTTCGACCTCGGCGACCGTGACCTGGTCATGCCCGGCGACACCCTGGACACGGTGACGGTGACCCTGGGCCGGCCGGTCGCCCTGGAGGTGGGTCTCGGCTTCGCGGTCCGCGAGGGCAACCGCACGGTCGCGGCCGGCACCGTCACGGCTCTTCCGGACTGACCCGGCGGAGCCAGGCGCCGAGGCCGCGGGCCTGGTCGTCGCGGCCCGCGGCCGTCGCCGGCCCGGTCAGCGTCTCTCGCCACGCCCGGCGGCCACCCGGTCACCGTCGGCGGCCGGGCCGGGCACCGCGGAAACGGTGCCCGGCCCGGCCTGGCCGTGATCGAGGAGGATCACGAGGGGTGAGTTGTCTGTCACGGCGGTCCACGAGGCGTCGAGAGATCGAACGGTACGAACTCGCCGCCAGGGTAGGGGCCGCCTCCGACGGTTTCGGTCAGCGCAGGCCGGGCACGTCGAGGACGATCAGCTCGGTGTCGTCGGCGCGGCCCGGGATGCGGCCGTCGTTGCCCGGGAAGTTGTTGTCGTTGGCGACCAGGACCCGGTTCCCGCCGAGCGGCAGCACGGACTCGACCGACTGCAGCGGGAAGGAGAACAGCTCGCCGACGCCGTACTCGCCGGGGCGGGCCGGGGTGGACACGCCGGACCGGTCGGCGATCCGCATCAGGTCGGCGACGGTGCGCCGGGGCAGCGTCCCGTTCACGGCCTCGTCCAGGTCGGCCACCACGAGACGCTTGACCAGCGAGGTCGGTCCCATGCCGTTGTCGCGCTCGATCAGCAGCAGCCGGTTGCCGTCCAGCATGGCCGCGTCGCCGACCAGCAGCGACGCGTCGTCGGCGAGGAACGTCCAGGTGCGGCCGGTGTACCGGTTGGCGGTCACCGAGAACTCGTAGACGATCCGGCGCCGCTGGTTCGCGTCGTCGGTGCGGGCGCCTTCGAGGATCGGGTAGAGGGTCTTACCGTCGCGGCTGACGGCCATCGCCTCGAAGCCGCGGCTGCCGGGCACGGTCGCGGTCTCGCCGGCGGCCAGGTCGGGCGACTGCGGCGACTTCCCGCCGTCCGGCAGCGGGATCGGCGCCTGCAGCACCTTGCCGGTCCGGTCGGTCTTGATCAGGTACGGCCCGAACTCCTCACCGATCCACAGGTTCCCGCGCGCGTCCCGGGCCAGCGACTCGATGTCGAAGTCGGCCCCGGTGAGCAGCCGCTCCCGGGTGTTCTCGTTGACGATCGCGAACGGCACCTTGCGGTCCGGGTCCCGGAAGCTGATGAACCCGTTGACCCGCACCTGGTGGCGGCGGTAGTCCGGGGTGATGTCGTACGCCCGCAGCAGGAAGTCCGCCGAGTTGTTCTTCGCCCCGAACCCGTTGTCCGGCATGGCCAGCAGCCGGGACCCGCCGGAGGTCAGCGGGATCACCGCCGAGAACCCGGGGATCGGCTGGCCGGGGAACGGCGCGGTGATGCCGTTGACCGGCGCCGTCGACAGCTGGGTTCCGGAGACCGGCCCCGGCTGGTACGCGGTCGCCGGCAGGATCGCCCGGCTCCTCAGCGTCACCTCCGGCCGGATCGTGACCGCGAGGGTGTAGAGCCGGGTGATCTGGGTGGCGCTGCCGTTGTCGTCGGAGATCAGGTGCAGCACCCGGCGGCCACCGGGCAGCGTCCCGCCGAGCGCCGCGCCCTCGATGTTGTCCAGCAGCGGGTTCGGCTGCGGCTGCTTCGCGGTGGCGCCCGACGCCGGGCAGTTCGCGATGTCGGCGATCAGGGTCTTGCCCAGCCAGACCCGCGGGTCGGTGACCGTGGACAGGGACGCGACACCGGTGACGTCGCCGGCGCCGGTCGCCGACACCTGGTAGATCCGCACCGTGTTGCCGGTGCCCGCGGTGAAGCCCCGCTCCACCGCGATCAGCTGGTCCCCGCCGAGCGCCACCAGCTCCACCAGGCCGAGCCCGGCGTCCGTGCGATACGCGTGCTGGGCGGTGCTCCCGCGCTCGTAGCGAAGGATCCGGTTGTTGCCGGCGCCGTCGGTGGACAGCGCGCCCTCCATGCCCGCGTAGATCACCCGGTGATCGGGTGTCGCCGTCAGCGCCTCGAACGTCTGGTTGGTCGCGGCCTCGCCGGCCGGCGCGACCTGGAACCGGGACGGCACCGGCAGCGCGCCGATCTCCCGTCCGTCGGAGAGCCGGAACCGCCGGATCGACGGCTCCCTCTCCGAGCTCGCCAGGATCGTCCGGCCCCCGGCCTCCACGATCAGACCTTCACCATCGAAATCACTTCCGGTGTACGGGGAACCGTCCGCCCGGGTCAACACGGTGACGCCGGTGATCTTCGGTTTCGCCAGGTTCACCGTGTAGACCCTGGCCGGGGTCGTGCCGATGTTGTCCACCAGCGCCAGGCCGCGGTCCCGCCCGGTCACCGCCAGCGCCGACAATCCGGCCACCGGCGTGCCGGCGAACGTCGTCTTGTCGAGCGCGTCGGAGAAGCCCAGCAGGGACGCCTCGGGAGAGCACACCGCGTTCTTGAGGGGTGCGGTCGCGGGTGCAGTCGCGTGGGCCGGGGCCGCCGGAACCAGAAGGAGCGCGGCGGCCGCGGACGCGAGAATCGCTTTGTCAGCCACGTCCCGAGACGATCCGATGCCGGTCCGAACAGGACGTGAACACCGTCCCTGCCCCGGGTATCCGGCTGCCATATGCTCGACTGCCGACCCGGGTTCAGGCCGGTTGGAAACGGCGCAGGCGCAGGCTGTTGGCGACCACGAACACCGACGAGAACGCCATCGCGGCCCCGGCGATCATCGGGTTGAGCAGGCCGGCCGCCGCCAGCGGCAGCGCCGCCACGTTGTAGGCGAACGCCCAGAACAGGTTGCCCTTGATGATGCGCAGCGTACGGCGGGACAGCCGGATCGCGTCCACCGCGGCGGTCAGGTCACCGCGCACCAGGGTCAGATCCGACGCCTCGATCGCCACGTCGGCGCCGGTGCCCATCGCCAGTCCCAGATCGGCCTGCGCCAGGGCGGCCGCGTCGTTCACCCCGTCACCGACCATCGCCACCACCCGGCCGTCCCGCTGCAGCCGCCGCACCTCGGCCACCTTGTCCGCCGGCAGCACCCCGGCGATCACCCGGTCGATGCCGACCTCGGCGGCCACCGCCCGGGCCACGGTCTCGTTGTCGCCGGTCAGCAGCACCGGGGTCAGTCCCAGCCGGCGCAGTCCGGCGACCGCGTCGGCGCTCGTCGGCTTGACCGTGTCGGCGACCGCCAGGACACCACGGGCCGTGCCGTCCCAGCCGGCGACGATCGCGGTCCGGCCGGCCGCCTCCTGCTCGGCGGCGAACCCGCGGATCTCGTCGGAGACCGTGAAACCCTCCCGCTCCAGCAGGGCGATCCGGCCGGCCAGGACGTCGTGGCCGGCTACGGTTCCCCGTACCCCCAGGCCCTCCAGACCGGTGAAACCGCTGACCGGAAGAGGGTCGCCCACCTCGGCGGCGATCGCCTGGGCGATCGGGTGCTCCGACGCCGCCTCCAGCGAACCGGTGAGCCGGAGCAGCAGCTCCTCGCCGCCCTCCGGGAGGACCGCGACCAGCTTCATGTTCCCGCTGGTCACCGTGCCGGTCTTGTCCAGCACGACGGTGTCCACCCGGCGGGTCGACTCCAGCGCCTCCGGCCCCTTGATCAGGATGCCGAGCTGGGCGCCCCGGCCGGTGCCGACCAGCAGCGCGGTCGGCGTGGCCAGGCCGAGGGCACACGGGCAGGCGATGATCAGCACGGCCACGGCAGCCGTGAACGCCGCCGTCCCGCCCGCGCCCGTGCCGAACCACCAGCCCAGCGTGGCCACGGCCAGGGCGATCACGATCGGCACGAACACCCCGGAGATCCGGTCGGCGAGCCGCTGCACCTCCGCCTTGCCCGCCTGTGCCTGCTCGACCAGCCGGGCCATCTGCGCGAGCTGCGTGTCCGCGCCGACCCGGGTGGCCCGCACCACCAGGCGGCCGCCCGCGTTCACCGTCCCGCCGGTCACCGCACCGCCGGGACCGACCTCGACCGGCACGCTCTCCCCGGTCAGCATCGATCGGTCCACCGCCGACGAGCCCTCCTCGACGACGCCGTCGGTGGCGATCTTCTCGCCGGGACGGACCACGAACCGGGCGCCGGGGGCGAGCTGATCGACCGGTACGCGTACCTCCCGGCCGTCGCGCAGCACCGCGACCTCCTTCGCGCCCAGCTCCAACAGCGCCCGCAACGCGTCACCGGCCCGCCGCTTCGACCGGTGCTCGAAATAGCGCCCGGCCAGGAGGAACATGGTCACCCCGGCGGCCGCCTCCAGATAGATCGCGCCGGCCCCGTCGGTGCGGCCGATGTCCAGGCTGAACGGGTGCGTCATCCCCGGCTCCCCGGCGGTGCCGAGGAACAGCGCCCACAACGACCAGCCGAACGCCGCCAGGGTCCCCAGCGACACCAGCGTGTCCATGGTCGCCGCGCCGTGCCGCAGGTTGACGGCCGCCGCCCGGTGGAACGGCCAGCCGCCGTACACCACGACCGGCGCGGCAAGCGTCAGCGACAGCCACTGCCAGTAGGTGAACTGCCAGGCCGGCACCATCGCCAGCACGATCACCGGCACGCTCAGCACGATCGCCGTGATCAGCCGGTCGCGCAGCGGATCCCGTACCGCCGCACGTTCTTGCTCCCGGTCCGGGATCTTCGCGGTGTAGCCGGTCTTCTCGACCGTGGCGATCAGATCCGCGGCGGTGACACCCGGGTCCACGGTGGCCGTCGCCTTCTCGGTCGCGTAGTTGACCGTGGCGCTGACACCGTCCATCCGATTCAGCTTCTTCTCGATCCGGGACGCGCAGGACGCGCACGTCATCCCGCTGATCTCCAGTTCGATCAGCGTGGCAGCGGTCGGCACGCTCATGGCTTCCCCTCAGTCGTGCGTGTGGTCGTCGGACCCGTGCCCGGGGCTCTCGTCCCCGGCCGGGCTCGGGGCGCCGGCGGATGCAGCGGTGGCAGCGGTGGCTGCGGCTGTGGCGGCGGTGAACTCGGCGGTGCGCACCTTCCCACCGTGCTGGAAGTCCAGATAGAGACGGTAGACCCCCTCCGACGGCACCTCGGCCTGGAAAGCCAGGGCGTCCTCGCTCGTCGGATGGACGTGCAGGTAGGCCAGGTCGCCGTCGCGCAGCACCACCAGGTGGCCCAGCGCGCCCAGGTAGGACTCCAGATCGGTGACCGGCTTCCCGTCCCGGCTCACCGCCAGCGTCAGATCGGCGGCGGCGCCGGCCCGCAGGTCCCCGGTCAGCGTGACCGTGTAACCGTCCACCTCGGCGGTCCGCGCCGGCGCCGGCAGCGGCGCCGGCTGATAGTCGCCGGGCGCCGGGACGTCCACGCCCAGCGTGATCGCCTCCGGCATGGCCGTGGCCTGGAAATCGGCGAGCACCCGATACTGCCCGGGGGTATTCACGGCGAGCGGGACCGACCAGGTGCCGTCCGCGCCCAGCACCGGGTGCAGATGTTGATAGCCGGAGAGATCCCGCCGGGCGACGATCAGGTGCAGATCCCGGTCATGGTTCTCGGTGTAGCCGGTGACCGGCTTCCCGTCCGGCCCCAGCACCTGGAATGCGAACGGCCGCGCCGAGCCGACGGACAGCCGCGTGGTCAGCGGGACGAGCCGGTAGCCGTCCTGCGCCACCTGCAGCCCACCGGGCAGATGCTCCCCGTCGCCGTGCCCGGCGGTCTCGCCGCTCCCGGCCGGGTCGGCATGCCCCTCGGTGTGGGCCGGCGCCGGCGCGGGCGCCTGGTCCGGGCCGATCACGCGGCCCGCGCCCAGCGCCGCGCCGAAGACCAGGACGAGCCCGGCGCCGTACGCGGAAAGCCTCGTCGCCGTCCTCATGAGGCGCCGCCCAGCTCGTAACCGGCCTCGTCGACCGCGGCTCGGACGGTCTCGCGGTCGATCGCCCGGTCCGCGCTGACGGTGACCGTGCCGCCGGCCAGATCGACGGCGACGTCGGTGACGCCGGGGATGCGGGACACCTCGGCGGTCACCGAGGTGACGCAGTGGCCGCAGGTCATGCCGGTGACGGGGTAGGTGGTGGTCTCCATGGCGGATGTCCTCTCGTCCGGTGTCCCTCCACCATACACATACCCGGTAGGGGTATGGCAACCTGACGCGCCATACCCCCGGGGGGTTGTACTATCGGCGGCATGACCAATCCTGCCCCGACCCGCGGTTACACGGCCTCCAAGGACAACCTGCAGTCGCGACTGCGCCGCATCGAGGGCCAGGTCCGCGGCATCGAGCGGATGGTCGACGAGGACCGCTACTGCATCGACATCCTCACCCAGATCTCCGCCATCCAGGCCGCCCTCGACAAGGTCGCACTCGGCCTGATGGACGGCCACGCCCGCCACTGCATGCACGAAGGCGCCAAGGAGGGCCGCGCCGACGAGATGGCCGGCGAACTGATGGCCGCCGTCGGCCGCCTGATGAAACGCGGCTGACCGACCCGTCACGCTCCGGCCGGGGCAGCGACGGCGTGATGTCTGCCATAACCCCTTGTCGTCCGGTTCGGGTTCACCGAAGAGTGCTGGTACCCGCTGGTAACAAGTGGCCGGCCACAGCTCGCGACGAGGACCGACATGACGCAGCACGCCCCGATCGTCCTCGTGGCGCCCGCCATGGGCATCGGCTCCCGGTTCTACCGGCTGCTGGTCGAGGCGTTCCAGGCGCGCGGCTGGACCGCGCGGCCACTACCCCGGCGCGGGTTCGAGCCGGCCGACGCGCCGGCGTCCCGGCAGGTGGACTGGACGTACGCCGACGAGATCGACGTCATCGCCCGAGCCGTCGCCGACGCCCGGGCCGAGACACCGGCCCGGCCCGTCATCCTGCTCGGCCACAGCCTCGGCGCCCAGCTGTCGGTGGCGCACCAGATCAACCATCCGGCAGCGGACGGCCTGGTCACCGTGGGCGGATGCCTGCCGTACCACCGGCACTACCCGCTCGCCGGCCTGCCGATCATGATCCAGGCCGGAGTGATCGTTCCGGTGCTGACCGGGCTGTTCGGGTTCCTGCCCAAACCGGCGTTCGGCGGCCCCGGCGCACGGACCCAGATGCGCGAGTGGGCCCGGATGGCGCTGACCGGCCGTACCCCGTTCCCGGCCGCCGAACCGGTCCGCAGCCCGTCCCTGGTGGTGGCCCTGGAGGGCGACCGGCTCGCCCCGGAAACCGCCGTGGAACGCTTCGCCGCCGGGCTCTTCGCCCCGGAGAGCGTCACCACCTGGCACTACCGGCATACCGACGTGCCGCCCGGCGCCAGCAACGACCACATCGGCTGGGCCCGTCGACCCGAGCCGGTCGTCGACCGGGTCATCACCTGGTGGAGAACGGTTGCGGAGGCGCACGGCTCACCCAGCGAGGCCGAGGCCCCGGCCTGACCTCGGCCACTGCTTATCCCGGGTCGCTGCCTCATCGCCGGTCACTGCCGGATCCCGGGTCACTCCTCGCCGGAGAAGCGCTCCCAGGCGGACTGCCGGGTGATTCCGAGAGCGGTACCGATGCGGGTCCAGGTCACCTTGCGGCCGCGGAGGACGGTGATCAGGCGCTGCAGGCTCGCCTCGATCTGCGCGCCGACGGCGGCGACGCGGGGGAGCAGCTCCAGCAGCTGGTCCTCGGTCATCG
The DNA here is from genome assembly GCF_016862455.1 of Actinoplanes utahensis. Taxonomy (GTDB): domain Bacteria; phylum Actinomycetota; class Actinomycetes; order Mycobacteriales; family Micromonosporaceae; genus Actinoplanes; species Actinoplanes utahensis. The sequence goes on from NZ_BOMZ01000040.1 coordinate 14,574, forward strand.
ACTCCTCCCAGACAGGAAGGGGCGTGCCCGGCCCGTCCGGTTTCTGCCGCTCGATCTCCAGGACGTCGTTGCACAGCTGGACGCACTCGTTGCAGATGTAGACGCCGGGCCCGGCGATGATCTTCTCCACGGCTGAACCCGGCTTGGCGCAGAACGAACAGTTGATCTGTAGATCGGTCACGACGGCCTCCCGGCATGAATTCGTCAGGCTCAACCTGACGCTTGTCAGGCTCGACCTTACGGCTCCCCACGCGGGAGGGCTACCGCTCCGGTGTGCCGTCAAGCGGCATTCATGCGGGCGGTGAGGGCGTTCCGGGGTGCCGCATCGGCGACCTGCCGGAGTTCGCCCGCGCGGTGGGCGATCAAGTGGTTCCCAGAAGCCGCTGCGGGTGCGGTTGCCGGCTAGACGGCGCAGGCGCCGGTCTCCAGCGAGTCGGTCCAGGTGGCAGCCGTCGATGAGGCGGTGCACAGGAGCCGCGGGCTGGTACTACGGCGGATCCCGGCGGTGGAGCGGGTCGGTTGCGGTTTTTGCCCGGCTGGTTGTGGTTGCTGTCTCAGCTGCGCTGAGACAGCAACCACAACCAGCCGGGGATACCCGGGACGGGCATGCATGACCCGCCCGCGGGGGACGGTCGGGAGGGAACGCCTGCCGTGGCCGCCGCGAGGCACGGGACGCTGCGTGGGCCGTACCGGAGCCTGGTGTGAGAGAAGTCCGGCGGACCGGAAGTGGGCGACCGCCGTAGCGGTGTCAGGGGGTGGGGTCGTGGATGGGGGCGGTCAGGCCGGTCAGCGGGGCGCCGGAACCGCCCCAGGAGAGGGCGACGATCTCGGCGGCGATGGCGACGGCGGTCTCTTCGGGGGTACGGGCGCCGAGGTCCAGGCCGATCGGGGCGCGCAGGCGGGACAGGGCGGTCTCGGAGACGCCCTCCTCGCGGAGGCGGCGCAGGCGGTCCTCGCACGTGCGCCGGCTGCCCATGGCGCCGATGTAGCGGGCCGGGGTGTGCAGGGCGACCTTCAGCAACGGGATGTCGAACTTGGGGTCGTGGGTGAGCACGCACAGGACGGTGCGTTCGTCCACCGCTGTCGACTCCAGGTAGCGGTGGGGCCATGCGACGACGACCTCGTCGGCGTCGGGGAAGCGGGCCGGGGTGGCGAAGACGCCGCGGGCGTCGCAGACGGTGACCTGGTAGCCGAGGAACTTGCCGATCCGGGCGACGGCGGACGCGAAGTCGATCGCGCCGAAGACGATCATGCGGGCGGGGGCGGCCCAGGACTGGACGAACACCTCCCGCTCGCAGGCGGTGACGATGGCGCTGCGGCCGTGTGCGAGGAGTCCGCGCGCCTGCTCGCCGGCGATCCGATCCAGCTCCGCGCCATCGAGACGACCGCCCGGGAGATCGCTGGGGGAGTCGACGTCGCCCGGGGTTTCGGGGCCGGGGGCGGCGGAGGCCGGGGAATCGGTGGGGGGCCGGGGGGTCAGGGTTCCTTCGGTCCGGTCGGGCCAGACCACCAGCTGGGCGTCGGGCAGCGACACCGTGGCGACGGGGCGGCCGGCGGCGATCGCGGCGAGGACGTCGTCGAGGGCGTGCAGGGCGACGTCCGGCTGGATCATGATCTCGATGGTTCCGCCGCAGGTCAGGCCGACGGAGAGGGCGTCACCGTCGCTCACCCCGTACGTGTGGGTCTGCGCCTTTCCGGTGGTGATGACCTCCTGGGCGGCCGCGTAGACGGCACCCTCGACGCAACCGCCGGAGACGCTGCCGAGGACGTCGCCGTGCTCGCTGACGGCCATCGCGGCGCCCGGCCGGCGCGGGGCCGAACGCCAGGTGTGCACGACCGTGGCCACGGCGAAGGAGGTGCCGGCGGCACGCCAGGCCAGCAGGCCGTCCACGATCTCGCGCATCCGAGCACCTTCCGTGATCGTCGGCGGGGAAGTCAACGGTCGGTTAAGAGTTCCCTTAGGTTGTTGTTGACATTGGACGCCCGGCACGCGAGGGTCTGCGCGACTTCGCGGGAGGTGCAGGGTGCAGGTGCCGGCTCCGTTCGAATACGAACGTGCCACAAGCGTGGATCAAGCCATTGGTCTGCTGGAACGGCTGGGCGGTTCGGCGAGGCTGGTGGCCGGCGGCCACAGCCTGCTGCCGATGATGAAGCTCCGGCTCGCCGATTTCGAATATCTCATCGACATCAACGATCTGCACGGCGAGCTCGGCTACATCAGGCTCAGCGACGGCGAGGTGCGGATCGGCGCCATGACGCGGCACCGTGAGCTGCTGGAGTCGGACGTGCTGGCCGAGGTGTTCCCGATCTTCCGGGACGCGGAGAAGGTGATCGCCGATCCGATCGTGCGCAACCGGGGCACGCTCGGCGGCTCGCTGTGCCAGGCGGACCCGTCGGAGGACCTGTCGGCGGTCTGCACGACCCTGGACGCCAGCTGCGTCATCCGGGGCCCGGGCGGCGCGGAGCGGGTGGTGACGATGGAGGAGTTCCACGTCGGGCCGTACGAGACGGCGGTCGGGGACAGCGAGATCCTCACCGAGATCCGGATCCCGCGGAAGCTGGAGCGGGCCGGGAGCGCGTACGCCAAGGTCGAGCGCCGGGCCGGCGACTGGGCCGTGGTGTCGGCGGGCGCCGCGGTCTGGCTGGACCGGGGACGGATCGTGGACGCCCGGGTGGGCCTGGCCGCGGTCGGCCCGAACACCACCGGCATTCCGGAGATCTCGGCGGCGCTGCGCGGGCACGAGCCCAGCGAGGAGTTGTTCCAGGTGGCCGGGGCGATCGCGGCACGCAGCTGCGACCCGGTGACCGACACCCGCGGCAGCGCGGACTACAAGCGCCACCTGGCGGACGAGCTGACCCGGCGCACCCTGCGCAAGGCTGTGGAACGGGCGAGGAGCTGAGGCATGCAGGTCACGATGACCGTCAACGGGACCGAGTACACCCGTGAGATCGAGGGTCGCATGCTGCTCGTGCACTTCCTGCGCGACGTGCTCGGCCTGACCGGCACCCACTGGGGCTGCGACACCAGCAACTGCGGCGTGTGCGTGGTGTGGCTGGACGGGGAGCCGGTCAAGAGTTGCACGGTGCTCGCGGCGATGGCGGGCGGGCACGAGGTCCGTACCGTCGAGGGTCTGGCGAACGGCGCCGAGCTGGACCCGATCCAGGAGGGCTTCCGGCAGTGCCACGGCCTGCAGTGCGGGTTCTGCACGCCGGGCATGCTGATGACCTGCCGCGCCCTGCTGGACAAGAACCCCGACCCGACCGAGGGCGAGATCCGCGAGGCCATCAGCGGCCAGATCTGCCGGTGCACCGGTTACTCCTCGATCGTCCGCTCGGTCCGCTGGACCGCGGTGCACGAGGCCGAGGCCCGCAACGCGAAGGAGGAGGTGGCGCAGGCATGACGGACCTTCAGGACTCCAAGCTGACGGAGTTCGAGGACAACGACCAGAAGCCGGTCGGGTTCGGCCGGATGCTGCGCAAGGAGGACGCCCGTCTGCTGCGCGGCCGGGGCCGGTTCGTCGACGACGTGCAACTGCCCGGCATGCTGCACCTGGCGATTCTTCGGTCGCCGTTCGCGCACGCGACCATCGTCAGCATCGACACCAGTGCGGCCGAGGCGTCGCCCGGGGTGAAGGCGGTCGTCACCGGCGAGACGCTGAAGGGCCTCGGCCTGGCCTGGATGCCGACCCTCTCCAACGACGTGCAGGCCGTGCTGGCCACCGACAAGGTGCGCTTCCAGGGCCAGGAGGTGGCGTTCGTCGTCGCCGAGGACCGGTACCAGGCCCGCGACGCCCTCGAACTGATCGACGTCGAGTACGACGTGCTCGACCCGGTCATCGACGTCCGCAAGGCGCTCGAACCGGACGCCCCGATCATCCGTACCGACCTCGAGGGCAAGACGAACAACCACGTCTTCGACTGGGAGACCGGCGACGAGGAGGAGACCGCCCGGGTCTTCGCCGAGGCGGACGTGATCGTGCAGGAGGACATCGTCTACCCGCGCGTGCACCCGGCGCCGATGGAGACGTGCGGCTCGGTCGCCGACTTCGACCCGGTCGAGGGCAAGCTGCGGCTCTGGTCGACCACCCAGGCCCCGCACGCGCACCGCACCCTCTATGCGATCGTCGCCGGCATCCCGGAGCACAAGATCCAGGTGATCGCGCCGGACATCGGCGGCGGCTTCGGCAACAAGGTGCCGATCTACCCGGGTTACGTGCACTCCATCGTCGGCTCCATCGTCACCGGCAAGCCGGTGAAGTGGATGGAGGACCGCTCGGAGAACCTGATCAGCACCGGGTTCGCGCGGGACTACATCATGCGCGCGGAGATCGCGGCCACGAACGACGGCAAGATCCTGGCGATCCGTACGAACGTGCTGGCCGACCACGGCGCGTTCAACGGCACGGCCGCCCCGGTGAAGTACCCGGCCGGCTTCTTCGGCGTCTTCACCGGCAGTTACGACCTCAAGGCCGCGCACTGCAAGATGACGGCGGTCTACACCAACAAGGCGCCGGGCGGTGTCGCGTACGCCTGCTCGTTCCGCATCACCGAGGCCGTCTACCTGGTCGAGCGGATCGTCGACGCCCTCGCCTACCAGCTGGAGATGGACCCGGCCGAGCTGCGGCTGAAGAACTTCATCCAGCCCGAGCAGTTCCCGTACACCACCAAGACCGGCTGGGTGTACGACTCCGGCGACTACGAGCCCACCATGCGCCTGGCCATGGAGATGGCCGGGTACGACGAGCTGCGCCGCGAGCAGGCCGAGAAACGGGCCCGCGGCGAACTGATGGGCATCGGCATCTCGTTCTTCACCGAGGCGGTCGGCGCCGGCCCGCGCAAGAACATGGACATCCTCGGCCTGGGCATGGCCGACGGCTGTGAGCTGCGGATCCACCCGACCGGCAAAGCGGTCGTCCGGCTGTCGGTGAAGACCCAGGGCCAGGGCCACGAGACCACGTTCGCGCAGATCATCGCCGAGGAGCTGGGTATCCCGCCGGCCGACATCGACGTGCTGCACGGCGACACCGACAACACCCCGTTCGGTCTCGGCACGTACGGCTCCCGGTCCACCCCGGTCTCCGGCGCGGCGGCCGCGCTGGTGGCCCGCAAGGTCCGGGACAAGGCGAAGCTGATCGCCTCGGCGATGCTCGAGGTGTCGGTCGCCGACCTGGACTGGGTCAAGGGCGCGTTCCAGGTCAAGGGCGACCCGGGCCGGTCGGTGACGATCCAGGACATCGCGTTCCGGACGCACGGGGCGGGCGACCTGCCGGACGGCGTCGAGGGCGGCCTCGAGGCGCAGATCTGCTACAACCCGTCGAACCTGACGTACCCGCACGGGGCGTACATCTGCGTCGTCGACATCGACCCGGGCACCGCCGAGGTGAAGGTCCGCCGCTTCATCGCGGTCGACGACTGCGGCACCCGGATCAACCCGATGATCATCGAGGGCCAGGTGCACGGCGGTCTCGCCGACGGCGTCGGCATGGCGCTGATGGAGATGATCTCCTTCGACTCCGACGGAAACTGCCTCGGCGCCTCGCTGATGGACTACCTGATCCCGACCGCTCTGGAGACGCCCGACTGGGAGACCGGCTACACGGTCACCCCGTCGCCGCACCACCCGATCGGGGCCAAGGGCATCGGCGAGTCCGCCACCGTCGGCTCGCCGCCGGCGATCGTCAACGCGGTCGTCGACGCGCTCAAGCCGTTCGGTGTCCGGCACGCCGACATGCCGCTCACCCCGTCCCGGGTCTGGGACGCCATGCGCGGCCAGGCCACGCCGCCGATCTGAGGCGACACCCCGGGGGTCACCGTCCGCGGTGACTCCCGGGTTCGTTCCCACCCTCAAGACCTTCGAGAGGTACGTGATGACGCCGATCGCCGAGCGCGCGCACGAGCTGACCGTCGCCCGCCGCCCGTTCGTGCACGCCACCGTGGTCCGTGCCCAGGAGCCCACCTCGGCCCGGGCCGGCGACGACGCGGTGATCCTGGCCGACGGGTCCATCGAGGGTTTCGTCGGCGGGGTGTGCGCGGAGACGTCGGTGCGGGCCGCCGCCATGGAGACGCTCCGCGACGGCAACACCGTGCTGCTGCGGGTGCTGCCGGAGGACGCGGCCGAGTTCCCGGAGGCGCCCGGCGCGCGGGTCGTCGTCAACCCCTGCCACTCCGGTGGGGCCATCGAGATCTTCCTGCGGCCGGTGCTGCCGAAACCGCTCGTCGCGGTGGCCGGGAACAGCCCGATCAGCACGGCCGTCGTGTCGCTGGCGGAGTTCCTGGACTTCGAGGTGGTGAGCGGGTCCTACGCCGGGGTCACCGCGGTCGTGGTGGCCGGGCTGGGCCGCGACGAGGAACGCGCCGTCCGCGACGCCCTGGACGCCGGAGTCGGGCTGATCGCGCTGGTGGCGAGCAACACCCGGTCGGCGATCCTGCTCGACGCGATGGGAGTGTCCGCGGACGAACGGGCCCGGGTCAGGGCGCACGCGGGAATCGACATCGGTGCCCGTACCCCCAAGGAAATCGCTCTCTCGGTCCTCGCCGAGATCATCCGGGAGATCCGGCGCGGCGACCTCGCCCCCGCCTCCCTCTCGCCCGCCTCCCAGGCTGCGTCCCATGCCGAGGCCGCCGCCTTCGCGAAGGCCGGGCCCGCATTCGTGGCCGGTCCGACTCTGCCCGTCGGGCCGGCCACCCCCGACGTCCCCGCGGCGACCGCGATCGACCCGGTCTGCGGAATGACCGTGATCATCGGGCCGGACACCCATCACGGGGTGGTCGACGGGCAGGACTACTGGTTCTGCTGCCCCGGCTGCCTGAAGAAGCACACCCGCGGCAGGTCATGAGCCGGCTGCCGATCGATGGTGCACACCCGAGAAGACGACGAGCGGCTGCTGAGGCATGAACAATCCTGACGAGGTCATCGAAGGGCTCGACGCCGCCGACTACCTGGCCGACGACGGGCTCGCCATGGCCGTCTTCCTGGCGCTGCGTCTCGGCAGGCCGCTGCTGCTGGAAGGCGAACCCGGCGTCGGCAAGACCGCGGCCGCGAAAGCCCTGGCCCGGGCGCTGGACACGCCGTTCATCCGATTGCAGTGCTACGAGGGCCTGACCGCCGGCGAAGCCCTGTACGAATGGAACTACCAGCGGCAGCTGCTGCACATCCGGCTCGCCGAGGCCCGCGGCGTGTCCGTCGACGACGCCGACCTGTTCACCACCGACTTCCTGCAGGAACGGCCCATCCTGAAAGCCGTCCGGCACGCCGGGCCCACCCCGCCGGTGCTGCTCATCGACGAGATCGACCGGGCCGACGACGAGTTCGAGGCGCTGCTGTTCGAGTTCCTCGGCGAGGCGTCGGTGACCGTTCCGGAACTCGGCACCTTCGCCGCCACCCGGCCGCCGATCGTGGTGCTCACCTCCAACCGCAGCCGCGACCTGCACGACGCGCTGCGCCGCCGCTGCCTCTACCACTGGATCGAATTCCCGGCCCCGGACCGCGCGGCGTCGATCGTGCGCCGCGCGGTCCCGGGCGCCACCGCGCCGCTGATCCGGGACGCCACCGAGTTCATCGGGCGAGTGCGGGGACTCGACCTGGACAAGGCGCCGGGACTGGCGGAAAGCATCGACTGGGTGTCGGCGCTGGCGGCTCTCGGCGTCACCGAACTCGCCGCCGCGGACGTCTGGCGGACCATCGGCGCGATCGCCAAGACACCCGACGACCGGGTCGCCGTCGCGGCCGCCCTGCCTCCGCCGCCGACGCGGTGACGGTGCTCACGGCGTACCGCTGCACCTGTCTCTCGATCTTGTCTGACGCACCTCAGGAGAGCCCCCATGAAGATCAGTAACGAGTTCACCGTGCAGATCCCGATCGACCGGGCGTGGGAGGCGCTGACCGATCTGGAAGGTATCGCGCCGTGCCTGCCGGGCGCCCAGCTCACCGGGGTGGAGGGCGAGGTCTACCAGGGCAAGGTGAAGATCAAGGTCGGGCCGGTGATCTCCGACTTCTCCGGGACCGCGCGGTTCACCGAGAAGGACGCGGCGGCATATCGAGCGGTCATCGACGCGAAGGGACGTGACGCGCGGTCGGCGGGGAACGCGTCGGCGTCGGTCAGCGCCTTCCTGACGGCGGTGACCGAGACCAGCACCAAGGTCACCGTCGACACCGACCTGAAGATCAGCGGGAAGCTGGCCCAGTTCGGCAGCGGCATGATCAAGGAGGTGTCGTCGAAGCTGCTGGCCCAGTTCGTCGCCAACCTCGAAGCCCGGCTCGCCGCCGACCTGGCCGGGGGTCCTGCCACCGGCGCGTCTGAGGCTTCTGTCGCCGGCACGGCTGAGGCTTCTGCCGTCGGGTCGGCTGAGGCTTCTGCCGTCACGGGGACTCCGGCGGCTCCTTCCACTACAGCCGATTCCGTCGCCGGCAACGGGGCTTCGGCGGCGGCGGTGGCGACCGCGCCGGACACTGCGGTGGCACTCGGGGCGGCCGCTCCCGCGAAGACCGTCGAGGTGGGTGCCGAACCGGCGGCGGCGGTCGTTCCCGACCCCTCCGCGGGTGAGGTCGAGCCGGCGGCGGGACGTATCGAGACGGCGGAGGGCACGCCCGAGCCGGTCGCCCCGCTCCGCACGCCGGACGCGAACCTGTCGGCCGTCGCTGCCGGCTCTGCTTCCAGCGCTGCCCCGGCCGCTTCACCGGCAGGCGGCTCTGGTTCGGTCGAGGGTTCTGCTTCGGCCAGCGGCTCTGGTTCGGTCGAGGGCTCTGCTCCGGCTGGCGGTTCTGCTTCGGCCGGCGGCTCTGCTCCGGCTGGCGGTTCTGCTTCGGCCGGCGGTTCTGCTTCGGTCGGCGGGGAACGAGCCATCGAGAGCGCGGAGCCCGCGCCGATCGATCTGCTGGACGTCGCCGGCGGGTCGATCTACAAGCGGGTCGTTCCGGTGGCCGTCGGGGTGGCCGTCGTGGCCGCCGCCGTGATCGCCTGGTTCGTTGGCCAGGGCTGAACAGCCCCCGCTGCTGTTGCGGGGCACCGACCGGGCCGCGTTCGCCGTGGCGTTCACGGCCCGGTTACGCCGCGCCGGCCTGCAGGCTGGGATCACCGAGACCGACGACCTGGTACGGGCGCTGGCGGTGAGCCCGCCGACCTCACGGACCGCGCTCTACTGGACGGCGCGGATCGCGCTGGTCCGCCGCCACGGTGACCTGGCGGTGTTCGAGCGCGTCTTCGCCACGGTCTTCAACGACACTCCGCCGTTGCCGTTGAGCCGGTCGGCCGTACCCCCTCGTCGCCGTGACGACGGCCTGCACGTCGCCGTCCCCGGAACCGGAGACGAGGGCGCCGCCGCCGGTGGCGGCCTGCCCTGGGCGACCCTGCCGCCGGCCGTCGCCGCCGACGATCCGGACCTCCCCGGCGAGGGCCTCGACCTGCCGGACCTGCGCCCCAGCGATCTGGCCGCGCTCGCCGACCGGCCGTTCGAGGAACTGGATCAGGCGCAGACCGAAGCGCTCGGGACGGCGTTGCGCGCCGCCCTGACATCGTGGCCGCAGCGCCGCAGCCGCCGTCACCGCGCCGACCCGGCCGGCCACCGGGTGGCGTTACGGCCGACGATCGCCCGCGCCCGGCGCACCGGCTGGGAGGCGATCACGGTGGTCCGGGAGCGCCCGGTCCCGCGCCCGCGGCGGGTGGTGATGCTGTGCGACGTGAGCGAGTCGATGCGCTCCCAGGCAGCCGCTTGTCTGCAGCTCATGCGGGCGTTCACGACGGTCGCCGACGCTGAGGTGTTCGCGTTCGCGACCCGGCTGACCCGGCTCACCGTCCCGTTGCGCCACACCTCCGCCCGAGAGGCGATCGAGCAGGCCAGCGACGCCGTCGACGACCGGTTCGGCGGAACCCGGATCGCCGCCAACATCGCCGCCCTGCTCGCCTCCCACCACGGCAACACGGTCCGCGGCGGCGTGGTCATCATCGCCTCCGACGGTTGGGACAGCGATCCCCCCGAGGCGATGACCGCCGTGATGACGCGGTTGCGCCGGCGCGCGTACCGCATCCTGTGGCTGAATCCCCGCGCGGGCGCCGCCGGTTTCGCCCCACGGGTCGGCGGGATGGCCGCCGCCCTGCCGTTCTGCGACGACCTGCTCCCGGCCGCCACCTTCACCGACCTCACCGCCGCCACTCACCACCTGCGAACCCTCACCAGGTAAGCGACCTCGTCATCGTGCTGGTCGCCATCGGCCTCACCGTGACGATCACCGCGGCGCTCATCCGGCGGACCGTCCGGAGCCGGATGGCCGGCCCATACGACAGGGCGCAGACGCGCTTGACGTTCATCTGCGCCGTCGTCGGCATCCGGCAGGGCTTCAACGACGGCCCGCTCGACCGATGGACCGTCGAACGGGGCTACCGACGTGGTCGAGCTGGTGCTTGCACAGGCCAAGGGGCTCGTACATCGCCGGCGCAATCGGTCTCATGGCCGAGCTGCCCCTCGGACGGATCGGAGACGCCACGATGGCCGTCATGGGGTTGTACTCGCGGGTCGGATCGCCCATCCCCGCCCTCGTGTTCGGGGTCGCGTAATGCTGATCACCGCTGCCGCAGTGGCCGAACGAGGATGGGCGAACAAAGGTGTAGCCCTCGGACGAGGGATGCTCGCGGCGGCCAGGCGTGCGTACGGTCGACGGCGGGGACACTCCAACAGGCCCCATCCCCGGCGCCCGGCTGAGACCCGGAGAGGAACCCGTGACCCCCGAAGAACACAGCGAAGAAGCCTTGGAACGGACGGTCCGCCGCCTGTTCGCACGAGAGCCGTCCAGCCTGGAGCGCCTCGGCCATCGGGTGCTGTCAGGGCAGACAGAGCCGTTGCCACCGAGGCTGACACATGACGGCGTAGACCTCGACACCTTCGATGACAGTGACGGCGACCCGGGTTTCAAGATCGGTGGCAGCTAGCCAGTACGCGAAACAGCCCGGAGAGGGGGTCTCCGGGTTGCTCGCTGCTGGGGTTCGAGGCGGTCAGTTGCCGCCGGCCGGGCTACCGCTGCCCGTGTTGCCGCCGCTGCCGCCCTCGCCGCCGTGGGCCAGTTCGAGAATGCTCATGGCTTCCTCCTTCGTCCTGGAGCGACCCGGCAAGGCCGCCCATTGATGAGCCCCACTGTCGGGGACGGCTGGAACCGCAAGGGGGACGCTGTCTCCCCCTGGGTACTTTCTCCCCCTTACCGGATCTCCGCGATCGCTGAAACGTGTAACGCCCCGCGATAGCCCGGCGCGCTACCGCCGACGACGGCGGCCGGGGTAGCGGCCGGCCGCCTCACCCCGACCGCTACCAGGGGAGCCGCCGCCATGACCGACCCCGTCGACGCCGCCTTCGGAACCCGGCACCGCGCCCTACGTGAGCGTGCCGGGAAAACCCGCCCCGTCCTCGCCGGCCTTGTCGGCCGCTCACCCGATTGGGTCAAGGCCCAACGCCGCCCGAGCGGATTTCAGCGAACTGCCGAAGTACTGCCTCTGGCCGGGAGTGGACCTGGCCGGGCGAGGAGAAGGAGCGCAGCAGATCCTCGCCGTCGACAAGCCGCTCTCCACCGCTCCCAGCAAGCTCGCCCGGTACCGGATCGCCGACAGCAACCTGCGCCTCGGGTTTCCAGCCGGGGACCAGCGGCCTGGTCGTCGTGAGCCGTTCCGGGGCCGACCTCCCGGCCGGAGCCGTGGACCTGGTCTGGGGCCCGGACGACGTCGTTCGGGCCTGGTCCGCCTGAGGGGTGGGCGGTCAGCGGTCGCGGTCGTCGAGGTAGGCGAGGACGGCCAGGACACGGCGGTGGTGACTGGTCGACGGGGGCAGGCCCAGCTTGGCGAAGAGGGCGTTGATCAGGTTGCTCACCGACTTCTCGGTGATGGTGAGGTGGGTGGCGACGGCGGCGTTGGAGTGCCCCTCGGCCATCAGGCGCAGGACATCCTGTTCGCGATGGGTCAGGTCGGTCAGGGAGTCGCGGCCGTGCAGCAGACGGGCGATCACGTCGGGGTCGATGACGGTGCCGCCGGCGGCGACCTGGTGGAGCGCGGCGACGAACTGGCGGACGTCGCCGACCCGATCCTTGAGCAGGTAACCGACCGCGCCGGCGCGGTCGGCCAGCAGTTCCCGGGCGTAGAGGCGCTCGACGTACTGGGACAGGACCAGGATCGGCAGGCCGGGCACCTGCTCGCGGGCGGTGAGAGCGGCGCGCAGCCCCTCGTCGGTGAACGTGGGAGGCAGCCGGACGTCGACGACGGCGATGTCCGGGCGGACCTCGACGAGGCGTTCGGTGAGGCCGGTGCCGTCGGCGGCGGTCGCGACCACGTCGAAGCCGTACGCGGTCAGCATGCGGGTGAGACCGTCGCGCAGCAGCGCCTGGTCCTCGGCGATCAGGACCCGCACGGCAGCTCCATCTCGAGCACGGTCGGGCCGCCGGCCGGGCTGCTGACCCGCAGCGTGCCGTCGAAGGCGGCCATCCGCCGCTGGATGCCGAGCAGGCCGGTGCCGCGGGCCGGATCGGCGCCGCCGTGCCCGTCGTCGCGGACGGTGATGTGCAGGGCGGCGCCGGCGTCGAGGACGGTGACGTGCACGCGGGTGGCGCCGCTGTGCCGGCCGGCGTTGGCGAGGGCCTCGGCGACGGCGAAGTAGCCGGCGGCCTCGACCGGGGCGGCGAGCCGCCGGTCCAACCGCAAATCCAGGTCGGCGGGGTACGCGGTGTCCAGCACCAGCGCCTCGACGGCGGCGGCCAGACCCCGGTCGGCGAGCACGGGCGGGTGGATTCCCCGTACCAGATCGCGTAGTTCGGCCAAGGCCGTGCCCGCACCGGCCCGGGCCTCCGCGACCAGGGCCTTCGCGCCGGCCGGGTCGGTGTCGATGACGTCCTCGGCGACGCCGAGACTCATCGACATCGCGACCAGTCGCGCTTGCGCGCCGTCGTGCAGGTCCCGTTCGATGCGGCGCAGTTCGGCGGCGGAGGCGTCGACGGTGGCCGCCCGGGCGACGGTGAGACGGCCGACCCGTTCGGCCAGCACCGCCGTCGAGCCGGGGCCCAGGAGCGCGGCCGCGAGACGGGCCTGGCCGCGGACCAGGCGGCGGGGCAGCCGGTACGCGACGACGGCCACTCCCACCCCGATCGGCACCAGGATCCAGCTCAGCACCGGCGACCGGCCGGTCAGTTCCAGCACCAGCGGGTCGTACCCGGCCCGCCGCGGCAGGACCGCCTGCAGCACGGGCGCCGTCAGGCACTGCGCCGCGCCCAGCCACAGGGTGGCCGACAGCACCAGGCTGCCGAGCCCGGCAACGAACTGGCACGCCGCCCAGGCGAAGTCGAACCAGGTCGCCCGGTCGCGCAGGACCACCCGCAGCCGGGCGAGCGCCCCGGCCGGCAACGGCCGGTACGGCTCCGGCACCGGCGCACCGAGCACCGCGGCGGCCCGGCGGCGCTGGACCCCGGCGAGCCGGCGGGTCACCCACACGGCGGCGGCGAAGAACCCCACCCCCAGGCCGGCCACCACGCTCGCCGGAACCGACGCCACGACCAGGAACAACAGCACGGGCGCGGGCAGGCCGATCATCGCGCTCACCGCCAGCCAGCCCAGGTCACGTCCATGACTACGCATGCTCTCCACGGCACCGACAGTAGAGCGGCGTCGATCTCACCGGCAGGGTGCCTGCACCCCGCCGGTTCCGGGGGTGCGCGCCCTGTCCGCCGGGCGGCGCGACGGCCAGGCTGAACACCGACGTACCGAGATCGACCGGGGGAGACAGAGATGCGAAGAATCGTCACAGCCGTGCTGGTGGCGCTGGCCGTCACGGCGCCGGCGCCGGCCCACGCCGACACCACGACGGGGACCGGGGACGTGATCGCCACCGCTGTCGACTTCACCGGCGCGGGCGGCGTGACGCTGCACGGAACCGTGCTGACGCCGGCCACCCCGGCGGGACCGGCCCGGCGGCCGGCGATCGTGATGCTGGAGGGCGCGGGCAACCGCGGCCGGGACTACCTGATGCCGGAGGCGCGGGCCTACGCCCGGCACGGCATCACCACGCTGGTGTACGACAAGCGCACCGACGGCTATTCGATGCTGGACCGCGACTACGGGCTGCTCGCCGACGACGCGCTCGCCGGGCTGCGGATGCTGCGGTCCCGGCCGGACGTCGACCCGGAACGGGCCGGTCTGTGGGGGCTGTCCGAGGGCGCGTTCGTCGCCCCGATCGCCGCGAACCGCTCCGATGACGTGAAGTTCCTGATCACGGTCGGTGCGGTCGGTGTCACCCCGGCCGAGCAGACAGCCTGGGCGTACGGCACCTACCTGCGGCATGCCGGTGTCGGCGGCTCCCTGCCGGACACCATGCGCGGTGTCACGGTCCGTACCGCGATCGGGGCGGGCATCTTCTCCGAGTCCGGTTTCGATCCGGTGCCGCACTGGGAGCGGGTTCGCCAGCCGGTCCTCGCCCAGTGGGGCCGCCTGGACCGGGACGCCGTGCCGGGGGAGAGCAGCCGGCTGATCCGCGGGGCCCTGGAACGCGGCGGGAACACCCGGCACACCGTCCGGATCGTCGACGGCGTCAACCACAACCTGCACCGCACCGCCGACGACGGCTTCGACCGCCTGCCCGGACTGCCCGCCGGTTACGGCGACGTGGAGGCCCGCTGGATCGCCGACCCGGCGCCGGGGACCGTCCCCGCCGGTGACTTCGGTGCGGAGCCGGCCGCGCCGGCCATCGGAGACCCGGCCTGGTACGAGTCGCCCGTGATCCTGCTGGTGGCGCTCCTGGCGATGGTCGCCGCCCTGATCATCCGCCCGCGCGTGCGGGGTCTCCGGGCGGCCCGCTGGCTCGCCGTGCTCGGCCCGGTCACCGTCGCCGGCACCCTGCTGTACCTGCTGGCGCTGCTCGCCACGGCCGCGAAGGTCACCGGCCCGGTGCTGCTGGGCCGGCCGGTCGTCTGGCTCGTCCTGCAAGCGCTGGCCTGCGCCACCGTCGCGGCCACGGTCGCGGTGGGGTACCACCTGCTTCGCCACCGTCCCGCCCAGCGGATCCGCCCGGGCCTGCTCCTGGCGGCCGGCCTGCTGTTCATCCCGTGGGCGGTCCAGTGGGGTCTGCTGATCCCGTGACGTATCCGAGGCCGAGCGGTGAACGGTTCCGGCTCACGACGGCACGGGGAAGCGCAGTGGCAACTCGTTCGGGCCGTGGGTGCCGATCGCCGGCCGCCAGGTCACCTCGCCGGCGATGACCGGCGGCCCGAACCGGCGGGCGAGGATCGGGAGGGCTTCGCCGAGCTCGGCGCGGGCCAGCGCGGCGCCGAGACAGTAGTGCGGGCCGGCGCCGAACTGGAGCAGGGGCGCCTCCCGGACGGCGGTGACGTCGAAGGACCGCCCGGCGGGATAGGCCCGCGGATCCCGCTGGGCGGTCCGCACGGCCACGGTCACGAAGGTCCCGGCGGGCAGGGGCAGACCGTGGAACGCGAAGTCCCCGGCCACGCGACGGAACAGGCTCGCCGCCGACGGCCGCCAGCGCATCGTCTCGGTGACGGCACGGCCGGCCAGTTCGGGACGGTCGCGCAGCAGGGTCCACTGGCCGGGGTGCTCGGCGAAGGTGACCATCGTGTTCGAGAACTGGTGACGGGTGTTGTCGTGGGCGCCGAAGACCAGGGTGACCAGCAGGTTGCGGAGTTCGCCGCGAGTGACCGTCCCCTCGGACCGCCAGGCGGCGACCATCGTGGAGATCAGGTCGTCGGCCGGATGCTTCGTCTTCTCGTCGATGAGCACGTCCAGGTAGCCGTCCAGTCCCGTGACGGCTCGTTCCACGCGTGCCGCGGCGCCGCCGCCGGCGGCCAGCGCGAAGATCAGGCCGATGTCGCTGGACCAGGCGCTGAAGACGTCGTGGTCGGCGGCGGGCACACCGAGCAGCTTCCCCATGACGGCCAGCGGCAGCCGGTCGGCGAACGCCTCGACGAACTCGGTCGCGCCGGTGCCCGCGAACTCGTCGGCCAGCGCCTCGGCCGTCGCCCTGATGAACGGGCGCAGCAGGTCGACGGTGCGCGGGGTGAAGGAACGGCCCACCAGGCCGCGGAGCCGGCGGTGGTCGGCGCCGTCCCGGTTGACGATCATCGGGACCCACCAGTCGTGGATCGGCCCGGAGGTGATGCCGTTGCGTCGCAGGTAGTCGTCGCCACCGTGGTCGAGACGGCGGTCGCGGAGCAGCTCCTGCGCCTCCGCGTGGCGCAGCACGAGCGGGCCGAGCGGGCTGTCGGCGTACCACCCGGCGTCCTGGGCGGCCAGCACCTCCGGCGCGGTGAAGTCGAAGGCCGGATCGAGAACGTCGAGGAAGGTCATGGGAACCCCGCCCGGTCGGGTGTGTGTCACCGAGTGTGCTGCACCGGCTGCCAAGAGCGGAATGTCGGCCGGCGGACAGCGGCGCTACCCGCGCTGACCGGACGGCGCCGTCGCCGGGGTGAACGCGGCCGCGAAGTCGTGGGCGAAACCGGCGATCCCGCGCGCCGGACGGCCGGTGATCGCCCGCACGTCGCCGGTCGCCCGCTCGAAGCCGCCGGCGCGGATCACGCCGAAGACGCCGGCCAGGTGGGCGGCGAGCCGGTCCGGCAGGCCGTTGCCCTCGAACCGTGGCCGCGCCTGCTCCTCGGTCAGGTCGACGGAACGGACCGGATGCCCGGTCGCCTCGGTGAGCGCCGCCGCCACGTCCGCGAAGGTGATCGGCGCGGGGGTTCCGTTCATCAGCCGGGTCGCCTGCGGCTCCATCCACGTGGTGACGAACGTGGCGGCGTTCATCCGGGCGTTGCCGTCGAGCATCAACTCGTCATGGATGACCTGGTAAGCCGTCTCCGGATCGAGTTCGTCGACGGGGATCTCGTGGCGGGGGATCGTGCGGTCCGCCAGCCCGAATCGCGGGGTGACGGCGAGCTTCTCCGGTGCCGGGCGGGTGGTGGCCTCGGGATGCTTCAGCGTCACGTCATCGAATCGGCGGGCGGCCGTGCCTCCTCCACCACGGATGAGACGGCCGCGGAGGAGACGGCCGCGGACGAGACCGTCTCGGATGAGGCGGCCGCGGGTGGACCGGGGCGGAACGTGCCGTCAGGTGAGCCGCAACGGGGTGGAGGAGCCGACGGTCTGGAGGACGCTGAACGACGTCGCCTTGCCGTTGACCTTGAGTTTCGCTCCGGAGAGGGACATCTTCAGGGTGCCGGTGGTGAAGTTCGCGGGGACCTGGACGACGAAGTCGTACTGGTAGCCGGAGCGGCGGTGGCTGCCGGCGACCGGGGTCAGGCCGCCGATCCGCAGCCCACTCGAGGGGAGGGTCGCCTCGGCACGGTCGTCGTCGTGGCCTTTGCCCTGCTCGGGAGCGGCGGACACGTCGACGGACACACTCAGCCAGGCCTTGCCCTTCGGCGCGTATCCGCGGCCCTCCATCCACGGCAGGCGTTTGACGATGTACGAACTGACGAAGATCGCGTAGTTGCGGCCGCCGGCCCGGACCCAGGAGTAGTTGCCGATCCGTTCCGGAGCGTGGTTGCTGGTGATCCAGTTGTCGACGATGACGTCGTAGCGGCCCGGTTCGGCGCCGTACCGCCGGCCGGTCCGCATGTCCTGCGCCTGCCGGTGACCGTTGTCGCCGACCTCCAGCAGGACCTTCGTCTTCGGGGCGGCGGCCACGACGAGCAGGGCGCCGTCGCCGGGATCGCCGAGCGGGTAGGACTTCGCGCCGATCCGGATCGCCGGCCGGACGAGCTTGCCGTCGGTCTTGGCGAGCAGGAACTCGCGGCCGGCGCCCGGCTTGAGGTGGATGCGCTCCCACGTGCCCGGCGCCGGCTCCGGCGGGAACCTCCCGGCGTCCGCGGTCAGGTGCAGCGTCGCGAACTCGTCGGGATCGGCGACGAACTCCTTGCGGGCGGCCACCGTGGTGATCGCGGCCCGGTAGCCGGCGCCGATCATCTCGTTGCTGAAGACGGTCTGGTCACCCAGGTCGAGGGTGTCGGGATCATCGGCGAACCAGCCGACGAACGTTCCCGGCGCGTCGTGGGACACCTCCACCATGGTGGGACTGGCGGACGGCGTCGGGGTGACCGCGGGGGACGTCGGCGCGGCCTGCGGCTCGGCGGCGTTCTCGCAGCCCGCGAGGGCGATGACCACGGCAGCGGCGGCGATCTTCTTACGCATGTCGTCCAGTATCGATGTCCGGATCATCGGGCGGGACCCCGTGGGCGCCCGGTTCGAGGGCGGCGATGTTGGCAGCTTCGCCGGGATCGGGGGCGGGCGTGTCGAGGAAGGCGTGCAGGATCTCCACCGCCACGTCGGGGGCCAGCCGTTTGAGGCTCATCGCCAGGACGTTCGCGTCGTTCCACAGGCGGGCGCCGCGGGCGATCCACGGGTCCCAGGCGAGGGCGGCGCGCACCCCGGGGACCTTGTTGGCGGCGATGGCGGTGCCGGTGCCGGTCCAGCACATGACGACGCCGTAGTCGGCGTGGCCGGCGACGACGGCCCGGCCGACGAAACGGCCCAGATCGGGCCAGTCCGGAGAGCCCTCGGGGCGGAGGATGTCGTGGCCGGCGCCGGCCAGGGCCTCGACGACGGCGCGCGTCGTCTCGTTCTCGTCGTCACAGGCGAACGCGATCCGCATGGCCGAAGCCTATGCGGGCCGGCCGGCGGCGGCGAGGAGGCCGAACCCGGCGAAGGCCCCGGTGAAGGCCGCCACCATCGCATCCGGCCCGGTGGCCGCGGTGTCGGCCGCGACCACCGGCCCGCCTCGCGTGGACCGTCACGGGAGACGGGGTCCGGCGGGGGCGGCCCACGGCGTACCGGGAGAAGGTTTCAGGGGGTGTTGAGGAACTCGGTCAGCTCCGCGATGAAGGCGGGGACCCGGACCGCGCCGAGGTGATCGCCGTCGGTGACGGCCAGGCGGGCGTCCGGGAGGGCCTTGGCGAGCAGTTCGGGCCGGGTCGCCAGGACGTCGTCCCGGCCGGCCAGGACCAGCGTGGGGACGGTGATCGTGGCCAGCGGGATCGGCTCGGCGTGCAGCGCGGCGGCCTGCGCGGCCAGGGCGGTACGGTCACCGCCCACCGTGTCCACGAAGGACCGGAAACCGGCCGCGGCCGGCGAGGTGATCGTCGCCGGGTCGGCGGCCTCGAAGGCCTCGCGGAAGTCCGCGGCCGGGATCACCCGGGTGTCGACGCCGCCGAGCTCGACCACCGCGGAGCCCACCCCGCCGATCGCGAGACGGCGGATCCGCTGGTCCCGGGTGGCCAGCAGGAGCGAGACGATCGCGCCCATCGAGTACCCGGCCACGTCGACGCGGGTGATGCCGAGCAGGTCCAGCAGGGTGGACACGTCCTGCGCCATCCGGGCCTCGCCGTAGAAGGCGGGATCGTGCGGTTTGCCGGACCGCCCATGACCGCGGGCGTCGATGGTGACGACCCGGCGGCCGGTGGCGGTGAGGGCCGCCACCACCCCCGGCAGGACCCAGTTGGTGACGCCGTCGGCGATGAAACCGTGGTGCAGCAGGACGGGCGGCAGGTCGGAGGGACCGTCCCATTGTTCGTAGTGGATCTCGACGCCATCGGTGGCCTGGAAGGTCGGCATGACGGGAAGGGTAGGCGATCGCCCCGGCACCGGGGATCGGCAAGATCGCCGGTGTGGCGGCGCTCGGTGATTGTTGATCGCGATACATTTTCGGATGAGACTTCCCAACCTGATCCGTGAGGGGATGACGGGCTGTGACCCCCACACAGTTGCGTGCCTATTCCGCCGTCGTCCGGTGTGGCTCGGTCAAGCAGGCCGCGGCCCAGCTCGAGGTCTCCGAGTCCGCGGTGTCGCTGCACATCGGCCAGCTGCGCAGGGAGCTGGGCGATCGGTTGTTCTCCCGGACCGCGTCCGGCCTGACGTTCACACCGGGCGGGCTGCGGCTGGCCGGCCGGGCCACCGAGCTGCTCGGCCTGCAGGACATCACCGTCCTGGAGGTGAGCGCGGCGGCCCGGGGGCGGCGGCTGCTGCGGGTCGGGGCGTCGTCGCTGTTCGCCGAGCACGCGGCGCCGGGCCTGATCGAGCTGTTCGCCAGCCGCCGCGGACCTGGACCTCGAGTTGAGCGTGCGGAACCCGGGCTCGTTCGCGGAGTCGCTGATCGAGCGGAGCGTCGACATCACGATCGGCCCGGCGCCCGCCGATCCTGATCCGGGCGTCACGTGCCGCCCGGTGATGTACTACAAGATCGTGACGGTGGCCGGCCCGGATCATCCGCTCGCCGGCACCCAACCGTCGCCGCGCCGGCTGCGCGAGCAGACGTGGCTGCTCGGCCCGTCCGCGGCCGCCGACCACGGCGCGATCCCGGCCCTGCTGCGCCGGCTCGGCGTGCCGGACCACCGCCAGCAGATCTTCCAGAGCCACGCGGCCGCGCTGGAGGAGGCCAAACGCGGGCGCGGCGTGGCGGCGGCCCTGTCGTTCACCGTCGCGCCGGAGGTGCGCAAGGGGCATCTGGTGCAGTTCTGCGGGCCGCACACCGGCATCGAGGAGGTCTGGCACTCGATGATCCTCGCCGACGGCGGCAGCCCCTCCGCCGCCGCCGAGCTGGCCCGTTTCGCCTCCACCCCGCGCGCGATCCAGGCCATGATGCGCGGCACCGGGATCAACGTCGCCCGCTTCAAGCCGTCCATCCACGTCACCCTGTGGAGCTGACCGCCCGGCACGACGGGCCGAGGCCGAGGTGCAGCTCGCGTTCGATCTCGAGGCGGACGGTGAAGCCGCGGGCGTGGCTGGGCGAGCGGGTCTCCGGGAACGCGGCGGTGGCCACCTCACCGGGCCGCAGGCGCCGGCCGAAAGCGTCGTCGCGGGCGAACTCGACCGGCTGGGCCTCGCCGAAGCGCAGTTCGGCCACGTCGTCGGCGAGGGGATGGCCCATCGCGGTGCGGACCGTGCCGGGTACGAACCGCACCTCGAGCACCTGATCGAAGCCGGGGCGCCGGTGGGCCAGGTACACCCGGTCGCCGTGGCCGAAGCAGAGGTACGACAGCGGCGCCGCCGGCCCGGGCCGGCCGTCCAGGCGCCGGAACCAGACCACCCGCCGCAGCCGCATCTCCACGCCCTTGGCCATCGGCGGATCGCCGCGGCCGGTGTGCCCGCGCACGATGGCCCCGGTCACGGTGGTCCGGGCGGGCAGACCGTCGACCGGTTCCAGATCGACGGCCGGGTCGGGGTCGAAGGTGTACGGGCCGTCGCCCCACCGGGCGCGGTCGATGCCCATGGCGTCCACGGTCACCTGCGGCAGCGCCGCCTCGAGAAGGAACTGGAGGTCGTCCGGGCCGTCGGCGGCCGGGAGACGGGACAGATAGATCGGACCGGTGCCGAGCATCAGCAGGCTGCCGTGGTCCGTGGTGTGGTCAGACATGTCCGAACGGTCGCCCTCGCATCTGCGCGCGCACCTTGCGGCCACCTTGCGGTCCGGGAAAGCATGAGGCGGAGACGTCGCGTCACCTAATGATCACCGAGGGTTCCGATGGATGTACGGCTGCTCGGAGAGGTGCAGGTGATCGCCGCGGGCCGGGCGCTCGACACCGGCACCCCGCGGCAACAGGCCGTGTTCGCGGCGCTCGCCGTCGACCCCGGCAAACCCGTCCCGATCGAGACGCTCGTCGACCGGGTCTGGGGTGACGCGCCGCCGGCCGAGGCCCGCAATGTGCTCTATTCGCACATCAGCCGAATCCGCCGGTTGTTGGGGCAGGCCGCCCGGCTCGGCGACGGCACCGGCCGCCTCGACCGCCGGTACGCCGGCTACGTGCTCGACCTCGACCCCGGCACGGTGGACCTGGACCGGTTCGCGGGCCTCACCGACCAGGGCCGGGATCCGTCCCGCCCGCCCGCCGACCGGGCCGCCCTGCTGGCCCGGGCGCTCGGCCTGTGGCGTGGCCCGCCGCTGGCGGCCCTGACCGGCGACTGGGCCGACGGCGTCCGGGAGGCCTGGCACCGGCGCCGGCTGGACGCCGCGGTCGGCTGGGCCCGCGCCGAGCTGGGTCTCGGCCACGCCGACGCGGTGATCGCCGCCGCCCCGCAGCTGATCACCGAGTACCCCCTCGCCGAGCCTCTCGAGGCGCTGCTGATGGAGGCGCTGCACGCGGCCGGCCGGGACGCCGAGGCGATGGACCGGTACGCCGCGGTCCGGGCCCGGCTGGCCGACGCGCTCGGCGCCGATCCCGGCCCGCGGCTGCGCGCCCTGCACCAGACCATCCTGCGCGGCGAGCCCCGGGCCGCACCGGCGGCCCGGGTGGTGACCGTCCCGGCCCAGCTGCCGCCGGACGTGTACGGGTTCGCCGGCCGCGGCACCCACCTGCGGGAGCTCGACGCCCTGCTCCGCGACTCGCCGGGCCGCCCGGTGACGATCGACGGGATGGCCGGCATCGGCAAGACCGCCCTGTCCGTGCACTGGGCGCACCGGGCCGCACGGCACTTCCCGGACGGTCAGCTCTACGTCAACCTGCGCGGGTTCGACCCGGCCGGCGTCCCGGTCGCGCCGGACGAGGCGGTCCGCGGTTTCCTCGACGCGTTCGCGGTGCCGCCCGGCCGGGTCCCGGCCGGGCTGGAGGCCCGGGTGGGACTGTTCCGCAGCCTGCTCGCCGGCCGCCGGGTGCTGCTGCTGCTCGACAACGCCCGCGACGCCGACCAGGTCCGCCCGCTGCTGCCCGGCACACCCGGCTGCCTCGCCGTGGTGACCAGCCGCAACCGGCTCGCCGGGTTGGTCACCACGGCCGGCGCGTACCCGGTCAGCCTGGACCTGCCGTCGGCCGCCGAGGCCCGGGAACTGCTCGCGCAGCGGATCGGCGCCGGCCGGGCGGCCGGCGAACCGGCGGCCGTCGACGAGATCGTCGCCCGCTGCGCCCGGCTGCCGCTGGCGCTGGCGATCGTGGCGACCCGGGCGGCGGTGACGCCCGGTCTGACGCTCGCCGGGCTGGCCGGCGAGCTGCGGCAGGCGCGGGGCGGGCTCGCCGAGTTCACCGACCCGGACCTGGAGAGCAACGTCCGGGCCGTCTTCTCCTGGTCGTACCGGCAGCTCGGCCCGGCAGCGGCCACCCTGTTCCGGCGGCTCGCCGCGCATCCCGGGCCGGATCTCGGCGTGCCCGCCGCGGCCGCGCTGTCCGCAGCGCCGGCCGGCGAGGTCCGCCCGGTCCTCGACGAGCTCACCCGGGCGCACCTGCTGGAACGGGCCGGTGTCCGGTACACGCTGCACGACCTGCTGCGGGCCTACGCCACCGAACTGGCCGGCACGACCGACCCGGAACCGGAGCGGACGGCGGTACGCGAGCGGCTGCTCGGCTGGTACGTGCACAGCGCGTACGCCGCCGACCTGCTGCTCAACCCGATGCGTGACGATCCGGTGACCGCGCCGCCGCCGCTGCCCGCCGGGGTCCGCCCGGAACGCCCGGCCGGCCTGCCGGAGGCGCTGGCCTGGTTCGGCGCCGAGTACCACGTCATGCTGACGGCGGTGCGCGGCGCCGGCGACGACGCGACGGTGTGGCATCTGGCCTGGGGCCTCACCCGCTACCTCGCCTACCAGGGCCGGTGGCACGATTCGATCGAGGCGCTGACCGCCGCGCTGGACTCCGCCGCCCGCCCCGCCGAGGCGGCCTCGGCCCACCGGTCGCTGGGCTGCTCGTACCTGCGCCTGCACCGGCTGGACGAGGCCGGCCGGCACCTCGCCGCGGCGCTGCGGATGTCCACCCTGGCCGGTGACGTCACCGGCCAGGCGCACACCCACCGCTATCACGCCTGGCTGCTGGAGGTGCAGGGCCGGTACCGGGAGGCGCTGGGGCACGCCGAACGGGCCGTCGCCCTGTTCACCGCCGCCGGCCACCTCTCCGGGCGGGGCCGCGCCCTCAACGCGATCGGCTGGTTCCACGCCATGCTCGGCGACTACGCCGAGGCGGTCGCCGTCTGCCGGGAGGCGCTGCGCCTGCAGGACGAGGCCGGCGACCGCCTCGGGCAGGCCGAGACCTGGGACAGCCTCGGCTACGCCGCCCAGCGCCTGGGCCGGCACACCGAGGCGATCGGCGCGTACCGGACCGCGGTCGCCCGCTACCGGGAGTTCGACGACCTCTACAACGAGGCCGACAGCACCGCCGCACTCGGCGACGCCCACCACGCGGCCGGTGACGCCCCGGCGGCCCGCGACGCGTGGCGGGCCGCGGCCGAGCTCTTCGACCGGATCCACCATCCCGGCGCCGCGGCCGTCCGGGCCCGCGCCGACATCCCGGCACCGCCCGACGAGGAGGAACACCATGGATGAGGTAGTCGTTCGCCGTACCGACATCGACGCGCTCGCCGCGATCGCCGACCGCGGTGAACTGCCCGCGGCGGATCTGATGCACGCCCTGGTCACCGCGATCCGGACGGCCTTCGGCCGGGACGACGTAGCAGGTGTGAGCGTCGAGGTGGAAGCCGTCGCCGAGGAGTTCGACGCCGCGTACCGGGCCAAGGGGCGGCGCCAGGTGAACGTCACGGTCCTGAAGATCGGCCGCTGACCGGCCGTGCGCACCGTGCTGGTCGCCATGCCGTTCATGAGCGCGGACCGGCCGTCGATCCAGCTCGGGCTGCTGCGGGCGATCGGCGCCGGGCACGGGTTCGACGTCGGGACGCTGCACGCCAACCTGGACCTCGCGGCCCGGATCGGCGCGGACTTCTACCGTACGATCGCCGACGCCCGTGGTCCTCTGATCGGTGACTGGCTGTTCGCCGTGGAGGCGTTCGGCGAGCAGGCGCCCGACCCCGGCGCCGGGCTGCTCGACGAGCTCGGCATCACCGGACCGGAACGGGACCGGCTGCTGCGCGCCCGCGCCGAGGACGTGCCCGCGCTGCTCACCGACCTGGCCGGCGCCCCGGACTGGGCGGACGTCCAGGTGGCCGGGTTCACCTGCACGTTCCAGCAGAACACCGCCTCGTTCGCGCTGGCCCGGCGACTGAAGGCGGAGCACCCGCACCTGATCACGGTCTTCGGCGGCGCCGGATTCGACGGCGGGATGGGTCGGGAGCTGCTGCGGCGTGTCGCGGCGATCGATCTGGTGGTGTCCGGGGAGGCGGACACCGCGTTCCCGGCTCTGCTGCGGGTCCTCGCGGACGGCGGGGACCCGGCGACCGTGCCGGGCGTGGCCCGCCGGGATCGCGCCGCCCCGCCCGCCCCGCCGCACCGGGATCTCGACGCGCTGCCCGCACCGGACTACCACGAGTACTTCGACCGTGCCGAACGTCTGGGCCTGCTGCCGGAGGCCGGGAGCGGGGAGGTGTGGCTGCCGTTCGAGAGCTCCCGCGGCTGCTGGTGGGGCGCCCGGCACCACTGCACGTTCTGCGGGCTCAACGCGACCACGATGAGCTATCGCAGCAAGTCGCCGCAGCGGGTCCTGGACGAACTGGCCACCCTCGCCGGCCGGCACCGCACGCTGCGCTTCGAGGCGGTCGACAACATCCTCGACATGCGGTACCTGACCTCGCTGTTCCCGGCCGCCGCCGACGGCCGGCACGACTACGAGCTGTTCTACGAGGCCAAGGCGAACCTGACCCGCGAGCAGGTGCGGGCCCTGGCGCACGGCGGGGTGACCCGGCTGCAACCCGGGCTGGAGTCGCTGAGCTCGCACGTGCTCGCCCTGATGGACAAGGGCGTGCGCGCCGCGCAGAACGTGAACCTGCTGCGCTGGGCGCGCTACTACGGCATCGACGTGGCCTGGAGCATCCTCTGGGGCTTCCCCGGCGAGACCCCGGACGACTACGCCGAGCAGGCCGCCGTCGTGCCGCACCTGGCGCATCTGCAGCCGCCGGAGGGCTCCGGCCGGGTGTGGCTGGAACGCTTCAGCCCGCTCTTCGCGACCGCCCGCAACCGGACACCGCAGCGCAGTTACCGGCACGTCTATCCGGCCGGGTTCGACCTGGACCGGCTCGCCTACTTCTTCGACCACGACCCCGCGGACGAACTTCCCGACGAGGTGTACGCCCCGCTGCGGACCGCTCTGGACACCTGGTCACGGGACTGGCGCCGGGATCCGCGCCCGTCGCTGACGTACCGGTCGGCGCCGGGCGTCCTGCGGATCGACGACGACCGGCACCCGGACAGTGCGGGCGCCTACACGTTCAGCGGCCCGATCGCCGAGGTCTACCTGGCCTGCGTGGACCGCCCGGCCGGGCTCCCGGCGATCTACCGGCGGCTGCGCCCGAAACCACCCGGGTACGTGGACGAGGTGCTCGCCGAGTTCACCGCCCGCGGCCTGATCTTCCGCGACGGTCCGCTGGCCGTGGCCCTGGCCGTCCCGGCCGTGCCCGGCCGCTGAACGGGTCGACCACGGGGCCCGTCACCGGGAAGCGGTCTGCCCGACGGAGGCGATCACACCGTCGACGGCGTCGTCGTCGATACCCTCCAGTTCGATGATGAGCCGGGTCACGCCCACGTCGGCGTACCGGCGGACGGTGTCCGGGCCGGGCAGGCCGGGCGGAGTGAGGGTGATCTCCAGCTCGCCGAGATCCGCCGGGCGCCCTTCGCGGCGGGCGGTCTCGGCCAGGGCCTGCAGCGCCTGTTCGGTCTGCTCGACGTCGAGACCCCAGCCGTACCAGCCGCTCCCGTGCCGGACAGCGCGGCGGTACGCGGCGGCCGAGTGCCCGCCGACCAGGATCGGCGGGTGCGGGCGCTGAACCGGCGACGGGTGCTGGACGACACCGGAGAACGACACGAACCGGCCGGCGAACGACGGGTCGGCCTTCCACAGCGCACGCATGGCCGCCAGGTACTCCTCGGTGCGGGCGCCCCGTTCAGCGAGCGTCACACCCATCGCGTTGAGTTCCGGCTCGACGTAGCCGGCGCCGACGGCGACGGTCAGCCGGCCGCCGGACAGCACGTCCAGCGAGGTGAGCTGTTTGGTCAGCAGCACCGGCTGGCGCTGCGGGAGCACGATCAGGCCGACGCCGAGACGGACCCGGCTGGTGACGGCCGCGAGGTAGGACAGCGCGACCATGGCTTCCAGCCGGGGCGGGTTGCCCTCGCCGGCGGGAAGCGCGATGTGGTCGCCCACCCACAGCGACTCGAAGCCGGCCTCTTCGGCGAGCCTGGCCCTCCGGGCCAGGACGCCGGGGTCGACGTTGCGGTCACGGTGCAGCCCGTACAACCCGAACTTCATCGATCGGCCACCTCTCGTCACGGCTGTCTGATCAGCACAGTACGGCCCGAGCCGGATCTCGTGGCCGCCGAGCGCCGCACGGTTCCAGGGGGGACCTCGCCGCCGAGATCTTCCGGCTGTTCCCGGGCTGCCCGGCGGAGCGGGCCGCGGCGATCAGCCGGCACACCGGCGAGCGGGGCAGCGGCCGGGTCGGGCGCAGCGCCGCCGGCCGGGCCCTCGACCCGGACGCGGTCACCCGGGCGGTGGTGGCATCGGTGCGGCACGAGGACACCGGGTACGACGAGATGCTGATGTCCGGTGTCCCCCCGGGACGTGGCCCGGGAACGGATCCGTGCCGACATCGACCGCGTACTGGACGACTGGCGGCGAACCGCATAGATAATCGCCACTATGAGCGACCATGCCACGACAGTACGGGAATACCACCTGTCCACCCCGGAGGCCATGGCTGACCCGAACGCCTACCTGCACCGGATCCGCGCGGAGAGCCCGCTCGCCCGGCTTCCTCAGCTCGGCGCCCACCTGCTCACCCGGTACGCCGACGTCAGCGCCGCGCTCCGCGACAAGCGGATGGACAGCGCCAACATGCTCCGGGTGCTGCAACGCCTGACCCCGGCCGAGCAGGCCGAGCTCGAGCCGGTCCGCCGGGCCGTCGAGATGTGGATGGGACACGCCGTCCCGGCCGACCACGTCCGCTTCCAGCAGCTGCTCAAACGCTATTTCACCCCGGCGACGGTGGACCGGCTGCGGCCCCGGGTGCGCGAGTTCACCGAGGAGCTGCTCGACGCCGTCGCGTCGAAGGGCGAGATGGACGTGGTACGCGACCTCGCGTACCCCCTGCCCGCCAACGTGATCGCCGAGATGCTCGGCATGCCGATCAGTGATCGGGAGCAACTCCAGGCGTGGTCGCGCGACATCCTGCCGGTCTTCGGCGACGGCGACCTGGCGAGCCTGCGCGAGGCGCAGCGCAGCATGCTGGAGATGCACGACTATCTGCGGGCGATCGCCGCCGACCGGCGCCGGCATCCGCGCGAGGACGTGCTGAGCATGTTCATGGCCGCCGAGGCGGAGGGGATCGTCACCGAGGACGAGGCGGTCGCCAACTGTGTCCTGCTGCTCTTCGCCGGCCACGAGACCACCGCCAACCTGATCGCCAACGGTCTCGTCCTGCTCTTCGAGAACCCGGATCAGCTGGCCCGGCTGCGGGCCGACCCGGACCTGACGCCGCAGGCGGTGGAGGAGATGCTGCGCTGTGACGGCCCGGCGGGGGTGATCGGCCGGGTCGCCACCGAGCCGGTCGAGCTGGCCGGGCACACCGTGCCGGCCGGGGAGCACGTCCTCCTCGCCCTGATGGCCGCCAACCGGGATCCGGAGGTGTTCGAGAACCCGGACGTCTTCGACATCACCCGGACCCGCAACCGGCACCTGAGCTTCGGGATGGGCACCTACTACTGCCTGGGCGCGGCGCTGGCCCGGATGGAGACCGACGAGTGCCTGCGGATCCTGCTGCGCCGCTACCCGGATCTGCGGCCCGCCTACCAGGTCCCGGACCGGGCGCCCGCACCGCCGTTCGGTCATCGGCTGATCTCGCTGCCGGTCGCCTTCTGACGGGAGCGGGCCCGGCCGCATCCGCGCCGGGCCTGCTCCCGGGGCCGTGCGCCGGTGCGCGGTATCGCTTCCGCACCGGGTACTGGGGCGACGGGATCACATGTCGGCGGAGAAGAACCTCACCGGCGCCCGCCGGTCACGGCCACGTGGCACGGCGGAGGGGCAGGACAAGGGCACCGCGCGCGACGAGTCGCGTTCCGCGATCCTGCCGGGGTTGTGGAGTCCGGCCGAGTTTCGGTCGTGAGCCGCGCCGACCTCGCGCGGACTGCCACGGTTCCTTTCATGGCCCGTACGACATCCGGGTCTTCGCCATCGCCTCGGCCGCCATCTCCAGCAACGCCTGCACCGCATGGTCCGCCGCCGCCGGCGGGGGGATCGGAGTGGGATCGAGGCAGCGGTCGAGGAGCAGCTCGACCAGCGCGGCCCGGTCGACGATCTCGTCGGCGTCGATGGCTCCGGGGAGGATGCGGATCTCCACCGTGTCGCGGATCGGCGTGTCGGTGAGCAGCTGGGTCAGGTTGACGTCGAAGAACTTCGAGATCTCACCGGCTGCGGCGGCCTGACGTATCTCGGTCATGGACGGGGCCCGGTCCCCGGCCACGGCGTCGACGAGCGGGGCCGGCAGCGGGGCCAGGCGGCGGCAGGCCGGGTTGGTGGCCAGCAGGTGCCGCAGCGGCTCACGCCAGTGCGCGAAGAGCCGGACCAGGTTCGCCAGGGCGGCCGGCTCGCGGAACGGCCCGCCGTCCAGGTGCAGGTGCACGGCCGCCTCGCGCGGCACGACGAAGCCGAGCTCGCGTGCGGCGCCGAGCAGCGTGGACAGGGCGTCGTGATGATTCTCGGACAGCGGCGGGGTGACGATCTCGCAGGGACGTTCCCGTTCGCCGCCGGCCGGGGAGGCCAGCGCGATGGTGACGCCCGCCGCGTCGTTCAGGCGGACGATGTCACCGTGGCGTTCGGTGGTGACACCCCACAGGCGGGCCGCCGGTTCGAGCACGTCGCGCAGCGGGGCGCCCGGATCGCAGTGCGCGGCCAGCAGCCGCAGCAGCCGGGCGTCGTCGGTGAGGATCCGGTGCCAGCCGGGGATCGCCGGGGCGGCCCGGTCCAGGCCGTGCAGCAGGGTGACGTCGTCGACCAGGGTGCAGAGCGGTGCACCGTCCGGACGGCGCACCTCGAACCCCTGGGTCAGGTGCAGGAACCGCCCCAGGCCCGGGACCAGGGACGGTTCGCTGTCGTGGTGCCAGATCGGCCGGGCGTGGCCCCCACCGCGCCCGGCCAGGTGCTCCGCGAGGGTGCGCCGGCTGACTCCCGGGGGAGCCATCAGCTCGATCTCGAAGCCGATCCGCCGGCGCAGCACGGTCACGGCCGGATCGGCAGTCTCTTGCCGGCCAGCAGCCGCTTGCCGCCCTCGACCTTCGCCTCGTACGCGTTGTCCAGCTTCCACAGCCCGGCCAGTTTCGCGGCGTCGTCGTAGTCGTACCCGGCGTTGAAGAACGCGTCCACCCGCCGGGCCTCCTGACCCGCCTTGACGTCCGCCGGGTCCGGGGTCACCGGCAGCTTCTTCTCCCCGGCGAGCAGCCGCCGCCCGGCCTCGATCTTGGCGGCGTACGGGTCGGCCAGCTTCCAGATCTTCGCCAGCTTCACCGCGTCCTCGTAGTCGTAGCCCGACTGGAAGTACTCGGTGATCCGCCGGTCCTGCTCGGTGGGGCCCCCCACCTCGCCGGTCGGGTTCGGCACCGGCTGCACCGGCAGCGTCTCCCCGGCCAGCAGCTTCAACCCGGCGAGCGCCTTGACGTCGCCGACGTCGTCCTCGTTCAGGTTCCACAGCCCGGCCAGTTCGACCGCGTTGTCGTACCCGAACCCGGCCTCGAAATAGGCCTTGTGCCCCCGCTCGATGTCCGCGTCGCTCAGCACCGGCGGAACCGACGGGCTGGGCGCGGCGGCCGGCTGGAACGCCGGGACGGTGGCGGCCGGGGTCACCGACGGCCCGGCCGGCAGGATCGCCGGGAGCTGGGTGACGCCGGCGATCAGGCCGGCGCTGAGCGCGACCCCGCCCGCGGCCTGCGCGCCGCGGCGGCGCCAGGTGTATCGCTTGGCCAGTTCCTCGACGCGGGCGTAGACCGCAGCGGGATCCGGCGTCTCGTTCTCGTGCTTGGTGAAGGCTTCGCGCAGCCGGTCCTGGTGCTCGGTCACAACCTCTCCTCGGCGGGTACTCGTTGTTCCGACTCGCGGTCGAGCCGGAGGTTCCTCAATGCCCTGGACGCATGGCTGCGTACCGTCGCGGGCGCGCAGCCGAGCAGGTCGGCGATGGCGTCGTCGTCCAGTTGCTCGTAGTAGCGCAGCACCAGCACGGCGCGCTGCTTGCGACCGAGGGTCTTCAGCCGGTGCCACAGCGCGTCCGCCTCGACCACCCCGTCGGCGTGGTCGCGGACCCCGCCGCGAGCGTCGTCCAGCTCGATCAGCCGTTCCCCGGCGGCGTGCACGTGCCGGGCGGCCCAGCTGCGCCGCCACGACAGGTACTCGTTGAGCACCATGCGCCGGACGTACGCCTCCGGTGAGTCGGCGTCACTGATCCGTTTCCACCGGACCTGGGCCCGGGCCAGCACCTCCTGCACCACGTCCTGGGCGAGATCCCGGTCGCCGGTGAGGACGACCGCGTAACGCAACAGGCTGGGCAGGCGGGCCAACGCGAATTGCTCGAAGGTCACACCTCATCGACGCACGCCGGGCGCCCGCTGTGCACTCGTTACGAAGATTATTTTCCCCGCACTAGATAGAGAGCCTGCTAAGCAGCTAGCCTGCTTAGCATGACACCGCGGCCGTGGCTGCACGGCTTCCTCGATCTCTGCCTCCTCGCCATGCTGCGCGAGCGGCCCGACTACGGCTACGGGCTGGCCCAGCGCCTGGCCGCGGCCGGCGTCGCCGACGTGCCCGGCGGCACGCTCTATCCCGCCCTGCTGCGCCTCGAGCAGCAGGGCCTCGCCTCGCCCAGCTGGGCGCCGTCCGAGGCCGGCCCGCGCCGTAAGTATTACGAGATCACCCCGGCCGGCCGGGCCGCGCTGGACGCCCAGGCCGCCGAGTGGCGAGGGTTCCGCGACGGCGTCGACTCACTGATCGGAGAGCACGTCCGGTGAACGACTGGCCCCTGCGATTCGAGGCCGAGCTGGTCCGGCTCGGCGTCCAGCCCCAGCGCGCCCGGCAGCTCAGCGTGGAGACCGCCGCGCAGGCCGGCGAGCACGCGGCCGACCCGGACGGCTTCTTCGGCCCGGCCCACCTCTACGCCCGGCACCTGGTCGCCGAGCTGCGGGCCCCACTGCCGGACACCCGCTGCCCCACCGGCCGGGTCATGCTCCGGCTCACCGGCGTCGGCAAACGGTTCCGGCGGCGCACCGTCCTCACCGGCGTCGACCTGACCGTCCGCGGCGGCGAGGTGGCCGCGATCGTCGGCGCCAACGGCTGCGGCAAGTCCACCCTGCTGCGCATCTGCGCCGGGCTCACCACGCCCACCAGCGGCACGGTCCACCGCACCCGCCGGGTCGGGTTCGTGCCGCAGGACGGCGGCACCGCCGGGTGGCTCACCGCCGACGAGCACTTCACCCTGTTCGGCGTGGCCGCCGGGATGACCCCGCGCAAGGCCCGGTCGACCGGCACCCACCTGGCGTCCCTGCTGGCCTGGCGGCCCGGCCGCACCCAGCCGGTCCAGGAGCTGTCCGGCGGCACCCGGCAGAAACTCAACCTGATCCTCGGCGAGCTGCACGGGCCCGACCTGCTGCTGCTCGACGAGCCGTACCAGGGCTTCGACCAGGGGGCCTACCTCGACTTCTGGCGCCAGGTCCGCAGCTGGCGCGACGCCGGCCGCGCCGTCGTGGTCGTCACCCACCTGCTGCACGAGCTGCAGCACGTCGACCACGTCCTCGACCTGGGAGCCGCCGCATGACCGCGTTCGTGGTGGCCGGGCTGTCCGCCCGCGAGGTGTCCCGCCGCCGGGCCGCCCTGCTGCTGATGATCACCCTGCCGCTCTGGTTCTACCTGGCCCGGCGCGACCTGACCGGCCAGTCCACCCGCATGCTCACCCTCGGCATGGCCTGGGCCGTCTCCACCGTGACCCTCTTCGTGGTCAACGCGGCCCGCGGCGTCGACCCGCGCCTGCGCCTCACCGGCGCCTCGGTGCCCGGCATCTTCGGCGGGCGGCTGCTCGCGATGAGCGGGTTCGGCCTGCTGCTGACCGCGATCTACCTGACCCTCGTCACCCTCGACCAGGACTTCCTGCGCCCCTGGGCAGTCGGCGTGATGATGCTGGTCACCGCCCTGGTCGCGGCGCCGTTCGGCAGCCTGATCGGCGCCCTGCTGCCCCGTGAGCTCGAAGGCGCCCTGGCCCTGTTCAGCGTCTGCGCCGTCCAGATGCTCGCCGACCCGGCCGGCACGGTCGCCAAGTTCCTGCCGTTCTGGTCCTCCCGGGAGATCGGCTCCTACGCCGTCGACGGCGGCGGCGCCGACGTGCTGTGGCGTGGCCTCGCCCACGCGGCGCTGGTCTGGCTGCTCTGCACCGGCCTCACCCTGGCCGTCTTCGCCCGCCGCCTGCGGGTCGCCCGCTATCCCGAGCCGGAGTCGTGACGGCCGGCGCGGCGTTCATCTCCGGGCGTTCCCTGCCGATGGGGGAGATGTCCGGTCTGTCGTGAAGTGGCGTGTCACAGAGGTGGAAGATGAGCAACGGTACGGCTGGTTCGATCTCCCTTCCCGGCGGGGAGGGAGCGGTGGAGATGCCGGAGATCGGGACGCCCGTGTTCCTCGTCGTCGGGGAAGGGCTGAATCTGCGCTCGAAGCTGGAAGCGGTCGACGGCACGGCGCTCACCGTGACCGCGCCGCTGGAGACCGTCGGCCTGCAGATGTTCGAGCCCGGCCGGGAATTCGAGATCTTCTGGGCGCCGCCGCGGAGCCGGGTCGTGCTGCCCTGCCGGCTCGCCGCGGTGACCGAGAAACCGCCGATGCGCTGGACGCTCGTACCGACCGCGCCGGCCCGGCACGACAACCGGCGCGAGTTCGTGCGCGGCGGGGCGGGCGCGGTCGTACGTCTCGACGCGGCGATCAGCGGCCAGCCCA
Source organism: Actinoplanes utahensis (assembly GCF_016862455.1). GTDB lineage: Bacteria > Actinomycetota > Actinomycetes > Mycobacteriales > Micromonosporaceae > Actinoplanes > Actinoplanes utahensis. The sequence goes on from NZ_BOMZ01000040.1 coordinate 48,409, forward strand.
AGGAGGGCGTGCTCCTGGACATCAGCGAAGGCGGGCTGCGCTGCTGGGTCGACGAGCCGGTCACCCTCGCCCCCGGCGACCAGGTGCAGGCGACGGTGTGGCTGGGCACCGCGGAGGCCCGGTTGAGCGGGCTCGTGCACACGGTGCGGCCGGCGCCCTACGGCGATCCGGGCGAACACCTCATCCTCACCTTCGACACCAAGGAGGAGGTGGGCCGCATGATCCGCCAGTACATCATGGCCTGGGAGATCGGCGAACGCCGCCGCAACCACCGCACCACCCGCTGAGCTCGCCGAATCGCCCGCTCCGGCCGGTGGCGGCGGTTCGATCCGAGGCGGCGATGGTGCGGCTGAGGCTGCGAGGGTGCGGCTGAGGCTGCGAGGGTGCGGATCAAGGCTGCGACGGTACGGCCGGGGGCTGCGACGGTGCGGCTGAGGGCTGCGACGGTGCGGCTGAGGGCTGCGACGGTACGGCCGGGGGCTGCGACGGTGCGGCCGGGGGCTGCGACGGTGCGGCTGAGGGCTGCGAGGGGTGCGGCTCAGGGCTGCGACGGGCGTACCGGAACGGGGTCGTGGGGTCTGCTCTGCCGACGCCCGGACCGGGAAGCCTGCGGTGACCGGCGGCGGTCTCGGCCCAGCGATCAGCGGCGCCGGCGGCGCACGATGGAACGGGCGACCAGTAGGGCGACGATGGCGACCAGTTGGCCGCCGATGGCGAGTCTGTTGACGTCGACGGCGGGGCGCCAGAGGGCGTCGCCGTTGCGGATGACGTAGACGCCGGCCGGGCGGGCGGAGAATCCGAAACCGCCGCCGGAGCCCTCACCCTGTGGGGTCTCGGAGTCCTCGCCGGTGGCGGCGGTGCCGCTGCCGCCACCTCCTCCGCCGCCTCCGGTGACGGTGGCCACCGGGACGACGGTGACGCCGTCGCGTTCGATCGGGGCGCCGAAGACCCGGCTGACCATTGCTGATTCGGTGCCTGCGCGGGCCCGGTCCAGGATCTCGCCGACACTGATTTTCGATGGCATGTGGTTCCACCCTCCGCGTCGAGTTCTCCCCTCAGGGTCCGCCGGGAAGCCGGATCGCGCAGCCCCGCTTCGTCCCGGACCGGACTTAGGCATGTGGAGTTCGGGCGCGTATGACGGCCGAACTCCACATGATCGACTCATCGCCGGCCGCGTGCCTGGTTCACACGTCGGGCCGCACGCCTGGCCCACGTCGGGCCGCAAGCCGGCTGCACATCGGGCTGCACGCCCGGCTGCACGCCTGGTTCACGCCGGCCGCGCGTCGGGCCGCACGCCCGGCTCACGCCCAACCACCCCGGCTCACGCCCAACCACCCCGGCTCACGCCCAACCACCCCGGCTCACGCCCGGCCCACGCCCGGCCCATGCCTGGCTCACGCTGGTCGTACGCCGGGGGTGGGTTGGCTGGTCAGGCGGGGGGTGGGGCCGTGCTGGCGCGGGTGACGAGGCGGGTGGGGACCAGGTCGGTGCCGGGGCCGGCCGGTTCGGCGTGGATCTGGCGTAGCAGCGCCTCGACGCAGCGCCGGCCGACCTCCGCGAAGTCCTGGTGGACGGTGGTCAGCGGCGGCAGATAGGAGGCGGCGTCGGCGATGTCGTCGAAGCCGGCGACGCTGACGTCGGCGGGGACGCGGCGGCCGCTCTCGTGCAGGGCGCGGAGGACGCCGAGGGCCATCTGGTCGTTGGCGGCGAAGATGGCGGTGCATGCCGGGTCGGCGGCCAGCCGCAGGCCGGCGTGGTAGCCGGAGTCGGCGGACCAGTCGCCGCGTTCCAGTGGCGGGACGGGGCGGCCGGCCTGTTCGAGGACTTGGCGCCAGGCGCCGGCGCGGCGTTCGGCGGCGAAGGACTCGGCGGGGCCGGCGACGTGCCAGACGGTGCGGTGACCGAGGTCGAGCAGGTGGCGGACGGCCTGGCGGGTGCCGTCGGCCTGGTCGGTGTCGACGACGGGATAGCGGTCTCCGGCGTCGGAGTCGACGACGACCACGTGCACGCCGGGCGGCAGCGCGACGGCGGTCGCGTCGAGCAGGTGTACCTCGATGATCAGGATGACGCCGTCGACGGCCAGCTCACCCATTCTTGTGAACGCTCCCATGACGTTGTCCTGGGTGGGCACGCCGACCGGGATGAGGGTTATCGCGTAGCCCTCGGCGGCGGCGTGCGTGGCGATCGCCTCGACGGTGCGGCTGTTGCCGGTGGAGGAGAGCCCGAACAGGATGACGCCGATGGTGTTGAACCTGCCGTAACGCAGCGAGCGGGCCGCGCTGTTGGGCCGGTAACCCAACTGGCTCATGGCGGCGAGCACCTGCTCGCGGGTGGTTTCGACGACACCGGGCAGGCCGTTGGCGACGCGCGAGACGGTCTGCGAGGAGACCCCGGCGAGGCGGGCCACGTCGGCCATGGAGACGCGTTGCTTGCGCCGGCCGCCGGGGACGTCCGAGGCGGCACGGAGCCGGGGCGGTTCGATCTTGATCACTCCTTGACCGTGATTTGTGGCCCGTGCCACTATACGGCAGCCATGTTTACGTAAACATGGCGCTCATGTTTACGTAAACACCCTACAGAGGGGGAAGTGGTGACCCGGCGTTCATGGATCGGGTGGCAGTTCACCGGTCCGTTCCTGGCGGTGTTCGCACTGGTGTTCCTGGCGCCGATCGGCTACTCGGCGTACCTCAGCGTGTTCCGCACCAAGCTGGTCGGCGGCACCGGCTTCGTCGGGATGGAGAACTACACCAAGACGTTCAGCGACCCGCAGTTCTGGGAGGGCGTGAGCCGGGTCGCGATCTTCCTCGCCGTCCAGGTTCCGATCATGCTCGGGCTGGCGCTGCTGGTGGCCCTGGCCATCGACAGCGGGCGGCTCTACGGGACCGGGTTCTTCCGGGTCTCGATCTTCCTGCCGTACGCGGTGCCGGCCGTCGTCGCCACCCTGATGTGCGGCTTCCTGTACGGCATCCGGTTCGGCCTGGTCGGCAGCCTCAACGAGGGGCTCGGGCTGAACATCCCGGACCCGCTCGCCCCGGACTGGATCCTCACCACCATCGGCAACATCGTGACCTGGGAGTTCGTCGGCTACAACATGCTCATCCTGTACTCCGGCCTGCGGGTGGTGGACACCGCGCTGTACGAGGCCGCCGCCATCGACGGGGCCGGCCAGTTCCGGATCATCCGGGCGATCAAGCTGCCGGCGCTGCGCGGGCCGCTCGTGGTGGCGACGATCTTCTCGATCATCGGCAGTTTCCAGCTCTTCACCGAGCCGCAGATCCTCAAGTCGATCGCCCCGAACGCGATCACCACCTACTTCACGCCGAACGTGTACACGTACCAGCTGTCGTTCACCGGGCAGCAGGTCAACTACTCGGCGACGATCGCGCTGGTCATGGGCGTGGCGACGATGATCGTGGCGTACCTCTTCCAGCGCCGCTCCCTGAAGGGGGTGGACTGAGTGACCGCCGTGCCCACCATCCGGCCGGCGGCCCGCCGCCCCGGCCACGCCCCGGCGCCGCCGGTCTCCCGCCGGCCCCGCGCCCGCAGCCGCACGCTGACCGTCGTCACCGGCGTGATGGTGATCTACACGCTGCTGCCGCTGGCCTGGCTGGCGATCAGTGCGACGAAGAATCAGGAGGACCTGCTCGGCACGTTCGGGCTCTGGTTCGGCGGGGAGTTCGCGCTCCTCGAGAACATCGGCCAGACCTTCACCTACCAGGACGGCATCTTCGGCCGCTGGATGCTCAACACCGTGCTGTACGTGGCCGTCGGCGCGGGCGGCGCGACCCTGCTCGCCGCCCTCGCCGGGTACGGGCTGGCCAAGTTCGACTTCCCCGGCCGGCGGGGCGTCTTCGCCGTGGTCCTGATCGGCATCGCCTGCCCGTCGACCGCGCTGGCCGTCCCGACGTTCCTGATGTTCGCCAGGATGGGGCTCACCGACACCCCCTGGGCGATCATCATCCCGTCGCTGGTGTCGCCGTTCGGCCTCTACCTGATGTGGACGTACGCCACCGAGGCCGTGCCGAACGAGATCCTGGAGTCGGCCCGGGTGGACGGGGCCGGCGAGTTCCGTACCTTCTTCACGATCTCCCTGCCGTTGCTCGCACCCGGCCTGGTCACCGTCCTGCTCTTCAACATCGTCGCGACCTGGAACAACTTCTTCCTCCCGCTGATCATGCTGAAGGACCCCGACCTCTTCCCGCTCACGCTCGGCCTCTACTCCTGGAACATGCAGGCCAACACGGTCGGCGGGGACGTCGTCTTCGATCTCGTGATCACCGGTTCGCTCCTCACCATCGTCCCCCTCATCGTGGCGTTCCTGCTGCTGCAGCGGTACTGGCAGTCGGGTCTGGCCGCGGGAAGCGTCAAGCAATAGAAGGGATAGTCATGTCGATCACCCGTCGGCGCGCACTCCTGGGCGCCGCCCTGTCGATAACCCTCCTGGCCGCCGGTTGCGGCGGCTCGGACGAGCCGGGCGCCGCCACCGCCACGGCCGGCGCGTCCGAGGCGGACGTGAAGGCCGCCCTGGAAGCCGGCGGGGAGCTGACCGTCTGGGCCTGGGACAGCACGATCGAGCCGGTGGCCGCCGAGTTCATGAAGAAGTACCCCGGGGTCAAGGTGAAGGTGGTCAACGCCGGCACCAACAAGGACGAGTACCTGGCGCTGCAGAACGCCGTGCAGGCCGGTTCGGGTGTGCCGGACGTGGTGCAGCTGGAGTACTACGCGCTGCCGCAGTTCGTGCTGTCCAAGACGGCCGCCGACCTGACCGCGTTCGGCGCGGGATCATTGGAGAGCGCGTTCACCCCGGGCACCTGGAACGCGGTGCGCTCCGGCGGCAAGGGCGTGTACGGCCTGCCGATCGACTCCGGGCCGATGGCGCTGTTCTACAACAAGGAGGTCTTCGACAAGCACGGCATCGCCATCCCGAAGACCTGGGAGGAGTACGCGGCGGCCGCGGAGAAGCTGCATCAGGCGGACCCGAAGGCGTACATCACCGCCGACGCCGGCGAGGCCGGGTTCACCACCAGCCTGATCTGGCAGGCCGGCGGCAAGCCGTACACGGTGAACGGCACCGACGTCACGGTGAACCTCGCCGACGCCGGCAGCCAGAGGTTCACCGGCGTCTGGCAGGGGATGCTCGACAAGAAGCTGCTCTCCCCGGTGGTCTCCTGGACCGACGAGTGGTTCAAAGGGCTCAGCGACGGCACCATCGCCTCCCTGGTGATCGGCGCGTGGATGCCGAGCAACCTGGAGAGCGGCGCGGCGGCCGCGAAGGGCAAGTGGCGGGTCGCGCCGATGCCGCAGTGGGAGAGCGGCGGCAAGGCGGCCGCCGAGAACGGCGGCAGCTCCCTGGCGATCACCGAGGCCGGCACGAAGAAGGCGCTCGCGTACGGATTCCTGAAGTACATCGCCGTCGACGAGGGCGCGCAGTCCCGGGTCGACAAGGGCGCCTTCCCGGCGACCACCAAGGAGCTCAACGCGGCCGCGTTCAAGGGCAAGGAGTTCCCGTACTTCGGTGGCCAGAAGGTCAACGAGGTGCTCGCCGAGTCGGCCGCGCAGGTCGTCCCCGGCTGGAACTACCTGCCGTTCCAGGTCTACGCCAACAGCATCTACGGCGACACGGTCGGCAAGGCGTACCTCGGGCAGGGAAACCTCACCGACGGGCTGAAGGCCTGGCAGGACGCCTCCGTCAAGTACGGCCAGGAGCAGGGCTTCACGGTCAAGTGACACCGGGTCACGACCCGAGCCGGCGCCGACTCCCCGGCTGAGTTCCGGTGTGTGGAGCCGGGACGGACGGTGCGCCGGAACTCCACAGGGAGCCTGATCGCCCCCGGCTGGATGGGCCAGCCGGGGACGATCAGAGCGCGGTCCGCGGTTCGAGGGCCAGCGCCCTCGCCGCGCTCGTCTCGGCGATCCGCAGCGAATCCCGTCCGGCGACCACGAAGTGGTCCGGGTAATTGACCGACCGCAGCGCCAGCCCGGCGCCTCCGCGAATCGTCACCGGGCAGAAAGTCGCGTCCTGACGGAATAGCTCCGAGCGGTCGTTCCGGTCGAGACGAATCTCGAAATTCCGATGGCGGAGATAATAGCCGGGAAAGTTCACTGATTCGAGTGACACACACCCGGAACCGGCCAGCCCGGTGCGCACGCGGAAATTCGAATCCGCCTGCACGGCATCGCTGTCCGCCGGTCCTATCGAATCCAGGCGGGCGCGGTGATCCCGGTGCCGCACCCGATGTCCGGGACGGTCCGCGGCCTCCAGCCCGACCGTCGTGCCGGTCGTGAGCGACACCGGCGCGGTGGTCGCCCGGGGCGGCGCCGCGGTCGTCCGGGTCGCCGTCGGGCCGGCCGGGGACGCCGGCGTGTGGCGTGCCGAGGTGGCCGGCGGCGCGGGCGGGATCGGGGCCGTCGAGGTCACCGAGGGTGACGGCTGGACGCTGACCGGCACGTCACCGGTGGTGGGCTCGGCCGGTGCGGACAGCTCGAACGGTGGGGCCGGCTGGGGGAAGGTGAACTCGGCGGCCACCGGCTCGGGCCTGCGCGAGCCGTCGAGGAGTACGGCCACGGCGGCCGTGGCCGCGCACGCGAGGCAGATGGAGGCGGCGAGGACCAGGCGTGGGCGGGTCAGCCGGCGCCCCTCGGACCGGGGGAAGGGGGCTCCCGGGCGAGGCCGGCCACCGAAGGCCTGCCGGGTCTCGGGCCGGAGTGGCCCGGCGGCGCCACCGCCGGGCGAATAGGGCGGAATCCAGCCGCCGACCCGCAGTCCGTCGCGGGTATCGTCTTCCGGCATCAAATCGCTTCCTGGGGAACGTTCACATGGGGACTTAATGATTTGATAAGGATCTACCCGACCGGCGGCGGTGAGGGCAAGGGTGTAGCGATAACAATTAGCCTGGGAGCGCGCCCAGTTGATCCGATCGGCGTTCCCGTCCGTATCTCGGTGCGGAGCCTTCCCGTGGTTCGAGGAGAGCAGCGTGGACAGTACCGACACCGAGACACCCGCCCAGCCGGAGAGAGTGCCCGACATCGCCGGCTACTGGCCGGACGCCCCGCACCGGGCCGGGCCGCCCGCCGACCACTACGAGCCGGACGGCGCCGAGGCGGTCCGGACCACCCCGGCGTGGCAGAACCGCGGCCCCGGGCGGCCCACCGTCGAGTCGGCGGCCCGCCGGCCGACCAGGGAACCGACCGTCATCAGCGAGTCCTCGCCGGTCCGCCGCCCGGCCGGGCGGATCGTCGCCGCGACGCTCGCCGGGGCGCTCGTGGCGGGCGTCGCCGGGTGGTACGCGTTCGGCTCGGACGACGGCGGCCCGGCGACCGGTCCGGCGGCGGCCCCGGCGAGCACCGCGGTCCCGCAGGCGACGGTCCCGGCCACTCCGCCGGTCTCCATCGAGGCGAGTGTGGCGCCGGACGCCGCGACCTTCGAGCTGGCCGACGGCACCACCGAACTCAACGTGACGATCGGCGCCACCGGCGACCGCTGGTTCCAGGTCTCCACCCCGGCCGGCAGCGGCATCCGGCCGCGGGCGGTCCTGGAGGGCGGCGCGGTGCGGCTCTTCGTGGACAAGGCCGGCGCCGCCGGATCCGCGCGGGTGGACGTGCGGCTCAGCCCGGCGGTCACCTGGTCGGTGCTGATGCGCGGCGGGGTGCGGACCGGCATCATCGACCTGACCGGCGGCCGCGTCGACCGGGTCGATCTGCTCGGTGGCGCCGCCGCGCTGGACCTCCGGCTGCCCCGGCAGGACGGCGTCGTCGGCATCTCGATGTCCGGCGGCGTGCACGACTGGCGGATCACCACCGGCCGCAAGGTCCCGGTCCGGGCCGTGCTGCGGCGCGGCGCCGGCGCCGTCGTCCTCTACGGCGACCGGAACCAGGGCGTCGACAAGGACACCCGGTTCACCGTGACCGGTGGGACCGGCGGCATCGACCTGATCGCGGACGAGGGCGTCGGCACCCTGACCGTCGCCGCCGGGCGGGCCGGGGGCACAATCGGCGGGTGACACGAGCAGCAGGCGACGCCGCACCACCGGAGAGCACCGTCTCCCTGGATTACTTCACCGGGCTCTACCTGGCGAAGGACGACCCGTGGGACATCGCGACGAAGTGGCACGACCGGCGCAAGTTCGCGGTCACCATGGCCAGCCTGCCGCGCGAGCGCTACCGGCGCTGTTACGAGCCGGGCGCCTCGATCGGCACCCTCACCCGGATGCTCGCCGCCCGCTGCGACGAGGTGCTCGCGGTCGACAGCGTCGAGGAGGCCGTCGAGCTCGCCCGGCAGAACCTCGCGGACCTGCCGAACGTGCGGGCGGAGCGGGCCGAGTTGCCCGCCGGCCTGCCGGACGGCGACTTCGACCTGATCGTGATCGGCGACCTGCTTTACTACCTGTCCGCCGACGACCTTTCCACGCTGCTGGACGGCCTCGTCCAGCGTCTGGAGCCGGGTGGCGACCTGGTGTCGGTGCACTTCCGCGACCGGGAGAACGGCGGCAACTACGACGGCTTCAACGCGCACGCCGCGCTGGCCGCCATCCCCGGCCTGGAAGCGGTCGTCCATCACTCCGACGAGTGGTTCGTGCTGGACGTGCTGCGCCGCTCGGACGGCTCAGGCGGCGTGGCGTAACGCGGTCAGGCCGGGGACGGCGACCTCGCCCAGACGTGTGCCGGTCCGGGCGTCGAGCCAGGTCACCCGGCCGGTGCCACCCACGTGCAGGCGGCTGCCGTCCCGGCTCAGCGCCAGCCCGCGGACCGGCCCCGGCAGCTCCCAGCGCCCGGTCCGCCGCCCCGGCGCCCGGTCCAGCACCGTGACACCGCCCGCGCCGATCAGGATCCGGTCGTCCGTGGTCAGCGCCAGCGCCGCCGCCGACCCGGCCACCGGTGGCACGTCCACCACCCGTTCGATCGTGAGCGACTCCGGGTTCGCGTAGGCGATCCGCCCCGCGTTCAGGTCGGCGACGACCAGGTTCCGGGCGTCGGCGGCCAGCGCGTGTCCCGCCGCCGGTCCTTCCCCGAACGGGTGCGGCAGATCCAGGCAGTACGCCCACCCCTCGCTCAGGTGCAGCACGTGCACGAACGCGTGCGCGCCGCCGGGCCGCCCGGACACCAGGTCCCGGGTGTGCCGGTGTCCCGGCTGATGCGTGTACAGCGTGAACAGCAGCTTCCGGTCCGCCGACAGGACCGCCTGCCGTCCCTCGCCGCGCATCTGCTCCTCGGCCCCGGCGGGGATCGCCACCTTGGTACGGGTGATCAGCGGCCGCACCTGCCCGGTGATCAGGTCGAGCTGCCGGACCCGGTAGTGGTCCGGCGCGGTGGCCGGCAACCAGTCGAGGACGAACAGGCCGGTCAGGTCGGCGGTGAACGCGTCCGGTTCGATCACGCCGGGCAGGTCGTACTCGCGTTCCCCGGCCGGCCCGGCGACCAGCAGGGTGGTCCGGGCGCGCGCGGCGGGCCGGTCGGAGGCCCCCGCCCGGCTCAGTGCGCACGCCCGTCCGTCCGTGGCGACCACCCGCGGCGTCCAGCCCCCGGCGATCCGGGCCGACCGGACCACCGCCCCGCTGACCGGATCGACCTGGTCGAGACGGCCATCGGTGGCGGCGTACACATGGGCGCCGTCGAAGGAGGCCGCCGCGGCGCCGAGAACCTGCTCCCCGGACGGGCCGAGCCGGAGCAGGCCCCGGTCCGACTCGGCGAGCAGCACATCCGGTGCGGTGGCCGCGGCCGCCTGGGCCGGTTCCCGGCAGCCGGCGAGCACCAGGCCCGAACCGGCGAGGAGCAGAACGTTACGGCGAGTGGTCATGTCCTCTCGACACCGCCCGGCCCCACCGGGTTCCCGGCCGGTTTCGGCGCCGAGACAGCACTGACAGCCGGCCGGGGAACCGGTTCGCGGCGGGCGGTGTCACTAGGGTGTGCGGCTGAGGGGAGCGGTCATCGACGACGACGAGGCGGCTGTGGTGGCCCGGGCCCGAGGCGGAGATCTGGACGCCTACGAGGTGCTGGTCGCCCGGTGCACCGCGCCCGCGCACCGGGCCGCGGTGCTGCTCGGGGCCGGTGCGGACGCGGACGACGTGGTGCAGGAGGCGTTCGTGAAGGCGTATCGGCAGCTGGGCCGGTACCGGGGCGACGCCGGGTTCCGGGCGTGGCTGCTGGCGATCGTGGCGAACGAGACCCGCAACCTGGTGCGGGGACGCCGCCGCCGGGAAGGGCTGTGGCTGCGCGCGGCGGCGCGGGAGGACCCGGTGCGGTGGGAACCCGGCCCGGCCGAGTCGGCGGTGGCCGGCGAGCGCCGCCGCTTCCTGGTGGAGCAGTTGCGGGCGCTCGACGGGCGGGACCGGGAGGTGCTGGTCTGCCGGTACCTGCTGGACCTGTCCGAGGCGGAGACCGCGGTCATGCTGGACCTGCCGAAGGGGACGGTCAAGTCGCGGACCTCACGGGCCCTGGCCCGGCTTCGCGACCGGCTGCCGCAGGAGGTGCCCGATGCCCGAGCCTGACGATCTCATCGCCGAGCTGCGGGAACTGGGCGCCCGGTGGCCCGTACCCCCGGCAGTCGATCAGCGGGAAGCGGTCCGGGCGCGCCTCGCCCACCCGGCGCCGCGCCGGCCTCGCGCCCGCCGGTGGCTCGCGGTGCTGGCCGCCGCCCTCATCGTCGCTGTCGCCGGAGTGGCGCCGGCCCGGGCCGCGGTGGCCGAGGTGGTCGGCGACCTGCTGCGGATCGCGGGCGTCGAGGTACGCCGTGAGCAGCCCCGTGCCACCCTCCCGGCCACCCCGGACCCGCTGCCGTCGGCCGGCCCGGCCGTGCTGGCCGAGGCCCGCCGGGCCGCCGCCTTCCCGGTCCTGGTCCCCGCCGATCTGGGCGAACCCGAGTCCGTCGAGCTCGCCGACCCCGATCCGCGGGGCCACCCGCGGGTGATCACCATGCGGTACCGGGGCGGGGCCGTGCGGTTCGACCAGTTCGACGGGCGGCTGGACACGGTGTTCCTCAAGACGTCGCCGGACGCGCGGCCGGTCGAGCTGGGCGCCGCGGTCGTCACCGCGGCGTGGATGCCGCGCCCGCACCCGGTGACCTACGTCGGCCGGGACGGGGTGGAGCGCCTCGCGACCGCCCGTCTCGTGGGCCCGGCGCTGGTCTGGACCACGGGGGCCGTCACCTACCGGTTGGAGGGAATCATGACACTCGAAGAGGCGATTGCGGTGGGACGCTCGGTGCGCTGAGCCCCGATCGGGTAGCCGCTGCCGGTAGCTTCGCGGGCGATGAGAAGGTTACCCGCGCTCTGTGCCCTGGCAGCGATGGTCGTGCTCGGCGGCTGCACGTCGGAGGAGCCCACCGTGACACCGTCGGCGACGGTGGTGCCCGAGTCCGCCGGGTTCTACGTGGAGCCCGACGCGCCCGCCGTCAAGCAGGTGGCGGCGTGGCGGGCCGAGGGCCGCGCCGAGGACGCCGAGGCGCTGCGGCGGATCGCCGAGTCGCCGACCGCGGTGTGGTTCGCCGACGCGAACCCCGGTTTCCAGGATCGGGCCCGGCGGCTGGTCACCGACGCCGCCGCCCGGGGGCAGACGGCCGTCCTGGTGCCGTACTACGTGCCGCAACGCGACTGCGGCGGGCACTCCGGCGGCGGCGCCCCGGACGCGGCCGCCTACCGCGCCTGGATCGCCGAGCTGGCCGCGATCGTGAACGGCCACCCGGCCGTGGTCGTCCTGGAGCCGGACGCGATCCCGCACGTGCTCGACGACTGCGTCACCGGGGACGCCGCCGAGGAACGGCTCACCCTGCTGGCCGAGGCGATCGGGGCGTTCAAGAGACAGCCGGGGACACGCGTCTACCTGGACGCCGGCAACCCCGGCTGGATCAAGGACGCCGGCCGGGTGGCCGAGGCCCTGGACCGGGCCGGGGTACGCGAGGCCGACGGGTTCAGCCTCAACGTGGCGAACTTCGAGACCACCGAGGCGAACGTCGGGTACGGCACGGCGATCTCCGACCGGCTCGGCGGGCTGCCGTTCGTGATCGACACCAGCCGCAACGGCAACGGGCCGGCGCCGGTCGACGCCCGCGACGCCGAGGGGCACTGGTGCAACCCGCCGGGCCGGGCGCTCGGGCCGGCACCGACCACCGAGACCGGCACGCCGCGGGTCGACGCGTACCTGTGGATCAAACGGCCGGGGGAGTCCGACGGGGCGTGCCTGCCGGACGCGCCCCCGGCCGGTCAGTGGTGGCCCGAGTACGCGCTCGGGCTCGCCACCAACTAGACGATCCTCACCCAGCGGGCCTTCGACGGGACGCCCTTGCCGTCGACCACGAAGAGCATGTACCAGCCGGCGGGGACCAGGCCGGGGGAGTCCGGGACGGCGATGCTCACCCCGCCGGGGGTACGCCGTACGCCCACCTCCACCGACCGCTGGTCCACGTCGGTGCCGTGCGTGACGGCGCTCGGCCGGACCAGCCGGGCCGCCCGGATCCGCGACCCGTCCGGCGTGGCGAACTGCGCCTTGCGCCCGCGTTCGATCGCCCGCGGCCCGCCGTCGATCGCCGGCCGGTCGCCCTGGAACAGGTAGGGCGGGCTGTAGATCTCGATCCGCTGCTCGAACGTCCCCGGGTTCTTGCCGGTCGAGTCGTAGATCGGGTCGCTGCCCATGGTGACGACCCGCCCGTCCGGCAGCAGCAGCGCCTCCGCGTGGTAGTTGCGGCCCACGCTCGGCGCCGCCGCCTCCCGGAACTCCTCGCGCGCCGGGTCGTAGAAGTGCGCGGTCAGCAGGTCGCTGCGGTTGCGCCCCCGGTAGGGCCCACCCCGGTACCCGGACGAGCCGCCGCTGGTGAACACGGTGTCGTCGGGCAGCACCACGGTGTTGAGGTAGCGGGCCGGCGCCGGCAGGTCCGGGCCGGTCCGGTACCGCGGCTGCTTCTCGCTCAGATCGGCGATCGCGGTGCGGGCCGTGGACACCGGCGAGTCGCCGACCGCGCCGCCGCCGAGGATCATCACCTTCTGCTTCTGGGCCGGCGGCAGCATCACCGAGGCGCTGGTCTCGGTCATCGCCGCGTCCTCGAGACCCGGCACGGTGCGGAAGGTGTTCTTCGCCACGTCCCACAGGCCGGGGGTACGGCCCTCGCTGTCCGATCCGTACCCGGCGTTCGAACCGGAGAAGAACAGCTTCTCGTCCTCGGTCAGGAACAGCGCCGGATAGGTCGGGAACACCCGCTTCAGCTCCGGCGCGGGCACCCACTTCTTCTTGTCCACCTGGTAGCGCTCGTTGACGCCGGGCAGCATCCGGCCGAACTCGTCCAGCCCGGACACGGCCAGGACGTCACCGTCCGGCATGGTGGCCAGGGTCGGATACCAGCGGTGCTCGGTCATGTCGCCGGTGCGCACGTACCGTTCGGCGACCGGGTCGAACTCGTACGTCGTCTTGTCCCCGCCGTACTCCTGCTTCTCGCGGGTGATCTTCTCGGCGATGCCGTACAGGTTGCGCTTGTCGTTTCCGGTCAGGCCCTCGATGGCGTACTGGGCCGGCTCGCGCACGATCGGAGCGTCGCCGGAGTCGACGGCGTCCACCCACACCTCGGCCTCGCCGGCGTGCACCATCGTGTGGGCGCCGTGCGTCATCTTGGTGGCGGCGGGCACCGTCACGTCTGCCCGGCTCGCGTAGACGCGGCCGTTGCCGGCGACGAACCGGGTGCCCTTCGCGAAGGTGCGCGCCCCGAAGTCCGGCGACTCGTTCTTGATCTTCATGACCCCGGCGGCGTGGGTGATGTCGGCTTCCAGGACCTCGTACGACTTGGTGCCGCCGGCCACCAGCAGGTTGCCGTCGGGCAGGAAGGTGTGCCCGGCGCAGAACAGGTCGGTCGGGGTCGGCACCTCGGTGAACTCGTCGGTGCGCGGATCCCACAGCACGGTGCGGAACGTGCCGGCCTCGAAGTCGTCCCGGTTGTTGCCGGACCCCGCGATGATCAACACCTTGCCGGTACGCAGCATCGCCGCGTGGATGGCGTTGACCCGGAAGTCCGCCGGAACCCGCAGCAGCGACCAGTGCCCGAACTTCTGCTTGTAGGAGTCCCGGTTGATGGTGAACTCGTGGTACCGGTCCGCGGCGAGACTCACGATCGGCCGGTTCACCACCGCCACCGCCGCCATCAGCGGCACCGTCACCAGCATGGTCAGCACCCGCCGGGCGATGCTGGGCCTTCTCCGCGCGGTCATGCGGCCGATCCGATCATGAGAGGTTCCTTCTCTTCTTCGTCGTGCGTCTCGGGCCTCGTGCGGGACCGGCCGAGCGCCTGCACCGCCCAGATGGCCGGCGGGGTGAGGCAGAGGGCCAGGTTGAGCGACGGCCACAACCACATGAAGCCGTGCGCGTGGCCGGTGAACGCGGCCACGATCAGGAGAGCGGCGTAGAAGGCCGCCCACCGCAGATGGGTACGGAAGGTCAGCAGCGAGTCCGGGCTGGCCGAATCGCCCTTCGGCGTCACCACGAAACCGGCCGTGCGCCGCAGCACCGACTGCAGGAACGAGGTGACGTAGATCGGCGCGCACAACGTCGACAGCAGCATCCCGGTCAGGCCCGACGACCCGGCCTCCTCGTGCGGGCTGACGTTGTGCCGCCGGTTCCAGATGTAGAGGCCGACCTGGAACAGCGCCGCGTCCACGTACAGCATCAGCCACACCTGCTGCGGCACCTGCACGCCCTTGACGCCGAGCAGCACGTGGAAGACCGCGGTGGCCGCGCCGAGCAGCCAGGCGACCGCGGTCAGCGGGTAGTACGCCATCAGCAGCGCGTAGTGCAGCGCACGGCGTACCCCCAGGCGGGGGATCATCTTCGCGAACCCGGCCACGCACACTTCGTCGGTGCCGCGCGACCAGCGGTGCTGCTGGCTGAAGTAGTCGGTCCAGGAGGACGGGCCCTCGCCGACGGCCAGGACGTCCGGGGTGTAGACCGACCGCCAGCGCCGGCCGGTCGCCGGATTGCGGGAGGCGTGCTGGGCCAGGCTGGTCGCCATGTCCTCGGTGATCGAGTCCTGCAGGCCACCGATCGACTGCAGGGCCTTGATGCGTACGGCGTTGTTCGTCCCCACCAGCATCGGGATGCCGAGGCGGTTGCCGGCCCGCTGCAGCAGCGAGTGGAACAGGTACTGCTGGGACTCGGCCCACTTGGTGATCACGTTGTCGTAGTTGCCGTAGATCTGCGGCCCGATCACGAACGCCACGTCGGGGTCCCGGAAGTAGCCGAGGAGCCGCTCGCAGAAGTTCGGCAGCGGCACGTGATCCGGATCCACCGAGACGAACACGTCGTACGCGTCGCCGTGCCGGTCCATCCACGAGTTGTAGTTGCCGTGCTTGGTCTTCGCCTTGAACCCGCCCGCCGCGGTGTTCCAGTCCGGCACCCCCTTGCGGCTGAAGTGGTGCACGCCCACCCGCCGGCACATCTGGCGCACCTCGGGATCGTCGCCCTCGTCCAGCAGCCACACGTGGTACCGCCCGGGATGCCGGATCCGGGTCGCCGCCCGCAACGTCCGTTCCACCATCTCGATCGGCTCCTTGCCGGGCACGATCGTGGTCAGGAACGCCACCCGCAGCCGCTCGTCCGGCGGCACCGGGATCGGATCCCGCGCCCGCAGCGTCGCCAGGCACAGGGTCACGACGTTGACCAGACGGAACAGCTCGATCAGCGCGGTCGCGGCGATCATGAAGACGGTGACCAGGAACAGGGCGGTCTGCATGCGCCGGTCGGGAAGCTCCACCTTGGCCAGCAGCCAGCCGAAGAAGGTGCTCTCGAAGGCGAAGGCGAACGCCGCGATCAGAGCGGACCGGATCGGGCGGCGCCGGGACAGCGGTTGCAGCCGGACCTGGTAGTCGTCTCCGTCCGGAACGGCCTCGACGTCGCCGGCGAGCCGACTGAAGCCGTCATAATCCGGCAGACGGGATATATCACGCTTTCCAGTCACCGCAGAAAGATAGCGAAAATTACCGAGAACCGGGCATTCCTCGTACCTCTATCGTGTCGTGTCCCGGACTGAGAACGATTCACGGACCGTGCCGGAAATCGTCGAACCGACGCGGCCCGTCATCCGTTCTCTCTGGCAGGCGGGGCACGGGCGTCCCGCGGTGAACCGACAAGGCGGTGGCAATGCTGATCCTGTCCCTCCTCATCCTGGTCCTGGCCGCCGCCTGCGTCCTCGCGGTACGTGGGGTGCGGGCGGACGTGTCCGCCGAGACGGAGTCGCTGACCGTTCCGGAGGCGCTCTTCGCACCGGAGAGTCTGGAAGGCGTGCTCTGCGCTCAACTGATGGACGGTGAGATCACCCGGCGCCAGTACCTGCGCTCGATGGCCGGCATCGCCGCCCGCGACGAGGAGCGGCACCCCCTGGTCGTGCCCGGCCACGAGGACTGACCGGAACCACCGCGGCGTGCGGGTTCCCGGCTGGCTGTCAGGGCCGTCTCGGCGCCGCGGAGACAGCCCTGACGGCGGCGGCCAGGGGGATGCTGACCGCCAGCGGGAGGCTGATCTCCAGTGTGCCGCCCGATTGCGCATATCGGCCTTGTCGGGCGATAGGTCGAATTATCGAGTACGAGGTTCATCCGAGGTTACTCGTGGGTAATATAGTGTCATGATCAATGGGGTTTCCGCGTCCCTCACCGAGGTCCTCGACGGCCGGTGGGCGCACATCCGTCAGGCCGTGCGCTCCACGCTCGGCCCCGAGTTCGTCACCGTTCCCGGCGAGACCGGGGACCAGGCGCGGGACCGGATCAGCCGGCTGATCCGCGCGCTGCCCACCGACGTCGGGGTCGCGTCGGCGTTCCCCGCCGCGTACGGAGGCTCCGACGATCCCGGCGGCTCCACCGTCGCCGCCGAGATGCTCGGCCAGGTCGACCTCTCGCTGATGGTCAAGGCGGGCGTGCAGTGGGGCCTGTTCGGCGGGGCCGTGGTCGCGCTCGGGACGGCCCGCCACCATGAGCGGTACCTGCGCGGCATCATCTCCGCCGACATCATGGGCTGCTTCGCCATGACCGAGACGGGACACGGATCCGACGTCCAGCAGTTGCGGACCACCTGCACGTACGTTCCCGAGTCCGGGCACTTCGTCCTCGACACCCCGCACGAGGCGGCACGCAAGGACTACATCGGCAACGCGGCCCGGGACGGGCGGATGGCCGTCGTCTTCGCGCAGCTGATCACCGGCGGGCGCTCCTACGGGGTGCACGCGTGGCTGGTACCGATCCGTGACGAGCACGGCGACCCGATGCCGGGCGTCACCATCGGCGACGCCGGCGCCAAGGCCGGGCTCCTCGGCGTCGACAACGGGCGGCTCAGCTTCGACCACGTGATCGTGCCCCGGGACATGCTCCTCGACCGGTACGGCCAGGTGGCCGAGGACGGCGCCTACACCAGCACCATCGAGAACGACACCCGGCGCTTCTTCACCATGCTCGGCACCCTGGTCCGCGGCCGGGTCACCGTCGGCGCCGCCGCCTCCGCGGCCACCCGCAACGCGCTCACCATCGCCGTCCGGTACGGCGACACCCGGCGCCAGTTCACCCGGCCCGGCGACGACCGTGAAGTGGTGCTCAACGACTACCTGGCGCATCAGCGCAAACTGCTCCCGGCGCTGGCGCGGTCGTACGCGTACGCCTTCGCCCAGGAGGAACTCGCCGTCACCATGGACGAGGTCTTCTCCCTCGTCGAACCCGACGAGCACCGCCAGCGCGAACTCGAATCCCGCGCCGCCGGCCTGAAAGCCGCACAGACCTGGAACGCCACCGCCACCATCCAGATGTGCCGCGAGGCGTGCGGCGGCGCCGGCTACCTCGCCGAGAACCGGCTGCCCGGCCTCAAAGCCGACACCGACGTCTTCACCACCTTCGAAGGCGACAACACGGTGCTGCTGCAGCTGGTCGCGAAAGGACTGCTCACCGGCTACCGCGACGCCTTCGGCTCCCTCGACGGCTGGGGCCGCGCCACGTTCGTCGCCGAGCAGGTCGGCGAGATGATGCTGGAGCGCACCGCCGCCCGCTCGCTGATCCAGCGCCTCGTCAGCGCCGTCCCCGGCCGCGACGAGGAGGTCGCCGTGACCGACCGCGGCTGGCACCTGGCCGCCTTCGAGGACCGGGAGAAACACCTCCTGGACGGCGCGATCCGCCGGCTCCGCAAGGGCGCCGCCACCAAGAAGGACCGCCCCTTCGACATCTTCAACGACGTCCAGGACCACGTGCTCGCGGTCGCCACCGCCCACATCGACCGGATCACCCTGGAAGCCTTCGTCGCCGGCATCGACCGCACCGCCGACCCCGAGGCACGTGCCCTGCTGTCGAAACTCTGCGACCTGTACGCCCTGACCACCATCGAAGCCGGCAAGGCCTGGTTCCTGGAACACGGCCGCCTCACCCCGGCCCGCTCCAAGACCGTCACCGCCGTGATCAACGACCTGCTGCGCGAACTGCGCCCGCACATGCGCACGCTGGTCGACGCCTTCGCCATCCCGGACGAATGGCTCAACGCGGCGATCCTGCGCGAGGAACCGGCCCGCCAGGACACCATGGCCAAGGAGGACGACGCGGTCCGCGCCCGCTAGCGCGTACGGTCCAGCCAGGATCGGGGGATGCCGAGATCGAAGTGCTCGGCCTTGAGCAGGGTCAGTCTCCGCTCCCGATCCTGGATCAGCCCACCGAAGGCGGACACCACCTCCTGGACGAACTCCGGTTCGCGGAGACGGCGCAGGGTGCCCGGCTCGATGTCGACATGCCACTCGGTCATCCCGACGGTTCGTACGTGCAATACCTCAGATGGTGAAAGGGCCTGACACTCCAGCCTGCGCAGTCCTTCCTCGAAGAGCCGATAGCGGGAGTCACGTGGGGTGCGGCGATCCGCCTCGGCCTCCTCGGTGCTCAGGCCCTGGTAGCGGCGGTAGATCTCGCGGCGTTCCCGTTCCCAGGCGACCCAGGTGGTGGCGCCGAGGCCGGCGAGTTGCCTGCTCAGGCCGCGCTCGTCAGCCTGGTCGTAGGCGCCGGGCCGGAGGCGCAGCTCCAGCCGCATGTCGCCGGAGACCGTCGCCCGGATCTGACCGTCCGGCGAGGTTCCGGTAACCGTCATGCCCCGGAGTCGATCACCGAAGTCGATCTCGTACGGGTTCATGCCATCCTCCCGCTATCGGGTGCTCCTGCCGAACCGATCGATGGAAACCAACGTATGCGCTGGTGTGTGGTACACAAAATTCGTGACAGTGCGACGCGTCGCCGCCGGTGTGACGGTGCTGCTGTCGGTTCTCGCCGTTCCGGTGCCGGCGGCAGCCGATCAGGGCGTCGCTCCGATGACGCGGGTGGCCGGTGGGAACGGGCTGGGTTTCGGCGGCGACGGGGGCCCGGCGGCGTCGGCGAAGCTGGACGGTCCGCACGGCGCCGCGGTCGCGCCGGACGGCACCCTCTACATCGCTGATACGGGCAACCACCGGGTCCGGGCCGTCCGGGCCGACGGAACCATCACGACGGTCGCCGGCGACGGCGGCGAGGACGGCGAGACGAGCGCGGTGGCGGCAGGCTCCCGGGCGACATCGATCTCCCTGCGTACGCCGACGGAGGTCGCCGTGGCCGGCGACGGCACCGTCCTCATCGCGGACAGCGGGGTGAGCCGGGTCTACGCTCTGACGCCGGACGGATCCATCTCGGTCCGCGCGGAGGTCTCGACTCTCCGGGAGCACCGGGACATCCGCGGGCTCGCGGTGGCCGCGGACGGCACCCTGTACGCGTCCGACCGGAATGCCGGTCAGGTGCTCGCCTTCGCTCCGGACGGAACCCGCAGCGTGGCGGCGGGAAACGGGGCCGTGAAGTCGTACACGCCGGTCACCGCGCCGGGAAGTCTCGGGACCGACGACAGCGGTGACCTCTGGATCGCGAGCCACAACGTCTTCCGGGCCCGTGCCGGTGAGGTCGCCCCGGTCATCCTGCCGGAAACCGGGCAGTGGGCCGTCGGCGACGCCGGGCGGTGGCCGCCGGCAGAGGAGGACATGGCCGACATCGGGGCGCTCGGAGTCGGGAACACCGGGGTGTATGTGCTGGACAGCACGGCCCGTAAGGTCAGCTGGCTGAAACCGGGCGGTGAGATCGTGACCGTCACGGACCTCCCGGTGGATCCGTTCGGGGCCAGGGATCCGGTGGAACTCGCGATCAGTTCGGTGTCGGCGGGACCCCTCTATCTGATCGACACGACGGGGAGCCGGATCTTCGCCATGGAGGTCCCGGCTGCGTCCTCCGGCTCGAACGAGGGCTCGAACGAGGGCTCGAACGAGGGCTCGAACGAGGGCTCGGCACCGACCTGGATCTGGCTCGCCGGAGGGCTGGCGCTGGCGGTGGTGCTCGCAGCCGGTATCGGGATCGTGCGGCGGCGCCATCGGTGAACATGCGGATCCGACCGACGGAACGGGGGAACGGAAATGCCGGAGAACGTGACCGGTGGTGATCTCTACCGCCTGTGGAGAGTGTCAGAGGTCAACCTGCCGCGCGTGGCGGACGTGTTCTACGACGCCGGCCAGGCTCTCGGGAGAGCTGCCGGCGGCAGCACCGCGTTTCCCGCACGGGACAGCGTCTATCCCGGCGCCTCCTTCAAGGTCAGTGCTTTGGGCACCGCCTGGGAGGATCTGCGGTCCACCATGCAGTCGATCATGATCGAGATGGGGGATGTGGTCATGGACACGGCACGCGGGGTGCGCGTCGCCCGGGAGCTTTTCGACCGTGTCGACCAGGAGAGCGGCAAGACCCTCCTCGAGGCCTACATGGGACCGGAGGGGACCTCGGTGACCGTGGCCGAGCCGGGAGGCAGGGCCGGCCACGACTACTCCGAGCCGGCCTCGAACCCGCCGGTCCCCGGTACGCCTGAGCATCCTGTCAGGCCGGACTCGGCACCTTCGCGATAGAGGACAGGAGCGGATTCATGGCCGAGACCGGGGCGACGCTCTTCGATGTCACCACGCCGCCGGAGCTGGCGGGCGCGGCCTTCGAGGGCAGGGTCCGGGAACAGGCTCGCGCCCTCAAGGCCGAACTGATCCGGCAGAATCTCGCGGACGCTGACTCGTGGGCGCGGTCGGTCGAGGACAAGTGGGCGAACGAGAACCCCGACAAGGCGCCGATCTTCGCCATCTCGGACGAGGAGCGCGCGCGATATCGCGACCGGGTGGAGAACTCCGACCACGAGTGGATCATTCCGTCGTTCGAACAGCTGATCACGCCGGATCCCGATCAGTTCAATCCCATCATCGATGTCCTGTCGCAGGTGGAGGCGTCCTTCGGCGGCCGTCCGGACTCGACCGGGAAATGGGTGGGAGCCGACCCGAACCTCGGCCGCCTCCACGACGTCCGGACCGACATGGACGAATGGGCCGGCGCCTTCAAGAACAGCTTCATCGACAGGTTCCTCACCCCCTTCCAGTCGACTCTGCCGAACCACAGCCTCCTGGCCCGGAGTGTCGGCGATCAGATGAGGCTGATGAAGGTCACCTACATCCGGCAGCGCAAGTCGACGCTCGAACTACTGGACAACGCGATCGCGGCCACGAAGGCGCTCAGCAACCGTTCCACCTCGGGGGCGGACGCCGTGAAATGGGCGACGATCATGCTGGTGGTCAGTGGCACGCTGCTCGCGGCGTACGGCACGGGTGTGGGGGTGGTCGCCACGGCGGCCTGCCTGGAGGTCGCCGGAACCGTCGGGCAGGGGCTGTTGCCGGAGCCGAAGGAGAAGCAGAAGCTTCCGCTGTCCGCTCCGACGGCGACCGAGGTCGCCCAGAACGTGGTTCAGGCGCTCAACCGGCTGACCAGCGACGTCCACGAGACCGAGCAGATAGCCGTCGGGGCGTTACGGGAGCTCCATCGGGTGGCCGAGCGGGAGCGGCTGACGGCATTACGGTCCAACACCCCGGGCGCCTTCCTCGTGCCCGCCCCGCCGCTGGCCGACGCCACCCCGGCCCAGTTGGACGCGGGCTTCTTCCCGGACGAGTGAACCCGCGACGCCGTTCCCGCCCCCCGATCCGCTCAGCTTCGCCGTTCTCGCCGGTCTACCGGACATGACGGTCTCGGTTCGCTACATGTCGATGTCGGTGGATGGGTACATCAGCGCGCCCGACGGCGGGCTCGGCGGGCTGCACGACTGGTTCGTCACCCCGGACGGGCGGTTCGAGCGACCGTCCGGGGCGACCGTCCGGGAGATCGTCCGGGTGGTCGACACGCCGGAGGCGACCCACCCGCGTCACCGGGTCCGCTGATCCGTTACTTCTTGCCGGTCAGGGTCGCCATGTCGATGACCTGGCCGGCGGCCGGCGCCTTGAGGTCGGCGAAGGTCGCGCCGAACTCGGTGAAGACGAGCGCGTCGCCGGCCGTGTTGCCGATCTTCAGCAGGTACGGCTCCCCGGTCGTCGCCACGAACACCTTCGACTCGGCGTCGCTGCTGTCGGTCACGACGATCGCCGGCTTGCCGTCGACGTCGGCGGTCTCGCCCTTGCTGGCGGTGCCGGTCGGCGACAGCAGCTCGTCGACGTTCCAGATCTGGAAGATGCCGGACATGTCCTTGTTCGAGGCCGGCACCTCCAGCCACTTGGTGCCCAGCGCGGCGGACGCCTGCTTGGCGGTGGCGCCGAGGCCGAGCGTCGACCAGAAGCCCTCGGACGGCCGCATGTACTGCTTGCCGCCGACCTTCAGCAGCGCGATCTCGGCACCCTTGCTGATCGACATCGTCCCGACGAGGTCCGCGCCCGAGACCCGGAAGTCCATGGTCATGGACTGGCCTTCGGAGGTGGCGCCGCCCTTGACGTGGTACGAGCCGGCCTTCGTCAGCGCCTCCCGGGCCTTGGTCAGGATCTCGTCGGCGGTGAGCGCGGCCACCCCGTTGCCGGCCGGCGCCTGCGACGCCGCGGTGGCGGCGGGCTCGGCGCTGTCGTTGCTCCCGCAGCCGCCGAGCAGCATGGCGCCGGCGGCGAGTGCGGCGATTCCGGCCTTGAACTTGCTCATCTGATCTCTTCTCCTCTGAGGTGGCCGGGCGACCCTACCGACCCCAGGACACGACTTGATCAAGTGAGACGTTGCTCTCCCAGGTCCAGCTCCCAGTTCTGGCCGACCACCTCGTGCCCGAAGCTGAACTGCGGCTCCTCGCTGGTCAGCAGGAAACCGGCGGCCTGGTAGATGCGGCGCGCGGACCCGAGCGTGTCCACGGTCCACAGCACGACCCGCTGATATCCGGCCGTGCGGGCGAAGGCCAGGCACTCGGCGACCAGGCGGCTGCCCAGGCCGAGCCCGCGCGCGCCCGGGGTGACCAGCAGGACGCGCAGCCGTGCGGTGCCCGGCTCGTCGCCGGCGACCAGCGCGATGCTCCCGGCCCGCCGGCCGTCGGCCTCGGCGATCCAGGCCGCCTCCCGTGCCGGGTCGTGACGGGCGGCGAACGCGGCGACGATGCCCGCGACCTTCGCCTCGAAGTCGGTGGTCCAGCCGAACTGCTCGCTGTAGATCTCGCCGTGCGCCATCACGATCCAGCCGAGGTCTCCCGGCCGGTCCGCGGGGCGTATCGCGACGCCGCGCTCTGTTCCCATCAACGCCTCCCGCTGAAACAGTCGTTTCAGTGGACGGTAAGCTACACCGGTGAACGAGGAAGCCGCCAACCCGTCGGCCCGCAAAGCCGAACTGCTGGAAGCCGCCTATCGGTACGCGCTGGTCAACGGCCTGGCCCGGCTGTCCCTGCGCCCTCTCGCCGCCGCGATCGGCTCCAGCCCGCGCGTCCTCGTCTTCCTTTTCGGCAACAAGGAGGGTCTGATCCGCGCGGTGCTGTCCCGCGCCCGCGCGGATGAGCTCGCCATCCTGGAGCAGGTCGGCGATCCGGTCCCCGGCCTGCCCGCGACCGTCGAGCGGCTGTGGTCCTGGCTCGCCGACCCCACCCACCGGCAGCTGCTGAAACTGTGGGCCGAGACCTACGCCACGTCCCTCGTCGAACCGGACGGGGTGTGGGGCGGTTTCGCCGCCGCCACCGTCCACGACTGGCTCGCCGTCCTCGCCACCTGCCAGCCCGCCGCCGAACGCGACAGCCCGGACGGCGCCGCCCGGCGTACCCTCGCCCTCGCGGTGCTCCGCGGTGCTCTCCTCGACCTGCTCGCCACCGGCGACCATCGCCGCGTCACCGCCGCCGTCCGCCACCAGCTCGCCCTGCTCCCGGCGTGACCGGCTACTGGGATCCGCTGCCCACGGCCCGGCGGCTGGTCGACGGGCCGTTCCTCACCGGGCGCTGGGAGCAGCGGAACTGGCGCAACGTTCCGGGGCCGTTCTACGCCGGCGAGACCGACAGCCTGGCGATCGGGCGGCTGGACGCTCCGGCGCACATCTGTTACGACGACGATCTCGGTGGCGGATTCGGGTCCGAGTTCATCTACCGCCAGCCGGTGAACGAAGCCGAGACCGCAGCGGTGATCAACGGCTGCCGGGCCGAGCTGTATCAGGGGTACAACTGGGACGGCGACGACCACTGGACCATCGCTGCCGTCCGCGACTGGTGGCGCGACCGGGGCCGGGTGCGGGAGTGGGCGGTCGCGATCGCCGCCGACTGGGGAGCGGACACCCATCCGCACTGGGGGTTCAACGCCGACCCGACGTACCTGAGCCACTATCACGACGCCGCCCAGGGGCACCGCGACTACATCGCCTATCTCGACGACGGTCTGGAGGCGTACCTGCGTGGTTACCTGTTCTGGCTCGATCAGCGCCGGGAGCCCCGCGCCGGCGAACTCCTGCCCGCCCTGTGACCCGCGATCGACCACCGCACGTACCCGGGCGCCCAGCCTGGTCGTCACCGCCCCGCGGGACCCGGCGGCCCCGCCGCGGATCTCCGTCTCCGGCGCCGCACCGGCCGGCGCCGCCGTGGACGACCTGATCCGGCGTCTCGGCGTACCGCCCGCGACCGACGACCGGCATGACGGCACCCATCGCACGGTCAAACGGTGGCTGGCCGGCGACGAGATCCCGGACGGCCGGTTCGCGAGTCGTACGGCCTGACCCACCCGTTCGGCACCGGCGGCGCCTACCCGAACTTCCCCGAACCGGGCCTGCCCGACCGCGCCTGCCACCTGGAGAACACCGCCCGCCTCCCCGCCTGCGCGCCGCCCACGACCCCACGTCGCTGTTCAGGAGAAGGGAGAGCAGCCTGACAGGGGATGTCAGGGATGTCCGGTGATGATCACCGCCATGAACGACGGAACGCCGAGGAGATCACCTTTCCGACCCTGAACAGCGGCGGCCTCACCCTGCGCCTCTTCGACCGCGAGCAGAGGACCTGGTCGCTCTACTGGGCGAGCAGCCGAACCGGCCTCCTCTACCCGCCCGTGTCCGGGGTCTTCACCGGCGGCCGCGGCGACTTCCACGGCGACGACACCCACGACGGCGAACCCATCAAGGCCCACTTCATCTGGTACGACATCACCCCCACCTCCGCCCGCTGGGAACAACGGTTCTCCCGCGACAACGGCCGGACCTGGGAGCCCAACTGGACCATGACGTACACCCGCGCCTGACCGCCCGGCCCCGGACGGCGAGCCCGCCCCGCAGAGACCGGCCGGTGGGCGCGTGCGGGGCGGCGCCGAGCGATGATTACATGCTTACATGGGCGCATGACCCGACCGCGGCTCGATCTGCGGGCGATGCCGGAGACCGGCGCCGTCTCGCCCTTGGAGCTCTTCCTCGACCTGGTGTTCGTCTTCGCCCTGACCCAGGTCACCGCCACCATGGCCGCCGGGCTGAGCGGGGCCGGCCTGCTGCGCGGCCTGCTCGTGGTGGCGTTGCTGTGGTGGAGCTGGACCGGGTACGCCTGGCTCGCCAACCTGGTCCGCGCCGACCAGGGGATCGCGCGGTTCGTCATGTTCGCGGCGATGGCGGCGATGTTCGTGCTGGCCCTGGCCATTCCGGAGGCGTTCGGCGACGCCCCCGGCGGGCTGTCCGGGCCGGTCGTCGTGGCGGTGTGCTACTTCGTCTTCCGTGCGCTGCACCTGCTGCTGTTCTACGCCGCGTCCCGTGGTGACGTCGCGCTCCGCGGCCAGGTGCTGCGGTTCACGCCCGCGATGCTGGGCGGCACCGTGCTGCTGCTGGCCGCCGCCGCGACCGAGGGCACGGCCCGGATCTGGCTGTGGGTGGCGGCGCTGATCGTCGACTACGCCGGCACCTACTTCGGTGGGGTGCGCGGCTGGCGCCTCCGCTCGGCCGGGCACTTCGCCGAACGGCACGGCCTCATCGTCATCGTCGCCCTCGGCGAGTCCATCGTGGCGATCGGTGTCGGCGTGGCGCGGCTGCCGATCTCCTGGCCGATCGTCGTCGCCTCCGCACTGGGCCTGGCGCTGGCCGGTGGGCTCTGGTGGGCGTACTTCGGATTCAGCTCCGCGGCCGGGGAACACGCCCTGGCCGCGGCGGGCGACGGCGAGCGTGCCGCCCTCGCCCGGGACGCCTACAGTTTCCTGCACCTGCCGCTGATCGCCGGGATCGTGCTGCTCGCCCTGGGCCTGAAGAAGACCCTCGAATACGTCGGCGACGAGCAGGCGCACACGCTGACCGACCCGCTCAAGGGTGTGGCGCTGGCCGCGCTGACCGGTGGCCTCGCCCTGCACCTGCTGGCCCAGGCCGCCTTCCGCCGGCGCGTCACCGGCCGCCTCGATGCGGCCCTGCCGGTGGCGGCCCTGCTGATCGTCCCGTTCGCCGTGGCCGGCACGGCGATGCCCGCGCTGGCCACCCTGTCCGCCGTCACGCTCATCACCCTCGCAGCGGTCACCGTCGACTCGCGCCGCCACACCGCCCCACCCCGCTGACCGCCCGCCCGGTCACCGCGACCGGGATGCGGGTCATGTCTGCAAGCCTGTCGGGACGTGACGGGCGTCGGGGTCGAGCGCCTCGTCCCGGCCGGCGAGGGCGGTGAACGCGGCCCACGGCATCCGGTCGACCGGTTCGGCGGCGCCGGTGTCGGCGATCGCCCGGTAGGCCAGGGACGCGGCCCGAGTCGCGGCGAGCAGCGCCGCCATCGGGTGCAGCACCAGCCGGACCCCCGCGGCGAGAAGATCGGCGTCGGTGGCGGCGGGCCGCACGCCGCCGGCCTCACTGCGATCGACCACCAGGGGTACGCCGGGAAGCGCGCGGTGGATCCGCCGGAGGTCGTCCACGCCGTCCACCCCCGCCGGGAGGATCGCGTCGGCGCCCGCCTCGGCGTAGGCGCGGCACCGCACGATCGTCTCGTCGAGCCCGTGCGCCGTGGCGCCGGTCCGGGCGATCAGCACCATCTCCGGCACCTGATCGGCCAGGGCGGTGATCGTCGCGGCCGCCTCGCCGATCGGGAGCACCTCCTTGCCGGCCGGGCGGCCGCCGGGTCCCGGGTTGCCCCGGTCGTCCAGGTGCAGGCCGGTGATCCCGGCGCGGGAGTAGGCCAGAGCGGTCCACACGGCGTGCAGCGGATCGCCGTACCCGGTGTCGGCGTCGGCGATCAGCGGCACCCCGCCGAGCGCGGGGACCAGTGTGGACGCCCGGTCGGCGATCCGGGCGCCGGGCACGAACTCGAGGTCCGGCCGGCCCAGCATGATCGCCGCGACGGCGGCGCCGGACAGGTGCACGGCCCGGTGGCCGGCCGCCACGGCGAGCGCCGCGGTGACCGGGTCGTAGACGCCGGGGACGTGGGTGACCCGGTTCTCGGCGAGAATCGCTCGCAGTGCGGTGGCAGTCATGACTGGATCTTCCTCGCCGCACGCGGGCGCCGCTCGGCACGGTCGGCCGGGACCGGGGGTGCGGGCCGAAGCCGTCCGGCGTGCCGACGGCCGGTCGACCCGGGAACGGTACGGCGTTCCACGGGGCGAAATGGCAGGCTAGAGTGCGGCAGAGTTCTTCCGCACCTGTTCGCTGGGGGTTTCGCTGTGCCGACGCCGACGCCGACGCCGACGCCGACGCCGACGCCGGGCCCTGCTGAGGACGAGCGCCAGTCCCGTTCCATCGCCGCCGTCGAGCGGGCCATGGACGTGCTGCTCCACTTCGGGCGGACCGAGCAGCCCGACCTCGGCGTCACCGAGATCGCCACCGCGCTCGGCCTCACCAAGGCCGCCGTGCACCGCATCCTCACCGCGCTGCGCAGCCGCGAGCTGATCACCGTCGACCCGTCCACCCGGCGGTACGCGCTCGGTCCCGCCGCCGTCGCCCTCGGCCGCGCCTACCTGGCCCGCACCGACGTGCGCGCGATGGCCGCCCCCGAGTTGAGGCGCCTGTCCGAGCGCACCCGCGAGACCGCCACCCTGTCACTGCGCCGCGGTGACACCCGGCTCTACGTCGACCAGGTCGTCTCCGGTCAGGAGCTGCGCCTGGAGGTGAGCCTCGGCATCCCGTCCCCGCTGAACGCCGGCGCCTCGTCGAAGGCGTTCCTGGCGTTCCTGCCGGACTTCGAGGTCGACGCCTATCTGGCCCGGCGCCCTCTCGCGGCGGTCACCGACCAGACCATCACCGACCCGGCGACCCTGCGCAAGGACCTGGCCGCGATCCGCAAGCGGGGGTACGCGACGTCGCTCGGGGAACGCCAGGCCGGCGCCGCGTCGGTCGCCGCCCCGATCTTCGACCACGACGCCCGGGTGGTCGCCGTGATCAGCGTGGCCGGGCCGGCGCCGCGGTTCGAGCCGGGCACCGGGCAGACCGTCGCCGATCTCCTCGCCGCCGCGTCCCGCCTCTCCGTCCGGCTCGGCCACCAGCCCTAGATCTTCGGCCCGGGTTCACGGGTTCGCCCTGGGCGGCTCGGCGACGCGGAGGGCGGACGGTTCCTCGCGCTCGCCTCGTGATGGCATGCTCTGCTGGTGACGTTCGCCGGCTGGCCGAGCGAGGCCCTCGAGTTCTACGAGGGTCTCGCCGCGGATAACTCGAAGACGTACTGGACCGCGCACAAGCCGTTCTACGACAGCCGGGTACGCGGCCCGATGGAGGAGCTGCTCGCCGAACTGGAACCGGAGTTCGGCCCCGGCAAGATCTTCCGGCCGTACCGGGACGTGCGGTTCAGCGCCGACAAGACGCCCTACAAGACCCACCTGGGCGCGTGGCTGGAGTCCGGCGGCTACATCCAGCTCTCCGCCGACGGTCTCGCCGCCGGCTGCGGCATGTACCAGATGTCCTCAGACCAGCTCACCCGCTACCGGCGAGCGGTCGCCGACGAGCGCCTCGGCCCGTCCCTGAGCGGCCTCGTCGACCGGATCGAGAAGTCCGGCATCGGAGTCCACGGCCACGGCACCCTGAAGACGGCGCCACGCGGCTTCCCCAAGGACCACCCCCGGATCGGCCTGCTCCGGCACAAGGGCCTGACCACCTGGCAGGAGTGGGAGCCCGCCCCGTGGATGGGCACGGCCGCCGCCCGCGACCGGATCGCGGGCTTCCTGCGCGGCAGCCGCCCGCTGCGCGACTGGCTCGACAGGCACGTCGGCCCGCCGTCCTGACCGCGTGCCGATGGCGGTCGCCGGACGCGCCCGAGCCTCACACGCTCACGGGTCCCTGAACCTCGCACACCGGAAGGCGGGACAGGACCAGATCGTGGATGGCGGCCAGGAGGGCCTGGTCGTCGCCGGAGTGGGCGGTCACGGTCACGGCGGCGCGGCGGGCCGGATCGATCACGGCATACTGGCCGTGAGCGCCGTCCATCCGATAGGCGCCGTCCCGGTCCCGCCACACGCCCAGACCGTACCCGTGCGTGTAGGGCCCGCCGGGCGGCCGTCGGCTGGAGGCGACCGTCTCCCGGGACATCCGCCGGGCGAACCCGGCGGGCAGCACCCGTCGCCCCTCCCACTCGCCGTCCTGCAACAGCAGACGCGCGAAACGGGCCAGCTCCTCCGTCGTCAGGAACAGGTCGCTCTCCGCGAACGGGAAGCCCAGCGGGCAGGTGCGCCAGGTGGGATCGTGCAGACCGAGCGGCTGGAAGAGGCGAGGCAGGAGGTACGCGCGGAGATCCGCGCCGGTCACCCGGGCGATCACCCGGCCCACCGCATAGGGACCCGATCCGGTGTACGCGAACCGCGTGCCCGGTTCCGCGACCAGCGGTGCCGCGACGATCTCGTGCAGCAGATCGGCCGCGTCGATCCGCTGATGCGCGAACCACCGGTGGCTGGTTCCGCTGGTCATCGTGGTCAGGTGCCGCAGCGTCACCGCGCCGAACCCGTCGGCCGCCAGTGGCCGTAGTTCGGGCAGGTGGTCGAGCAGCCGGTCGTCGAGGGTGAGACGGCCCTCCGCCTCGGCCAGGCCGAGCGCGACCGCGGTGAACGTCTTCGCCACCGAGTACAGGTTGACCCGCTCGTCCGGCCGGAACCGGTGCTCCACCGGTGGGTGGCCCGCCCGGTGCACGTGGATCCCGTACGCCCCGAGGTTCCGCTTTCGGACCGCCCGTACGAAATCGCCGATCATCACTGCACGGTATACCGGCCCCGCCCGGAGACGGGGCCGGTACGGACGGTTACCCGGCGGTCCAGAAGAGGGCGCGGGCGTACTGGGCGTACAGGCCCTTCGGGTGCGCCCGGAACAGCGGCTCGGTGCCGAACAGGACGGCGTTGCCGCCGCCCGCGGTGCTGCCGGAGACGACCGCCGCCTGGCCGGCCGCCTGGGCCGGACCGTTGGCGCCGGCGTCGGTGGGCAGCCAGTGGCCGGCCACCAGCGGATCCGCGCCGTACCGCTGCTCGACGGTGAAGCCGGTGCCGGTGAACCAGATCGGCGAGTAGACGAACGAGTGCGGCGGGGAGCCGGCGCCCACGATCGGGCCCTCGTTCGTGACGGTGACGACGCCGTTCGCGTCGCCGCGGCCGGTCACCGCGGTCGCCGGGAGCACCTTGGCGGCGGCGTTGAAGGCGGCGCCGGTCGCCCCGCGGGTGAGGACGCCGCCGCCGCGGGCCAGGTAGGCGTCGACGGCGGCGCGGGCGGCCGGGGTCAGGCCGGTGTAGGACAGGCCGGACGACACGATCAGCGTGTCGATGCCGGACAGGTCGAACCCGGCGTTGAGGACGGCCGTGGACACGGTCTGGACCGCGAAGCCCATCTCCTTCAGGGCGAACAGCTCGTCGGCGGAGACGGCGGCGGCGATCACCGGCTGCTCCACGGCGGGGCCGGTGGCGCCGCGCGGGGCGGCGGTGAACCGTACCCCGAAGGTCTTCGCGATCGACGTGGCCACGGCGCGCGCGTCGGCCGGGACCACGACGGTGCCGGCGGCCGTACGCCGCACCTTGATGCCGCGCGTGAGCAGCTCGTTGACCGCACGCACATCGTTGCCGTCGCGCAGCGACAGGCTGAGGTCGCGCCCGTGCGGGGCGTCGACCGCGCCGGTCGGGGCGGCCCGGGTCACCGGGACCGTGACGGCGCGCGGGGCGGCGTCCCGGCTGATGTCGACGGCGGCGCCCCAGAGCAGCCGGTGGCTCCAGCCGGAGATGTCGTACATCTGCGGCACCAGGTCGGAGATGTCCCGCCCGGCTTCCAGGAACACGTTCGCCAGACCGCGCTTGGGCTGGTGCATGTCGACGATGTACGTGCCGCCGGAGTACCGCTTGCCGGCCAGCGTGAACGGGTGCAGTGCCTTGGTGACGCGGATGTCGTTGGCGACCAGGTGGTTGACGAGGCGGGCGGCGGCGGGCGTGCCGGCCGGGATGACGTAGGCGCGCGGGAACTTCGTCGAGTACCGGTCCTCGGGGCCGAACCCGTCGACGAACCCGTCCGGGATCACCGGGGAGGGCGCGCCGGCCCAGCCGCGGCGGAACTGCTCGATCTGGTCGGTGAGCAGCGTCGCCCGGTTGGTGTCGGCGTACGTCAGGGCCGCCTCGATGGTCGCCGCCGCCACGTCGGTGTTGATCCTCGACCGGCGCCGCAGTTCCTCGACGGGCAGGCCTGTGTAGTCGGCGTTGTTGACCCGCAGCGGGATCTCCACGGTGTGGCCGATCGCGCCGTGGTACATCGCGTACATCGGGGTGAAGATCGGCGGCCAGTCGTCCCAGTCACCGGGCGCGTAGTCCCGGAACGGGATGTCGGCACGCGTCGTCTCCGGGTATCCGAGCTTCTGGATGGCCTTCTCCATGCCGAGCGCGTTCGGCAGGGCGTGCTTGATGTACAGGTCGTACTCGTAGTTCTGCCCGTGCGGCGGGGTGGCCGGCTCGATCAGCGTGGTCCCGGTGTAGCCGTGCTCGTCGAGCATGACGAACGGCTGCGTCGAGATGACCACGTCGCGCACGGCTCGCGACTCGGGCTGCGAGTTGGTGGCGAAGTCCCGGTTGACGTCGAAGCCGGCGCCGTTGGCCCGGGTGCCGGCGACCCGGCCGTCCGGGTTGTTGCTCACGGTCAGGTAGACCCGGCTGCGCTTGAGGAGGTCGCGGGTCGTGGCGTCGGTGGCGGTGGCGAGGCGTTCGATGACGCGCATCGAGCCGTCGGTGCCCTCCCACTCGTTGCCGTGGATGTTCGCGTTGATCCACACCGGCGTCTTGTAGCCGGCCTTCAGCGACCGGTCCCGCGCGGCGGCGGACGGGTTGTCCTCGATCAGTTCCCGCCAGCGGTCCTGGCGGGCGGCGTCGGCGGCGGACTCCGGCGCGGTCACGGTTACCAGATAGAGATCACGGCCTCCGGCCGACTTCCCGATGATCTCCGCGGAGACGCGGTTCGAGGCCTTCTGCAGGGCGTTCAACCGGGGTGCGATGGAGTGGTACGGGATGAGCCCCAGCTTGATCGATCGATCTTCCGGGTTCTCCGGGTAGACCGGCAGGGTGTTCTGCCGCGGGTAGCCCTTCCACGTCTTCAGCGTCCACGTGGACGCGGGCTGCTCCGCGGGGAGCGACCGGGTCGACAGGGCGCTGACCGCCGCGTTGTCGACGGCGGCGACCTCGTTGCGTTCCGCCCCGTTGCCGAAGTCACGGGTGGAGGGAGTATCGGCGGGGGCGGCCGCCGCCGGGTTGGCGAGCACGGCCGCGGCGAGCAGGGCGGTCCCTAATCCGGCCAGCGTTCGCCCGGCCAAGGTTCGTGACAAGTCCACAAAGCACCTCCGTTGGGATGCCCCGACCCTCTCCGGGCATCGCTGGATGCGCAATGATCTATATGGCTGATTTGCCATATCGTTAGGGTCATCCTCTTCCCCGAGCCTTTCATGATCAACTAAGGTTTCGGCGCCTGCCGCGCTACCTGGGGAAACGTTCATGAGACTTCGCATGCGGCGCCGCCACGCCATGGTGCTCGGCGGTGCCGGGCTGGCTCTGCTCACGGCGGTGACGGCCGTGGTGCTCGCCGTGCCGCGCCTGAACCGGGCCGCACCCGCCGACCCGGTGGAGGCCGAGGCCGTCGCGACCATGCGTGCGCTGGCGGGTCAGGTCGCCGAAGCCCCGGCCGCGCGCTACACCGGCACGCTGCGGCCGGCCGGGCGGAGCCCGTTCACCATCGACGCCCGGGTGACCGCGGCAGGGACCGCGCTCGCGGAACTGCGGGTCGACGGGCAGGTCGCCGAAGCGGCGGACTTCGGTGATCGCACGTTCGTCAAGGGCGGCCAGAGCTTCTGGCACTGGGCGGGGATCCACGACGACCGTAAGCACGAGTTCACCCATGACCGGTGGGTGCTCGTACCGCCGGAGTTCCTCGGATTCGACCTCGGCGACGGGCTCGGCGCGGGCGGAGCGATGGCCGGTCACCGGGCGGCCGATCCCGTCGTCGGGGACCCCGGCACGCTCGGCGGCATCGGGGTGCGGCCGGTCGGCGCCGGCGGGTTCGTCTATCAGATCAGCATCGCCGCGCCGGCCCGGCTCGTCCGGGTCGTGACGGTGGCTTCGCGGGCGGACGGCGACCTGCTGGAGCTGGCGCCCGCCGTGCTCGCCGGCCCGGACCGGCAGCGGTTCTTCACCGAGCTGCGGACGGCGGCCTCCGAGGCGGCGACCGCTGCCGACGTCTCCGGTCTCTTCGAGTTCGAGGGCGAGACCGAATTCAAGCTGTGCGGAACCGAGACCTGCATGGTGCTGATGAAGGTGGTCAACAAGGCGCCGCTGACCGGCCGGCACGTGGCGGCGCAGGCGCCCGCGGGAGGTGTGGTCGAGGTCGGTGTGGTGATCGAGGGCAGGAATGTGCGGACCTGCACCGATCATGTCTCTCTGAAGCCCGGCGAGAGCACGGTCATCAGGTGCTTCGCCGTCTACGAGGCGGCCGGGGGACGCTTCGTCGAAGCCGAGTCGGACGTCTCCGGGCAGGCGCTGGCCCCCGACCAGGCCGGCCGGCTGCGCGCGGACCTGGCGGCAGAGCTGGAGCGCTACGCCTGACCCGCGGACGCGTGCGACTCCCAGGTGGCGTACATGGCGGCGTAGGCGCCGCCCGCCGCCACCAGGTCGTCGTGACCGCCCTGTTCGGCGACGCCGCCGTCGTCGACCACGATCACCCGGTCGGCGCGGCGGGCCGTGGACAGCCGGTGCGCGACCAGGATCGCGGTCCGCCCGTCGAGCAGCCGCTGGATCGCCGCCTCGACGCGCAGCTCCGACCGCAGGTCCAGGCTGGAGGTGGCCTCGTCCAGGACCACCACGCGGGGTTCGGCGACGAAGACGCGGGCCAGGGCGATCAGCTGCCGCTCGCCGGAGGACACCGACTGGCCGCGTTCGTGCAGGACCGTGTCGAGGCCGCCGGGGGAGCGGTCCACCAGGTCCCGCAGGCCGACCGCGTCGACGGCCGACTCGATCAGCGACGCCGGCGCGTCCGGGCGGGCGAAGGTGATGTTGTCGCGCAGGGTCCCGGCGAACAGGAACGGCTCCTGCGGGACCACGCCGACCTGCCGGTGCAGCGAGTCCAGGGTGACGTCGCGCAGGTCGTGGCCGTCGATCAGGACGCTGCCGGAGTCCGGGTCGTAGAGGCGGGCGACCAGTTTCGCGAGGGTGGACTTGCCGGCGCCGGTCGGGCCGACGCAGGCGACGGTCTCGCCGGGGGCGATCCGCAGGGTCACGTCGTGCAGGACGGGGCGCGCGGGGTCGTACCCAAAGGTGACGGACCGCAACTCGATGGCGCCCTCAGCCGGTGGCAGCGCCCCGGCCCCGGGCTTCTCCACGACCGCGGGGGTGGTGCGCAGCAGGCCGCGGAGCTTGCCGAGCGCGGCGCGGGCCTGCTGGTAGTTGGTGTAGAGCTGGACGAGCTGCTGGACCGGCTGGAAGAACGCGTTCAGGTAGAGGACGAACGCGGTGAGCTCGCCGATCGACAGTTCGCCGCGCAGCACCATCCGGCCGCCGATCAGCAGCAGCGCCGCCAGGCCGAGCAGGCCGATCACCGAGGTGCCGGGGCCGTAGACGGCGCTGATCCGGCCGGTGTGATCGTTGGCGTCGCGGTACCCGCCGACCACCTCCCGATGCTCGGCGACCTGGGCGTCGCGCTGGTTGTGGGCGGTGATCACCCGGACGCCGTAGAGGCTCTCCGACAGATGGGTGAAGAGCGCGGCGATGGCGTCGCGCTGCCGGCCGTAACCGGCGTCGGCGGCCCTGCGGAACCACAGCGACAACCCCAGCAGCGGGGGTACGACCAGCAGCAACGTGATCGCCGCCAGGCCGGCGTGGTAGTGCACCAGCACCGCGGTGACCACCACCATGGTCAGCCCGTGGATGAGGAACTGGGCGAACCCCTCGGACAGCAGATGTTGCAGCGCCTCCACGTCCGAGGTCATCCGGGTCATCGTGACCCCGGCCTTCTCCCGGGTGTAGTGGTCCAGGCTGAGCCGCTGCAGGTGCGCGAAGACCCGGACCCGCAGATCACGGGTGGCGTACGCGGCCAGCCGCCCGCTCTGCCGGATCCGCACCGCCGACGCGGCCGCGGTCAGCAGCACCGAGACGAAGAACGCGACGGCCGCTAACACCAGCCATCGCACGTCCCGGGCGACGATGCCACTATCGATGCCGACCTGCACCAGGTACGGACCGGACTGCAGCAGCAGCGCCTCGATCAGCACCGCCACCGCCGCGGCGACGAGCAGGCCGGGCCGGCCGGACAGCAGCGACCACAGGGTCAGCCGGCCGGTGTCCGGTTGCTGGGTGAACGGCTCGTCGGGCGCCGGCCTCGCCGGCTCGGCGGATTCCAGCCGGGCGACACCGGCCGCCAGTTCGGCCGGGATGCCCGCGAACGGGGTGCCGCCGCCCTGCCGCCGGTCCCGGCCACCCGCGCCGGTGCCGCCCATCCCGCCGATCGCCCCCGAGCCGGGCCCGCCGCCCGGCCCGCCGAAGCCGCCGCCGAACATGCTCACGCGGACACCTCCTCGGTCTGTTCGGTGTGCGAGGCCAGAACCCTGGCGTAGCGGGGCTCGGAGGCCAGCAGCGCCGCGTGGGTGCCGGAGGCGACGGCGCGGCCGTTCTCGATCAGCACGACCCGGTCGGCGAGGCCGATCGTGGCGAGCCGGTGCGCGACGACGATCGTGGTGCGGTCGCGCATCAGCTCGTGCAGGGACTCGTGGATCCGCTGCTCGACCCGGACGTCGATGGCGCTGGTGGCGTCGTCGAGGATCAGCACGGGCGGATTGACCAGCAGCGCCCGGGCGATCGCGACCCGCTGCCGCTGACCGCCGGAGAGGGTGTAGCCGCGTTCGCCGACCACCGTGTCGTACCCCTGGGGGAGGTCGCGGATGAAACCGTCCGCGCCCGCGGCCCGGGCCGCCGCGACCACCTCCTCCCGGCCGGCCGACGGATGTCCGAAAGCGATGTTGTCGTGCAGCGACACCGAGAACAGGAACGGCTCGTCCGGCACGATGCCCACCCGGTGCCGCAGCGTCGCGAGGGGGTAGTCGCGCACGTCCACGCCGTCGACGAGCACCTTCCCGTCGCCGGTGTCGTAGAACCGTGCGGCGAGCCGCGCGACCGTCGACTTGCCGCCGCCCGTCGCGCCGACCAGCGCCACCGTCTCCCCGGGCCGGACGTGCAGGTCGAGACCGTCCAGAGCGACGGTGCCGTCGGGGTACGCGAACCGCACTCCGGTGAACTCGATCTCGCCCCGCGGCTCCGGGACGACCGGAACGGCCGGGTCGACGATCTCCGCCGGGGTGTCCAGGATGTCGTAGATACGCTGCGCGGACGCGGCCGCCCGCTGGCCCATCATGATGATCATGCCGAGCATCCGGAACGGCGGCTGCAGCATCAGCACGTAGGAGTTGAACGCCACGATCGTGCCGACCGTGGTGTGCCCGTCGAGCACCATCAGCCCGCCGATCAGCAGCACCAGCGCCAGCCCGAGCCGCGGCAGGTTGTCCATCACCGGCATCCACCGGCTGCGGATCCGCGCGTCGACGGTGTACGCCCACCGCACCCCGTCCGCCGCCGTGGCCAGGCCGTCCAGCTGCCGTTTCTCCGCCGCGAACGCCTTCACGATCCGCACGCCCTGGATGTTCTCGTCGACCACCGTCGCGACCGCGGCGAGCCGCGACTGGATCAGCCAGGAGACCGGGAAGATCGCCTTTCGCATGCGTACGCCGAGGACCGCGATCACCGGCATGGTCAGCATCGCCACCACGGCCAGCGGCGCGTTGATCGACACCATCAGGGCGAACGCGATGCCGGCGATCGTGCACTGCACCAGGATCGACGGGCCGAACGCCAGGTACATCTGCACGGCCCGGATGTCGCTGGTGGCCCGGGACATCAGCTCACCGGACTGGACCCGGTCGTAGAAGCCGTACGACATCCGCATCAGGTGCGCGAACACGATGTTGCGGAGGTCGTACTCCATCTCGTAGGCCGTGCGCAGCAGGTACAGCCGGGCCAGGAAGTTGATCACGCCCTGGACGACGGCCAGCCCGGCGATCAGCCACACGTACGTCGCCAGGTCGGCGGTGCGCGCGATCAGCGCCTCGTCGATGCCGACCCGGACCAGGTCGGGGATCTGAACCTGGACGATCAGGCCGGCGAACGACAGGGCCAGCGACGTGATCAGCAGGGCCCGGTGGGCGCGGACGATCGGCGCCGCCCGCCGCAGCCAGCTCTTCGAAGGGTCCGGGTGGATGCCGGCTCGGGGAGCCCGGCGTGGGGCGGCGGCGGACAAACGGGCACTCCTCCCGGCAGGTGATGCTTAGCTTAGCTAACGACCTGCCGGGGTGGGAAGGGTCAGGCCGGGCCGGCCTCGCCGTTGCGCCAGTGGCGGCGGCACAGCACCCGGTAGGTGACCTCGGCCGCGTCCGAGGTGTCGCCGACCGCCACCTGCGCGCCGGACCGGGCCACCCGCCCGTTCTCGATCCGGGCGTTCTGCCGGCCCGGCCGCCCGCACCAGCAGGTCACCTCGACCTGCAGCGACACGATGTTGTCGGCCAGTTCGAGCAGCCGCTGCGCGCCCGGGAACAGCCGGGCCATGAAGTCGGTGGAGATCGCGTAGCAGTCCACGTCCACGCACAGCTCGTCGACCGCCCACGCCAGCTGCTCGACCTGCTCCGGCCGCAGGAACTGGGCCTCGTCGACGATCACGAAACCGCCGGCCGGCACCTCCTCGGCGATCAGGTTCGTCAGCTCGGTGCCGTCGGTCACCTCGATCGCGTCGGCGGCCACCCCGAGCCGCGACGACATCACCCCGGCACCGGCCCGGTCCATGCTGGTCAGCAGGATCCCGGGCCGGCCGGCCTGACGGCGGTTGTACGCGTTCTGCAGCGCGAGCGTCGACTTGCCGGCGCCCATGCTCCCGTGGAAGAGCGTCAGCTCATGGAAGACCGGCGCGAGAGTCCTGGCTCGGGACACCACGGGCGTGGAAACAGTGACCGGGACCAATGGTGAGCCTTCCTCAGGACTTTCAGCGGGCCGCTACACGCTACCTGGCCTGCTCGACAGCCGTCTCCCTACCCGGATTGGCGCCGATGGACGTCCCGTTGAGCGCCTCGTCCCGGCGGAACGGATCGCCGTACGCCCGGATCGCCCGGCGGGCGAACGCCTGCTGCTGAGTGGCGACCCGCTCCGAGCGGCCCCGGCCGAGGAAGCTAACGAACCAGTGCAGCACCGCGGTCACCCGGTTCTTGAAGCCGACCAGGTAGAACAGGTGCACCACCACCCACACCACCCAGGCCGGGAAACCGGACAGCCGCAGCTTCCAGATGCTCGCCACCGCCGAGAAGCGGGAGATCGTCGCCAGGCTGCCCTTGTCGAAGTACCGGAACGGCTGACCGGTCTCCTTCCCGGTCAGCCGGCGCTTGATCTGGTCCGCCGCGTGCCGGCCGCTCTGGATCGCGACCTGCGCGACACCGGGCAGCGGCCTGCCGTCCGCGCCGGCCAGGTTCATCATGTCGCCGAGCACGAAGATCTCCGGGTGGCCCGGCAGGCTGGTGTCCTTCTCCACCTGGATCCGGCCGGCCCGGTCGGTCTTCGCCCCGGTCGCCTCCGCCAGCTTCAGGGCCAGCGGGGGAGCGGCCACCCCGGCCGCCCACACCTTCGTCATGGTGGGGATCCGCTCCCGGTGCCCGTCCGTCTCCACCTCGATGCCGGTGGCGTCGACGGCCACCACCTTCGTGTTCGTCCGCACCTCGACGCCCAGCTTCGCCAGCTGCCGCTCGGCCTTGGCGGAGAGCTGGTCGCCGAACGTGTTCAGCACCGAGCCGACCGCGTCGACGAGCAGGATCCGCGCCTTGCGGGAGTCGATGTGCCGGTACTGCCCGCGCAGCGTGCGGTGCGCCAGCTCGGCGATCTGCCCGGCCATCTCGGTGCCGGTCGGGCCCGCCCCGACCACCACGAACGTCATCCACCGCTCGATCGTCTCCGGGTCGGTGTGCAGGTCGGCGACCTCGAACGCGCCGAAGATCCGGGCCCGCAGCTCCAGGGCGTCGTCGATGCTCTTCATGCCCGGCGCGTAGTCGGCGAACTCGTCGTTGCCGAAATACGACTGCGAGGCGCCGGCCGCGACGATCAGCGTGTCGTACGGCACCGTGTAGTCGATGCCCGGCCCGGCCACCGACACCGTCTTCGCGGTCACGTCGACGTCCTGCACCCAGCCGAGGCGCACGTCCACGTTCTTCTGCCGGCGCAGCACCTCCCGGATCGGTGGCGCGACCTCGCCCTCGGAGAGGATGCCGGTCGCCACCTGGTAGAGCAGCGGCTGGAAGAGGTGGTACGCCGTACCGTTGATCAGGGTGATCTCGACGTCCGCCCGGCGCAACGCCTTGATCGCGAAGAGACCGCCGAAGCCGGCCCCCACGACAACCACACGATGACTCATCAGTACTCCCTCACCTCAGGGCACCCATAGACCAGCTTGGTATGCCCAGCCCGGCAGCGGAAGTACCGGACGTCAGGTCAGGCGTTGTGTGATTTGTCCCAGCCGGCGCGCCACCACTGCCAGCTCGTCCGCGGAGAATCCGTCGGTCAGATCCTCGGTCGGCTCCCGGGTCACCGCTTTCGCCGTGGCGACCGCCTCCCGGCCCTGCGCGGTGAGGCTCAGCCGCACCGCGCGAGCGTGATCGAGGGCCTCGAGCCGGGCAAGGACTTCAAGCTCTGGCCCGACGACGGCGGCCGACCTGCTGAGGCCCTTTTCCGCGCTGCGCCCCAGCCGGTTGCAACGTTATTGTCGGCGGCATGACCTACGTGTGCTTCACCCTGCAGGTGGACCCGGCGAAGCTGGACGAGTACAAGGCCGTCCACGCCGCGGTCTGGCCGGAGATGCTCCAGGCGCTCGCCGCCACCGGCTGGCGCGACTACCGCCTCTTCCTGCGCGGCGACGGCCTGCTCGTCGGCACCCTGCAGACCGACGACTTCGCCGCCGCCCAGGCGGCCATGGCCCGCACCGAGGTCAACGCCCGCTGGCAGGCCGCCATGGCCGAGTACTTCCCGGCCCTCGGCGAGGCCCGCCCCGACGAGGGCATGGTCGTCCTGGACCAGGTCTTCCACCTCGAGGAGCAGCTGCGGAGCAGCTGACCGTGCCCGCAGACGGCGGACCCGCTGCCGAGGCGACGATGCGGGAAGCCGATCAGCCGGACTGTTCCGCGTCGATCTCGCAGCGAGGAGCATCGGGCGCGGGTCACGCCCGCCAGGCCGTCACCAGGTCACCGGCTGCCGCGGCGGCACGGAACAGGCCGGTCACCCGGACGTACGCCTCCTCCAGGTAGGACAGCGCCCAGTCCGCCTCCCACAGGTCCTCGGGGTAGACGCCGATCGAGGCCATCAGCGCGCGGTCGTACCCGGCCGCGAGCGCCGTGAACGGGGTGGCCGCCAGGAAGGCGGCGGTGGCCCGTACCTCCTCGGCGGTGAGGATGGTGAACGGCTCGCCGGCCGCGAAGACGTCCACCGGCGGCTCCCGGTCCAGCAGCAGGAAGCGCAGACCGGCCCAGGCCCGGTCGGTGTGGGTGCCCGGCAGGCCGTCCGCGAACGCGAACGCCGCCGGCGGATCCTCGCCGAGGAGCCGCCGCAGTTCGGTGACGGCGGCCGGGCCGGTGCGCCGGAAGTAGGTGATCACGCTCATCGCGGCATTCTGGCCCACCCGCCGGGGTATCCCGGAAACGGACAGGAAACGTACAGGTCAGGGCTGGCTCCGGCGGCCTACGCTGGAATCCGGACGGCTCGCCGGAACGGGCGAGCCGGGCAGTGAAGGAGACAGTGCGTTGGGCATGATCAAGAGGTTTGTGCTCTCCATGGTCGCGTCGAGGCTGCAGCGCATGTCGCACCGCGGCCACAATCCGATGGTCGACGGCGCGCTGCGCGAGGTGAACCACCGGCTCCACCGCGAGCAGGGCTACGGGCACCCCGGCGCCTACGGGCACGGCGGTTACGGGCAGGGCGGCTACGGGCAGGGCGGCGCGTACGGGCACCACGGCCACTACCGGCACCACGGCCACTATCGCCACCACGGGCACTACCGGCGCCGCCGCTTCTTCTGACGGCGGCTCAGCGGCGCCGTGCCGGTGCCGATGAGCATCAGGTGGGCGGGAGCGGGACCGAGCGGGAGCGGCAGCGGGTCGCCGAGCTGCGCGAATACCACCTGCTCGACACCCCGCCCGCCGCCGAGGTGGAAGCCGTCGTCCGGGTCGCCGCCGCCGTCGCCGCCGTCCCCGCCGCGACGCTGAACCTGCTCGACGACGCCCGGCAGTACATGCTGACCACCGTCGGTGTCGCCGCGCAGCAGTGCTCCCGCGAGGACTCGCTGTGCAGCGTCCGGCTCGACCGGGGCGAGTTCGTGCACCTGCCCGACGCCCGGGAGGAACCCGACTACCGCGACAACCCGTGGGTCACCGGTGTGCTCGGCCGGGTCGTGTTCTACGCGTCCGCGCCGCTGGTCAGCCCGGCCGGCAACGTGATGGGCACCCTCTGCGTCTTCGACAGCACCCGGCGCGAACTCAGCCCGGACCAGATCGGCCGGCTCACCGACCTGGCCGGCATCATCGTGGCGTTCTTCGAACGGCGCCGGAACGCCCGGCTCACCGCCACCCTCAAGGAGACCATCCAGTCCCGCGAGCGGTGGACCGCCACCATGCTGGACAGCATCGACGAGGCGGTCGTCGCGATCGCCTCGGACGGGCGGGTCACCCTGTTCAACCGGGCCGCCCGCGAACTGCACGAACCCGACGTGGACCTGCGGGCCGGGCCGCACGGTACGGCGGCCCGATACCGGCTCTACGAGCCGGGCGGCACCGACCCGCTGCCCGACGACGAGGTGCCGCTGCTGAAGGTGATGCGCACCGGGGAACCGGTCCGCGGCCGGGAGATGGCGGTCCGGGTCCCCGACGGAAGCCTGCGGTCGGTACGGGCGAACGCCGCGCCGCTGCGCTCCGCCGACGGCACGGTGGCCGGGGCGGTGGTCGCACTGCAGGACATCACCGCCGAATGCGCCCGCCGGCGCATCATCCAGGAGGCCCACCAGCGGCTGGCCGCGGCCAACGCGGACCTGCGCCGGTCGAACGCCGACCTGACCGACTTCGCGGGCGCGGTCAGCCACGACCTGGTGGCGCCGCTGGCCGCGGTGGGCGGCTACCTGGACCTGCTGACCGACCTCGACGACGCCGACCTGCCGGGCGCCGGAGCCGGTGAGAGGCGGGAGCGGGTGGCGGAGCTGGCGGGGGCGGCGGCGCGGTCGGTCGCCCGGATGCGCGATCTGATCGACGCGCTGCTCGGGTACGCGGCGGCGGGGAGTGCTCCGGTGCGCGCGGAGGCCGTACCCCTCACGCCTTTGATCGCGTCGGTGGTGCGCGACCTGGAGCCGGAGATCGGGCCGGCCGGGGCGCGGGTCACCGTGCCCGGTGTGCTGCCGGAGGTGACCGGTGACCCGGTGCTGATCCGGCAGCTGCTGCAGAACCTGATCGGGAACGCGGTGCGGTGCCGGCCTCCGGAACGGCCGGGCCGGGTCGAGATCAGCGCGGAGGCCGGCGACGGAGGGACGACGATCAGGATCGTGGATCACGGGGCCGGGATCCCGGCGGAGCGGCGCGACGAGGTGTTCGGCATGTTCGGCCGGCCGGACGGGCATCCGGCGGGGCCCGGCATCGGGCTGGCGAGCTGCAGGCGGATCGTGGAACGGCACGGTGGGCGGATCACGATCGGGGCGACGCCGGGCGGCGGTACGACCGTGACCGTTCAGCTGGGGCACGGCGCCGGGCGAACCGGTCAGGACGGGGGTGGTCCTGCCGATATGACCTAGGTGGATCTGGCGGAACGTCTGACGGAACGGGAGCGGCTGCGGCTCGCCGCGCTGCACGAGTACCGCCTGCTGGACTCGCCGGCCGGGGACGAGCTGGAGGCGGTGGTGCGGGTGGCCGCCGCGGTGGCCCGGGTTCCGCATGCCACGCTCAATCTGATCGACGAGAACCGGCAGTGTCAGCTCACCACCGTCGGGTTCGAGGGTGGTGACTCGGACCGGTCGGATTCGATGTGTGCGGTCCGGTTCGAGACGGGGATCTTCACCTATCTGCCGGACGCCAGCGTCGACCCGGACTTCAAGGACAATCCGTGGGTCACCGGCGTGCACGCGGGGGTGCGGTTGTACGCGTCGGCGCCGCTGGTCACGCCGGAGGGGCACGCGCTGGGGTCGCTGTGTGTCTTCGACGTGGTGCCGGGAGTGCTGGACGAGGACCAGATCGCCCGGCTCGAGGACCTGGCCCGGATCATCCTGGCGCTGTTCGAACGGCGCCGGCAGGCGCGGATAAACGCCGAGCTCGCCGCCCTGGCCGAGCAACGGCAGCGGTGGACCGACACGCTGCTGGACACGATCGACGTGGCGGTGGTCGCGGCGGACCGGAACGGCCGGCTCACCCTGTT
The DNA here is from genome assembly GCF_016862455.1 of Actinoplanes utahensis. Taxonomy (GTDB): domain Bacteria; phylum Actinomycetota; class Actinomycetes; order Mycobacteriales; family Micromonosporaceae; genus Actinoplanes; species Actinoplanes utahensis. Next base: position 92,564 of record NZ_BOMZ01000040.1, read on the forward strand.
CAACCGGGCCGCGCGGGAGTGGCACGGACTGGACGCGGACCGCGGTGTCGAGCCGGCCTACCGGGCCGGGCGCTATCAGCTGTTCGAGACCGACGGGCGCACCCCGCTGGCGCCGCACCGGCTTCCGCTGCTGCGCGCGCTGCGGGACGGCGAGGTCCGGGGCGCCGAGATGATCGTGAAGTGCCCGGGCCGGGAGCCGATGCAGGTCAGCGTCAGCGGCCGGGCCCTGACCGGGCCGGGCGGCGCCCCGCAGGGCGCGGTCGTCGCGATGCACGACGTGACCAGCGCCCGCGCCCAGCAGCGGGTGATCGAGGACGCCCGCCGGGAGTTGGCCGCCGCGAACACCGAGCTGCGCCGGTCGAACACCGATCTGTCGAACTTCGCCGGGGCGGTCAGCCACGACCTGGTGGCGCCGCTGGCCGCGGTCGGCGGCTATCTGGAGCAGATCCGTGCCGAGGTTCACGGGGAGCCGCTGCGCTGGGCGGACGCGGCGTCCCGGGCGGTCACCCGGATGCGCGACCTGATCCGGGCGCTGCTCGATTACGCGCAGGCCGGCCGCGCGCCGGTGCGCCGGGCCACGGCCGATCTGGCGGACATCTGCGAGCACGTCCGCACCGATCTGCGGCCGGCGGCCGAGGAGGCCGGGGCGGTGGTCGAGGTGGCCGGGACGCTGCCGGAGGTGGCCGGTGACCCGGTGCTGATCCGGCAGCTGCTGCAGAACCTGATCGGCAACGCGATCAAGTACCGGGATCCGGCGCGGGCCTGCCGGGTCACGGTGTCGGCCGGGCACGACGGCCGCGGCTGGACCGTCCAGGTCGCCGACAACGGCCTCGGCATCCCCCCGGAACAGCGGGAACGCGTCTTCGACATGTTCACCCGACTCGGCAACGGAACCGCGAACGGGCACGGCATCGGGCTGTCCACCTGCTGGCGCATCGTGGAACGGCACGGTGGCCGCATCCGGGTGGACGGGACCCCGGGCGGCGGGACGACGGTGTCGTTCACCCTGCCCGAGGAGACGCCGTCCGGGAGCTGACGCGCCGGTCGGGGCGGGTGGCCGGGATGTGGTTTCGGGCAGCGGCCATCAGCGGTCCATCCGGCGTTAACCTGCGGCGACGTAGCATCCGCAGATGACCGCCGTGCTCACCCTCACCCGTGCCGAGCTGGCCCGCCGGGTCGCCGAGTCGCTGATCGGCGACAGCGGCAACCGCTGGCGCCACACCGCGGGCGTGGCCGAGCGGGCCGCCGAGCTCGCCGACCGGCTCGGCCTCGACCCGGACGTGCTGGTCGCCGCCGCCTGGCTGCACGACATCGGGTACGCCGCTCCGATCGCGCTGACCGGTTTCCACCCCCTCGACGGCGCCGTGCACCTGAGCGCCGAGGGCTGGCCGGCCCGGATCGCCGGTCTCGTCGCGTACCACTCCGGCGCCCGGTTCGTCGCCGCCGCCCGCGGCCTGGCCACCGAGATGGCCGCCTTCCCGGACGAGCGCACCCTGACGGCCGACGCCCTCACCTACGCCGATCAGACCGTCGGCCCGACCGGTCTGCGCGTCGACACCGAGACGCGGTACGAGGAGATGCTGCTGCGGCAGGGCCCCTGCTCGTGGAACGCGAGGGTGGGCGCCGACCGCCGTCCCTACCTGCGGGCCGCGGCGGCGCGGGTCGAGCATTCACTGAAGGCCCTCTAGAAACCCGGCGAGCGCCCGGCGGTACGGGGTGAGCGTGCGCAGATCGACGTACTCCTCCGGCCCGTGCTGCCCGTCGCCTCCCGGCCCGAAGATCACCGCATCCACCCCCACGGCGGAGTAGAACCGCCCGTCCGCCGTCCCGTGCTTGCGTAGCAGCGCCCCGTCGAACCCCACGGCCCGCGCCGACTGCCGCAGGAGCCGCACGGCGGCGCTGTCCGGGTCGGCGTGATGCGGCGCCCCGAGCCCTTCGACCGTCACCTCGACCCCCGGCCCGGCGACCTCGCGCAGATGGGCGGCCACCTCCTCGGGGCCGCGCCCGGCCAGATCCGGATCCGACGGCGGGAACCGGATGTCCAGCAGCGCCGCGGCCTGCGCGGGCACCACGTTGGCGGCCTGGTTCGGGGTGTCGATGCGGGCCACGTTCACGGTCGTCGTCCATTCCTCGGCCGCCGGCACCGGGTGGCGGTCCAGCAGCCGGCCGATCGCGCCGGTCACGGTGAGCAGCGCGTTCGAGCCGAGCCACGGGTAGGCGGCGTGCGCGGTCCGGCCGGTCGCGGACAGCCGGGCCCGCAGAATGCCCTTCGACTCGGTCACCACCCGCAGGCCGCTCTGCTCGCCGATGATCACGAAATCGGCCCGGACCCCCTGCTCCACCTGGTGCCCGGTGCCGTCGAAGCCGCCCACCTCCTCGTCGGTGACCAGCTGCAGGGCGATCGGGTACGGCAGCCGGGGCGCCAGGTCCCGGAACACCCCGGTCATGACCAGGGCGGCGGCCTTCATGTCGTGGGCGCCGCGGCCGTAGAGACGGTCGCCGTCGAGCCGCGCGGTGAACTGGTGCGGCTCGCCGGGGACGACGTCGAGGTGGGCGTTGAGGACTACCCGCGGCGTCTCGTCCTCGCGGCCGGGAACGGTCACGAGGACGCTGGGCTTGCCACGGGACTCGAAGCGGCGTACCCCGACACCGGGGCCGACGACCGTGAGCAGCAGGGCGAGCGCACGCCGCAGCTCGTCCGGCCGGTCCGCGGTCGAGCGGATCGCGATGAGTTCCGCCAGCTCGTCCATCGACGGAATCTACCGCGGGATCTGCTCTCCCGCCTCGATCGCGACGGTCAGGCGGTTGCCGGTGGGCGGCAGCGGGCAGGTGGCGAACTCGGTGTACGCGCACGGCAGGTTCGTCGCCCGGTTGAAGTCGAGGGTGACCGTGCCGTCCTCGGCGGGCGGCGCGACGGCCAGGCTCCGGTTCGCCGCGTACGTGGTCAGCCCGGACGTCGCGTCGGTGAACAGCACGGACAACGACCCCGGGGTGCCGCCGTTGAACGCGATCAGCGACTGCCGCGACCCGCCGAGGGTGAAGTCGATCCGGCCCGGCGACTCGTAGACGTGCTCGATGCCCTCCGCCACCGAGCCCACGGTCGTCGGCTGCGGCTCGTCGAATGCCCGGTAGACCCCGGTCACCACCCACTTCTCGTCGGCGGGATAGGCGGGCGTGCCGGAGTAGCCGGTCAGCACCGGGTTGTCCGGGTGCCGGGGCCGGACCACGTCGAAACCACCACGCCGCGCGATCTCGATCTTCGCGTCGCCGTATCCGACGGTGCGGTCGGCGCGTTCGGGGAGCGGCGCGAACGTGTGCGTGCCGGTGATCTCCGCGCCGTCCACGGTCAGCGACTCGCCGTCGGCGAGGGCGACGGTGACGCCCTGCGGCCCGGTGCTCCACTCGCCGGGCGCGCCCTCGAGACGCTGCGGGGTCCCGGTGAGCCAGTGCAGGCCGGTGATGGCGAGGAAGCCGTTCGGGTCGGCGCGCCGCTTCTCGTGCTCGGCGTGCCACTGGTCCCACCGGTCCTGGAACGAGATCGTCATGCACTCGACTCTAATCCCTACTCTTTGCGTGGGATATTGGCGTGGGGCGTGACATCTGCTACGTTCCGTTGCAGGTCATGAGCGCCAGCGCGAAGCCCCGGCTCGCTGGCCGGCAACCCTTCCGTTCGCGACGGGGTGCCCCGGGTGAGGACCGGGCCGTCGCCGACCGGCGACGGCAAACGGCGAACCCGTGGAGGCGCGGTCATGCCATCTCTGTCCGTCATCGGCGACGACCTCAAGGTCGAGCTCCCGTCCGGCGAGGCCGTCCGCTTCGCGCACCTCGACTACGCCGCCTCGGCCCCGTGCGTGCAGGCGGCCGCCGACGCGATCCAGGACCTGCTGCCGCGGTACGGCAGCGTCCACCGCGGCGCCGGCATCCGTTCCCGGAGCTCCACGGTCGCGTACGAGCTGGCCCGCGACGTGGTCGCCGAGTTCACCGGCGCCCGCCCCGGCGACACCGTGATCTTCACCCGGAACACCACCGACGCGCTCAACCTGCTGGCCCGGGCGTTGCCGCCGGGCACCACGACCGTCCAGTTCGACGGCGAGCACCACGCCAACCTGCTGCCCTGGCCGAACCCGGTCCGGCTGCCCGTCCCCGCGTCCCCGTCCGCCCTCGGCGACGCGCTGCGGGCGGCGCTGGCGACGATCACCGGCCCGGTCGTCCTCACCGTCACCGGGGCGAGCAACGTCACCGGCGAGGTGTGGCCGGTCCGGGAGCTGGCCGACATCGCCCACGCCCACGGCGCCCGGGTCGTCGTCGACGCCGCCCAGCTCGCCCCACACCGGCCGATCGACCTCGGCGACCTCGGCGCCGACTACGTGGCGTTCTCCGGCCACAAGCTGTACGCCCCGTTCGGCGCCGGGGTCCTCGCCGGCCGCGCGGACTGGCTGGACGCGGCGGCCCCGTACCTCGCCGGTGGCGGCGCCGTCACCGCCGTCGGTGACCGTCCCGGCGACCTGACCTGGGCCACCGGGGCCGCCCGGCACGAGGGCGGCACCCCGAACCTGCTCGGCGCCGTCGCCTTGGCCGCCGTCTGCGAGGCCCTGCTCGCCGCCGACCGGACCGCGCTGCACGATCACGAGCAGCACCTCCTGGCCCGGCTCCGGGCCGGCCTGGCGACCGTGCCGGCGGCTGCCGAGGTCAGCCTGTTCGGCCCGGACCACCCGCGGGTCGGCATCGTCTCGCTCGCCCTGCCCGGCCACGACCCCGCCGAGGTCGCCGAGCGGCTCGGCCGGGAGCACGGCATCGGCGTGCGGGCCGGGCAGTTCTGCGCCCACCCGTTGACCCGCCGCCTGAGCGGCGCGGACCGGACCGGCTCCTGCGGCGACGGCACGCCCGGGCTGCTGCGGGTCAGCTTCGGCCTGGGCAGCACCGGCGAGGACATCGACCGGCTGACCGCCGGGCTGCGCGCGGCACTCACACCCCAGTAGCAACCCACCCGACCCTGCGGACCCGGCCTCCGCACGCCGATGATGCGTTCGTGGCGACGTGGACGAGGCGGCTCCGCGACCGGCTTCCGGCCGGGCGAGGGCTCAGCGACGAGGACTGGGCGGGCCGGCACCGGCTGCTGACGGTGCTGCTCGCCGTCGTCATGGTGCTGCTCACCGTGTTCGGCGTGCTCAGCGGGGCACACGCGACGGAACTGCTGGTCACCGACACGCTGGTGCTGACCAGCCTGGTCGCGGCCACGGTGCTGCGCAACCGGCGGGTGCGCTCGGTGGCGGTGGCGCTCGGCGTCGCGGCGGCCTGCGCCGGGTTCGTGGCGTTCTGTCACGGCCTGACCGAGGCGCACTTCGCGTTCTTCATCGCCATCCCGGCGCTCGCCCTCTACCGGGACTGGACGCCGTTCGGCGGCTTCCTGCTCGCCACCGTCGCACACCACGCCGGGTTCGGCACCTTCGGCATCGAGCACACCTTCGGCAACGGCATGGCCCGGGAGAGCCCGCTGACCTGGGCGCTGCTGCACGGGGTGGCGGTGCTCGCCGCGGCCTCGTTCCAGGTGGTCGCCTGGCGGTTCAACGAGACCGAGGAGCAGCGCGCCGAGGAGCACCTGAGCGAGAGCCGGGCGCAGCTGTCGGTGGCGTTCGACGAGACCCCGGTGCCGATGGCGATGTACACCCCGGACGGCCGGATGATCCGTACCAACGCCGCCTACCGCGAGTGGCTGCGGCTGCCCGCCGTGCTGCCCGACGGCTTCTCGCTGCACGACCTGCCGCTGGCCCCGGCCGGCCCGGACGAGCCGCAGCTGGGCCGGATGCTCACCGCATCGCACGAGCCGGTCACCGTGACGCGGCAGTACCGGCGCACCGACGACGGCTCGCTGATCTGGGCGCAGACCCACGCCACCGGCCTGTACGGCCGCGACGGCGAGCTGCGGATGATCTTCGTGCACTGCCTGGACGTCACCGCGGTCCGCGACCACGAGGCCGAGCTGCGCCAGCAGGTCCGCCACGACTCGCTCACCGGGCTGCTGTCGCGCAAGGCGTTCGAGCACGACCTCGCCGAGCTGCTGACCGCCAGCGCCCAGCCGGTCAGCGTGATCTACCTGGACGTCGACCGGTTCAAGTCGATCAACGACGGGTCCGGGCACGGCAGCGGCGACGACGTGCTGCGCGGGCTCGCCCGGCGCCTCGCCGGGGTCGTCCCGCCCGGCGCCCTGGTGGCCCGGCTCGGCGGTGACGAGTTCATCGCCGCGCTGTCCGGGCCGTCCGGCACCGGCCTGCGGGTCGGCAACGGCATCCTCGCCTCGCTGGCCGAGCCGCTCTCCGTCGGAGGCTCCGAGCTGCCGGTGTCGGTGAGCGTCGGGGTCACCACCGCGTTCGGGCCGGTGCCCGCCGACGACGTGGTGCTCGCCGCGGACACCGCCATGTACGCGGCCAAGCGCGCCGGCGGCAACCGGATCCAGGTGTACACCGACGAGCTGCGGGTGCCCGTACAGGAGAAGATCGCCGCCGAGGGCCGGCTGCGCCGTGCCCTGGCCGGCGACCCGCGGGTGACGCTGCCGCTGTGGTTCCAGCCGGTGGTCTCCACCGTGACCGGGCAGATCAGCGGCGCCGAGGCGCTGGTCCGGATGCGCACCCCGGAGGGGGAGATCCTCAGCCCGTACCACTTCATCGGCGCCGCCGAGGAGACCGGCCTGATCGTGCCGCTCGGCGAGCACGTGCTACGGTCCGCCGTCGAGCACCTGCTGCACTGGTCGGACCGGCTCGGGTACGTCTCGGTCAACGTCAGCCCGCGGCAGCTCGCCGAACCGGACTTCGCGCCGATGGTCGCCGGTGTCCTCGCCGGCCTGCCCGGGTTCGACCCGTCCCGGATCGTCCTGGAGATCACCGAGACCGCGCTGCTCACGTCGACCGTCGACGTCTCCGAGCGGCTCACCTCGCTCAAGCAGCTGGGTGTGCGCATCGCCCTCGACGACTTCGGCACCGGGTACAGCTCGCTGACCTGGCTCAAGTCGCTGCCGGCCGACATCGTCAAGCTGGACCGCTCGTTCGTGGCCGGGCTGGCCGAGGACCCGCGCAAGGCGTCGATCATCCAGGCCGTGCTGTGGCTGGCCCGGTCGCTGAGCATGTCCACCATCGCCGAGGGCGTCGAGGAGCGCGCCGACTGGGAGGCGCTGCGCGCCGCCGGATGCCCGGCCGTGCAGGGCTACTTCTTCAGCCGGCCGCTGCCCGCGGCCGAGTTCGACCGGATGCTGCGGGCCGCCTCCTCCGGGGGAGTTCACCTGGACGAAACCAGGGGGACAACAGTGGCCGGTTAGAGTCCGGCCATCCTCGACAACGTTGATCCCTTCATCGGCACCGCGGCCACCGATCTGCCTCGCGCAGACGGTCTCGCCGCTACCTGGTGGTGGCCGAAACCGCAGGTGGGCAACACCCACCCGGGCGCCACCTCACCCCTCGGCATGGTCTCCGCCTGCCCCTACTCGGGGGCCTACCCGACCGGCTACGGCCGATACGCCAAGAACACCGAGGGCGTGCCGGAGGAGATGTTCGACCGGCTGAAGGCCTCCGGGTTCACGCACTTCCAGCAGTCCGGCACCGGGGCCATCCGCAAGTACTACAACTACGTCCGCGTGACCCCGATGACCCAGCCGCTCGACGACCTGGGCCAGTCCTGGTCGCTGGAGGACGAGCGGGCCGAACCCGGCTACTACGCGGCGAACCTGGACACCGGGGTGCGCTGCGAGATCACCGTGGGGGAGAAGGTCGCGGTCCACCGCTACACCTTCCCCGACCACCACAGCGCCCGCGTCGTCATCGACCTGTCCTGCGGCGGCCTCGCCATCGACCTGGGCCGGACCGTGCCGCTGCGCGCCCAGGCCGAGAGCATGGGCCACGGCCGGGCGCAGGGCACCGTGGTGATGGAGGGCATCCCGCTCTCGGTCTACCTCGAGGTGGACAGTCCCGGCTGGCGGCAGATGCTCTGGTACGACCGGCGGCTCATCGCCGGTGGCACCCGGCTGGACTTCGACAGCATCCGGCACACCACGCTGCGCCCGTTCGGCATGCTCTTCATGGGCCCGGCCCGCGCCGGGCAGACCATCGAGGTGCGGATGGGCTTCTCACTGCGCGGCTGCGACCAGGCCCGGGAGAACCTGCACTCCGCATGCGGCACCGGGACGCCCGCGTTCGAGGCGGTCCGCGCCCGCACCCGGGCGAGCTGGCGCGACCACCTCGGCCGGGTCCAGGTCGACGGCGGCACCCCGGCCCGCCGCACGGTGATGGCGACCGCCCTGTACCACTCGCTGATCAAGCCGTGCATCGCCGACGACGAGAGCCCGAACTGGCCCGGCCCCGGCCCGTACGCCTTCGACATCTGCACCATGTGGGACATCTACAAGACGCAGATGCCGCTGCTGTCCGCGATCGCCCCGGACCGCTACGGCGCCCTGCTCGAATCACTGATCCGGGTGTGCGAGGAGGAGGGCAACTTTCCGATCGGCTACCGGATGGCCCGCGGCGCCGACCGGTTCTTCCGCCAGGCCAGCGCCCTCGCGCACACCGCCCTGGCGGACGCGCACGCGCTGAACCGGCCCGGCATCGACTGGACCTGGGCGCTCGTGCACATGGTCGACGACCTGCGGCGCTTGTACGGCGAGGACTTCTGGGAGCACGGCGTGGTGCACCCGATCACGCACACCCTCGACCTGTCGTACGCCCACCACTGCACCGCCACCGTCGCCCGCGCCCTGGGCGACCACCGCCTCGCCGACGACCTGGACCGGCGCAGCCGGGACTGGGTGAACGCCTTCGACCCGGCCACCGGCCTGCTGCGCGACTCGGAGTTCTACGAGGGCGGCAAGTGGAACTACTCGTTCCGGCTGCTGCACGACATGCGCGGCCGGATCGAGCTGGCCGGCGGCGACCGGGCGTTCGTGGCGATGCTGGACCGGTTCTTCGGCTACGGCGCCGCCCCGGTGCGGCAGCCCGGCCGCTGCCCCGACCCGGCCGAGATGGCCGCCGGCTACGCCCTGAACCGGTTCGAGGGCCTCAACAACGAACCCGACATGGAAGTGCCCTGGGCCTACCATTACGCGGGCCGCCCGGACCGTACCGCCGAAGTGATCAACTCGGCGCTGACCTGGCAGTTCGGCACCGGCCCCGGCGGGCTGCCCGGCAACGACGACTCCGGCGGCCTGAGCGCCTGGTACGTCTGGGCCTCCCTCGGGCTGTTCCCGGTCGCCGGCCAGAACCTGTTCCTGGTCAACACGCCCGCCTTCGAACGGGCCGCGTTGCGGGTCGAGGGCGGCGAGTTCGTCATCGAGACCAGCGGCCACCGGGACGGCCCGATCGGCGTCGACGGCGTGGACCGCGACCCGGCGCCCCAGTACGTGCAATCCGCGACCCTCAACGGGAGGCCCCTGCACGGCACCCACCTGTCAGCCGCCGACGTCCATCACGGCGGACGGCTGCACCTGCGGCTCGGCCCCGAACCCTCCACCTGGGGACACGGGATCCGGCCGCCATCCCTCTCCGATTCCCACCCTAAGGAAACACGATGAGCCGACCCACCCGCCGACTCGTCATCGCGGTCCGCGCGGACCCGGTCATCTGCGGACACTCCGGGGAGGCCCGCAACCTCGCCGAAGTCGCGCTCACCCGCGGCTTCGACGACGTCCGGCTGCTCACCTGGCCGGTACCGGCGCTCCAGGCGGCCGGCCTGCCGCTCAAACCCCTGGACCGGCTTCTGCCGTACAGCCCCGGCATCACCGTCGAACGGCCCGAGGCGGTCGGCGACTACCGGGTCCCGGACGGCCGGCACCTGGCCGGGCTCACCGGCCGGCTGGTCGAGCTGCTCAGCGAGCCGGTGCCCACGGTCTGCCTGTCGATGTACCTGGTGCCGCACACCCAGGTGATCAACGACGCGGTCACCGCCGCCCGCGCCGCCGGGTTCGCCCCGGACGTGCACACCATCGCCAAGGCGGTCGGCTCCGACGTCACCAACGTCATCCGGTCCTGCCTGCGCGAGGGACGGTTCGGGGCGGCGACCGTGCTGCTCACCACGTTCCTGGCCAGCGACGAGGTGGTGGCGGTCTCCGAGTACACCCGCGACGAGATCATCGCCTCCGCGCAAGAGGTGGACGCGCACTGCGGCACCACGTTCGCCGACCAGTGCCGGTCCCGGGTCACGGTGAGTTACCCGCCGATCGACGCGTCGGCGTTCCTGGATCTCGAGCCCGCCGCCGTGGACGCGGCTCTGGCCCGTCGCGGCCTGAAGAGGGACGGATACATCCTGTTCCTGTCCCGGGTGGCCCGCGCCAAGGGCGTCTACGACCTGGTCGCCGCGTACGGCCAGATGCGGTGCCGGGACGACGTGAAACTGGTCGTCGCGGGGACCGGGCCGGCGCTCGAGCACGTGCGGGCGATGGCGAGGGACGACGACCGGATCATCTTCCTGACCGACGTGGACGACGACGAGAAACCGCTGCTGATGGCCGGGTGCGCGGCGTACGCGCTGCCCACCAAGCCGGAGCCGGACTTCGTCGAGACGTTCGGCATCGCCCTGGCCGAGAAGGCCCTCGCCGGCGGCGGCCCGATCATCACCACCACGACCGGCGGCGTCGGCGAGGCGGTCGGCGGCACCGCGGTGATCGTCGAGGCCGGTGACGTGCAGGCCATCGCCGGCGCGGTCGACCGGGTGGTCCTCGACATGTCCGCCGAACAACGGCGTGACCTCGAGATCCGGGCGCGGGCGCACGCCTTGGCCTTCGATCGGGAAGCGGTCTTCGACCAGCTCTTCACCGTCAAGACCGATTGAGGTGTACGGGCGGACGGGCTCGATGATCCATCGAGGTCCGTCCGCCCGTCATAACGATCCTGTGTATCCCCGGCGGCCGGCTCGTGTCATCCGGCGCTGATCGGGTATGAAGTGCGCCAGCGCCGTCACAGGGAGAAATCGTGCTCCGCCGCATCCTCGGGTACCTGAACCAGCGCGTCGATCCGGCGCCGAACCCGCTCCGCATCACCGTGCGTGACGTGGACGGGGATCTCGGCCGGCTGCGCACCGCACCCGCCTGGGGCCGCGACCCCGGACTCCGGGAACAGGCCGACCGGCTGCTCGACGTGCGGGCGGTCCTGGCCCGGCACGAGGCACAGGACCGGCACGCTCAGATCCGGCCCTCGGCCGCCAGCTTCTCCAGCCGGGCGTACCCCTCGTTGACGCCGACCTCCATGCCACTCTGAAGCCAGGCGTCCCGGCCCTCGAAACTGTCCACCAGCGACTGGGCGTGCAGCCGGGTCCGGCCGTCCCCGAGGTCCTCGAACCACAGTGTCTCCAGCGCGACCCCGTCCGGCTGGCCCTCGAACGTGAACGTCTGCACGATCCGGTCCGGCCCGACCCGGTGGAAGCAGCCGCGGAACGCGTACTCCTCGTCGCCACGGCGCGACACGTACCGCCAGCTGCCGCCGTCCCGCGCGTCCCAGTAGTCGATCTCGTTGGTGAGCGAGTCCGGCCCGACCCAGAGCGCGAACAGCTCCGGGTCGGTGTGCGCCCGGAGCAACTGCTCCGGAGTGGCGGCGAAATCCCTGGTCAGTCGAATGATCGGCAGTTTCGGGTCGGCCTCGATGCGTGCCTCGGTGATCGTGCTCATGACTTTTCCCCTCTCGTCGGTCGGTCCTTCTCGTCGATGCGCGCCAGCACCCGGTCGAGGCGGCTGTAACGCTCCTCGGCCCGCCGGCGGTAACCCTCGATCCACGCGTCCATCCGGTCGAACGCCTCCGTCTCCAGGCGCACCACGCGTGGCTGCGGTCCCGGCGGGCGGCTCACCAGGCCGGCGTCCTCCAGCACGCGCAGATGCTTGTAGACCGCCTGCAGTGACATCTGATAGGGCTCGGCGATCTGATTGACCGTCGCGTCCCCGCCGGCCAGCCGGTCCACCATGTCGAGCCGCGTCGGATCGGCGAGAGCGGCGAAGACCTTCGACATCGTGTCGGCTGACATCCGTACCTCATTTCAACCTCTTGGTTTAAAGCCAACGTAGACCCGTCGCGCCGGACTGTCAACCTCCTAGTTGAAAGACCAGCTCAAGTTGATTCTGTGGTGTTGAGGAGCAGGGCGTGGGCCGATTCTCGAGAAACCCGCCGTAAACAACCCCTCGACAGTTGGTAACCGGAGTGTGCCCTTTCGGGGCGTTCCGCGCCCTACGCTGGATGCCACTCATCCGACCTCTTCACCTCGCGAAGCTGGAGGGACCCACGTGCACGACGACATGCTCAGGCTGCTCGACGACTGCATCGAACGGATGCTGCAGGCCCGCGAGCGCCTCGCCGCCGCCCGCCGCGTCCAACCGGGCGAACGCCACGCCACGGTCCTGTCCGCGATCGCCGCCGCACAACTCTTCGCCACCGAAGCGACCCGCGCCCTCCCCGGGCCCGCGGCGCATCCCGCGTCCGCGGCGCATCCCACCCCGTTCCACGCCACGCACGCCTCGCGCCCGGCCGCCCCGGCCCGGTCGCTGCCGGCCGCGCCGGCGCGTTCCGCCGCCGCTTGATCGGCTTGTGCCGGCGCGTTCCGCTGCCGCTTGATCGCCCGCACCGACGCGTTCCGCCGCCGTTTGATCGGCTTGTGCCGGCCCGTTCCGCTGCCGCTTGATCGCCGCGCGCTGTGGCCGGCTCGCACCGCGCGCTGCGGCCGTGCCGCTCGATCGGCCCGGCGGCTCCCCGTCCTGCGGCTCGCCTTCACCTCGCGGTTCGATCGCGCGTACGCCTCCGCGCCGTACAGTTGCCCCGTTCGCGCGCGGCTTGCGCGCTGGCCTGTGCGTTCGCCCGCGGCTCGCGCGCTGGCCTGTGCGTTCGCCCGCGGCTCGCGCGCTGGCCTGTGCGTTCGTCCGGCCCGGTCTTGGTGGCGATTCATCTCCCGGCCGGCCGTCGTCTGTGCCGTTCGGGACTGTCTGTTGACGGGCCCGCAGCCCGGCGCCGGGTTCCGTCCGGCTGGCTGTCAGGCCTGTCTCGCCGACTCCGAGATGGCAGTGACCCTGCTCGCCCTCTCGTCTCCATCGTGTCGATCTTGGAGGCTTGCGCCCGCCGCGCCGCCACAAGCTCCCAAGATCTCGACCGAGCGCGGTGAAAGGAAACCTCGTCCGCCTACTGGCGACGTATGGTCCCCTCCTTTTCAACGTCACGTATGAGATGGGAGCGGGCCGGTGGGTCTTCTCCCCGGTTCGCCAGGCCTTCTCCGTCACGCCCGCAGAAGGAGGGCTCGTCCCCGGGCGCCGTGCGGCGATCTTGATCGATCCACCTCGTCGTTCGAGTCTTCTGCTCTGTTGCCGAGGCGCCGGACGTCACGCCGTCCCGATCTTGGACGATAGACCACCGAATTCGATGGCAAATCGTCCAAGATCGCGGCGCGAGGTTTGTAAACGCCAGCCCGGCCAGCCCGGCCAGCCCGGCCAGCCCGGCCAGCCCGGCCAGCCCGCGAGACCGCGAGACCGCGAGACCGCGAGACCGCGAGACCGCGAGACCGCGAGGCGGGCGCTGGGCGGATGGTCTATCCGGCTGGTCTTGGGTGCTGTCTCGCCTGCTGTATGACAGCACTCCACGACCAGCCGGGTGATGACAGCACTCCACGGCCGGCCGGCTGTCGTGGGCGCCGACGATCCGTAGGGTGCGGCGATCGGGGGAGTGCGGTGGCAGGTGATGTGGGTGGTTATTGGTGGGCGGTGGCGCGGTCCAGGATGTCGTCGGCGGGGCAGCGACCGCGGTACACGTACCGCTCGGTGAAGTCAGCCACCGCGTCGCGCAACTCGCGGGAGACGCCCTGGCGGGCGAGGGCGCCGTAAGCGGCCAGGAAGCAGTCCCGCGCCGCCGCGGCCAGCACCGGGTCGGTGAGCGCGTCCCGGGCCGCGCGTTCCCACAGCGCCGGTTCGCCGGTGAGACGGTCGGTGGCCGCCTCCGCCTCCTCGGCGGCGCGCGGGTCGTCGAGGAGCACCGCGGCGACCGTGGCCGGGATCCGCCAGTCGTTGCCGGGCTGACGGTCGGCGACGTCGAGTTCCAGATGGCCGCGGGCGGCCACCGGCGGGCGCAGACCGGCCAGGTGCCGTTCGAGTTCGGCGCGGGTGATCTGGCCGGCGGTGCGGATCCGCTGCCGCGGCGAGGCGCCGGTGCTGCCGGGGGTGTCCATCACGTACGCCGTCCAGGCCGCCCGCGGATCCTCGACCGCGTGAGCCGTCGCCAGATCCCGGCGGAGTGCCTGCCGTACGCTGCGCCAACCGGTCGGGCGCCCGTGCCGCAGCGGCGAGTTCGCGAACGCGGCCGCGAGCACCGGCGTGAGCATGTGCGCGAGCCACCAGCGCCGGGGAAGCCCGAGCGGCCCGTCGTCGTCGAGCCCGGCCTCCAGGCCCACCCGGATGCCGGCAGTGGCCGTACCGATCGCCGACACCGGCGCCTGCGGGTGCACCGTCCCGGTGGCCTGCGGAACCACGGTGAGCCGATGCTGCTCGACGATCCGGCCCGACGCGGCCAGGTCGTCGCCCATCCGCCGTAACGCCACCTCCAGCCCCGGCGACGGCGGCCCGCTCACCACCAGGATCCGCGGCGACCGGGTGTCCAGGAATCCGTGCCGCAACGGCCGCCGCCCGGCGGGCGCACAGGCCGGATCCACCAGCAGATCGACCGCGATTCCCACGAAGCCGGGCACCCCCGGCGTGAACGCGCCCGCCGCGATGAACTCCTCGGCCGCCCGCTCGTTCAGGATCCCCATGCCCGCCTCAACTCTCCGTTCGACCCGGAGCAGTCCCGCCCCGTACCCATCCCAGCCCAGATCCCGCCCCGCACATACCCGGACTCCGACCCGCCCGGCCCCACCATCGGCCCGCCAGCCCGCCAGCCCGCCAGCCCGCCAGCCCGCCAGCCCGCCAGCCCGCCAGCCCGCCAGCCCGCCAGCCCGCCAGCCCGCC
>NZ_BOMZ01000041.1 GCF_016862455.1 Actinoplanes utahensis
GCCAGCCCGCCAGCCCGCCAGCCCGCCAGCCCGCCAGCCCGCCAGCCCGCCAGCCCGCCAGCCCGCCAGCCCGCCAGCCCGCCAGAATTGCCGCATGCCGCCCTGTCAGGCCGCCAGCTCGGTGTCCTCGCCGCCCTGCCGCCCCGCCAGCTCGGTGTCCTCGCCGCACGCCGGCCCGCCCGGTTGGGGACCGCTGTCCGTGCGCCTCGCCGAACGCCGGTCCTACCGCCTCGCCGGACTACCTGTTGCGGGACGGAAGGGCTGTCATCCGGCGTACCGGAGCGGCGAGCATAGCATTCCTATCTGGTTACTAGGAATATCGATCGTGATGAAAGGCCCCCTGCTTTCAGGGTAGGTTCCTAGGATGCCTTAGGGGTTGTGGTGGGTGAACTAGGGGACGCGGGAGGGAAAGTACCGGACCCTGCGACCGCCCGATCCGTCCTATCGTCAGCGCATGCCATCGAAGAGCGTCACGGTGCGCCGCGCGGCGCCGGCCGCACCCTTGCTGCTGCTGGCCTACAGCCTGTTCCGGCTGTTCGACGGAGCGGATGGCGTGTCCGGCCCAGGCCCCGCCCAGCCCCTGGGGCACCTGGTCTTCGCCGGGGCGCTGCTGATGTTCGTGGCGCTGGCCGCCGCGGTCCACGCGTACGTCCCACGTCGCGGCCGTCACGTGGCCGCCACCGGCCTGGCCGCGACGATCTCCGGCGCCGCGTGCTTCCTCTGGACCGTCATCGACGTCCTGTCCCCGGCTCTGCGGGCGCCGCTGCCCACCCCGTTCGCGATCGCCGGCCCGCTGCTGTTCTCGCTCGGCATGTCGATCCTGCTCGGCCTGCTGGTGGCGGCGCGGCAGGCTCCGGTCTGGAGCCCGCTGCTGTTCGGCGCCGGTATCGCCACCGCCCTCATCGACATCGACTTCCTGCCGTTCGCGGCCCTGATCCTGCTGGCCGCCCTGGCCCCGCTCGCCCGCCCGGACCGGAACGTCACCGTCGAGCACGCGCTGTCGATCCCGAGCGTCGCCTACCGGCCGTCGCGCCCCCTGCTCACGGTCGGCGCCTCAAGTTACGACAGCTGACCCGCTGTCGTCGGCGGTTCCCGCTGCGGCGGCCGCGTTCCGGTGTGGGCGGGCGCGGTCAGCGGTCGAGGATGGTGGCGCGTTTGGCGGCGTACTCGGCGTCGGTCAGCAGGCCGGCGGCGTGCAGTTCGGCGAGTTTGTGCAGCAGAGCGGAGGTGTCGGGGGCTGCGGTGCGGCGCCGGTCGATGAGGTCGGCCAGGTAGGCGGCGGTGGGGCGGTCGGTGGTGAAGGAGACCATGTGGCCGCCGACGCCGATCTCCAGGGAGGAACGGAACAGCCGATCACGGGCGGTCACCGAGGTGATGTCGGTGAGGGGGATGCGTTCGCGGCCGGCGCCGGTGCGCATCAGGTTCCCGGTGCTGGCGAGTTCCAGACGGTCGGGGTAGACGAGCAGGTAGAGCTCGGCGCCGCCGTCGCGGGTGTGGGCGGCGGCCAGCGTCCCGGTGACGTCGAGGCCGTTGCGGCGGGCTTTGTCGAGGGCCCGTACGCAGTGATCGGGAAGCGTCATGCCGTCGTCGGAGGTCACAGCCGGTCACCGTAGCTCATCGACGGAAGTCCATCGGCTGCGTACGCTTGCCGCCGACGAGGAGAAGCCGACGACGAAGCCGACGAGGAAGCCATGGAGGAACGGGTCCTCACCGAACGCGGTGAGCTGGTTCTGCGGCGCCGGGACGGTCATTTCGAGCTGATCAGCAACGGTGTCTTCCTGATGGACACGCGGTCCGGCGAGTCGGAGCGGATGCTGATCCGGGCCGCGGTGGCCGCGTGCCGGCGAGAGCGGCCGCGTCTGCTGATCGGGGGCCTGGGTGTCGGGTTCTCGCTGGCGGAGGCGGTCCGCTCGGACGCCGGCGAGATCATCGTGGTGGAGATCGAGCCGGCGGTCGTCGACTGGCATCGCGGGGTGCTGCGGCCGTTCAGCGAGGGAGCCCTGGACGATCCGCGGGTACGGGTGGTGGTCGCCGACCTGGCGGCCTGGTGCACCGGGGTCAGCGACCGGTTCGACGCGATCTGCCTGGACGTGGACAACGGCCCGGGCTGGACGGTGTTCGACCACAACACCGGGCTGTACCGGCCGGCGGGACTGGCGATGCTGCGTGAGCATCTGCGGCCGGGCGGGGTGCTGGCGGTGTGGAGCGCCTCCCCGGAGCCGGGCTTCGCGGAGACTCTCCGCCGGCTGGTGGGGCCGGTGCGTACGGTCCGGATCCCGGTGCCGCGGGGCGGGCCGGATGTCGTCTACGTGGCTGCCCGCGCGGACGTGGGCCGCCCGTGAGGCAGTCGGTGTGTCCCGTACCCACCAGGAGCCCGGCTGATCGATGCCCGTCGCTGCATGTGACAGGGTCGCGCCGCTGACCATAATGGAGCGGGTGGAGCCCGCATCGATGCTGATGGTCGCCGCCAAGGCGATCCTGGTCCAGGCTGGTAAGGAACTCACGAAGACGTCGCTGAAGGGCGCCGCCGCGCGGATCGGTTCGGCGGCCGAGCGGAAGGCTCTGGCGGCGGCGCTGGGCCGGGCGTTCGCCGAGGTGGAGCGCAAGACCGACCACCGGTTCTCCGACTTCGACATCAACGCCGGGTTCTGGGAGCACGAGGGCGCGGCGGAGCTGGCCAAGGTGCTGATCCCGGGAGTGGACGCCTCGGCCGTGACCCTGGCCGGGGCGGCCGTCGACTCGCTGGGCAAGTGGCGGTCCGCGGACGCGCGGTTCGACCGGGTCACCGCGTTGCGGCCGGTGTTCGCGGTGCTGCTGGAGAGCCTCGCCGACGAGATCCGGTCGGAGCAGGCGCTGCGGGAGTTCCTGGGCCGTTCCGACGCGGCGGACACCGCGATCGCCGCGACCCGGCTGGCCCGGCATCTGGGCGCCGGAGCCGCCGGAGCCGACGACCGGTCGCACTATCTGAGCTGGATCATCGACCAGTCCCGCTATCTGAGGACCGCCGGGATGGTCCGCAACAAGACCGTGCCGCTGCGCCTCGCTGAAGTTTTCGTCGGCCTGCAGGCCGAACGTGACCGGAACCCCGGCGATCGGGCCCGCGACTGGTTCGAGCAGGAACGGGCCAGACTCGCCGCCCGTCTCGACGCCGGGGAACTCGACAGCACCCGCTTCGAGGCGGCGCTCGATCAGCTGCAGATCCGGTACGGCCGCAAGTTCGCCGCCGACCGGGACGGCTCCGCCGATCAGGTGCTGCCGGTGCTCGACGTCATCCGGGACACCGCGCACGTGCTGGTCCTCGGCGATCCGGGCAGCGGCAAGACCACCCTGCTGCACTATCTGGCCCTCACCAACGCCCGGGCGCTGCGCGAGGGCGAGCCGGGCCGGTTCCCGATCTACTTCCGGATCAGTGAGTACGCGCAGCACGGCTATCCCGGCACCGGGATCAGCGACTTCCTGCCGGCGTACCTGCGCCGGATGGAATGCCAGGCCGTCAACGGGGCCGACCTGCTGCGCGGTGAACTGGAGGCGGGCCGTTGCGTGGTGCTGCTCGACGGGCTCGACGAGGTGGCCTCCGCCGATCTGCGGCGCGGTGTGGTCGGGGCGGTGGTGCGCTTCGTCAACGCGTACGCCCGCTACGGCAACCGGTTCGTGGTGACCAGCCGGATCGCCGGCTACCAGGCGGCGCCGCTGCCCGAGCCGTTTCAGGCCGTGCGGCTGCGGGACATGGACGACGAGGCGATCACCCGGTTCCTCGACGTGTACTGCCGCGAGGTCGAACGGGCCGAGACGTCCGAGAAGGGCGAGGCGGCGATCAACCGGGCCGCCGCCGACGAGGCGGCGGCCATCGGCGAGGCCTTGCAGACCAATCCGGGGGTACGGCGGCTCGCGGCGAATCCTCTGCTGCTGACGGCGCTCGTGCTGGTGCACCGGGCCAGTGGCCGCCTGCCGCACCGGCGGATCGAGGCGTACGTGGAGGTGTGCAGCGCGCTCGGCCATACCTGGCGCAACGCCCAGGGTGTCGCCAAAGCGGACCTGCCGGACGAGCGGATCCTCCAGGAGTGGCTGAGCGCGCTCGGGCAGTGGCTGCACGCGAACCATCCCGAAGGCGCGGCCGGCAAGGTCGAGCTGCTGTCGGTGCTGGGGCCGCTGTGGGCCCGGCACGAGGGCCGGCCGTGGGATCCGGAGGTGCTGCGCAGCGCGGACCCGATGAGCAGCGACGCCGGGATCGCGGTCACCGAGTTCGTCGAGAAGGCGGACTACCACACGGGCCTGCTGGTGGAGAGAGCGCCGGGACGGTACGGGTTCGCGCATCTGACGTTCGAGGAGTTCTACACCGGGCAGGCGATCGCGCGGTTCGGCTCGGAAGCGGACCGGCTCGCGACGATCCGGCGGCACCTGCACGATCCGCGGTACGAGGAGCCGATCCTGCTGGCGCTCGGGTTGATCGGTTCGACCCAGTACGGGCAGATCGAGAACGTGGTCACGCAGGCGATCTGGCCGGCCACCGGAAACCCCAGCCCGTACGAGGAGATCCTCGGTCGCGACTTCCTGTTCATGCTGCGGGTCCTCGCCGACAATCCACCGCTCGCCGCCGGCATCATCAACGACGTCGTCGAGGCGGCGATCGACGAATTCCTGGCGCCGGAGACGAGCCGCTGCCGTTTCAGCGCCTATCGGGAGGCGCTGATCCAGCGCATCACCGGGCTGGCCGGGACCGAGGCCGGAAGACGTCTGCTGGCGGCGCTGGACGCTCGCGCGCCGGGGATCTCCGGCGCCGAGGTGCTGCCGTTCAGCGATCTGGTCAAGATTTCGGAGCCGATCGGGGAGCCGGGGCCCCACACCGTGTCGGCTCTGCTTGAGATCGTCGACAGCAATGATCCCACGCTGAGGATGGCGGCTGTGGAGGCGTTGCCGCTGAGCCTCTCCTCGTGCGAGGCGGTGACGGTCGCTGTCCTGAGGACTCTGGACTACGTGAGCGATGAGAACGTCTGGCACCGGGCGGTGAGGTTCGCGGTCCACAACGATCTCTTCACCGAGGCCACGAAGCTTGCCGTGGTTCGTACGGTGCTGGCACCGGAGCATCACGACGCCCTGTTCTCGGCGATGTATGACCTGGCGAGTGAGGACACGGCCACCGAGCCGGTGATCTCTCTGCTGGTCGCGGAGGCGACAGGTAACCCGGAGTCGGAAGCCCGGCTCCGGGCCATGGATGCGCTGCACGCTTTCCGGGGAGCCTCAGAGTCGGCCGAGGCGGCGATCCGCCGACTGGCGACCGAGTGTAAGGATCCGAAGGTGCGTGGGCGCGCATTGGCGTCCCTCACTGTGAACAGCGGACATACGGATCTGCTCGTCGCCGAGCTGACGCGGTTCCAGGAGAGCGGTCCGGTAGCCGGAGCCGACCCGGCGGAGCTCTTCACCTACATGGACGAGGCCGATGAATCCGTGAAGTCGATCGCGCTCTCGCTGGTGGTGATCGGGGAGGACGTCGACATGCGCATCCGTTTGGTGGAGACGATCACCTATAGATGGCCCTTCTCCGAGCAAGATTACGCCGCGCTGGCAGGGCTGGTGGCTAGCGACGACGACCCTCTTCTTCGGGCTCGGGTGGCCGGTGCGCTCCAGTACAACATCGCTCCGATCTCCGAGCCGGCTGCCGTTGTGCTGAGCCGGGTGGTGAACGGTGACGACGATGTCCAGGTCCGGGTTGCGGCGTTCGAGGCCTTGGCCCGGAGACGAGGAGGGCTCACCGGTGCGGCGCTCGCTGCGGCACTTCAGTTCGTGTCCAGTGACGAGGATGCCGCCATGCGGACGTCGGTGGTCGCATCGTTCGCCGCTGGCGTGGCGATCCCGGACCGCACGGCGGATACCCTGGCGCGCCTGACGACCGGCACAGACCACCCCCGGGTGCGTGCGGCGGCGGTTCAAGCCCTGGGGGTGGGTGGCAGGCTTTCCGCGGCCGTGGTGTCCGCCGCGATTGAGTTGGCCGAGCAGAGCGATGACGCCGAGGTGCGCGAGGCCGTGCTGGCAGGCCTGGTGACCCTGCCGGAGCCACCTGCGGCGGTGATCGCCATCGTGAAGAGATTGATCACCGAAAGCGCCAACTGGATCCTGCGGTGCGCCGCCGCGAGATGCCTGGGCCGGGCTGTTCCCGCGGCGGACGTCCTCGACTCACTGATCGGCCTTTTCCGCGATCCGGACAACGACGTCCGCCGTACCGTGGGGGAGGCCCTGGTGGAGATCGCACGCCGGGAGCCGTACCTGGCCGCGCGGATCCGGGACCGGCTTGCCGCGACGTGTGCCGATCCCGCGTTCGGCCTGCGAGACCAGTATGAGAAGAGACCCGGGTGGGATTACGCCTATGACGCGCTGAAGCTGCAGGTGGAGGTCACTGCGGAGGATGGGCCGGGATGGTGACCGGGGCGGGGCGCCAGGGGAGCAGGAGACAGCTGGCCAGGACGGCGACGCCGCAGAAGGCCAGTGCCGTGCGGACGTCGGTGAGGGCGGCGAGCACGCCGCCGAGGGCGATGCCGATCGGCTGGCAGACGCGGGACGAGATGCTCCAGGCGGAGATGACGCGGGCCAGGTAGCGGTCCTCGGTCTGTTCCAGGCGGTACGCGGCGAACGCCGGGTTGAACACACCGGTGCCGTACAGGGCGAAGAACTCGACGACGACGACCAGGATCAGGCCGGGGAGACCGGCGGGGGTGACGGCGAGGGCGCACAGCCACACCGCCCGCCACACGCCGAAGACGAGCAGGACGCGGCGCTGGCCGTACCGTCTGGTCAGTGGGGCCAAGGTCAGGGCGCCGAGGACGCCGCCGAGGCAGGGCAGGCCCCAGGCGAGGCCGTACTGCCAGGCGGGGAAAGAGAGTTCGTCGAGCATGAGGACGGCCAGCAGCGGCGACGACGCCATGATGCCGGAGCCGAACAGTTGCGCGTTGAGGAACATGGCGCGCAGGTCGCGGTGGGCGAACACGTACCGCCATCCGGCGGCGATTTCGGTCCACCGGTCGCCGGTGGGCGCCCGGACCGGTGGGGGCGGTTCGGGGCTGCGCAGCCGGCGGACGCCCGCGGCCGAGAGCAGGAAACTCAGCGCGTCCACGGCGATCGTCCAGGTCACGCCCACCCAGGAGGTCAGCGCCCCGCCGAGGGGTGGCCCGGCGCTGTAAGCGGTCCAGAACGTCGCCTCCATCCTCCCCATCGCCGCCGGCCGGTCGGCGGCGGGAACCAGAGCTTTGAGGTGGGCTCCGCCGGCGGCGGCGAACACGATCGCCGCGGTCGTCTGCACGGTCGCCACCGCGATCAGCTGGCCGTAGCCGAGCACCTCCAGCCACAGCGCCAGCGGCACGCTGAGCAGCGCGAACGCCCGTACCAGGTCGGCGCCGACCATGACCGGGCGTTTGTGCCGGAACTCCACCCACGGCCCGGCCGGCACCGCGATCGCTGCGGCGGCCAGCCCTGAGACGGTCGCCAGCATCGACACCTGCCAGGCCGGCGCGTCCAGGACCAGGATCGCGACCAGGGGGATCGCCCCGAAGCCGATGCCGGTTCCGGCCTCGCTCGCCGCGTACGCCAACCAGAGTCTGCGGAAGTCCGACCCGAGCGCCACCCGGCGCACCCTACCGGCGTACGCCCCACCCGTCCGCCCTCCGGCCGCGGTGCCGGCGGTCAGCGGCCCTGATGGGTGAACGCGGCCCTGGAGACCGGGTCGGTGGCGAGCGCCGTCGTCAGCCGCTCGATCTCCTCGTCGAGATCGGTCATCGGGGCACCGTGGTCAGCACGCCGAGGGTCGCGGTCGCCCACTCGTGGCCGTCCGGGCCCGCGTCGCGGGTCGACGTGCGGGGCTGGACCAGGGCTTCGTCCAGAGTGGGCTGCTCGAACGGCGTTGACGCGAACTCGTCGGTGGCCACGATCAGTTTCAGCCAGTCGTGGATGTGCGCGCCCGGCTCCGGCGGCCGGCCGGCCGGCAGGGTGAAGGCGATCCGGCGGCCGTCGGCCACCGCGGTGCGGTGCCGTGGCCCGACGAACGCGCCGGGCATCAGCCGGGCGTGGATCCGGTACCGGCCGGTGAGATCCAGCAGCGCGCAGTAGAGCGGCAGGTCGCCGGTGTTGTGCAGGCGCAGGAACACCTCCGGCGCCACCGGGCCGCCGGGCCCCGGCCGGTAGGCGAGCCGGATCAGGCCGTCGTCGTCCGGTTGCAGCGCGGGCCGGTCCGGCGGCATGATCCGTTCGCCGGGGTGCGCGGCGACGATCTCCAGCCGGATCAGGCCGGCCAGCGGCGACACCGGGTTGGCGAGCGTGCGGATGTGCCGCCAGCGGGCGATGTGCTCGCCGCCGCGGATCGCCAGCGTCGCCGCGGCCTCGTCGTCGGCGGCGGCCAGGTCGCCGGTGACCGGCAGGTGGTCGGAGCCGAGGATCCGGGCGCGGCCCGGCGCGGGTAGGTCCAGGCGCAGGTCGGGCACGGCCGGCTCGCCGGTCTCCGGCAGGCGCAGCCACGGCGAGCCGGCCAGCCGGTCGTGCAGCAGGTCCCGGTTGCGGTCACCGAGCGCGACGGTCAGCGCCGGGCGTGGCAGGGCGGTGAACACCACCGGGTACTGCACGGCCGGGTCGGGCGCCCAGCCCACCGGTTCCACGATCGACCGGCCGGTCAGCACCTCCACCACCCGGGCGGGGCGTTGCGGTCCCGGTCCGGCGACCGCCACCCGGACTGCGCCGGGCGACGGCACCCCGTGGCACAGGCCGGCGTCGATCTCCCACTGTCCGCGGTGGTGGCGCAGGGTGATGCCCGAGGCGGGGGTACGCAGCACGCCGCCCAGGAACACCCGGTCCGCCGGGTCGTCGCCGATCAGCTGGGGTGTCTGCTCGTACACCAGGTTCTCCACCTGGCAGCGGGCCGCAGCCAGCAGCTCCCGGTAGGTGGCGGCCGGTCCCAGCTGGTTCAGCGCCCCGAGCAGCGCCCAGCTGAACACGCCGTGCGGCCGCCCGCCGAGCGGCCGTTCCCGGGCCCGCTGATCGCTGCGGCAGGCGGCCAGCCCGGTGAGCCGGCTGTGGTCCGGCAGTGCCGCCCACCCGGACCGCAGCTCCGGGATCAGCAGTTCGGGGCGGGGCGCGGCGGCGGCCGGCGGCGCCCACCGGTCCCGGCCGGCGGGTTCCGGGATCTCACCGCGGACGGCGCCGGCGGCATGACAGCAGTCCAGCACGGTGACCACCCGGCAGCCGGTCGCGGCGACCCGGCCGAGCAGCACCGACAGTTCCTTGTCGTAGAGGTCGGGGACGTCGCCGAGCCGGGAGTCGGCGCAGATCAGGGTCTGCATGCGGCCGCTCGGCTCCAGGTGGGACAGCTCCGGCGGCAGGGGCGCCTGGGAGCCGTGCCCGGCGTACCAGAACAGGGCGGTGTCGCCGGTCCGGGCCCGGCCGAGATGGTGCCGGACGCCGTCGATCATCGCGTCGCGGGTGGCCTTGCCGTCGTGCAGCGCCAGCGGCCGCAGGGCGCCGCCGGCGCGGGACTCCAGGTACGCCTGGGCGGCGGTGACGTCGTTGACGCAGCCGCCCAGGCGGGGCGCCGCCTGGTACGCGTCGATGCCGGTGAACAGCGCGTAGACGGTGGTCATGCGTTCGGCTCGGGCGATTCATCCGTACGGGGAGAATCGCTCGGCCGGACGGTGGATTCGTCGTGCGTCAATTCCTCATCCCGTCCTGTTCGCGGCGGAGACGGCGCAGTCGCGGCATCGTCGCACGGCTCTCCTCCGGCCGACAAGAAAGCATTTCCGTTCCCATGATCGACCCGGTTTAGTGGAATTCCGCCTTACGACGGAATGTGCGCTGGTCGCGGCAGCATCGGCAAGATCAGCAGGCGGCACCCGTCCGGGGTACGCGACAACATCGCGACACGGCGACCTGGTGCCCGAGACAAATGCGCTGTTAGGCTCGCGTGCACCGAAGAGGAACTGATGAGAGAAACACTCCCGGGGGCGAAATGGAATTCGAGCGCCGGCGACGTGTGGAAACGCGCATAGAGGCGCGGGCGGTGGCCGCCGATAAAGATCGACAATTGTTCGGCCCGGCCGTCCGGCGCAGCCGCGGGCCCCGGCACGCCGGGCTGTTCGAGGCGGTCCGGCGGCTCGACGCGGGCCTCGACGCGGCCACCCGGGCGCAGCTGGCCGAGTGGATCCGCGCGGAGTACGCGAACGAGTTCGGCGACGTGCCGCTCGGCATGTTCGCCGTCTGCCACCTCGGCCCGCCGTTCGTGGACCACCGGCTCGACCTGTGGCAGTCCATCGTCGAGCACTACGCACCGGCCGACACCGTGCCGGAGCCGTTCGCCCGGGCCCGCATGATGGTCCGGTCCGGCGCCTACGAGTTCGTCGAGGTCTATGCGAGCGGCGAGCTCAAACCCGTCCTCAAAGACGGCACCGTCGTCGCCTGAAAGGTCACCGCATGCCGGAGCAGCACGATCAGCACCTGCGCGACCAGGTGGCGAAACTGGAGCGCATCGTGCTCCGGGTGGAGGAGGGCGTCGGCGACGTCGGCGTGCGGGTGGAGGGCGTCAGCCGGCGTGCCGAGGAGGTCAACGACCGTCTCCAGGCGCTCACCCGCGCCTTCGAGGACTACGTCCTGGTCGCCGCCCGGACCGCCAACGTGCAGCGGGCCGAGACCCGCATCGGTGTGGTGGAGGGCCGGCTCAACAGCGAGTTCGGCCACTACAAGGTGGTCCGCAACGTCGCCACCGGCATGCTGCAGGGCTTCGACACCGGCATCGTCTCCGACGACACCATGCGTGACGTCGGCGAAGAACTCATGATCAAGACGCCGCGGTACTGGCTGGCGCCCGTGCTGGTCGGGCTGCGCGCCTGGATCGCCGACGAGCCGGAGATCTGCGATCAGGCCCTCGGTGTCGCGTTCCAGCGGTCCCCGGACAAGACGTCGCTGTTCATGGCGCTGGTGCTGCGCCGGCAGGGCCGCGGCGAGGCGTCGCTGCGCTGGCTGCGGCACTATCTGATCGCTCTGGACCCGCTGGAGCTGGGCCGCGAGTTCGCGATGGTGCTGGAGAGCATCTCGCAGGGCGCTTTCGGCCCGGCCGGCGTCGCCATGGTGCAGGAACGCCTCGACGAGTGGCGGTCCCAGCTGCTGCGCGACGAGAGCCGGGAGCAGGCGCAGATCGACCGCTGGCGCGCCGAGCTGGAGCGGCATGTCGGCTCGTCGTCGGCCGACCGGTTCCCGCGGCTGGCCGCGATCTCCCCGCAGTGGCCACAGATGGACGAGGCCCTGGCCCGGGCCGCCGCGCACGGCTCGCTGATCGACGCGTACGCGACGATGGCCGGCGAGGTGCACGTCCCGCCCGCCCGCGTCGAGGACCACGTCGACGACATCCTCGACCAGCTGGTCCGCGGTTACGACGACGAGGAGCTGCCGCTGCGCCGCGAGCACGCCGAGCACCAGGCCGTGGTCGACAACGGCGGCGACCTCGACGCCGCCCGCCACGCGCTCGACACCGACCTGCTCGCCCTCGACCGGACCCACGACTACCTCACCATCCAGAGCGAGTCCGCGCTCAACCCCGGCAAGCTCGGCGTCAGCCGGGCCACCCAGCGGATGGCGGTCTCCTCCTGCCACGCCTGGTTCGACCGGGCACACGCCCTCTACACCCGCGACTACCGCGGCGGCGTGCCGGGCGACGTGCGGGCGGTCTTCGACCAGACGCACACCCTCGCCGGCGCCGTCTTCCGGCTGCCGTCCTGGACCGGATCGTTCGCCACCCCGATGGACGAGCTGGAACGTGACCTGGCCGCGCACTGGCGCCGCGCCGCCCAGCCGTTCCTCGCCAG
Source organism: Actinoplanes utahensis (assembly GCF_016862455.1). Lineage (GTDB taxonomy): Bacteria > Actinomycetota > Actinomycetes > Mycobacteriales > Micromonosporaceae > Actinoplanes > Actinoplanes utahensis. The sequence goes on from NZ_BOMZ01000041.1 coordinate 11,829, forward strand.
TTTCGACTTCCCCTGGACCCGCCGGCTGATCCTGCCCGTCGCCGTCACCGCCGGGCTGGCCCTGTGCGCCTTCCAGCACCTCGGATTCCTGCTGGCCGCGGTCATCGTCGGCGGTGTCTGGGCACTGGTGCTGTGGTCGCAGTCGCAGACCGCCGAACAGCGCCGCGAGGCCGCCCGGAAACAGCTCCAGAGCGCCGAACAGGACTCGCTGCGGCAACTGCGCGGCGCCGGCGCCGAGGTCGTCGACTGGAGCACCGCGTTCCGCCAGGCCGACCAGCGCGAGCAGGAGGTCCGGGCGGTCATCGCCGATCTGGCCACCGCCGGCGTCCCCACCGCCGCCCACGAGCGGCGCCGCACCGAGACCGGCACGCCCGACAGGAGCTACACATGACGACGGAGTCCAACGGCCGGCGCCCACCGCAGATCCCGGCGCCCCGCGCCACCTTCCCGGACCGCGCCGAGGAGGACGTGCCGTGGGCCCGCCGCACCGACGGCCGACGGCCCGCCACCAGCCGCCAGCGCCGCATCGTCCGCGACCTGCCCGGCTGGGATCCGCTGCCGCCCGGCGAGAACCGGGTCCACCGCCGGGCCCGGGACTGACCGTGTGGGTCACCGGAGGAGCCTTCCAGACCTGGGCCGGCTTTCTGGACCGCTGGGCCGCCGGCGAGGCCGCCGACCCCGCCACGCTGCCCGCCCTGGACCCCGGCCACTTCGCCGGCGACAGCTGGGCCCGGCTCACCCAGCGGATCACCGCCGCCCTGGACCGGCGGCTCACCACCTGGTCGGCCACCCTGTCCCGCGAACTCAGCGCCGCCCGCGACGAGTTCACCGCCGCCCACGCCCTGCACCAGGCCCGCCGGCAACTCGCCCCGATCCGGGCGCTGGCCGCCGCGCCCGCCCTGCCCGAGGAGCTGCGCACCCGGCTCCCCGCCCTGATCGACAGCCGGATCCACAGTGTCCAGGACCAGCTGGAACAGCACGTCGACCGGATGCGCCGGGCCGGGATGCCGCACCGTGCCGTCGAAGCCCGGCGGCGCACCATCCGCGACAACCCGCTGACCGCCGCCCTCACCAGCCCGCCCGCACCCGGCCCCGGCGCCGGATGGGCGATCGACCCCGCCGCGGCGCCGCGGCGCCGGGTGACCCTCGACTGAACGGCCCGGGAGACCACCGATGTCCAACTACCACGAGGTCGTCAAGGACCTGGACAGCTACCTGTCCGCCCGGGTGCCGCTGATCGGCGTGCACAGTATCGAGCAGACCCGCGCGCTGCGCCTGATCAAACAGGTCGCCACCGACCCGCGCCGCGCCAATCAGGCGTTCTGGATCTACACCCGGGCGCTGGGCCTGCGCGACCTGCGCACCGGCACCCCGGCCCTGGACGACCACTCGCTGACCGGCGCGCTGGACTTCGCCGCCCAGCGGTTCAGCGCCCGCGCCCAGGCCACCGTCGTCTTCGTCGACCCCGACGACCTCAGTGACGACAACACCGCCAGCCGCCACGTCGCCGAGCTCGCCCGCCTCGCCGAGGCCAACTCCGGCAGCGTCGTCATCCTCACCGACACCCCGCTGTGGAACGGCCTGGAACGCCTCGGCATGAGCGTCACCCTGGACCTGCCCGACGCCGCCGAGATGTACGAGGCGATCTTCGACTTCCTCCGTGACCACCACGGCGTCGTCCCCATCGACTGGTCCGAGCAGGACGCCCGCCGCGCCGCGGAGTTCCTCGTCGGCGTCCCCGAGGGCACCGCGATCAACGTGATGGCCACCCTGGTCACCAAAGGTGCGGTGGAGAAGGCCGACGTCCAGCGGCTCGCCGCCTTCAAGGACAAACACTTCGGCGCCCTCGCCGGCCTGGAACGGGTCCGGCTCGGCCCCGGCGACACCGAGATCGGCGGGCTCACCAGCCTGCGCGCCTGGCTGCGCCGCAAACAACGGCTGATGACCGCCGACCTGCGCGGCACCCGGCTGCGGGCGCCGCGCGGCGTGTTGCTGGTCGGCGTCCCCGGATGCGGCAAGTCCCTGTCGGCGAAAGCCATCTCCACGGTGTGGGAGCTGCCGTTGTACCGCCTCGACCTGGCCGCGATCATGGGGATGTACGTGGGCCAGTCCGAAGCCCGGCTCCGCGAGGCGCTCGACACCGCCGACCGGCTCGCCCCCTGCATCCTCTGGATCGACGAGATCGAGAAGGGACTCGCCGGCCAGGACGACAGCACCGGCGTCAGCCGCCGTCTCATCGGGCAGTTCCTGTTCTGGCTGCAGGAGTCACAGCACCGCGTCTTCGTCGTCGCCACCAGCAACGACGTCCGTTCCCTACCCCCCGAGCTGCTGCGCAAGGGCCGCTTCGACGAACTGTTCTTCGTCGACCTGCCCGACGGCGACGACCGGCAGGAGATCATCGACATGTACTACCGCCGTTACGTCGACCAGGAGCCACCCGCCGAACTGCTCGACAAACTCGTCGGCCTCTCCGAGGGCTTCGCCGGATCCGACATCCAGGCGGCCCTGCACGAGGTCGGCGAACAGGTGTTCCTCAACGGGCCGGAGTCGCTGCGCCCCGACTTCGTGATCGACACGTTCACCAACACGTACCCGCTGAGCCGGACCAACCCGGAACAGATCGCGGAGATCCAGGCGTGGGGCCGCGACCGCGCCGTTCCCGCCGGGCGGGTCGCCGCCCGGGCCTCCGCCGACACCGGCCCGCAGCGCCGCCGCGTCGTGGTCTTCGGGGACTGATCACCATGACCGACGACGACCGGCCCCGCGGTGTCTGGGACCCGACCGCCCTCTTCCCCACGGAACCCACGGAACCCACGGAACCCACCGAGACCACCGAACTCACCCAGCCCGGCGAACCCGGCGCCGGCCGCCCCGCCGTGCCGCCCTCCTTCTTCCCGCCGCCCGCCTCGTCCACCCCGCCCGCCTCGTCCACCCCGCCCGGCCAGGAGCCCACCGCCCCCGCCGGCTTCCCGCCACCCGCCGTTCCCGGCTCGTACTTCACCTTCGATCAGCAGCCCGCCGCTCCCGGCCCGCCCTCTCCGGCCGACCACCAGCCCACCAGGCCGGTCAGCGGTCCCGCCTGGGGCGGTCCGCCGGCGGCGCCGAGCACCGGGCCACCGGCCTGGAGCGGCGAGCCGCCCACTGCTTTCGCCGGCCCGCCGGGGTACGCGGGACCCGCGCCCGAGAGCTGGCAACCGGCCGTCACCGGCAAGTCCAACCGGCTGCCGCTGATCATCCTGGCCGTCGCCCTGCTGCTCCTCGCCGGAACCGCCGGCGGCATCATGCTGCTGCGCCACCAGGACCGCACCGGCACTCAGGCCGCCGACCCCGGGAACCCGACGGTTCCCGACGACGCCCAGCCGGCCGACACCCTGCCGGCCGATGCGCAACCCACCGAGGCCTTCACCACCGAGCCCGGCCCGGCCACACCGGAGTCCACCGAAGCCGCCGACCCGCAGGCCGCCGCGCTGGCCCGGCTGGAGGAACAACGCCGGGAGGACGTCGCCACGGTCGTCCCGGCCGGCCAGTTCGTCGCCCAGATCGCCTCGAAACACCCCGGCATCCGGGACCCGCTGCAGACCGCCGCCGACGGCTCGCACATCTTCCAGGCCACCGACATCCTCACCGAACACGAGCAGCTCCGTGCCGAGCACGGCGACGCCGAACACCCGGTGATCCTGCTCAAGAGCACCGACTACGGCAAACGGCAGCTGATCAACGGCCAGCCGCTCTGGGTCACCTTCGCCACCGGTGACTTCCCCGACCGGCAGTCGGTGCTCGACTGGTGCTCCAACCAGTTCAGCGACCTCTCGGAAACCGAGCTGAAGAACCAGTGCGACGCCCGAACCCTCCGACCGGCCGGATGAGGCGACGACCCGATGACCGACGACCCACCCCCTCCATGGGCCGGCCCCCGCCCCGACCCGCTCCCGCCCGACGCCGATCAGCCGGACGCCGGTGGATCCGCCCCGAACCCGTCCGCACCCCGCGCGGCCGAGTCCCGGGCGGAGCCGGCAGCCGCTCCGGAACAGCCCCTGTTCGGCCACGACGACCGGCTCTTCCCCGCCGGTCCGGCGACCCGGCCGCGCCGGCCCTGGGCGACTCCACCCGGTGTTCGCCCCGGCCCGCCCGACCAGCCACGCACCCGCCGCGACCTGACCGGCAGCCGTGACCCGGGCGACACCGGCCGCGGCGAGCCACCGCCCGGGCGTCGCCCACCACCGGAACCCGCCCGGCAACCGTTCGGCCGTCACCCCGCGGGCCCGCCCGGACCGGACGGAGCCGCGTCCGGATGGCGGAGACCCGGACAGCCACGACAGGAGCCGCCGCCCGCGCGAAAACCCTCCGAACCCTCGGGGCCGGCGCCCGCGCGAGGTCCGTCCGGGCAGCCCGGAAGGGTGTCGCCGCCGCCCGGCGCGCCGGGCGAGGGGCCGGCACGGGATGAGGCGGATCCGCATGTCGGAGTGGTCGCGGGGCCGGTGCGGATCACGGCTGCGGCGTTGTCGAACCGGTCGGCTCCGGGAGTTCTGGCAGCGTCGGTGGCCGCGGGGATCAGCATCGCGGCCTGGACCGGCCGGTCGCTGGCCGGGGGCGTTGGCGGTGGCCTGGTCCTGACGGCCGTACTCGTACCGTTGTTGCTGGTCGTGATCCTGGCAGTCGCGCACCGGCTGCTTCCGGCGGGGGGCGGCTCCGCGGCTGTCTGGGAGTTCACCGTGCGGGCCGCGCACGGCGCCGGCCTGCGGGTGAGCATCCGCACCGGCGCGCCCCGCGACTCGCTGCGCCGCGGTGACCTGGTCCGCGTGGTGCCGGCCCGCCGTGCCCGCCTGCGGCGCAGAGCCCCGGACCGGCACGGGCCGCTCCGCGCGGTGGAGATCCTCACCGCCCTCGGCGGCCCGGTCGTGCGCCGTGTCGACGCCGACCCGTCCCTGCCTCCGGTCCAGATCGCCGGTCTGGCCCTCGCCGTCCTCCTGCTCGCCTCCGCCGCTGCCGCCGTGCTGCCGAGCTGACGGTTCCCGCAGTGCCCGGCTCGGGGAGGAACCGGGACGGCCCGCAAGTGCGCCTCCATCCAGTCGGCGATGTCCTTCGCCACGAGCCGGCGGCCGGGACGCAGCTCCGCGGACGGGATGGTCTCGCGCGGCCGCTCGCCCGAGCGGTTCCGAGTCGACGGGCCTTGGTATACAAGTCGGTACCACCGCAGGGGCGGGGCGGGCGTTTGAAATGTTTCAAGAGTCGTGATTGACTCATCGGGTGACTCTCCAGCCGCGCAACGGGCGCGCACCGTCGGTCAAGGACGTCGCCGCCGCCGCGGGCGTGTCCCTCGGCACCGTCTCCAACGTGCTCAACCGGCCCGCCGTCGTCAGCGCCACCACCCGTGAGCGGGTCGAGCGAGCGATGGCGGAGCTCGGTTTCGTGCGCAACGAGTCGGCCCGTCAGCTGCGTGCCGGGACCAGCCGTGCGCTCGCCTACGTGATGCTCGACGGGGGCAACCCGTTCTTCCACGACGTCGCCGAGGGCATCGAGACCGCCGCCGAGGACGCCGACCTGTCGCTGTTCGTCTGCAACTCCAGCGGCCGCTCCGAGCGCGAGGTCAAACACATCGACCGGCTCGTCCAGCAGCGCGTCCAGGGCATCCTGATCACCCCGGTCGACCCGGACGCGCCACACCTGCGCGACATCTCCCAGCGGGGCATCCCGTTCGTCATGGTCGACCGGTTCAGCCGGGACGGCGGGCACTGCTCGGTCGCCGTCGACGACGTGCTCGGCGGCCGGATCGCCGTCGAGCACCTGATCGACCGCGGCCACCGGCGGGTCGCGTTCGTCGGCGGGCCGGACAGCATCGGCCAGGTCCGCGAGCGGCTGCAGGGCGCGCGGGCGATCTGGGCCGAGTTCGGCATGCCCGAGGAGGACCTGATCCACCTGCCGACCGAGGCGCTGACCGTCGCCGAGGGCCGGTCGGCCGGTGAGCGGCTGGCCGGGCTGCCGACCCGGCGCCGGCCCACCGCCGCGTTCTGTGCCAACGACTTGCTCGCCCTCGGCCTGCTCCAGCACGCGGTCACCGCCGGCCTGCGTGTGCCCGACGACCTGGCGATCGTCGGTTTCGACGACATCGACTTCGCCGCGGCCGCGGCCGTGCCGCTCACCTCGGTGCGCCAGCCCCGGCAGGAGCTCGGGCGCACCGCCGCGCGCCTGGTGCTGGACGAGGCCACCAACCCGGATCACACCCACGAGCAGGCCACGTTCGTGCCGGCGCTGGTGGCGCGCGCCTCCACTGGTACCGTCCGGCGGTGATCCACGACCTGTACGAGGTCATTCACCGCCGCCGAGACGTCCGCGCCGAGTTCACCGGCGCGCCGGTCGATGCGGCGGTGCTCGACCGGGTGCTGACCGCCGCGCACGCCGCCCCGAGTGTCGGCCTGTCCCAGCCGTGGGACTTCGTGCTGGTCCGCTCGCAGCCGCTGCGCCACGCCTTCCACGAGCACGTCCAGACCGAGCGGGACACCTTCGCCGCGACCCTGGAGGGCGAGGCGGGCGAGCGGTTCGCCCGCATCAAGATCGACGGGGTGCGGGAGTCCAGCCTGTCGGTCGTGGTCACCTACGACCCGTCGCGGGGCGGGCCCGCGGTCCTCGGGCGGCACGCGATCGCCGACGCAGGGCTCTACTCGGTCTGCCTCGCCATCCAGAACCTGTGGCTGGCCGCCACCGCCGAGGGCCTCGGCGTCGGCTGGGTGTCGTTCTACCGCGAGGAGTTCCTGCGCGACCTGCTCGGCATCCCGGCGGGGATCCGGCCGGTCGCCTGGCTCTGCCTCGGGCCGGTCACCCACCTCGAAGAGGTCCCCGACCTGGAACGGCACGGCTGGCGCCGGCGGCGGCCGTTGAGCGAGGCGGTGCACGCCGACCGGTGGGGGTGCTGATGCGGCTGCACGTGGGGTGCGCGATGTGGCAGCTCAAGTCGTGGCAGGGCCGGTTCGTGCCGTCCTCGGGTGACCGGCTGCGGGCCTATGCGGGCTGGTGCAACGCGGTGGAGGGGAACACGACCTTCTACGCGACGCCGTCCCTGGACACGGTGCGGACCTGGGCCGAGCAGGCGCCCGCCGACTTCCGGTTCGTCCTGAAACTGCCCCGTGGGGTCACCCACGGCTCGCACCTCTCCGACGTCTCCGCCCTGCCGGAGTTCCTCCGGGTGATCGAGCCGCTCGGGGAACGCGTCCACGCCCTGTGGGTGCAACTGCCGGGATCCTTCGGACCCGGCGATCTGGCGGTCCTCGCACGGTTCCTGCGCCATCTGCCCGATCATTTCCGGTACGCCGTCGAAGTGCGCGATCCCGCCTTCTTCCACGACCCGCACCGGCTCGAGGACACCCTCGCCACGGTCGGCGCGGAGTGGATCCCGTTCGACACCACCGAGTTCTTCCGTACCCCGCCGACCAGCGACGCCGAACGCGACGCCTGGCTCAAGAAGCCCCGGATGCCGCTGCGTACCGCCGCCCTCACCGACCGGCCGATCGTCCGCTACCTGGGCCGCGACGCCGAGGACCGCACCGTCGAAGGCTGGCGCAAGTGGGTGCCGATCGTCGCGGACTGGCTGCGCGAGGGCCGGTCGCCGACGTTCTTCGTGCACACCCCCGACAACGCGGACGCCCCCGGGCTGTGCCGCCGCTTCCACGACGAGGTGCGCGCGCTCGTGCCGGCTCTCGCCCCGCTGCCCACCCCGCTGATCCCGGAGGACGACGGGCCGCCGACGCTGTTCTGACTGCGGTACCGTGCCGCCCATGACGCAGGCACACATCGAAGGACCGGGGAGCCCGGTGGCGTGGACGGCGCGGCATCCGGGCCGGGCGCTGACCGTCGTCCTGCCGGTGCTGCTCGCCATCCAGCTGATCGGCATGTTCGCGGCGCTGCTCACCGCGGCCGTCGAGACCGGTGACTACGCCGGGATCCTGGACCCGACGCTGGAGAGGTTCGGCGACCCGAAGGACTCGATCCCGCCGATCGGCCCGGCCGCGCTGTGGAACCCGCTGCTGTGGATCTTCGGAATCCCGCACTCGCTGGTCGTCCTGATCCCGCCGCTCCCGTTCCTGGGCGTTCTGCTCGGCGTCCTGTCGCTGGCGGCGGCCGGTGGGCGCTCGGTGCGGGCGGCGCTCTGGACGGCGGTGTTCGTGGGCCTGACCGTGCTGACCTACTCGTCGTACGGCGACGTCCTGCACGCCTGGCTGATCGACTAGGGTCCGGCCGCATGGGTGCCCTCTACGACTACTTCCGCGCCGCCGACCCCGCCGCCGTCGCCGGCCTGATGGACCGTAACGACGCCGCGTCGCCGGCGGACCTCGACGAGTGGCCCACCCCGGTGGTCGAGCTCAAGCAGATCGACCCGACCGTGGTCCTCGGGCAGCTGATCGGCTTCATCGACCCGTCGGCGCACGGCGGGACCGGTGACCGCCTGGTCTGGCCGGCCGGCGGCGAGCAGGACACCGACCACGAGGGTCCGTGGGTCACGCTCCTTCCCGACACCATGCGCGACACGCTGGCCGCGTTCGACCACGCCCGGCTGCCGGAGGTGGCGGACCGGTGGATCCGCGTCGAGGAGTTCGGCGACTACCGCGACGGCGACGACGAGTTCGCCGCCGACACCATCACCGAGCTGACCGGCCTGGCCCGCGCGGCCCGCGACGCCGGTGAGCACCTCTTCTGCTGGATGAGCCTGTGAACCGGTGACCGCCGGAAAGGGCCCGGCGATCGCCGGGCCCCTCGGTGCTGCGGGTGTCAGGAGTGCGGGCAGGTGGCGCGGTACTCCTGGATGGCCGAGCCGGACGGGGCCGGGCACAGGAACTGGTCGTAGCGCGTGTCGTTGTCGATGAACCGCTTGAGCCAGGACAGGCTGTACTTGGCCACGGTCACGCTGCCGCCCTGGGTGGGCGCCGAGTGGCTGGCGTTGTTCAGTTCCAGGTACGCCTTCTCCGGTGCGGCGCCCATGCTGGTGTAGAACGGCTCCGAGTGCGACGAGACGGGTGCGACGGTGTCGTTCTCCGCACCGATGATCATGGTGGGCACGCGGACCGTGGACCAGCTCTTGGTGCCGTGCCACGGGGTCATCGGAACCGCCGCCTGCAGCGCGGGCCGGGTGCGGGCCGCGGCCAGGCTGCCACCGCCGCCCATCGAGTGACCCATCACGCCGAGCCGGGTGGCGTCGATGCGGGTGCGCACCGAGCTGGTCGTGGTCAGGTAGTCCAGCGCGCCCAGCAGCTGGGTGCCGCGGCTGTCCGGCTGGTCGAGGGTGCTGCGGGTGTCGATGGTGATCACCACGAAGCCCTGGGAGGCCAGGCGCGGGCCGAGCCAGGCGATGCTGGACTGGGACGCGGTGAAGCCGGGGGAGATGGCGACCGCGCCGAACGTCCCGGCGCTGGTGTCGGTCGGGTAATAGATGGTGCCGCCGCCGAACGTGGAGACGCTGGACCGGCTGACGGTGGTCGAGGCGATCGCGAAGCTGCCGCGGGCGGCCTCGATGCTCGCGTTGGTCGGGGCGGGGCCGCGCTCGTACGGGTTGGCGGCGACGGCTGCCACGGGGGCCAGCGCGACGGCCGCTGCCGGGGTCAGGGCGAGGGCCGGCGTGGCGGGGGTCAGGGCGAGGGCGGCCGCGACGCCGGTGGCGGCCAGGAGCGAGCGGGTACGGGTGGGAACGGGCATCTGGAACTCCCTGGGTCGTGGGATTCCCCGAAATCGAACGATGTCGATTACTTAACCCGGCAGTAACAAAGCCGCGGTAATCCCACCGCCCTCCCTGTCGTCACGATATGTCCGGCCGCGGCGGTAAATCGGTTGCGGTGGTGCGCCGGGTCCGCGAGGGTGGTCGCCATGACGTACTGAGGCACTCTCCCGCGCATCCCACCGGCCCGCACCGACCGGCCGGCTCCTCCACCTCCGCGTGCTCCGCGCCGCGTCGAGGCCTCCGTCATGCGAAAGAAGACCCCGTTTTGTCTGAGCAGCACCCTGTCGTGCGGGAACCCGCCACCGTCGAGATCTTCGCCGCGCCCGGCAGCTGGATCGAGTCCGACGCCGTCGACCAGTGCCACCAGGTGGCCCGCCTGGACGGCATGATCCACGTCGCCGGGATGCCCGATCTGCACCCCGGCAAGGGCGCCCCGATCGGCGCCGCGATGACCTCGGCGATCCTCTACCCGTTCCTGGTCGGTTCGGACATCGGCTGCGGCATCGCCGTGTTCCCGTTCCGGATCAAGCGGGCCGTCCCGGAGAAGCTGGCCGCCCGCTTCCCCGACCTGGACCAGCCGGTCGACCCGGGCGACCTGCCCGGCATCGAGATCCCGGCCGGTTACACCGACCAGCTCGGCACCGTCGGCCGCGGCAACCACTTCGTCGAGCTGGCCAAGGTCGACGACGTGCTGGACCCCGGCCACGCCGGCCGGCTCGGGCTGGCCGCCGGCGACCTGGTCCTGATCGTGCACAGCGGTTCCCGCGGCCTCGGCGAGCGGATCCTGCGCGCGCACACCGAGACGCACGGCGCGGGCCCGGCCACCGACCCGCCCGCCTATCTCGCCGCCCACGACGACGCGGTCCGCTGGGGGCACCTGAACCGGCGGCTGATGGCCGAGCGGGTCGCCGTCGCCCTCGGCGCCGAGCTCGGCGAGCCGGTCACCGACGTCTGCCACAACTCCGTCGAGATCCGTGACGGCGCCTACCTGCACCGCAAGGGCGCGGCGCCCGGCGACGGCCACGACGTGCTGATCGCCGGCACCCGCGGCACGCACTCGTTCCTGGTGGCGGGGCACTCCGGGCATGCGGCCGGCTTCTCGGTCGCGCACGGCGCGGGGCGCAAGATGTCCCGGGCCGACGCGCTGCGCCGCGGCAAGGCCAAACACACCGTCGAGGAGCTGCGGCGTACGGCGGTCGGCTCCCTGGTCGTGTGCGGCGACCGGCAACTGCTCTTCGAGGAGGCGCCGACCGCCTACAAGAAGATCGAGCAGGTGATCGGGGACCTGGTCGTGCACCGGCTGGCCACCCCGGTCGTGAGCACGCTGCCGCTGGTCACCTACAAGACCGCCGATCTCGCTCCGCGCCGTGGCGGCCGCCGGTGAGCGTCCATCTGCTGGTGTCCGCCGGACGCGGACCGCAGGAATGCGCCTGGGCCCTGGCCATGCTGGTCCGCCGGCTGGAAGCCGACGCCGCGCGGGGGAGGATCACGACGCGGCGGGTGGAGAGCGTGCCGGGGGAGCGGCCCGGGACGTTCCGGTCGATGATCGTGGAGATCACCGGGGACGGCGCGGAGGAGTTCGCCGCGTCCTGGACCGGGACGCTGTGCTGGCAGGCGCCGAGTCCCTACCGGACCGGGCCGGGCCGCAAGAACTGGTACGTCACTGCGCAGCCGTGCCGGCTCGACGTGGCGGCCACCCCGTTCGACGAGCGGGACGTGGACATCGTCGGCTGCCGGACCGGCGGGCCGGGCGGGCAGCACCGCAACAAGGCCAGCACCGCCGTGCGCGCCACCCACCGCCCGACCGGGACGGTGGTGGTGGTCGACACCGAGCGCCAGTTCAGCCTGAACCGGAGTCTCGCGCTGCGGCAGTTGCGGGAGCGGCTGGAGGCCGGTGACCGGGCGGCGGGCCGGGCCGCCGAGACCACCCGGTGGCGGGTTCACGACGAGCTGGTCCGCGGCGATCCGGTCCGGGTCGAGCGGCCCTGACCGGGGACCGCGCCGAGCTGTTTGACGTGCCGTGACAGCGGGGCGGACTCGACCCGGTCGACACCGTCGAGCCCGTTGACCCGCGCGGTCAGATAGCGGTAGAAGGCGGCCATGTCCCGGCAGATCACCGTCGCCACCAGGTTCGTGGCGCCGGTGGTCGCGGCCGCGAACACCACCTCCTCGTGCTCGGTCAGCGCCGCGCCGACGGCGGCCAGCCGGGCCGGGGACACCGTCATCCAGAGCAGCACCGGCGCCCGGAAACCGAACACCGGCGGGTTCACCTCGACGTCGTAGTAGAGCGTGCCGGAACCGCGCAGCTCCCGCATCCGGCGCCGGACCGTCGACTCCGGCCGGCCGGTCGCCCCGGCCAGCTCGGTGTAACCGGCGCGGCCGTCACGGGCCAGCGCGTCCAGCAACGGACCGTCGCCGTCGGTGATCGGGGCCGGGTCGCCGGCGGACTCCGGCGGGGTCAGAGCGGCGATCTGGTCCGCGGTGAGGGCGTCGTCACGGCGGTCCGGGCCGACCGCGCCGCCGACGTAGTGGTGGATCAGGCAGTGCGCGCTCACCGACACCAGGTTCGGCGTCCGGGGCAGCTTCTGCAGCAGCAGGGCCTCCCGGTCGGCGTGCGCGGCGACCCGGACCGAGCAGGAGACCTCGGTGCCGCCGGAGAACAGGCTCACCCAGGTGGTGTCCGGGCGGCGGGCCAGCGCGCCGGCCAGCGGCGCGGCCGTGTCGGGGCGGGTGTGCAGGCGCAGCATCCAGGTCTCGTAGCCCAGCCGGATCGGGTTGATCAGCCCGACCACGCGGACCCCGGCGGTCTCGCGCAGCCGCCGGTAACGCCGGGCCACCGTCTGGTCGGAGACGCCGAGGACCGTGCCGATCTCGCGCCAGCCGGCCCGCCCGTCGATCCGCAGCGCGTGCACGACCGCCCGATCCAGATCGTCGATTTCCACTGGAGGACCGTATCCCGATGTCGAGATCCGCCGCATCGCCCGCGAATGGTGGTGCGATCTCCGGGATCGGCGGCAGAGTGCGCCACATGCGAAAACGGATGCCGCTGGTCGCCGTCTGTCTCGGCACCTTCCTGCTGCTCGTGGACGTCACCATCGTGGTGGTCGCGCTGCCCAGCATCGCCACCGATCTGCAGGCCGGGCCGCACGACCTGGCCTGGGTGCTGGACGGCTACGCCCTCGCCCTCGCCGCCCTGGTGCTGGGCGCCGGAGCGCTGGCCGACCGGTACGGGCGCCGCGCCACGTACCTCATCGGTCTCCTGATCTTCGCGGTGTCGTCGCTGCTCTGTGCCCTGGCGCCGACCGTGCCCGCGCTGATCGCCGCCCGTGCCCTGCAGGGCATCGGCGGCGCCGCCATGTTCGCCACCACCGTGGCGATCCTGAACGTCACCTACCGGGACCGCGACCGGGGCGCCGCGTTCGGCGTGTGGGGCGCCGTCAGCGGGGCGGCGACCGCGGCCGGGCCGCTCGCCGGCGGCCTGCTCACCGAACACCTCGGCTGGCGCTGGATCTTCCTGGTGAACCTGCCGATGTGCGTGGCCGCCGCCTGGTTCACGCTCCGTTCCGTCACCGAGTCCCGCACCGAGCGGGCCGGGCGGTTCGACGTCCCGGGCACGGTCACGTTCACCCTGGCCGCGACGGCGATCACGTACGGGCTGATCACCGCCGCGGACGACGGCTGGACGTCACCGTCCGTGCTCGGCCCGCTCGCCGCCGGGCTGGCCGGGGTGGCGCTGTTCGGGTACGTGGAACTGCGGTCGGCGGACCCGATGCTGGACCTCACCCTGTTCCGGCGGCCGGCGTTCACCGCGATGATCGTCGCGGCGTTCCTGTGCCACGCGGCCGCGTTCGCGTACCTGCCGTTCACCACCACCTGGCTGCAGTCCGTGCTCGGGCACGGCCCGGTCGACGCCGGGCTGCTCGGCGCGCTGCCGCTGAGCGGGGCCGCGCTGGTCGTCGGCGCGTTCGCCGGGCGGTGGCTGCAGAACGTCCGGCCCCGCATCGCCGTCGGGTCCGGCCTGCTGCTGATCGCCGCCGGCGACCTGGCCCAGTCGATCGTGGACGAGGGCAGCCGGGCGGCGGTGCTGATCCCCGGGCTGATCCTGGTCGGGCTGGGCGCCGGGGTGGTGCTGCCGGTGCTGTCGTCGGCGGTGCTGGTCGAGGTGCCACGCGAGCGCAGCGGCATGGCCGGTGGGGCGCTCAACACGTTCCGGCAACTCGGGTTCGCGTTCGGGGTGGCGATCTTCGGCGCGGTCGTCCAGGACCGGGCCGCCACCGAGGGATACGCGGCCGGGCTCCGCGGCGCGGTGCTCGTCGCGGCGGGGTTCGCGGTGGCCGCGGCGATCACGGTGTTCGCCCTGGCCGGCAGCCGGGCGCCGGCGGCCGGAACGGTCCGAACCGTGAAAAACGGGTGACATCCACTGGCGGCGGTGCGGCAGCATGGCCCCGTGGTGGATGCGCGCGGTCCCGTCCGGTACCTGTGGTGGCTGGTCCGGGAAGTGAAGGGGAAGGTCGCCCTCGGGGCGATCTACGGATCACTGTGGTTCGTCAGCCTGGCCGTCACGCCGTACCTCATCTCGCAAGCGATCGACCGCGGCCTCACGCCGCCCCGCCCCACCGCACTTCTCGCCTGGGCCGCGGTCGTCCTGGCCGTCGGCGTCGCCAGCGCCTGGCTCGGCATCATGCGGCACCGCAGCATGACCCGGCTGCGGCTGGCCGCCGCCCTGCGCACCGCCGACCTGGTGATGACGCACGCCACCCGGCTCGGCGCCGCCCTGCCCCGGCGGGTCACCGCCGGTGAGGTCGTCACCATCGGCATCTCCGACGTGTGGACGGTCGGCCGGGCGATGAACGTCGGCGGCGTCGGGGTCGCCGCGGTCGTCGCGTTCGCCGTGATCGCGGTGCTGCTCCAGCGGATCTCCGGCCTGCTCGCCGTCGTCGTCCTGGTGGGCGTTCCGGTGGTGGCGCTGACCATCGGCCCGCTGCTGCGCCGCACGCAGCGGGCCGCCGCCCGGTACCGCGAGCACCAGGGCGGCCTCAATTCCCGGCTGGTCGACATCGTCGGCGGCCTGCGGGTGCTCAACGGCCTCGGCGGCAAACAGGCCCACCAGGAGCACTACGAACGGGAATCGGCGAAACTGCGCGAGCAGGGCTACCGGGTCGGCGAGCCGTCCAGCTGGATCGGCGCGCTCGGCGAGGGCCTGCCGGTGGTCTACCTCGCCGTCGTCATCTGGCTGGCGGCGCGGCTCGCGGTGGGCGGCGGCCTCACGGCCGGTCAACTGGTGGCCGTGTACGGCTACACCGCCATGCTGGTCATCCCGGTCAACGTGATGATCTTCGTCGGGTTCGACGTGACCCGCGGAGTGGTCGCCGCCCGCCGGATCACCGACTTCCTGCGCCTGCCCGGGGACGACCCGGCAGGCGGCGCCGCACCGCCCGGCCCGGCCGTCCTGCACGACCCGGAGTCGGGCGTGTCCGCCGAGCCCGGCCGCTTCACCGCCCTGGCCGGCAACCTGCCCGCCGCATCCGCTCGCATCCTCGACCGGCTCGGCCGTTACCAGCCTGGCGACACCACCTGGGGCGGTCGGCCGCTCGCCGGCATCGCCCAGCCGGAGATCCGCTCCCGGATACTGGTCGCCGCCCACGACGCCGACCTGTTCGCCGGAACCCTCCGCGACGTCGTCGCGGGCCGCGCCGACCCCGACGACGACCGGGTCCGGCTCGCCCTGGACACCGCCGTCGCCCACGACGTCGGCGCCGACCTGGCGAGACCCGTCACCTGGGGCGGGCGCAACCTGTCCGGCGGGCAGCGGCAGCGGGTCCGCCTGGCCCGCGCCGTCTATACCGACCCGGAGATGCTGCTCGCCGCCGAACCCACCTCGGCCGTCGACGCGCACACCGAAGCCGCCATCGCCGACCGGCTCAGCGCCGCCCGCCGCGGCCGCGGCACCGTCCTGGCCACCACCTCGCCGGTGCTGCTGGACCGTGCCGACACCGTGCACTACCTGGTCGACGGCCGGGTCGCGGCCACCGGCACCCACCGCGGGCTGCTGGCCGCCGAACCCGGCTACCGGGCGCTCGTGGCCCGTGCCTTCGGAGAGGACTCCTTCGAAGGGGAGGGCGCATGACCAGCCCGCTGCCCATCGCCGACCGGCGCGAGGTCGCGCGCGCGGCCCGGCGGCTCGTCGCGGCCGACCGGCGGGCCGTCGCCGGGTTCCTCGCCCTCAGCTCCCTCGCCGCCCTCGCCGGGCTCGGCGGGCCGTGGCTGCTCGGCCGGGTCATCGACACCGTCGCCGCCGGTGGGGGAGCCGGCGACGTGGACCGGCTCGCCCTCGCCGTACTGCTCTGTGCGGTCGCCCAGACCGTGCTGGCCCGGTTCTCGCTGCGGGCCGCGTACCGCTTCGGGGAACGCACCGCCGCCCGGATCCGGGAGACCTTCCTGCGCCGGGTCCTCGGCCTGCCCGCCGCCGTCGTCGAACGCGTCCCCGCCGGCGACCTCGCCGCCCGCGGCGGCACCGACATCGACGCCGTCGCCGGCGCGCTGCGCGACCTGCTGCCCCCGATGTTCGTCGGCGCCGTCCAGATCCTCTATCTGATCTTCGCCGTCGTCGTCCTCGACCCGCTGCTCGGGATCGTCGGTGTCATCGGGTTCACCGGCATCTGGTTCGTCACCCGGTGGTACCTGCGCCGCGGCCGGGACGCGTACCTCATCGAAGGCGAGGCCAACTCCCGCCTCGCCGACGAACTCGCCGCCACCACCCAGGGCGCCCGCACCGTCGAAGCGTTCGGCCTGCACGAACGCCGCCTCGCCGCCGGGCACGCCGCGCTCGCCGAGACCCGGCGGACCCGCCTCGCCACCCTCCGGCTGCGCAGCGTCTACTTCCCGCTGGCCGAGACCTCGTACGCGGTCCCCGCCGTGCTCGTCCTCGTCCTCGGCGGGTTCCTCCACTTCGACGGCCGGGTCAGCGTCGGCACGGTCGCCGCCGCCGTGCTCTACCTGCGGCAGCTCGTCGGCCCCCTGGACAGCATCCTGATCTTCGTGGACCAGTTGCAGGCCGCCGGCGCGTCCTTCGCCCGCGTCGAAGGGCTCGGCGCCGTCCCCGCCCCGCCACCCGCCGACGACCGGGAACCCCGCGACGAACAGATCGAAGTGCGCGGCGTGCGGTACGCCTACGACACCGACCGCGACGTCCTGCACGACGTCGAACTGACCGTCCGCCCCGGCGAACGGCTCGCCGTCGTCGGCCTCTCCGGCGCCGGCAAATCCACCCTCGGCCGCCTCATCGCCGGCGTCGACCGGCCCACCGCCGGCAGCGTCACCGTCGGCGGCGTCCCCATCGCCGACCTGCCACCCGACCAGCTGCGCCGCCACGTCGTCCTGGTCACCCAGGAACACCACGTCTTCCGCGACACGCTCCGCGCCAACCTGATGGTCGACGCCCCCGACGACCGGCTGAGATCCGCGCTGCGCACCGTCGGCGCCGACTGGGCCGACGACCTGGACCGCGACCTCGCCGCCGATCCCCTCGACGGCGCCCAGGCCCAGCAGCTCGCCCTCGCCCGGGTCGTCCTCGCCGATCCGCACACCGTCATCCTCGACGAGGCGACCGCCCTGCTCGACCCCACCGCGGCCCGCACCGCCGAACGCGCCCTCGCCGCCGTCCTGCACGAACGCACCGTCATCGCCATCGCCCACCGCCTGCAGACAGCCCACGACGCCGACCGGGTCGCCGTCATGGACGACGGCCGGATCATCGAGTTCGGCACCCACGACGCCCTGGTCGCGGCGGGCGGCCCGTACGCGGCCCTGTGGCGCTCCTGGCACGGCGACGACAACGTCACCGTCCCGCGATGACCCTCCGCCGGCTCGTGGCGACGCCTGCCTACCGACCCGCTGCCGGGGTGTACTCGGCGCGGCGTTCGACCTCGCCCCTCCTGGAAGCCTCACCGTGGTCCCCGCCGGCGCCGGACGTCGCCCACATCATCGCCGCCACATCATCGCCGCGTAGCGGTGCCGGTGGCCGCCCGTGCCGGAGCCGGCGATGTCGTCGTCCGGTGCTGTCCCGGCCAGATTCCGGCCGGGACGACTGGCACGGTCACGTTCATCGCGGGGTGTACGCCCGGCTTCCGGCGCTGCCGCATTCCGGTACGGGCTAGCTCGCGATCGATGCGGCCGCGAGTCGTTCTGCCCGTTTGTGAGGTCCGGGCCGAATGGAGCGCCCGGCCGTCCGGAGGCTCGCATTCTGTCGTACGCCTGTTCGAACATGAGTGAATGCAAGAGACGATGCAGCAGCTCACCGACCTCACAGCCCAGTGCGCTGCCTGGCGTGTGAGCCCCCTGCCGGACGCCGACCTGCTCGAATTCCTCGACACGGTGCACCACGCCCAGCAGATGCTGCAGGCCGCCCTTCTGCACGCCGTCCACGAGGTCCGCCTGCGTGACATCCGGGCCGGCCGGCACGCCCCGTCCATCAAGATCTGGCTGCGGGACCGGTTGCGGATCAGCCCCCGCACCGCACATCAGTTAATCGTCCAGGCCGCCTCGGTCGACCGTCATGGCGACCTCGACGCCGCGCTCACCACCGGCAAGGTCAACGCCGAACAACTCGCCGTCATCAGCACCGCCCTGGCCACCCTCCCGAAAACCCTCGACCCGAGCATCCGCACCGACTCGGCCGCAACCCTGACCGGATGGGCGGCGCACCTGGACCCCGGCGGCCTGCGCAAAGCCGGGCAGCGCATCCTCGACCACGTCGCACCCGAAGTCGCCGACGCGATCGAACAACGTCGCCTGCGTGCCGCCGAACGCGACGCCCACCAGCAACGCCATGTCACCCTCACCGCGGTCGGTGACGGCCGCATCCGGCTGTCCGGCATCCTCGACAACGAAGCCGCCGCCATCGTCACCGCGGCCCTGGACCCTCTGTGCAAACCCGACACGGTCGCCGCCGAACTGGCCGCCACCGGCCAGGCCCGAACCCCCGGACAGCGGCGGGCGGATGCCCTGGTCGAGGTGTGCCGGCTGGTGCTCGCCGGCGGACCATTGCCCGACAACGGCGGCGACCGCCCTCAGATCGCCGTCACCGTGAGCTACGACCCCCTCCGCGCGGCCCTCGGCACCGGCATCCTGGACTCCGGCGAACCGGTATCCGCAGAAACCGTGCGCCGGCTCGGCTGCGACGCCCGGATCCTGCCGATCATCCTCAACGGCCCCGGCCAGATCCTCGATGCCGGCCGCACCCGCCGCACCGCCACCGGACCCCTCCGCCGGGCGCTGACCATCCGCGACAAAGGCTGCACCTTCCCCGGCTGCGACCGGCCCGCGCGCTGGTGCGACGCCCACCACCTGATGAACTGGGCCGACAACGGCCCTACCAACCTTGACAACCTCGCCCTACTCTGTGGCCACCACCACCGGATCATCCACACCGAGACCAGCAACGGTGATGGCTGGGAGATCCGCATCGCCGACGACGGACTCCCCGAATTCCTGCCACCGGCCTGGCTCGACCCCACCCGCCGGCCCCGCCGCAACCAATACCACCAGCCGACGTGAGGCCACCACAGCCACCCGAGCCGGACCCCGCGGTCCGCAACGGAGGTCCGCGGAGGGGTTCGTTTCGTTGGGCTTGGCGCGTTGGTGGTGTCGCATTCGTGCGGGGTCCGCCCCGCCGGGCCGCGGCGCGATGGCGGCGTTCCACATCGAACCCGGCGCCCACGACGCTCGGGCCCTCGTCACGCGGGCGGCCCACACTCGGCCCGGCAACGCTCCTGGCACTGCAGCGACACCGTTACAGTGCCCGGTGATCGACTGGGCTGCTCTGACACACGCCGACGGCACCGCCGAGGACCTTCCGGACCTGCTGCGAGCCGCCGACCTCGACACGATCACGGAACTGATCTTTCCGCAGGGGACGCTCTACCCGGCGACTGTCGCCGCCGTGCCGTTCCTGGCCGAGATCGTCCGCACCGGGCCTGCCGCCCGCGACGAAGCGGCCTGGCTTCTCGGTATGATCGCCGATCCCCGGCACGCCTACGGCGTTCTGCGCGAGCAGGCCCGTGCGGCACTCGCGGCAGAGCGGCTTCCCCTCGGCGACCCCGATCCGGCGGTGCGGACGGCGGTCGCCTACGCGACGGCCCAGGCGGGCGGCCCGGTCGCGGTTCTCGGGGACCGGTTCGCGATCGAGGACCATCCGGGGGTACGGGCATCGCTGCACCTCGCCCTCGGCCACCTCGATCCGGTGCAGGCGTCCGCCCGGTTCCCCTTCGACGGCCCCGCCGAGGAGCGTTACGCCGCCGGCCTGGCCCTGGCCCGCGCCGGCACCGTCCTGCCCGCCGGCGCCGCCATCGCGATCACCGCAGCCGTCGACGAGGGACCCGAACTCCACTATGCGTGGGCCCCCCGCGAGCCGGTCGAGGAACTGGTCCTGCCCATCCCCATGTCCCGCCTCCTCGGCGACGAACGCGACGCGCTCGTCCCGGCCACCGCGGCCCCGGCCGTCGTGCCCTCGCCTGTTGCGGCGTCGACTGCAGGACGCTCGGCTGTTGGGGCGTCGGCTGCCGCGGAGCCGCCTGTCGTCGCCCTGGTCACCGCGCTCGCTGCGAGTCCGGTGGCGGACACCCGGAGGGCCGCCGTCTTCGCTGTCGCGGAGCGCTCGCGGTGTGACCGATCCGCTCCGAAGATCCTGGTTCCACTGGTGGCGGCGTTGCTGGACGACCCGGATCCCGGTGTCCGCGACGAGGTGATCAGCACGCTGCGAGACTGCGGGCCGATCGCCGGCCGCTACCGGGAACGGATCGCCGCCATCGCCGCCCACTATCCGGCCCCCGTCCCGCCAGGGGCCACTCCCGGCCGATCCGGGGCTGCGGGCCGCACGGCGATCACCTCTGAACTGAGGGCTGTCGAGACGCTGCGGTGGCTCGGTGACCCCCGTTGGGTGGAGCTCGATCCGGAACCACGCCACTGGGATCCTCGATGGATTCCCTACACCCCGGAAGCGCTGGAGGCGGTCCGCCGCCGGTTGCCCAGCCACCACCACCTCGCTGACCTGATCGCCTCCTGGGGGCCCCGTGCTGCGGCGGCCGTACCCGATCTGATCGCTCTTCTTCCCGAAACCGGCTTCATCGCCGCGGCAGCCCTCGCCCGCCTCGGTCATGCCGCGCCCGAGGCCCTGCCGCACCTGTGGCGACTCGCCCACGACGGCGACATCGACGCGGCCGCCGCCGTACGCCGCCTCACCGGCGATCCACGGTTGCTCCTCAGCGCGCTGGTCAAGACCTTCCGGTCAGAAGACGGTCGAAGGCCGGGATCCGGGCTGGCCGCCATCCTGGCCGCGTCCCGTGAGCCGCTGGTACGCCCCACGACGACCGTCCGCCCTCCACTGCTGGACCCCGGCCCGGATCTGCTGCCGGCTGTCCCCGTCGCCCGGGCCCACCTCACCGGGGAGTGTTCACGCAGCCAGGCCGACCGGCAGCTCCAGATCCTGGCCGCCGTCGTCGTGACGGCCGCCACCGGCGACAGCACACCGGTCCTGCCCACCTTGCGCGCCCTGCTCGTACCGCGGTTCCCCGCCGTCGCCGACGCCGCCGAACTGCTTGCCGACCTGGCCGGCCCCGAGCGGCCCCTCCTGCAGCGCCTCGACGAGCTGCTGAACGGCGACCGCATCATCCGCTCCGGCTCGGCGTCCGATCTCATCTGGGTCGACGAGTCCATCCGCTCCCGCCTCGAAGCGGTCCGGCAGACGGTCCGGCGCTGACCGCCGCCCACTGGCCGCCGTCCAGCCGCTGGCCGCGCGACTGGCCACGCGGCTGACCACTGATGGGATGGGCCGCGAAGGAGCCCTTTTCACGGCATCGGGGCGTGCCGGAGGACCGGCGGTTCCAGGCCGACCGCTTCTGGATGTGTCCGCCGCTCACCGGATGACGCCAGCCGTGCAGATCCGCCGCTGCGCGGACAGTCGCATCGGGTGGCCGGAAGTCGTGAATCGGCGAGTCGGGTGGTTTCGTGGCCGGCTGGTGCTGCTCGAACTCGCGGGTGTGCCGAGGGTGAGGTGCGGTCGGGGAAGGGCGGAGTGGTGGGCGAAGGGGCGGTATGCCGGCCAGGGCGGATTGAAACGGTGTCGTTGGGCGGGGGTGGAAACCGGCTCGGATCCGGCCTTGACCTCGGGTGAGCGGCCGCCGTAATCTACCGGCAACTCTGAAACGTTTCACGCGTGAGCGACCTGACGAGCGACCTGACGAGCGGCCCGACAGGCCGCCTGACAGGCCGCCTGAACACACAGCCCGACCAGCGGCCTCCGCAGCAGCCCGACAAGCCTGAGAAGCACGCCGAAGAGAAGCGGATCCCCATGACCAACCCCGTAGTCTCCGAGCTCATCGCCCGCTCGAACCGCCTCGGTGCGGATCCGAAGACCACCAACTACGCCGGCGGCAACACCTCCGCCAAGGGCGCCGGCACCGACCCGGTCACCGGTGACGCGGTCGACCTGGTGTGGGTGAAGGGTTCCGGCGGCGATCTCGGCACGCTCACCGAGAAGGGCCTGGCCGTGCTGCGCCTGGACCGGCTGCGCGCGCTGCCGGCTGTCTATCCGGGGCTGGACCGTGAGGACGAGATGGTCGCCGCCTTCGACTACTGCCTGCACGGCCGGGGTGGCGCGGCTCCCAGCATCGACACCGCGATGCACGGCCTGGTCGACGCGCCGCACGTGGACCACCTGCACCCGGACGCGGGCATCGCGATCGCGACGGCCGCCGACGGCCCGGCCCTCACCAAGGAGATCTTCGGCGACCGGGTCCTCTGGGTCGACTGGCGCCGCCCGGGCTTCCAGCTGGGCCTCGACATCGCCGCCGTGTACAAGGCGAACCCGCAGGCGATCGGCGTGATCCTGGGTGGCCACGGCATCACCGCGTGGGGTGCGACAAGCGACGAGTGCGAGGCCAACTCCAACGAGATCATCGACACCGCCGCGGCGTACCTGGCGGAGCACGGCCGCAGCGCGCCTTTCGGTGCGACGGTGATTCGATCCCTGGCGGCAGACGTACGCCGTGAGCGTGCCGCTGCCCTCTTCCCGGTGATCCGCGGTCTCGTCTCGACCGACCGCCCGCAGGTCGGCCACTACGACGACAGCGATGTGGTCCTCGACTTCGCCAACAGCGAGCGCCTGGCCGAGCTGGCCGCGCTGGGCACGTCCTGCCCGGACCACTTCCTGCGGACCAAGGTCAAGCCGCTGGTCGTGGACACCGCCCCGGACGCCCCGCTGGACGAGGTGATCGCCCGGCTGACGGAGCTGCACGAGGCGTACCGGGCGGACTACCGCGGCTACTACGAGCGGCACGCGACCGCGGACAGCCCGGCGATCCGCGGCGCCGACCCGGCGATCGTGCTGGTCCCGGGGGTGGGCATGTTCTCGTTCGGGGCGAACAAGCAGACCGCCCGGGTCGCCGGCGAGTTCTACGTCAACGCGATCAACGTGATGCGCGGCGCCGAGTCGGTGTCCCGTTACGCCCCGATCGACGAGGCCGAGAAGTTCAAGATCGAGTATTGGGCGCTCGAGGAGGCGAAGCTGCAGCGGATGCCGAAGCCGAAGCCTCTGGCGACCCGGATCGCCCTGGTCACCGGCGCCGGTTCGGGCATCGGGCGGGCGATCGCGCTGCGCCTGGCCGCCGAGGGCGCCTGTGTCGTGGTCAGTGACCGGGACACCGAGGCGGCCGCGACCGTGGCCGCCGAGATCGGTGGGCCGGACGTCGCCGTGCCGGTGAGCCTCGACGTCACCGACGAGGCGGGCGTCGCGCAGGCCGTACAGCAAGCGGTCCTGGCCTTCGGCGGGGTTGATCTGGTGGTCAACAACGCCGGCCTGTCGCTGTCGAAGTCGCTGCTGGACACCACCGCCCGCGACTGGGACCTGCAGCACGACGTGATGGCCAAGGGCTCGTTCCTGGTGTCGCGGGAGACCGCGCGGGTGCTGATCGCCCAGGGCATGGGCGGCGACATCATCTACATCTCCAGCAAGAACTCGATCTTCGCCGGGCCGAACAACGTCGCCTACGGCGCCGCCAAAGCCGATCAGGCCCACCAGGTGCGCCTGCTCGCGGCAGAGCTCGGCCCGCACGGCATCCGGGTCAACGGCATCAACCCCGACGGCGTGGTACGAGGTTCCGGCATCTTCGCCGGAGGCTGGGGCGCCGACCGCGCGGCCGTTTACGGCGTGCCCGAGGAGAAGCTCGGCGAGTTCTACGCCCAGCGCACCCTGCTCAAGCGCGAGGTGCTGCCGGAGCACATCGCCAACGCGGTCTTCGCGATCACCGGCGGCGACCTGACCCACACGACCGGCCTGCACGTTCCCGTCGACGCGGGCGTCGCCGCGGCATTCCTCCGATGAGTGACGCGTTCGCCGCCGTCGATCTCGGCGCGTCGAGTGGGCGGGTCGTGGTCGGCCGGTTCCAGAACGGAAGACTGGACCTGCAGGTGGTGCACCGGTTCCCGAACGAGCCGGTGCGCGTCGGCGGCACCCTGCACTGGGACATCCTGGCGTTGTTCCGGGGCGTGGTCGAAGGCTTGCGCAAGGCCGGGCCGGTGCGCAGCATCGGCATCGACTCGTGGGCTGTCGACTACGGGCTGCTGGACTCCAGCGGGGCGCTGCTGGGCAACCCGGTGCACTACCGGGACTCGCGCACCGACGGGATCGCCGACCGGGTGCGGGACCTGTACGACGTGTGCGGGCTGCAGAGACTGCCGTTCAACACGGTGTACCAGCTGCTCGCCGCCGAACCGACGCCCCAGTACGCGGCCGCGCACCGGCTCCTGATGATCCCCGACCTGCTCGCGTACTGGCTGACCGGTGAGATCGGCGCGGAGTACACCAACGCGTCGACCACGGGACTGCTGGACGTACGTACCCGGGAATGGTCCTCGTCGTTGATCGTGGAATTGGGGTTGCGGGGCAGGCTGTTGCCGCCGGTGCGGCACCCGGGATCGCTGATCGGGCACTACGAGGGCACGCCGGTGATCGCCGTCGGGTCGCACGACACGGCCAGCGCGGTCGTCGCCGTGCCCGCCGAGGGGGACGACTTCGCGTATATCTCCTGCGGCACCTGGTCCCTCGTCGGCCTGGAACTCGACCAGCCGGTGCTGAGCGCGGAGTCCCGGGCGGCGAACTTCACCAACGAGGGCGGCGTCGACGGCACCATCCGCTACCTGCGCAACGTCATGGGCCTGTGGCCGCTGCAGGAGTGCCTGCGCGAATGGGGCTCCCCGGACCTGCCGGAGCTGCTGCGGGCGGCCGCCGCCGAACCCGCCCTGGCCCACGTCGTCGACCTCGACGACCCGCTGTTCCTGCCGCCCGGCGACATGGCGGCGCGGCTGCGCAAGGCGGCGAACCTGCCGGCTGACGCCGGACGGGCGACGATCGTCAGATGCGTCCTGGACAGCCTGGCGCTCGCGCACCGGCGCGCGGTGCGCCAGGCCCAGGAGCTCTCCGGGCGTACGGCGACCGTCGTGCACCTGGTCGGCGGCGGCGCCCTCAACGAACTGTTGTGCCGGCTGACCGCCGACGCCTGCGGGCTGCCGGTGCTGGCCGGCCCGGTGGAGGCGACGGCCATCGGCAACCTGCTCGTCCAGGCCCGCGCCGCCGGAGTCGTCACCGGGGGACTGGATGCGATGCGGGCGCTGGTGCGCGAGACTCAGGCGATCGTGCGCTACGAGCCGGCCGGCTCGACCGGAGCCTGGGACGACGCCGCCGCACGAGCAGGGAGGTGACCCGTGCGGATCGCGTTCTTCGCCACCTGCCTGGCCGACACCCTCTTCCCGGAGGCGGCCAAGGCCACGGTGCGGCTGCTGGAGCGGCTCGGCCACGAGGTGGTGTTCCCGCCTCAGCAGACCTGCTGCGGGCAGATGCACATCAACACCGGTTACCAGAAGGAGGCGTTACCGCTGATCAAGCGGTACGCGAAGACCTTCGATCCGTACGACGTGATCGTGGTGCCGAGCGGCTCGTGCGCCGGGTCGATCCGGCATCAGCACGCCATGGTCGCCTCGGCCCACGGCGAGCCGGGGCCGGCGGCGCGCAGCGAGTCGGTGGCCGCGCGCACCTACGAGCTGTCCGAGCTGCTCATCGACGTTCTCCAGGTGGAGGATGTGGGGGCCTACTATCCGCACCGGGTCACCTACCATCCGACCTGTCACTCCTTGCGGATGACGCGGGTCGGTGACAAACCGCTGCGGCTGCTGCGGCAGGTCCGCGGCATCGACCTGGTCGAGTTGCCGGCCGCCGAGCAGTGCTGCGGGTTCGGTGGCACGTTCGCCATCAAGAACGCCGAGACGTCCACGGCGATGCTCGCCGACAAGATGACCAGCATCGTCTCCACCGGCGCCGACGTGTGCACCGCCGGCGACACCTCGTGCCTGATGCACATCGGCGGCGGGCTGTCCCGGCTGCGGGCCGGCGTCCGCACCGTGCACCTCGCCGAGATCCTGGCCTCGACGGAGTACTCATGAGCACCTTCCTCGGCATGCCGGTCACCGCCCCGCGCGGTGTCGGTCATCTGCGCGGCGACCAGTCGTTCCCGGACGCTGCCCGGGAGGCACTGGGAAACGCGCAACTCCGGCGGAACCTCCGGCACGCGACGACCACGATCCGCGGCAAGTCGGGCCGGGTGATCGCCGAACTGCCCGACTGGCAGGAACTGCGTGACGCCGGCTCGGCGATCAAGGCGGACGCCATGGCCCGGCTGCCCGAGCTGCTGGAACAGCTCGAGACGCGGGTCGCCGAGGCGGGCGGCGTGGTGCACTGGGCGGCCGACGCCAACGAGGCCAACGCCATCGTCACCGATCTGGTGCGGCGGACCGGCTCGGACCGGGTCATCAAGGTCAAGTCGATGGCGACCCAGGAGATCGGGCTCAACGAGGCCCTGGAAGCCGCCGGGATCACCCCGGTCGAGACCGACCTGGCCGAACTGATCGTGCAGTTGGGCGACGACAAACCCAGCCACATCCTGGTCCCGGCCATCCACCGGAACCGGTCCGAGATCCGGGAGATCTTCCTCAGGGCGATGCCGGGCGTGGACCCGGCGCTGACCGACGATCCGCCGGTGCTGGCCGCCGCCGCCCGCCGGTACCTGCGGGAGACGTTCCTGTCGACGAAGGTCGCGGTCAGCGGCGCCAACTTCGCCATCGCCGACACCGGGACGCTCGGCGTCGTCGAGTCCGAGGGCAACGGGCGGATGTGCCTCACCCTGCCGGACACCCTGATCACCGTGATGGGCATCGAGAAGGTGCTGCCGACCTGGCAGGACCTGGAGGTGTTCCTGCAACTGCTGCCGCGGGCGTCCACCGGGGAGCGGATGAACCCGTACACCACCATGTGGACCGGGGTCACCCCCGGCGACGGGCCGCAGAACTTCCATCTGGTGCTGCTCGACAACGGCCGCAGCGCGGTCCTGTCCGATCCGGCCGGGCGGTCGGCGCTGCACTGCATCCGCTGCTCGGCGTGCCTCAACGTGTGCCCGGTGTACGAGCGGACCGGTGGGCACTCGTACGGCTCGGTCTATCCCGGGCCGATCGGCGCGGTCCTGTCGCCGCAGCTCACCGGGGTCGCCGACAACGCCTCCCTGCCGTACGCGTCGTCACTCTGCGGCGCCTGCTTCGACGCCTGCCCGGTGAAGATCGACATCCCGTCGATGCTGGTGCACCTGCGCAACAAGGTGCCGCACGGGCGGGCCGAGAGAGCGGCGATGGCCGCCGCCGCGTACACCATGGACCGCCCGAAGCTGTACGCGTCCGCGCAGCGCGCCGCCAAACTGGCCCGGATCCTCGGGCGCCGCGGACGTGGCCTGCCCCCGCCGCTGTCCGGCTGGACCGCCGGCCGGGACCTGCCCGAGTTCCCGAAACAGACCTTCCGCGATTGGTGGGCCCAGCGTGAGCAGCCGTGACCTGATCCTCGGCCGGGTACGGGCCGCGCTGCGCGACGCCCCGGTGGTTCCCGTGGCGCCGCGCGACTACCGGCCCGCCGGCACGAACCGGGCCGACCTGGACGTGCTGATCGACCGCCTCGTCGACTACAAGGCCGAGGTCTACCGGGTGCCGTCGGCCGAGGTGGCGGCGACGGCGGCACGGCTGGCCGGGGACGGTGCGGTCCTCGTACCCCCCGGTCTGCCCGAGGAATGGCGCCCGGCGGGCGCCTACGCCGACGACCACCTGACAGCGGACCGCATCGCCGAGGCCGGCGCCGTCCTCACCGCCGCGGCCGTCGCCGTCGCCGAGACCGGCACCATCGTCCTGGACGCGTCGCCCGACCAGGGCCGGCGCGTCATCACCCTGCTCCCCGACGTGCACGTCTGCGTGCTGCGCCCGGCCCAGGTCGTCGCCTCGGTGCCGGACGCGATCGCCCGTCTCGACCCATGCCGCCCGCTGACCTGGATCAGCGGCCCCTCCGCCACCAGCGACATCGAACTGAACCGGGTCGAGGGCGTCCACGGCCCCCGCCACCTGCACGTTCTCATCCTGACCGACTGAGCTGGCGGGACAGGGCCTCCATCGTGCCGCTCACCTCGCCGGCGCGGTCGTGCAGGTCGCGCAGCACCTCCGGGGAGTCCTCCGGATGGTGCTGGGCGCGGTCCTCCAGGTCGGCGCAGAGGGCGGCGAACTGGTTCGCTCCCAAGGTGGCCGACGACGCTTTCAGGGCGTGCGCGAGACGGGCCAGGTTGCGGGTGTCACCGGTGGCGGCGGCCTCGTCCATGCGGTCCAGCAGGCCGGGCAGCCGGTCGGCGTAATTGTGCAGGATGTGGGCCAGCCGCCGCCGTTCGGCGGGTTCGGCGTCCGGGCCGGCGATCACGTCGACGCAGGCCCGGATGGTGGCCGGCTCGCTGTCGTCCGGGCCCGGCAGCGGGCCGAGACCGGCCAGGCGGACGTCGGCGTACGCGGCGGCGGTCGCCAGCACCACGTCCAGGTCGTCCGCGTCGACCGGCCGGGCCAGCACCCCGTCCACTCCGGCGCGGGCGAAGTCCTCCAGCTCGTCGGCGTCCGAGCAGACCGCGATGATCCGCGGCGCGCCGTGCGACGGCGGGTCGGCCCGGATCAGCCGGACCGCGGTGGGGCCGTCCAGCACGAGCAGGCCGGAACCCATCAGCAGCAGGTCGTAGCGGTCCCGCAGCGCCGCCTCGACCGCCGCCTCCCCGTCGGCGACGGTCAGCACCCGGTGGCCGCGCCGCTCCAGCATGCGCCGGGTCAGCCGCTGATCCACCGGATCGTCCTCGGCCACCAGGACCAGCAGCGCCTGCTTGCGGCCGTCCACCCGGCGTTGCAGGCGTCCCGGCTGGGCGGCCTCCTCGGCCCGCAGCGTGACGGTGACCGTGGTGCCGTGACCGGGCCGGCTCTCCGCGGTCACGGCGCCACCCATCGACCCGGCCAGCCGCCGGCACAGCAGCATCCCCGGATCACCGGGCCGGTCGACGGGCACGCCCAGGCCGGTGTCCCGGACCGAGAACCGCACCTCCAGGCCGTCGTCGCGGGGCCGGGCCGACGCGCTGACCGTGACCGCGCCGTGGTCGGTGTGCGCCACCGCCTGCCGCAGGATCGCCGACAGGATCCGGCGGACCCGTTTCTCGTCGCCGCGGATCCGCTCCGGGCAGCCGGACGCCAGGTGCCCGGACAGGTGCAGGCCCTTCGTCTCGGCGGCGGCCGCGACCGGGTCCATCGCCCGGCGCATGCAGCCGCGCAGCGAGAACGGCCGCCGGTCCAGGGTCAGGCCACCCGCCTCGATCCGGGCCAGGTCGAGCAGGTCGTCGACGGCGGCGAGCAGCGCGGTGCCGCTCGCGTGCACGGTCTCGGTCAGCTCACGCTGCCGGTCGTCGAGCGGGGTGTCCCGCAGCAATGCCGTCATGCCGGTGACGGCGGTCATCGGGGTGCGGATCTCCTGGCTCATCGCTCCCAGGAAGGCCGCCCCGGCGGCGGTGGCGGCGTCCGCGTTGTTCCGGGCGGTGGCGGTGGTGGCCATCGACTCGTTCAGCACGGTGGCGACGTCGGCGAGTTCGCGCGGGGAGCGTACCGCCGCGGGGGTGGTCCAATCGCCGCGCCGGACCCGCCGGACGGCGGCCGAGATCTCGCGGGACGCCGCGCTGAAACGGCGTTCCAGCAGTCGGCCGCCGGCCAGCATCAGCAGCAGCGCCACCACGGACACCCAGACGATCAGCCACCGGCTGGTCCGGGCGGTGGCGCCCGCCTCGCCGAGCCGCCGGTCCAGCACGGTCTCCTCGTGCCGCCGCATCCCCTCGGCCGCGGCCCGCAGTTCGGTGACCCCGGCGGACGGGTCGAGCCGGTCCAGGTAGTCCCGGTGCACCGGATCCGATCCGGTCAGCCGCGCGGCCTCGGCGGTCTTGTGCCGAAGCGTGCCGGCATCGACCGGTTCCGTCCCGAGGACCGCCTGCACCTCGCCGATCCGGGACAGCGTCACAGCCGACTCGCGCAGCGTCGCCTGCCGGGCCAGGGTCTCGTGGTTGCGCACGTGAGCGATCGCCCCGACCGTGGCGACGGCCACCAGCGCGCCGGCCACGCCCGCCCTGAGCAGGCCCCCCACGGTCCAGATCCGGTCACCGAGTCGCGGCACGCCCATTACTGTATGGATTGATCAAGGAGGTCGGGGTGGCTTCGGTACTAGCGGTCGACGATGATCCGACCCTGCTGCGCATCGTCGAGACGGTGCTCAAGCCGGCCGGTTTCGACGTCACGTCCCGCAACACCGGGCAAGCCGCGCTGCGGGCCGCCGCCGCCCGACCGCCGGACTGCGTCGTGCTGTCGGCCTCCCTCGACCCGGCCGGGCACGACCTGGACGCGGCAGCCGTCTGCGGCGCCCTGCGTGCCGACCCGGCCACCGCGGGCGTGCCGGTCCTGCTGCTCACCGCCCGCGGATCCTGGCTGGACGCGGCGGCGGCGTTCGACGTCGGCGCCGACGACTACCTGCCGAAACCGTTCGCCGCCCAGGACCTGCTGAGCCGTGTCCAGGACCTGACCGCGATCGGCGAGGCGCCGGTCTCAGTGCCGGTCTCAATGCCGGGCGCCGTCGGCGCCCAGCAGCTCCCGTAACCGTGCCAGCGCCCGCATGCTGCGCATCTTCACCACCGAGGTGGAGACGCCGAGGATCTCGGCGACCGTCTCCACGCTGTGGCCAGGGTCGCCGTCGCGTTCCGCCCGGTCCCGGCGCCACAGGCTCACCGCCGGGTCTCTGCATGACCGCCGGACCATCGGATCGGTCACGCGGAATCCGGAATCCGGCGAATCCGCCAGCGCAAACCGTGACAATCTACGATCGTGAGCAGCGGAATGGGGCAAACTGCAGGTAAACGGCGCATCCGGTGGATCGGCGCCACGATCGTCGTGCTGGGCGCCGTGGCCGGAGGCGTGATCCTAGCGCTCGACCAGGACGAGAAGTCCCGGCCGGCCGCCCTGGTGGTGGCCGCGGCCGACCGGGGCGCGGTCACCGTCGACGTGGCCACCACCGGCACCGTCGAACCCGCGACCACCCGCAGCCTCGCCTTCGCGGTGAGCGGCACGGTCGAGTCGGTGACGGTCCGGGCCGGCAACAAGGTCACCAAGGGGCAGACCCTGGCCCGAATCGACGACGCGGACGCGGCCGACGACGTCAGCGACGCCGAGGCCAAGCTCGCCGAGGCCCGCCGGCGGCTCGACGACGCGACGGCCGTCGTCGCCGAGGCCACGGCCGTCGCCACCGCCTGCGCCGTGACCGCGACCCGGGGCCCACAGCTACTCGCCGGGGGAGAGGCCCTCGGCGGCGGCGAGGCGCTCGGCGGCGAGCAGGCCGCGGCGGCCGCCGCCTGCCCCACCCGCGGTCACCCGGACACCGGCAGCGACCCGGTGCTCACCGCCGAGCAGCAGGTCCACCAGGCGACCCGCGCCGTCGAGGTGGCGCGGAAGGCCCTGGACGGTGCGACCATCACCGCCCCGATCGCCGGGACCGTCGTCGCCGTCGCCGGCAGCGTCGGCGACCAGGTGCCGAGCGGGGCCACCTTCATCAGCCTGGCCGACACCTACACCATGCAGGTCCGGGCGGACTTCCCGGAGGCGGACGCGGGCGCGCTCACCGTCGGCCAGCGCGCCGAGATCACCCTGGCCCGCTCCGACGACATCCTGACCGGCGAGGTGGCGCAGGTCGACCCGGCCGGCACCTCGGACGGCACCCTGGTCCGCTACGGCGTGGTGGTCGCCTTCGCGGACTCCCCAGCCGATCTGCTCGTCGGACAGAGCGCGCAGGTCAAGGTACGCACCGGCGAGGTCGCCGACGTGGTCCGGATCCCGTCGACGGCGGTACACGACGTCTCCGGCGGATCAGGCACCGTCCTGGTTCGCAGCGGAAACGAGCGGATTCAGCGCACCGTGGCGGTCGGGCTCCGCGGGGACCTGTACACCGAGATAACCGACGGACTGTCCGAGGGCGATCAGGTCGTACGTTCCTGGTGATCGGCAGATGTTCCGATTGCGGGCGGGACGAACCGCCCGGAAGGCATGATGACGGTGTGAAAGCGCTTCGTCGTCCCAGCACGGCGGTCAACGCCCTGCTGGCCCTGCTGATCGTCGGCGCCGGGTTCTGGGGATGGACCCTGCTGCGGGACACCTCGCAGACCACCCAGGCGAGCGCGTCGGGGATCCGCACCGTCACCGCCACCGAGGGCGACGTGATCCGTACGCTGTCCGCCGCCGGCGCCGTGGCCAGCGCGTCGACCGCCACCGCCACGTTCGCCACCGCCGGCACGGTGACCCAGATCAAGGTGAAGGTCGGGCAGGAGGTCCGATCCGGCGCCCTGCTCGCCCAGGTCGACCCCACCGACGCCCAGCGCGACCTGGCCCTGGCCCGGGCGAACCTGGAGGCCGCCGAGGACGCCCGGGACCGGGCCACCGCCGCCGGTACGGACACCGACAACGCGGCCAACGCGATCACCCAGGCCGAGCTGGCCGTGGACGAGGCGGAGGCCGCCGTCGCCGGGACCCGCCTGACCGCCCCGATGGGCGGCACGGTCACCGCGGTCAACGGCACCCTCGGCGGATCGTCCACCAGCGGCTCCGCCGGTGACACCGGTGGCGCCGGCGGGTTCGTCGACATCGCGGATCTGAAGAAGCTCCAGATCACGGCCGCGTTCTCCGAGGCGGACGCGACCGAGCTCAAGGCGGGCCAGAGCGCGACGATCGTCTGGAACGCGCTGCGGGGCGCCGAGACGACGGGCGAGGTGGTGGCCGTCGACCCGACCGCCACCAGCGAGGACGGCGTGGTCACCTACGGCGTGACGGTCAGCCTGCCGAACCCGCCGGACGGCGCCAAGCCGGGCCAGACCGTCACCGTCTCGGTCGTCACCGGCAGCGTCGAGAAGGCCGTCATGGTCAACTCGGCGGCCGTCAGCGCGGCCGGCAACCGGCGCACCGTCACCGTCGTGGACGGCACCGGCCGGCAGGAGGTCCGCCAGGTGAAGGTCGGCCTGGAAGGCGACGACGCCACCCAGATCACCTCGGGCCTGGCCGTCGGCGAACGGCTCGTGCTGCCCACCACCTCCACGACCACGACCGGCGCCACCGGCGGCACCATGCGGATGGGCGGCACCGGGTTCACCGGCGGCGGGGCGCCGCCGGGCGGCGGAACGGGCGGGCGCTGATCATGCATCCGGTCCTGGACGTCCGGGAGATCACCAAGGTGTACGGCGAGAGCGACACCGAGGTACGCGCTCTCGACGGCGTGAGCCTGCGGGTCGACAGGGGCGAGTACGTGGCCGTGATGGGCCCGTCCGGTTCCGGCAAGTCGACGCTGATGAACATCCTCGGCTGCCTGGACGTGCCGACCAGCGGGGCCTACCTGCTGGACGGCGTGGAGGTCAGCCGGCTCAGCGACGAGCAGCTGGCCCTGGCCCGGAACCGGCTGATCGGGTTCGTCTTCCAGGCGTTCAACCTGATCCCGCGGACCAGCGCCGTGGCGAACGTTGAGCTGCCGCTGGCGTACTCCGGGATGAAGGCCGCCGAACGCCACCGCCGCGCCATGTTCTCCCTGGATCTCGTGGGTCTCGCCGACCGGGCCGACCATGAGCCCCATCAGCTCTCCGGGGGCCAGCAGCAGCGGGTCGCGGTGGCCCGCGCGCTGGTCACCGAGCCGGCCCTGCTGCTGGCCGACGAGCCCACCGGCAACCTGGACAGTCACGCCACCGAGGAGGTGCTCGCCGTGTTCGACGATCTCAACGCGGCCGGCCGCACCATCGTGATCATCACGCACGAGGACGAGGTGGGAGCCCGTGCGGACCGGCTGATCAGGCTCTTCGACGGCCGGCTCACCAGCGACACGCGCCAGGAGCCGACCGGCCGGCACGCTCTGGCGCTGCATGCGGCAGGCGAGAAATCATGAACTTCCCTGAGATCGTACGATTCGCCCTGCGCGGGGTCGGCGCCAACAAACTCCGGTCCGTCCTCACCATGCTCGGCATCCTGATCGGCGTCGCCGCCGTCATCCTCCTCGTCGCCGTCGGCAACGGGTCGGCCCAGGCGATCGCCACCCGGATCGAGGCGCTCGGCACCAACACCCTGACCGTGCTGAGCACCGGCCGCGCCGCCGGCGGCCTCACCATGAAGGTCGCCGACGCCCTCGACGACCCGGTGCTCGCCCCCGGCGTCCGCTCCGTCACGCCCGTGGTCAGCGCCTCGGCCACCCTCACCCACGAGGGCGCCGAGCACCGGATCAGCTCGTTCGTCGGCACCACGCCGTCCTGGTTCACCGCGTCGAACTTCCCGGTGGAGACCGGCGCGATCTTCACCGACGACGACGAGGCCCAGGCCCGCCGGGTCGTGGTGATCGGGCAGACCGTCGCCGAGGAGCTGTTCTCCGGTGTCGACCCGGTCGGCCGCCAGGTCACCGCCGGCGGCGCGCTGTTCACCGTCACCGGGGTCCTCGAGGAGAAGAGCTCCGCGGGCTTCCAGGACGTCGACGACATCGCCGTCGCGCCGATCAGCGCGGTCCGGCAGGTCCTCGCCGGGTACGGCCCGCTGACCTCGATCCTGGTCGAGGCCGACGACTCGTCCCAGGTCGATCTGGTCCAGTCCGAGATCGGCGCCATCCTGAACCGGAAGATCCCGGCGGGCAGCGACGGCGCCGCCGCGTACCGCATCCAGAACGCCTCCCAGCTGCTGGCGACCCAGACCGAGACCGCCGGCACGTTCACCACGCTGCTCGGTGCGGTCGCCGCGATCAGCCTGCTGGTCGGCGGCATCGGCATCACCAACATCATGCTGGTGACGGTCACCGAACGGACCCGCGAGATCGGCATCCGCAAGGCCCTCGGCGCGCCCCGGCGGGTGATCCTCACCCAGTTCCTCGTCGAGGCGACCCTGCTCAGTGTCATCGGTGGAGGTCTGGGCGTCGCGGCCGCCGTACTCGGCAGCCGTTTCCCGATCGTCGGGGTGCAGCCGGTGATCGTGCCCAGTTCCATCGCGCTCGCCCTGGGCGTGTCCGTGCTGATCGGCCTGTTCTTCGGTGGCCTGCCCGCCGCCCGTGCCGCCCGCCTCCGCCCGATCGACGCCCTCCGCTACGAGTGAGGACCACCTTGTCTCCCAGGAACCAGGCTCCGCACACCGAGACGTCCCCCGACCAGGCGCACGACCCGTCCCACGACCAGGCGCCCGGTAACCGCGACACCGAGGTCATCCCCCGGGCCGAGGCGCCCTCCGATCTGAACCAGGCGCTCGCCGCGGCCGGCCCGCGCCGCTGGTGGAACCGGACCACCATCGGGCTGCTCGGCGTGGTCCTGCTGGTCGGCGGCTTCCTCGGCGGGGTGCAGGCGCACGAACGGTGGGGCGTCCCGGCATCGTCCGGGACCAGCGGCATGGCCGGCGGGTTCGGCGGCGGTGGCCGGGGTGGCGCGTCCGTGGCTCCCGGTGACGCCGGGACCGCCGGTCAGGGCACCACCGGCACGGTGAAGCTCGTCGACGGCACCACCCTCTACGTGCAGACCGCGAGCGGCGAGACGGTCACCGTCCGGACCAGCGACAGGACGGCGGTGAAGGTCAGCCAGACCGCCAGCCTGGCCAGTCTCACCTCCGGCCTGGCCGTCACCGTCCAGGGCGTCCCCGACTCCGAGGGCATCATCTCCGCCACCGCGGTCACCGCGGGCTAGCTTCCGGAGTGTGGCGTGCGGCGGCTCGGGTGCCGGTGGCGGCGGATCAGCACCACCGCGACGGCGACCAGGAACAGATCCAGCACGACGATCAGCCCCGCCCAGCTGAACAGCAGCATCACCGGGGGGACCAGGATGAACAGGGCGGCGCAGAGCACCGCGAGGGCGGGGAAGCGGGCCGGCCCGCAACGGTCGGCCATCCGCGCCGCGAACTCCGGATCGCTGAGGTGGACGCGGCTCTCCAGATCGGCGAGCACCCGCCGGTCGTCATCGCTCAACATCGATGCCCTCCTCGCGAGGTGAGCGCTCAGTGCTACCCGGGATCCGGCAGGCCTAAACCACCTGTTCCGGGGAACCCGGCTGTCATGGCGAAAGAGCAGCACGAACAGGAGACGCGGGAACAGCCCGGAACGGTGAGCCCGGCACGGATGCCGCGCCATCCCGCGTCCCGTCCGCGGGCCGAGGCCGACCGCGAACTCGTTCCACCCGACGCCGACCTGCAATCCGGCTGGACGGAACCCACCCGGGAGCCGTGACCCCGGCGGGGCCGGCGGTGGGTCAGCCGGTCAGGCCGGTCAGGAGAGCGGTGAGGAGGGCGGTGCGCGAGGCGAGGCCGGAAGCGGAGACCCATTCGGTACGGGCGTGCGCGCCGCCGCCGGGCGGGGCCAGCCCGTCGACGGTGGGATGGCCGAGGGAGCCGGTCGTGTTGGTGTCGGCGGCGCCGTCGGCGGGACGGCCGTCGACGGTCTGGCCGATCGACGTGGCGATCGAGCGGATCTGTTCCAGCAGGGCCGTGCCCGCGGGGGACGGGCGCCAGGTGGGCCGGTGGGAGAGCAGCCGGGTGGACACCGTGGCTTTCGGGTGGCCCGGGCGCAGGTCGTGCAGCGCGGTGAGGACGGCGTCCTCGTCGTCCGGGT
Source organism: Actinoplanes utahensis (assembly GCF_016862455.1). Taxonomy (GTDB): domain Bacteria; phylum Actinomycetota; class Actinomycetes; order Mycobacteriales; family Micromonosporaceae; genus Actinoplanes; species Actinoplanes utahensis. The sequence goes on from NZ_BOMZ01000041.1 coordinate 48,596, forward strand.
CGGTGAAGCGCAGGCCCAGCTCGGCGTAGGCCTGGCCGGCGACCACGTTGGTGCGGCCACCCCCGGCGATGGTGCCGGTGTTCAGCAGGACCGGGCGGGACGCGACGAGCGACCGGATCCGGATCAACTGGTCGACCAGTTCGTCGATGGCGCTGGCGCCGGCGTCCGGGTCGAGGGCGGCGTGCGCCTCCACGCCGGTCACCTCGACGCGGGCGCGGGTGCTGCCCCGGCGGCCGGTCTTCAGGTCGCCGCCGGGGTGCGGTGGTTCCAGGCCGAGCACGGCACGGGAGCGGGCGGCCTCCGAGCGCACCAGGTCACCGGCGGTGGGGGAGCCGATCTCCTCGTCGGCGACGACGATCACCCGTACCTCGGGATGTGGGGGAACCGGCCCCGGGCCGTCGGTGAGCGAGGAGACCGCCGTGAGCAGGGCGGCGATCCCGGCCTTGGTGTCGTAGACGCCGGGGCCGCGGATCACGTCACCGTCGACCGACCACGGCATCCCGGCGAGCGTGCCGGCCGGCCACACCGTGTCGTAGTGGCTGAGCAGCAGGATCGGCGGGCCCGGGACACCGCGGGCGGGCAGCGTCCAGATCAGGTGGTCGCCCGTCGGGTGCGTCTCGCGGGCGGTGCGGAGACCGGCGCGGCCGGCGTCGGCCTCGAGGACCTCGGCCAGGGCGGCGAGGGCCTTCCGATCCCCGGTGGGTGACTCGAGCATCGTGTACCGGTGCAGCGCCTCGAACGCGGCTGACGACATATGCGAACGCTAAGTTGCCATCTCGGCGTTGTCAACGAGCGATGATGTTGCCAGGATGACGGTTATACGTTTCGTATCCTTGCCAGGGGGGCGCCATGGAAGTCCGCGAACTCGTGCGCCCGGCGGATCTGCTCGCGGCGGCGGCGCTCTATCGGTCGGTCTTCGGCTACACCCAGCCGGAATACGGGGTGAGCCCCCGCCTGCTCGCCGCGCTCCGGGAGAACTCCGGCTCGGTGATCGGCGCGTTCGACCCGGCCGGCCGGGTGGTCGGCTTCTGCTACGGGTTCACCGGCGTGGACGGCGGTGAGCTCTACCACTACTCGCAGGCGGCGGTGGTCGCCCCCGAGGCGCAGGGGTGCGGCGTGGGGCGGCTGCTGAAGCAGGCGCAGGCGGAGGTCGCCCGGGCGACGGGGGCGCGGACCATGCGGTGGACCTTCGATCCGTACGCGCTCCGCAACGCCCATTTCAACTTCGCCGTCCTCGGCGCGGCCGGGATCAGGTTCCTGCCCGACTACTACGGCGACGACACCGACCGGGTCCTGGTCAGCTGGGATCTGTGGCACGCCCGCAAGCACGGCACCCCGGCGCCCGGCGTGGCAGCCCCCGCGACGGACCGGCTCGCCGCGCCGTCGCGGTCCGACCGCGCGGTCCTGCGGGCCCGGCTGGCCGAGCGGTTCGCCGCCGGCGCCCGGCTGACCGGCGTCACCCGTGCCGCGGACGGCGCAGACCGGGTGGTCTACACGTTCGAGAACGACGACACGATCGAGAATGAAGCGTGACGACCCACCGATCCACCCCGTCCGAGCGGTTCGACCGCAACGTGCAGCGCCGCTCCGCCCAGGTTCTCAAGCAGCGGGTCCTGGAGCAGCAGCGCACCGAGTTCGAGAAGGCCCTCGCCTGGGCCGCCGAACAGGACGCGATCGAGCGTGCCGCCGCCCTGATCGTCTCGGCTCGCCGGCGTCACCTGCTGGGGTACGGCAAATCGCTCGCCTACGCGTCGATGCTGGCCACCGACCTGAGCGCCGGCCTGTCCGGGGTGCAGCTGATCGGTGACGGCTCGCTGCGGGCCCTGGACGTGCTCAGCGACATCCGTCAGGGCGACCTGATGGTGGCCGTGTCGATGTCCCGCTACCGCCGGGAGACCGTCGAGGTCGCCGGCGCCTACGCCCGGCGCGGCGGCGACCTGGTGCTGATCACCGACGCCGACGACACCCCCCTGTCGCACCTGGCCACGACCAGCATCGTGATCGGTGCGGACAGCGCCTCGTACGCGAACTCGCCCACCTCGGTCGTGCTCGCCCTGCACCTGCTCGCCACCCTGACCATCGCCAGCTCGAAGGGCGCCGGCCGGCGTCTGCGCGACCGTGACGCCCTCGCGTCCGAGCTGCGGATATACGCGGAGACCGATGATCGAGATCAGTAGGATCGAGCTGCGCCGGGTGCGGCTGCCGCTCGTCCGCCAGTTCCGGACCAGCTCGCACGCCAAACGCGAACTGGAGCACATCCTGGTCACGCTGACCGGCGCGGACGGGACCGTCGGCTGGGGCGAGATCGCCTCACCGTCCGGGCCGTTCTACGCGGCCGAGACGGTGGACAGCTGCTGGGCGGTGGCCCGGTCGTTCCTCGCCCCGATCGTGCGCAAGACCGCCTGGGAGCATCCGTCGGAGCTGGCGGCGGCGCTGGCGACGGTGCGCGGGAACCAGTTCGCGCGGGCCGGGTTCGACATGGCGGCGTGGTCGCTGTGGTCGGCCGTCGCGGGTGTGCCCCTGGCGCAAGCCCTCGGTGGACAGCGGGCGAAGGTCGAAGCCGGGGTGTCGCTGGGCATCGAGCCCACCATCGACGACCTGCTCGGCCAGGTGGGGCTGCGGGTCGCCGAGGGTTACCGGCGGGTCAAGCTGAAGATCGCCCCGGGATGGGATGTCGAGCCGGTGCGAGCGGTCCGGGCGGCCTTCCCGGAGACGCCGTTGCACGTCGACGCCAACGGGGCCTATCCGGTGAACGAGACGGCCGTCTTCCGGCGGCTCGACGGCCTCGGCCTGATGATGATCGAGCAGCCCTACGCGCCCCGCGCCCTGGTCGCCCACGCGGCGCTCCAGACGAGACTGGCCACACCCCTCTGCCTCGACGAGTCGGTGGAGGAGGTGGACGACCTGATCACCGCGGTGCAGCTGAAGGCCGGGCGGATCCTCAACATCAAGGTCTCCCGCATGGGCGGGCTGACCCAGGCGGTCCGTGCCCACGATCTCGCCCGGGCGGAGGGTGTCCCCGTCTGGTGCGGCGGCATGCACGAGTTCGGCATCGGCCGGGCCGCCAACGTGGCCCTCAGCTCCCTGCCCGGCTTCACCCTGCCGTCCGACGTGTCCGGATCCGACAAGTACTACGCGCGCGACGTCACCACCGAGCCGATCGTCTGCACCGGCGGCTTCGTCGAGGTCCCCACCGTGCCGGGCCTGGGCCGGGAGGCGGACGCCGGTTTCCTCGACGAGCGGACCGGGGACCGTTTCACCCTGTGATGCCGTGGACCGCCGCGGCCTCCACGGTGCGTGCGGTGGGCGTACCCCCGAGAATGATCCTCCGAAGTGCGGTGTTGTCGGTGGCGCACAGCTCGGCGAGACGCCCGTCCGGGTCGGCGGTGACCTCGAGGTGGTAGATGCCGTTCGGCAGGTCCGTGATGTCGAACGTCCGGGTGGTGGTGGCGCCGTTGCCGATGTCCAGGACCGTGCACGTGCTCTCCGGGCGCCACCGCGCGCCCGGGATCGTGTAGTCGACGGCGTCCGTGCCGGCCAGGCAGAACGCCTCCGCGCGGCCGCGTGCGACGACGTTCCGTTCGGCATCGAGCAGAGCGTGCCCCGCGAGGCCGGTGGCGTCACCGGCCGGACGGGACCCGAACGGCCGGCCCCGGGAGTCGAAGAGCAGCTGGTAGGGCCCGTCCATCACCAGCGGGGACGTGCCCGCGTTCCAGATCGTCGCGCGGAAGCTCAAGAGCCACCGGCCGTCCTTGCGCGACGCGGAGACATGCCAGGCCGGCAGCGAGCGCAGATCCGGTCGCGGGCCGTCCTTCGGGGTGCTGTCGAGGACCGGCGGGCGGGCCGACGGCGCCGGGGGAGCGGCCGGCGCGGGCCGGGTCACCGGCGCCGGGGGAGCGGCGTCGACCACGGTCACGGCGACCGTCGCGGTGGCGTTCCGCTCCGGGATCCCGAACGCCTTCCGATATCTCGGCGCCAGGGTGGCCGTGGCCGTGTACCGCCCGGCCGCCAGCTTCAGCGCGGATCCCGGCTGGTCCGGGACGGCGGCGCTCCAGCCGGCCGGCACCCCCCAGACCGCGCCGAGGGCGAACGGGTTCTCCCCACCGCAGCGGATCGGGTACGGGTTGGCCGCCGCCGCGTCCCGCCGGCTCGGCGCCGACACCTCCGCGTTGCCGCAGAACACCGTCCGGTATTGCGCCACGATCCGCCCGGAGCCGTCGGTGAAGGTGATCGTGGTGAAGCCGTCCAGGCCACGCAGACCGGTGACCATGCCGGCGGGCAGCTGCACGCGGGTCCTCTCGCCGTCCACGTCGACGATCCGGTAGGCGAGGACCGGCTTGTCGTAACCGGCGCGCCGGGCCCGCACCTCGAACGGCTCCCGGCCCGCGACGACACGCAGACCCAGGTCGAAGCGGACCACACCGCCGGAGTGGCGTTCCGCGGTCACCGTCGTCCCGGCCGCCACCAGCGCCAGAGGCGGTGGGGGCGCCGCCGTGTCGGCCGCGCCCACCCCGATACCGGCGATGACGAGCATCACCGCCGCGGCCCGTGCACCCGTCCCCATCCTGGCCATACCGGCCATCCCAACCGGAAAGCTGTGAACCGCCTGGGAGGGCCGAGGGGGTTGGCACGAACCGGGGATCAGCCCCCGAAGGCCGCCGTCACCTCGGCCGGGGTCAGGCCCCGCGCGCGGTAACCGGCGGTGCCGGTGTCCAGCAGCTCCCGCGCGGCGTCGCGCAGCGCCCCGTACGCCGCCCAGGCCAGCGAGCCACCCACCGACACCCGCCGGACCCCGGCCCGCGCCAGCTCCGGCACACTCGGCACCCCCGGCAGCAGCAACACGTTGACCGGCGCCCGCACCGCCGTGACGAACCCCGCGATGTCGTCCTGGAGACCGGGGGCGAAGAGCACGCCGGCGCCCGCGTCCCGGTACGCCACCAGCCGGGTGATCACGTCGTCCCGGTCGCCCTGCCCGTACAGCAGGCCCTCGGCCCGCGCGGTCAGCACCAGCCCGTGCCGCCGCGCCGCCTCGGCCGCCACACCCACCCGCTCGACCGCCGCGGCGAGCGGCTCGACACTGCCGGTCGCCGGGTCGTAGTCCTCGATGGACACGCCCGCCGCGCCCGCCTCCGCGAGCAGCTCCACCGTCTCGGCCGGGTCGTCGAACAACCGCTCCGAATCCACGCTGAGCGGCACGGTGATCGCTCTCGCCATCGCCGCCACCTGCGTGACCAGCTCGTCCCGCGTCACCTGTTGATCCAGTTTGCCCAGGGCGGCGGCGAGCCCGGACGAGGTGGTGGCGACCGCCGGGAAACCGGCCGTCTCCAGCAGACGGGCCGAGCCGGCGTCCCAGGCGTTGGGGATGACGAACGTGCCGGCCGCGTGCAGGTCGTGAAATCGCTGACTCATGGCGGCCAGCCTTTCACGCTGGGGAAGAATGGACATGTGGGTGATCTTCGAGTCGCGGTGGCGGTCGTCGGGGCAGGATTGACGGGTACGGCCACCGCGTGGGCCCTGGCCCGCCGCGGAATCTCCGTCGCGCTCCTCGAGGCGTACACGATCGGGCACGCCAACGGCAGTTCGCACGGCTCGTCCCGGATCGTGCGGCGCGCCTACCCCGACCCGTTCTATCTGCGGCTCACCGGGCAAGCGAACGAAGCCTGGGCCCGGGCCTCCGAGGACACCGGCGTTCCGCTCGTCCGGTGGACCGGCGCCGTGGACCACGGCGCCACCCGCGACCCGGCCGGCCTGGCGGAGAGGTTCACCGCCGAGGGCCTGGCGTGTTCCCTGCTCACCGCCGGGGAGGCGGCCGAACGCTGGCCGGGCATGCGGTTCGCCGGCCCGGTCCTGTACCACCCCGAGTCCGGCTACCTGAACGCCGACGCCGCCGTCCACGCCTTCGCCCGCCGCGCCGCCGGGCTCGGCACGACAGTCCTGGAGAACACCCGGGTCACCGCGATCACCCCGGTCCCGTCCGGAGCGCTGGTCCGCACCGGCGACGGCCCGGCCGTCGCCGCGGACACCGTGGTGGTGGCCGCCGGCCCGTGGCTGCCCGAACTCGGCGCGGTCGTGCCGGCGCCGCTGCCACCGCTGACCGTCACCCAGCAGCAGGTCTTCCACTTCCCGTTCCGGGACCCGTCCACCGCCTGGCCCACCTCGATCCACATGGGCGAGGTGCAGGTGTACGCGCTGCCGTCCGGGTCGGACGGCGGGGCGCGGCCCGCGTACAAGGTGGCCCAGCACGACGGCGGCGTCCCGACCACGGCCACCACCCGCGACCGCCGGATCGACCCGGCCTCCCGCGACCTGATCGTCCGGTACGTCCGCGACTTCCTGCCCGGCCTGGAACCGGAACCGGTCGCCGCGGCGAGCTGCCTCTACACCAGCACCCCCGACGAGGACTTCGTCCTGGACCGGGTCGGCCCGGTCGTCCTCGCCTCCCCGTGCTCCGGCCACGGCGCCAAGTTCGCGGCGATCATCGGCGAGATGACCGCCGCGCTGGCCCTCGGTGACGCGGCACCCGAACCGCGCTTCTCGCTGGGCCGTTTCTGATCGCTCAGTCTCTGCTTTCTCAGTCGAAGATCGAGACCCGGGTGCGGTGGTGACGCGGGCTCTCGATCTCGTCCACCACCGCCACGGCCAGGTCGGCGTAGGACAGGGTGCTGCCCGCTACGACGTCGCCGCCGGTCCGGTAGCGGCCGGTCCGCGGCGCCGTCGCGTCCAGCTGGGCGGGCGGCGTCAGCACCAGCCAGTCCACGTCGGTGGTCACCGAGCGCAGCCGGTCCAGGCCGGCCGTGTGCGCCACGGCGAAATGCCGGAACTGCTGCGGCAGCTGGGCCGGATCGTCCAGCAGCAGGTTCCCGCTTGCGTCGGTGAGATTCGCGAAAAGACCGATCACGATCAGCCGGGGTACGCCCACCGACTCCAGTCCGTGCAGCAGCGCGTCGGCCGCCAGCACGTAATACTTCTCGTCGAGAGCGCCGAGCTCCGCCAAGGACTCCGGGCCGGAGGCCGGCGACACCGCATTGATCACGGCGTCGTGTCCCGCGACGAGATCCGGGATCGCCCCGGCGTCCAGGAGGTCGCCGCGAACCGTCCGGTCGGCGGTCAGGTCGTGGTGCTTGGCGGGATCGCGGACGACGCCGGTCACCGAGACGCCGCGGCGCTGGGCCTCGGCGGTCACTGCGCGGCCGGCCCGGCCGCCCGCTCCGAAGATGACGATGCTGGTCATGGCGCGGACGTTAATCGACAGGGGTCCGGTTACCGCAACGATACCGGCGCATATAGGTGCGGATCCGGCCGGGTCTGCGGCCCACCGGCGCCGGCGCTAACCTGGGCCTCGTGACCGCCCTCGAACCGGACATGTTCGCTCCCCAATGCCCGGCCCGGCAGGTGCCGTTCCAGGTCGGCGACAAGTGGACGTCGATGATCGTGCTGTGCCTGGAGCACGGCCCACGCCGGTTCAGCGAGCTGCTCGTCCCGCTGCGCTCCATCACCCGCAAAGTGCTCACCGAGACGCTGCGGGCGATGGAGCGCGACGGCATGGTGACCCGCACCGAGTTCCCCGCCAACCCGCCCCACGTCGAGTACGCGCTGACCCCGCTCGGCCGCAGCCTGCTCACCCTGATCGACGCCGCCCGCGACTGGTGCCGCGAACACCTGCCCGAGCTGATCGAGGCCCGCTCAGCGGCGCGGCCGGCGGCGGACCGGCAGAGGTAGACGTGCGGGAAGTCCTCCAGGCCGCCCAGGAATCCCTCACTTCTCCGTGGTCCGCAGAACGGTGACCGTCTTCCCCCGTCCGTCCGTCACATACAGCCGCAGCCCGTCCGGGGAGATCGCGTTCACCCGCGGGCTGTCCCCGACCGCGACCGTCGACACCACCTTGCCGGTGTTCAGATCGATCACCGACAGGTTGTCGGAACCCTCGTTCACCACGTACGCGTGCCTGCCGTCCGACGAGATCGTCACGGCCTGCGGCTCCCGGCCCACATTCACCTTGTGGATCAGCCGCTGGTCGCCGGTGTCATAGATCTCCACCGTGTCCAGGTCGTAATTCGTCACCGCCAGCTTCTCGCCGTCCGGCGTCACCGCCAGCGCATGCGGCGACTTGCCCACCCTGAAGTTCTTCAGCACCAGCCGGTCCGCCACGTTCACCACCGAGATCTGGCTCGACTCGTGATTCGCGGTGAAAGCGGTCCGCCCGTCCGGGGTGAACGCGATCCAGTGCGGATTCGGCGGCACCGAGATCCGCCCCGCCTCGGTCAGCGACTTGTCGTCGTAGATCTCCACCCGCGCCCCGTTGTGGATCGGCAGCCACACCTTCCCGTCCGGCGCCACCGTCGGCTCGAACGGCCGCGGCCCCGTCCGGATCGTCTTCAGCAACGTCCGGTTCGCCGTGTCGATCACCGCCATCCCGTTCCCGGTGAAATCGGACTCGAACAGCGACACGTACAACCGGCCGCCGTCCGCCGACAACGCCAGGAACCGCGGCGTGTTCGGCACCTTCACCACCTGAACCTGCTTGCTCGCCACATCGACGACATGCACGTCCTTGGAACTCTGATCCGCCACGTAGATCGTCTTGTTGTCCGGCGCGACCGCCACACCCTCCGGCTCCTGCCCGAGCCCGATCCGCCCCACCACCACCGGCGTCGCCAGACTCGCCGGCGGCGGCTCCGCGGTCCCGGCCGGTTCGGTCGCCGGCCCGCTCGGCGCCGGCCCACCGGTCTGCCCGGGCGCCGGCTGCGTCGCCGCGGGCTGCGTCGGGGCGGCCTCCGGCTCGTCACCGGCCAAGGCGTACCGCACCCCGGCGTACGCCCCGCCACCCAGCAGAACCAGCGCAACCAGAACCCCGCTGACCAGCGCCAGGCGGCGACGTCTCGCTTTCCCCCCATCCTCAGACCCTCGGTCGTACGGGAATCCGCCCGTCCTCGGCTGCCACCCCGCCCCACTGTCTCCCGGTGGGTATCCCGCCCCGCCGTTTCCCGGCGGATATCCGGTCCCGCCGTTTCCCGGTGGATATCCGTCCGCCGGATATCCACCCTGCCCCGCTCCGCCCCGATAACCATCCTGGCCTGGCCCGGGGTGGTGACCGCCATGGCCCGGTGCCGTCAGGTAACCGGTCTGGCCCGGCCCCGCGTGGTACCCGGTCTGATCCGCGGCCGACGGGTAACCCGTCCCAGCCGGACCCGCCGGATACGTCGTGTCGCCCGGCCCACCCGGGTAGCCGCCACCCGCGAGACCACCGGCCGCCGCCCCCGCGACATATCCCGGCATGTCCGGTGAGTAGAACCCGGCCCGGCCCTGCCCGTCGCCCGGCCGCCCACTGACCGGCCACGCGCTCTCAGCCTGCCCACTGCCCGGCCACGGACCGGCAGGTTGTCCGCTGACCGGCGGGAGGTTCTCGGTCTGTCCGCTGCCCGGCCACGGGTCGGCGGGTTGTCCGCTGACGGGCGGGAGGTGCTCGGTCTGGCCACTGCCCGGCCATGGGGCTGCGGGTTGTCCGCTGGCGGGTGGAGTGCTTTGCGGGTGGCCGCTGTGCGGCCATGCTGCGGCCGGTTGCCCGCCGTGCTGATCGCTGCCCGGCCATGGGGCTGCGGGCTGCCCGCTGACCGGTGGAAGGCTTTCCGTCTGCCCAGTGCCCGGCCATACGTCCGCGGCCTGGCCACTGCCTGGCCACGCGGCTGAGGGTGACCCGCCTGCCGGGCCCTGGCTTGCGGCCGGTCCACCCGCGGGTGGACCGCTCGCCGGACGTGGGCCGCCGGGTCCGCCAGGGCGGGGGCCGGTCCGCTCGTCCGCTCCGGTTCGGCTTTGGGCCCAGGGATCCGATGCCGGCCAGGCTGCCGCCGGGGAACTAGGCCAGGCGGCCGGTGACCCCTGCCGTGCTCCTGCCGGTCCCTGCTCGCCGGTTCCTTGCCCGCCGTGCTGCTGACCGAGCTGCGCGCCGTGCTGCTGGTGGGGCTGCGCGCCGTGCCGCGTATGGGGCTGCCCGCCGTGCTGCTCGCCGGGCTGTCCGCCCTGCTGCGGGTTGTCGGGCCGGTCGGCGGTCGGGTGGGTGCCCGGTGCGGGCGAACCTTGTTGCGGCCACCCGGCCTCCTGACCGGGGGAACCCGGTCGGCCGGTCCGGGGCGTCCAGTCCTGTTCCGGCGTTCGCGGCCACGGAACACCATGGACAGGCCCACTCTGCTCGGGCGCCGCACCAGAACGTGGCGCCCCCGACGTCGGAGCCGGGTCTTGATCATTGGGCCAGGATCCCGCCGCGCCCGAGGCTGCCGGGGAATGCGCCCACGGCCCACTCCGGCGCGACTCCGGCCGTCCCGAGCCCCATCCGCCCGACCCCGCTCCCTCGCCGGATCGCGTCTCCCCACCAGACCTTCCAACTCGGGAACCTCCGGTGTCCCCTCCGCCGCTGGAGCCGGTGTCCGCACCACGTCCAGCGGGGTGGGAGCCGGCATCTCCAGTGTGATGGGAGCCAGCCTCTCCGCCGCGTCCAACAGGGCTGGAACCGGCGTCTCCGCCAGGCCCGGAAGCACTCGACCGGATGTATCCGCCAGATTCGGGATCGCTGCCGGCCCCCCTGTTTCTGCCGCCGGTGGTTCCAGGACCCTGCTCGGTGCCGGTGCCGGTGCCGGTGCCGGTGCCGGTGCTTCCGGCCACCGGGAAGCCGGGGTGGGAGCCGAAACCCGTTCCCTGTCCGACGTGGCTGCCGGTGTTCGGGATGGGCGCGGCTTCTGTATTCGTTCCCGATGGCGCCGTCGGGTCACCACCGGCTACGGCGTTCGCACCCGCGCCGGCCGCCGTCACGGCTCCGGTCACCACAGCGGTGCCGGCCTCGGCGAACCGGCCGCGATGACCGGATACCGCCTCCTCCTCCCGCGGCGTGAGGCCCACCCATTCGTCAGCGGGCTGCCGCGGTGAGGGAATCGACAATCCGTTGCCGGCCGAAGTCCCGGACCGGGATCCCGTCGTCTCCGCAGGCCGTTCTCCGGGGGACGTCCCCTCTCCAGCCTCGTCCTCGATCCACGACTCCCGGCTGGCCTGTTCCGGCTCTGCTGCCTCAGCCGGCCCCGTCGCGGACCGGGAACCTTCACCGGCTGCCCGGCCGTTCACCCTCTCGTCGTGCTCCGTTTCGCGGCGCTGAGAGTCGTCGCTGCCGGACGTGCCTTGCCGAGTCGCTCCGACCTCGCTGTCCGGCCGGGCTTCCCTCTCGCCGTCAGGTGGGGAATCTCCGCTGTTCGGGGCGTCTGCCGATTCCTCGGCACCCGACGGCGGCCCCTCTGCAGGGGCGGCTCGGTCCGCGGTTGCCGTCGGTGTGTCGTCGGAGGATCCGGTCGGTGTGGCACCGACCTGAGTGGCCTCGCCGCCGGCGACGGCCCTGTCCGGGCGAACATCGCCGGGCACCAACCCGGCGCTCTGCTCAGTTCCAGCGCCACCGGCCTGTTCCGACGTCGTGCTACTGGCGTGCTCGGATGCTGTGGCACTGACCTGCTCGGATGCTGCGCCGCTGGCCTGCTCAGCTCCAGCGGCACTGACCTGCTCAGATTCTCCGCCTCTGGCCTGCTCGGACGTTGTGCCGCCGGTCTGCTCGGATGCTGTGCCAGCGGTCATTCCGGTGCGGGGCTGCCGGGATCCCCAGCCTCCGGCCCAGGAACCGACATAACCTCCCGCGCTGGACCCTTCCGTTCGACCTGCGCGCGCGTCCGTATCAGCGGTGATCGCATCGCCACCGATTCGGCCACTAATCGCACCAGTAGTGGTAGTCGGCGTCTCGGGAGTGGCCGCGCCCGTGGGCGACGCGATGCCGGTGTCGACGCCGCCGTCTGCGGCCGACGTATCCCCGGCGTCGCGGTCAGCGGCGGTGATCCGCCCATCGGTGTCGTGCTCTGCAGCCGTGACTCGCGAATCGGCGCTGTCCTCCGTCTCCGGTTCCTGACCGGCGCGGGAGAGGACGTCCGTGGTCGGGGTGTCGCCAGTGCGCGTGGCAGCGATGCCCGCCGGTGAATCCGAGCGCGCCGGATCGCGTTGCGACCCGTCGATGGCTGCTGGAGGCGCGGACGAGTCACCGGCTGAGGTCCATGCCGGGGCAGCGGGCGGCGCGTCAGGTGTTGTGGCAGCCTGCGACGGTCGGATGTCGTCCGGGGATGCCGGTTCGGTGGCGGCGCTCGGTGCCGGTGGTCTGCCGGTCGACTGGTTCGGGGCCGGCGGTCCGCTGATGGGGGCCCATGGCGAAGCACTGGCGGCCGGCGGTGTGCTGGCCGGAGCCGGAGCCGGAGCCGGAGCCGGAGCCGGAGCTGGAGCTGGAGCTGGAGCCGGAGCCGGAGCCGGGGCTGCGGGCGGGGCCGGGGCTGCGGGCGGGGCCGGAGCTGAGGCCGGGGCTGCGGGCGGGGCCTGGCCCTGGCCGGGAGGTCCGCCGGCGGGCGTACCAGGTGGGGTGTCGGGGTTCTGGGGGGCTGTTCCGGGCGTACCGAAAGGAATGCCGGAAACCTCGGGCTGACCGCCTGCCGTTGCCGAAGGCGGGGTGGGGTCCGGTCGTTGGCGTGAGGCGTCCTGCCAACCGGCGCCCACCGGACCGGCAGGCCAGGCTCTGGCGGCGCTTTCCGGGGTTTCCGCAGGCCAAGCTTGGGGTGCGTGCTGTTGGGCCGTGCACTCTCCCGGCCAGGACGGTGCTTCATCGGGCCATGCCTCGGCCTCGGACGGCGATTCGCCCGGCCACAGGTCGCCGCCCGGCCAACCGGTTGACGCCGGCGCGCTGCTCCATCCGGGCGGCGCGGCCGGTGGGTGAGGAGAGCCTGGCGGCGCGGCCGGCGGCTGAGGAGAAGTCGGCGGGTGAGGGGAACTCGACGTGGCGGCCGACGAGTACGGGGACGTGGGCGGGGTGGCGGGTGGCTGAGGGGAAGCCGGTTGGCCGACCTGCGGGTTAAGGGAAGGCGGCTGCGTGATCGCAGGGTCCGGGGTGGTAGACGGGGACAAGGGGGTGGCGGCCGACTGAGAGCCGTCGCCTGCCGGGACGGGGGAGCCGTGCGGTGCGGAAGGCTGGGCGGGCGGGAACGAGGGCTGGCCGGAGACCGGGCGCGCCGGGACGGGACCGGGTGGCGGGGAAGATCCTGCCGGTGTCGGTTCAGACGGGGAACGGGGAGACGGCGTCGGTGCTGCCGAGGGTCCGGGAGACGGTGTCAGCTCAGCGGGGGATCGGGGAGACGGTGTCAGTTCAGCCGGGGAACCGGGAGACAGGGCCGGTCCGCTGGGCGGCGGCGGGACGGCGGCCAGCGGGCGGCCGCCGGCGGACCGTGGGGAAACGGCGGGCGGAGCACCGTTCCCGGTAGGTGCCGGGCCGCTCGGGGCCGGTGAGGTCGAGGTGTCGGCGGTGACTTCGCCGGTCACGGTGAGGGTGGCGGTTCCGGCGGGGCCGTCGATGGTGATCGTGCCGTTCAGGCGGCCGGTGGTCGGGAACCAGGCGACGCGCAGCACGTTGCCGTCGAGGCGGGCATGCAGGCCCTCCGCGGACGCCGACACCGTGGACGTGCCGACCAGCGGCGGCCCCTGAACGGGGACGTCGGCGGTGACCTGGCGGCTGCCCGGGGCGACGCTGCCGAGCGCCAGCGCCGGCTCGGCCACGCGCACCGATGTGCGGCGCAGCGCGGCGGAAGCGGCCGCGGCGACCCGGCCCTCACCGAGGGCGAGGCTGTGCAGGGCCTGGCGGGCCTCGGCGGCGCGTGGCAGGTCGGTGCCGGCGGCAGCGACGGCCAGTTGCGCGATCAGGGTCATCTGGTCGCTGCCGGGGCGGCGGACCCGGGCCAGCCACGGCTGCCGGCCGGAACCGAACACCCACTGGCGGGTGCTCGGGTCCCGTTCGCGCAGGTGGTCGTAGAGTTCGCTGACCCCGATCCAGCCGTCGCGGTCGCGGTCGGCGGCGCCGCTGGTCACGCCGTCGGCGATGAGGCCGGCGAAGGTGGGCGGTTCGAGCCGGGCGGTCGAGGCGATCACGACACGGCTCTGCCACTCGGCGGAGCGGGCCGCCCGGAAGTGGTGGCCGGCGTCGACCGGGCCGCCGGTCCGGCCGTCGAGCAGCACCACGGCCTGACCGGCCCGGGACTGCTGCATCAGGGCGGCCATCGGGGCGACGTCCAGTGCGGTGTCCGCGGGACGGCCCATGATCGTGTCCGTGGTGGCCAGGTGGAGACTGCCGCCGGGGCCGGTCAGCATCACGCCCCGGAAGTAGAAGAGGACACAATCGTCCTGATCGCGCCCCTCGAACAGGGACCCGATCCGTGCCTGTGCCTCCCGCGCTCCCGGATCTCGCAGGAACGTCACGTCGAACCCGCCGAGCGCCTGATCCCCGAGCACGTCCACGAACGCCGGAACGTCCGCCGACGGCACCGAGAATCTGCGCAACACGGGGTCGTCGTGCTGCTCGACGCTAATGACTACTGCCAGTCGTCGCCCGCTCATCGAATGCATCACCCGTCATCCATGGTGCGATGCCGAGGCGCGACACGAAACCCCGCGACGATTACGAAAAGATGCGATTCGACAGCGGAGCGTTGTTGATCTCGAAGTCGTACGGTCTGTCCGGGATCGCGCACATGTCGATCTACCTGCGGTGATGTTGCCCATCCCAAGGCGTGGAAGGGCATCGATCCATGGTGTCCCGGGCGACGTGCCATAGTCACGGCGAACTTCGCGAAATCACCGGATCCGGTGGTTCTACGATGATCCGATGCCCGTTTCGAGTGACGCCTTCGGTTACCGTACGGCGCCGCCGGTTGGTTCGACGAGGATCGGCGGTTCTGACGGGTTGCAACCGGAATGAACCGGCCCGCCGCTAAGCGGTGCCGCCCGCCGTCCGATCCTGATGGGTGTCCGGCTGGGCCGTCCGGTGCGGGTGAGAGCCCGACCCCGAGCCTGCGTCGTACGCCGCCCGAGCGCCCGAAACCGGATCCGTGCCGCGGGCTCCGGTCAGGCGTAGACGTCGAGGAACTGGCCGCTGCGCTGGAAACGGGCCACCTCGGCAGCGTGTGCCGCCACCACGCGGGCGACCTCCGCCTCGGCGTTCGCCACAGCGGCCCGGTCCGCGGTGATGACACCAGGGGCGGCGGCGGTGGGCATCTGGTCCGTGGCGAGCTTGGCGCGGGCGCTCGACAGGCGGCTGTAGGCGGCGTGGGCGTTCCAGGCCGAGGGGGAAGCGACGCTGAAGTTCATGCTGGCTCCTCTGATGATCCGCGGCTCGGATCGTTCCCGCCGCGTCTTCCGAACGGCCGCATACATCGTCCTGGCGACTCCTACCTTGCAACTTTTCCCAGTGACCTGGGCAACAGGCGGCATCAGCGACCCTCGGCCCGGCCGGATGACGCTCGACGCGGTTTCCGGGCCGATACCGCCGGCGGGGAAAGCAGAGGGCGTGGCCTCCGACGTGATCACGTCGGAGGCCACGCCCTGATGATGCTTCAGTTCTGGGTGCCGACCAGGGCGCGGGCGCTCGCCGGCCACGTGGCGAGACTCGCGGAACCGCGCATCCCGGCCGCGTTGATCGCCTGCTTGAGACTGATGACGTCGGACTCGGCCAGCTTCGCGTAGGTGGTGATGCCGGCCGCGGCCAGCGCGATCGCCACCTTCGGCCCGATACCGGGAATCTTCGTCAGATCGTCCGGCTGCGCGACCGGCGCCGGCGTGCCCACGAGGTCCGGCTCGGCGGTGATGACCGCCGGCACCGACGTGACCGGTTCCGGCGCCACAACGGGCTCGGGCGCGGCCACCGGTTCCGGCGCGGCAACCGGCTCGGCGGCGGCGACCGGCTCGGCGGCGGCGACGGGCTCGGGCGCGGCAATCGGTTCGGCGGCGGCGACGGGCTGGGTCTCAGCGATCGGGCCGGCGGCGGCGACGGGCTCGGGCGCGGCAACCGGTTCGGCGGCGGCGACGGGCTCGGTCTCACCGATCGGGCCGGCGGCGATGGGCTCGGCGACCGGGGCCGCGATCGTGGCCGGCTCGGGCTCGACGGCCGTGGGCTCGGCGAACGCGGCCGGCTCGTCGAGGGCCGGTGCGTCCACGGGAGCGGGCTCGTTGACGACGGCCACGGGTGCTCCGGCGGGCTTCTCGGCCTCGTCCGTCGGCTCGTCCGCAGCAGTGTCCGTGCCCAGGGTCGGTTCGGTGACGGCGTTCACCGCAGCGTGGGCGGGCTGGTCGGTGGCGTCCACGGCAGCGTCGGCGGGCTGGTCGGTCGCGGTCACTTCGGCGTCCGCGGGCTGGTCGGTGGCGTCCACGACGGCGGCGGGCTCGTTGGCGGCGGTCACCTCGGTGTCCGCGGGCGCCTCGGAGGCGGGAGCGTCCGGAAGGGCCGGTTCGGTCTCGGCCGGCTTCTCGGTGACGGGCGCGATGACCGGCGGGTTCACAGCGACCGGCTCGTCGTCGCGCTCGTGCTCGCGGCCGGAGGCGGTGGGAGACGACTCGACCGGCGCGGTGTCCAGCGAGGTCGGCGCGGTGTCGAGCGTGGTCGCCGGGGTGTCCAGCGACGTCGCCGGGGTGTCCAGCGAGGTCACCGGAGCGGCGTCGGCCGTGCGAATCCCGTTGGAGGTGGCCGGAGACGCGAGGGAGTCGGAAGGGGTGGAGGCTGCCACGAGGGAAACGGCGGCGGATGTGTCGGGCTCGGGGGAGGAGCCGGCCGAGGTGGTCGCCGCGATCGTTGCGGGGACGGTGACGGCGTGGGCGGACTCGGTGGCCGGGGTGGTCTCGGCGGCGGGCGCGGATTCGGTGGCCGGGGTGGCGGAGCCGGAACGGCGTCCCCACACCAGCCAGCCGCCTATCACGCCGATCACGAGCCCGGCGACAAAGTAGAGGAATGATGCCATATCGGGCCTCCGGACAGGAGAGGAGGGTGCATGTGGTAGCGGGCAGCTTTCCACATCGCGTTGAGCAGCTACGACGTGGGTGTCGACCGGCGTCGAACAGGGGCGTTCCACGGACCTGGGCGGCACGTGCACGACCGGAGCCGAAGTCGACCCGGCGGCCGCGCGGGGACCGGACGGGCGGGAGACGCGGAGTGCGGTTGCCGGCTGGTTAGGGCTGTCTCCGCGCAGCTGAGACAGCCCTAACCAGCCGGGGGTGCGGGGCATGCATGAGTGGCACCGGGGGACGGTCGTGAGGGGACGCCTGCCGCAGCCGCGGGGAGTCACGGGACGTTTGCGTGGCCCGTACCGGAGAATGGTGTGAGAGCAGCGCCGCAGACCGTGCGCGGTCAGCGGGAGATGGCGCCCGGGACGTACCGGTTGGCCGCGTACGTGATGGCCCACAGGCCGACGCCGATGACCAGCAGCACCCCCGCGACCCGGTAGTCCGCGCCGGCCCGGCCGGAGAGAGGGCTGGCCAGGAACGCGCAGGCGAGCGCGCCGAGTACCGGGATGACGGTCGGCGCCCGGAAGTGATCGTGGTCGACCGGGTCCTTGCGGAGCACCAGGCAGGCCACGTTGACCACGGTGAACACGCAGAGCAGCAGCAGTGCGGTGGTGCCGCCGAGGGCGGCCAGGTCGGCGAACCAGATCAGGCCGAAGGCGATCAGCGTGGTGAAGACGATGCCGACCCAGGGGGTGCGGCGGGTGCGGTGGACCCGGCCGAGCACGGACGGCAGCACCCGTTCCCGGGCCATGCCGTAGAGCAGGCGGCTGGCCATCATCATGTTGATCAGGGCGGAGTTGGCGACCGCGAACATGGTGATGAACGCGAAGATCCAGAGTGGGAACGCGGGTGCCCCGGCCTCGATCACCTTGAGCAGCGGGGTGTCGCCGGAGCCGAGGTCCGAGGGTGCGACCAGGGCGACCGCCGAGATCGCCACCAGCACGTAGATCACGCCGGTGATGCAGAGGCCGGTGAACATCACCTTCGGGAAGATCCGCACCGGGTCGCGGGTCTCCTCGGCCATGTTGACCGAGTCCTCGAAGCCGACCATGGCGAAGAAGGCGAGCGCGGTGCCGGCGGTCACGGACAGCACGACGCTGTCGCCGGCCGGGGTGTTGAAGTCGGTGAGCCGGGTCAGGTCGCCGTTGCCGCCGCCGAGCGCCCACGCGCCGACCCCGATGACGATCAGCAGACCGGTCAGCTCCACGCAGGTCAGGACCACGTTGGCCTTGACGCTCTCGCCGACGCCCCGGAAGTTGATCAGCGCGACCAGGGTGATGAAGCCGAGCGCGACCGCGGTCAGCGCGAACCCGTCGCCGATGGACAGGTCGAACGCCTCGCCGAAGTTGCCGGCGAACGCCTTCGACGCGCTGGACGCCGAGGTCAGGCCGGAGCACATCACCGCGAACGTCACCATGAACGTCAGGAAGTGCACGCCGAACGCCTTGTGCGTGTAGAGCGCGGCCCCGGCGGCCCGTGGGTATTTCGTCACGAGTTCCAGATAGCTGAACGCGGTGAGCAGCGCGACCACGAACGCCAGCAGGAACGGCAGCCACACCGCGCCACCGACCTCGTTCGCGACTTTGCCGGTCAGCGCGTAGACGCCGGTGCCGAGGATGTCCCCGACGACGAAGAGCAACAGCAGAGCGGGGCCGATGACCCGGTTGAGTGTCGGCTGCTCGGTTTCCGGTGACGCCACATCCGCCATGAGTGCTCCCGAAAAAGGTCCACTGCGGATAAGTGACGTTACCCGTACCTTGAGTGACATGCATATCGTGCTAGCCGCAAATCCTGAGGCCGAGCAGCCGTGGGTGACCGACGCGGTCACCGACCTGGTCCGGCAGACCGGCGCGTCGGTCGCGGTGGTCGCGGTGGACGAGCTGGAGACCGAACATCTGGCGCCGCTGCCGCGGGCCGTCTACACCGAGCGGGCCGAGAACGCCGCGTCGCTTGCGGTGAGCCGGTTGGCCGAGGCGGGCATCGAGGCGACGCGTACGGTCCTGCCCGGCCGCCCCGCCGAGCAGATCATCAAGTTCGCCGGTGATCAGAAGGCCGACCTGATCGTCACCGGTTCCAGCGCCCGGCCGGTGGTCGCGCAGCGGTTGCTCGGCAGTGTGCCGCTGACCCTGATCGAGAAGGCCGGCCGTCCGGTGCTGGTGGTCACCCGCCCCGTGAACGGGTGACCACCAGCGGCGGATCAGGGGATCGCGGGGTAGTCGGTCACGAAGACCGGCTGGCCCACCTTCGTCATGTCCGCGGCCTCGCCGACGCCGTTGACCACGTGGTCGATGACGCCCGCGCTGAGGTTCACGGTCATGATGTGGTGCAGTTTGACGCCGGGCGTCTTCGGCACCTCGAACCCGTTCTCGGTGTGGATGGACGGGTTGTTCTGGTTGAAGACGTACACGCCGCCGCCGTAGAGCTTGTGCGAGCGGACCCGGTCACCGACCTTGTAACCCGCGTAACCCTCGACGGATCCGTTCATCCAGTCGGCCTGCGTCGGCGGGTCGTACGGTAGTTCGTTCTGGTAGAGCACGGTGGTGCCGCGCTCGCCGTTCCAGACCGTGTTGTACTTCTGGAAGTGCTCGACGAACAGGCCGGTCGCGGTCACGTCGTCGCCGTTGATCACCGCGCCGTAACGGCCGGTGTTGGTCCGCCAGCGGTCGGTGTCGCCGTTGACGCCGTTGGTGAAGCCCTCGACGCCGTGGTCGCCGCGCCACACCCAGGTGTGGTCGATCAGCACGTCGTCGCTGTTCACCTCGAGCGCGATGTTCGTCTTGCCGATGTGCGGGCCGCCGACCCGGAAGTAGACGTCGCTGAGCGTCGTCGGGTTGGCCGCGGAGCTGAAGCCGAGGCCGTGTCTCTGCCCGACCCGCAGCAGCACCGGCGACTCCTTGAGGCCGGCGTCGATGGTGACCCCGGCGACGACGACGCCCGGCACGTTCGCCACGTCGATCGGGATCGCGCCGTTGACCGCGGTCAGGGTGGCGTGGCCGAGACCGAGCACGACGGTGTTCGGGCGGCGCACCTCGATGCTGCGGGCGATGTCGTAGACACCGGGGGTGAGCAGCAGGTTCTTACCGAGGGCCAGCTGCAGGTTGATCTTCGAGACCGAGTCGCCGGGCTTGGCGACGTAGAAGTCCGACAGCGGCAGGGTGCGGCCGGCGGTGTCGTCCCAGGAGGTGCCGCTGGTGTCGCGTTTCGCGGCGGGGACCCGTACCTGGTACCTGCCCTTGCCGTCGACGAACAGGAACGGCTTCTCCCGGCTGACCGGGGTGGTCTCCAGGGTGGTGTACGGCGTGGCCGGGAAGTCGGCCTCGCTCGGCGCGCCCTTCACCCCGGCGAAGACCTGGTTCCAGACCGCGTTGGACCAGCTCTCCACCTCGCTGTTCCGGGTCAGCCACTGCTGCTGCGAGCCGTTGGTGGTGGCCGGCAGCTTCGAGTTCGCGATGAACCCGCCGGAGGCGTACTGCGGGCCCGCCGTGCAGTAGTCCATCAGCGACAGCGTGCCGCCGGTGAACTGGGTGCGCCGCAGCGAGACGGCCTGCGACACGGCCCAGAAGTTGGCGGTCTGCCGGCAGCCGTCCTGACCCGCGCCGTTGATGTTGACGGTCAGGTTGGACAGGGTGCGCCAGAAGTTGACCAGGGCGATGCAGTTCGGGTTGGCCGGGTCGGTGCCGAGGCAGCGGTTGTACGCCTCCACCTTGCCGTTGATCACCACGTCGCCCGGCTTCGCGCCGAGACCGGTGATCTCCGTGTAGTAGCCGACCTTGATCTGCAGCGGCTGCTCGGCGGTGCCGTAGGTGCCGGGTTTGAACAGGTACGCGTACCGGGCCGTGCCCATCTCGTTGTCGACCTGCTTGGCGTAGGTCGCGTCGAGGGTCGCCTGGATCTGGGCGACCGGCATGCCGGGGTCGAAGACGGTGACGTTGGAGCCGAGGCTGGGCGTGCCGGCCGCACCGTGCGCGGATGCCGGCAGGCCCGGCGCGGCGGCGAGCGCCAGCCCGAGGGCGACGGCCGGCGCAGCGGACCGGCGGAGTCTCGTCATGCGGAGGGGTTCCTTCCGTAACAAGATCGCAATGATGCCCGTCACAGAATCAATCGGCGAACCGCCATGTCAAGCAGACCTGTCCGGCATGCCGCTCTTAACCGGACCAACCCCTCGGGTTCCGGAACCAAACTGACCGAAAAGCCGGTCGGAACCGGTTACGTAACCGGGTCCGCGAAGACGACGACGTTGCTGCGGTAACTGCCCTCACCCCGGTCGAAGGTCCCGCCGCATGTGATCAGGCGGAGCCCCGGACGATCCAGGTGGGTGTACACGTCCCCGCTCGGGAAGTCGTGCTTCGGATACACGGCCACCCGGGTCACCCGGAAACGGGCCACGGAACGGTCGGTACGGCGTACCGCCACCGCATCGCCCACCTTCAGCTCGCGCAACCGGTAGAAGACCGCCGGGCCGTCCCGCGCCGAATCCACGTGCCCGGCCAGCACCGACGCGCCCACCTCGCCCGGGGTGGGGGAGTGCCGGTACCAGCCGGCGGGCGCGTCGCCGCGTACCGGGGGAACCTCCAGGGTGCCGTCGTCACGCAGGCCGAGCGGCATGATCGCGGTGTCCACGTCGATGGCGGGGATCTCGAGCCGCACCGGCACCGACGCCTTCATCCCCGCCGGTCCCGCTCCCGCCGGTTTCGTCCCTGTGGGCCCGGTCGCCGCCGTGGGCCCGGTTCCCGCCGGCGAAGGACCCGCCGACGGGAGGACGCTCGACGAAGAACCACCCGGCGGAGGAACGCTCGCCGAAGGCGAAGGCGAAGGCGAAGGCGAAGGCGAAGCCGGCGGAGCGGGGGCCGTGGACGCGGGCGGGGCCGCCGCCAGCGCCGCCGGGGGCGGTATGCCGTCCTCGGTGCGCAGGCCGAGAGCGATGGTCAGGCCGCCCAGGAGCGCCAGCACCGCGGCGACCGCCGCTGCCCGGCGATCCCGGATCCGCGGCGGCGGAAGGACCGGGGTCATGCGGGGGTCGTCGATGGTGGGCATGGCGCGGTTCAGCGGTGGTGCAGGGGCTTGCGCAGCGCGTACGCCGCCGCGCCGGCCGCCGCGATCAACAGGAACCCACCCGTCACCAGCAGCGCGACCCGCTGCCCGGAGAGCAGGCCGCCACCACCGGTGTCGACGCCGCCGGACGGCGTCGGGGACCGGACCGGTGTGGGCTCCGCGGTGGTGGGCTCGTCCGACGGTCCGCCCACCGGTCCACCTTCACCCGGCCCGCCGCCGCCCGGTCCGGGGCTGACACCGCCGGGGCCGCCTCCACCCGGCGAGGCGCCCGGGCTGGGTGAGCCGGGCTCGCCGGGAAGGTAATCCGGCTGGCTCGGCGCGCTGCTGCTCGGACCGCCGGCCGTCGGGGGCGGGTCGTTCCGGTTCGTGCAGTACGCCAGCAGCGACAACAGCAGGATGATCGCCAGCAGGATCCCCGCCCCGATGGCGATCAGCCGGTTTCGGCGTGCGTCCGAGGCGCGGTGCGATGGGGAGCCGTTCGCGGCCATGGCGTCCTTCCGCCGAGCGGAGACCGTGGTGGGACAGGCTAGTGCGCGAAGCGTGCGCGCGCACCCCTCTATCCGTGATCGGACACTTCGGACGGTCTCGCTGCAGGGATCGGCGGCCTTGACCCGGGTGTGCAGAATGCCCGGCGATGATCGAGATCAGGGAACTGACGAAGACCTACGGCCGGGTGGACGCCGTCCGGGACGTGACGTTCACCGCCGCGCCGGGGCGGGTCACCGGCCTGCTCGGCCTCAACGGCTCGGGCAAGAGCACCACCCTGCGGATCCTGCTCGGCCTGGCGAGACCCACCCGCGGCGCCGCGCTGATCAACGGCTCACGGTACCGCGATCTGGACCACCCGTTGCGGCATGTCGGAGCGGTCCTGGAGCAGGGACTCAGCCATCCGGGCCAGACCGGGTACGCCCATCTCGTCACCCAGGCCCTGCTCGGCGGCCTGGCCCGGAACCGGATCAGCGGCCTGCTGGAGTACGTCGGCCTGGAGCACGCCGCCGCCAAGCGGACCGGTGACTACTCGCTCGGCATGCGGCAGCGGCTCGCCGTCGCGACGGCCCTGCTCGGCGAGCCGAACGTGCTGGTCCTCGACGAACCGGCGAACGGCCTCGACCCGCCCGGCATGGGCTGGCTGCGCGAGCTGATGCGGGCGCACACCGCCGGCGGCGGCACCGTGCTGATCTCCAGCCACCTGCTGGCCGAACTGGAGCAGGTGGTCGACGACGTGGTGATCATCGGGCAGGGCCGGATCCTGGCCGCCGGGCCGATGACCGAGCTGTCCGGGGCCTCGCGGCTGCGGATCCGCGGAGGAGATCAACTGCGGCTCGCGCAGGGGTACGAGCAGTACGGCGCGACCGTCTCCGTCGACGGCGACGTGCTGCTCGTCGCCGGGATCACGCCCGAGCAGGCCGGTGACATCGCCCTCCACCTACGGGTCCCGATCTACGAGCTGGTGGCCGAGACCCAGCACCTCGAGGACATCTTCATGAGCGTGGCGGAGGCCCGATGATCGCCGTCTTCCGCAGCGAGTTCTACCGGAGCCTGTCGCTGCGTTCGTCCTGGCTGGCACTCGTCGGGTTCGCCGTGGTGGCGGCGCTGAGCGGCTGGCTGGACCGGGTGGCGTGGTCGCTGTTCGCCGGTGGCGGGGCCTTCGGTCTGGCCGTGACCGTCGTCGCCCAGCACCACCAGCACCGCACCGCGATCCTGCTCTATCTGGCCCGGCCCCGGCGGTGGCTGGTGCTGGCCGCGCAGTGCCTGGTGGCGGCCCTGCTCGGCAGTGTGCTGGTGGCGGTCAGCGGGATCGCGCTGTTCCTGGAGGGCCAGTCGGCGCACTACCTGACGACGCTGCGGGTGGCGCCGCTGATCGCCGTGCTGGGGGTGCTGTGCGCGACGGTGGTGCGGCGGCCGTTGTGGCTGGTGGCCGGCGGGTTCGGCTGGGTGCTCTTCGCGGAGGGCCTGATCAACCGGATGGACCGCGGGCTGCCGTTCGCCAGTTACATGTTCGCCGCGGGCGGTGACCCGCAGGGCCTGCTGCACCTGCTCGCCTGGACGGCGGCGGTGGTCCCGGTCGCCGTGTGGGCCCTGTACCGCGACCTGACCGCCGAC
>NZ_BOMZ01000042.1 GCF_016862455.1 Actinoplanes utahensis
TGGCGGATCTCGTCGTAGCGGCGGCCGCCGACCAGAGCCTGACCCGACGTCGGGCGGTGTAGGCCCAGCATCATCCGCATCGTGGTGGACTTCCCGGCCCCGTTCGGGCCGAGGAAACCGGTCACCACGCCCGGCCGGACCTCGACGGACAACCGGTCCACCGCGAGTGTCGATCCGTATCGTTTGGTCAGCTCCAGCAGCTCGATCATGTGGTCGATCGTGTCAGTCCGGGCGGTACCGCCGCGTCTGACCGAGGTCGGAACCTGAGGTACGACCTGAGTCATACGTCCGATCCGGCAGCGCGCCGTTATAGCGTGACCGCGTGACCCGGCTCTACGGATTCGAGGTGCGCGGCACATTGATCGATGCCGCTGCCGCCGTCCTGCTGACCTATTTCATCGCCACCGCCACCCTGGACCCGCCGGGCCCGCGGTTCACCGACTCGGCGTGGGTGGCGTGGCCGGCCGCCGCGGCGGTGTGCCTGCCCCTGGTGGTCCGCCGCCGGTGGCCGCTGCCCGCGCTGGCCGTCGCGGTCACGGCCGCCGCGGTCGCCACCGCCACCGGCGCGGCCGGGATCGGCGTCCTCGTGATGACCTGGGCGCCGATCGCCCCGATGCTGTACTCCGCGGCCGCCGCGGCCGGCCGGGTGATGTCGGTGGTCGCATTGACCGGCACCCTGGCCGCCGCCGCCGTCACCATCCCGTGGCTCTACATCCGCACCGGCACCACCCCCGACGACGCGCCGGGCAGCGAGGTGCCGCTGTGGTGGCAGGTCGAGCTGGGCCTGATCGTGGTCAGCCTGGCCACGGCCTGGGTCACCGGCCGGCTGATCCGGTGGCGGCGCGCGATCCGCGCCGACCACGCCCGCCGGGCGGCCCGGGACGCGGTCGCCGACGAGCGGCTGCGGATCGCCCGCGAGCTGCACGACATCGTCGGCCACAGCCTGAGCCTGATCGCGGTCAAGGCGACGGTGGCCAACCACATCGCCGAGGAGCGGCCGGCCGAGAGCCGGGCCGCCCTGCAGACCATCGAGAAGACCAGCAGGTCGGCGCTCACCGAGATCCGGCGGCTGCTGGACGTGCTGCGCGCCGACGACGACCAGGGCGCGGAGCTCGCCCCCTCCCCCGGCGCCGCCGACCTGGCCGACCTCGTGGAGCGGCTGCGGTCGCCGAAGTTCCAGGTCGACCTGACGGTGCAGGGCACCGGGGACCTGCCCACGGCGGTCGGGCTGACCGTCTACCGGATCGTCCAGGAGTCGCTGACCAATGTGATCAAGCACGCGGAGGCGAGCCGGTGCGCGGTGACGGTCCGGGCGGCGGACGGCGTGGTGCACATCGAGGTCGCCGACAACGGCCGGGGCCGTAAGCAGCAGAACAAGGGCCGCGCGGGGCAGGGACTCATCGGCATGCGCGAGCGTGTGACGATGTACGGCGGCACGCTGTCCACGGAGACCCGTCCCGAGGGCGGCTTCCGCGTGGCCGCCGACATCCCGTACACCACCACGGAGGACACCGTATGACCGAGACCGCGCCGGACATCGCCGTGCTCCTGGCCGACGACCACGCGCTGATGCGGGAGAGCTTCCGGGCACTGCTCGACGCCTCCCCCGGCTATGCGGCGGTGGGCGAGGCGGGCAACGGCGCCGAGGCGGTCCGGATGGCCCGGGAGCTGCGGCCGGACGTGGTCCTGATGGATGTCCGGATGCCGGAGATGGACGGCATCGAGGCGACTCGGCGGATCTGCTCGGCGCCGGAGACCGCGGACGTGAAGGTGCTCATCCTGACCACCTTCGACCTGGACGAGTACGTGTACTCCGCGCTCCAGGCCGGGGCCAGCGGCTTCCTGGTCAAGGACGCCACGGCGGCCGAGCTGCTCAACGGCATCCGGCTGGTGGCCGCCGGCGAGGCGCTGCTGGCCCCGCGGGTGACCCGGAAGCTGATCGCCACGTTCACCGGGCAGGGTGGCCCGGCGGCGGCGCCGCGCGGGCTGGAGGTGATCACCGAGCGTGAGCGTGAGGTGCTCGGCCTGATCGCCCGCGGGCTGTCGAACACCGAGATCGCCGAGCACCTGCACCTGGGTGTGGGCACGGTGAAGACGCACATCACCCGGCTGCTGAGCAAGCTCGGCGCCCGGGACCGCGCGCAGCTGGTGATCACCGCGTACGAGTCGGGGCTGGTGCGGCCGAACGCCCGCTGATCCGGAGTCGTTCGGCCACGCCTGAAAGACATAGATACGTACCAATACGCGTTGTTACGTTTCTCCCGTCCGAAACTCTGGGAGGTAGCAATGCGCACCACACTCAAGACCATGGTCGTCGCGGCGGCCGCCGTCATCGGCATGCAGGCGGCCCTGCCGGGCGTCGCGTTCGCGGCGGCCACCGAGGCGCAGCGCGTCGCGCAGGCCACCGCCTGGAGCCAGGCGACCACGGCCAGCCGGCAGTCCTGGGACGCCGGCCGGCAGAACCAGGGGGCCTGGGCCGACTACGGGTTCGACTGGTCCACCGACTATTGCTCGACCAGCCCGGACAAGCCGCTCGGCTTCGACTTCAAGCTGTCCTGCCACCGCCACGACTTCGGCTACCGCAACTTCAAGGCGCTCGGCATCTTCGACGCCAACAAGGACCGCATCGACAACGCGTTCCTGGCCGACCTGCGGGCGGTCTGCGACGGCTACAGCGGACTGCAGCGCTCCACCTGCCGCGGCCTGGCGAACACGTACTACGAGGCGGTCCGGGTGTTCGGGTTCACCGCCGTGTCGGAGGAGCAGATCAACGAGGCCGCGCAGACGGCCCTCGCGGAGTTCGGTCTCGCCTCCTGATCTCCCCGGGCCGCCGGCCGTCGCGGTCGCGACGGCCGGCGGCCCGGGTCATCCGGCCAGACCGGCCAGGCGCAGCAGCAGATCCTTGACCTCGGTCGCGGCGAGAGCCTCCCGGCCGTACGCCGGGTCGCCGCAGATCAGCACCGGCCCGTCCCGCGGATCGTCGGGCAGCCGCCCGTGCGAGCCGCGGACCGCCCGGGCGCCGGCGTCCAGGCCGATGGCGTTCATCGTGTACCGCATCCCGGCCTTCTTGCGCAGCAACGCGGCCGCCACCCGGCCCTTGGCCCGCAGCGGGTTCGCCGGATCGAGGAGCAGCTCCGCCGGGTCGTAGCCCGGCTTGCGGTGGATCTCCACCAGACGGGCGAAATCGGGGGCGTACGCGTCGTCGAGCCAGTAGTAGTAGGTGAACCACGCGTCCGGGTCGGCGACCAGGACCAGCTCACCCGCCCGCGGATGGTCCAGCCCGTACTCCGCCTTCCCCGCCGCGTCCAGGACCTGGTCCACGCCGGGCAGCGCCGCACAGATCCGCGCCACCCGGTCCACGTCGCCCGGATCCCGGACGTAGACGTGCGCGACCTGGTGATCGGCGACCGCGAAGGCGCCGGACGTCCACGGGTCGAGGTACTCCATCCCGGCCTGGGTGTGCACCCGCAGCAGTCCCTCGGCGCGCAGCGCCCGGTTGACGTCGACGGGACGGCTCACGTCGGTGATGCCGTACTCGGACAGGACCACGGCGGTCACCCCGCGCGCCGCCGCGGCGTCGAGCAGCGGCGCCAGCACCGCGTCGAGCCGCCGGGCCGCCTGGACCGCCTGCGGCGACGACGGGCCGTACCGTTGCAGGTCGTAGTCGAGATGCGGCACGTAGGCCAGGGTCAGGTCGGGGGCGTGCGCGGTCAGGATCCGCTCGGTGGCCCGGCAGATCCAGTCGGACGAGGCGATCCCGGCGGCCGGGCCCCAGTAGGAGAAGAGTGGGAAGGTCCCCAGCTCGCCGGTCAGCTCGTCGTGCAGCTCCGGCGGGTCGGTGTAGCAGTCCGGCTCCTTGCGCCCGTCCGCGTGGTAGACCGGCCGGGGCGTCACCGTCCAGTCGACGTCCGCGCCCATGGCGTACCACCAGCAGACGTTCGCCACCGTGTAACCGGGATGCGCCCGGCGCGCCGCGGTCCACAGCTTCTCGCCGCCGACCAGGGCGTTGTGCTGCCGCCAGAGCAGCACCTCGCCGAGGTCCCGGAAGTACCAGCCGTTGCCCACGATCCCGTGGTCGCGCGGCGTCTCACCGGTGAGGAAGGTGGACTGCACCGAGCACGTGACGGCCGGCAGCACCGTGCCGAGGCGCGCCTGGAACCCCTGGCGGGCCAGGGCCGACAGCGCCGGCATGTGCTCCAGCAGGCGCGGGGTGAGCCCGACGACGTCGAGCACCAGCAGCGGTGTCACCACAGCGCGGTCACCTCGTCCCGGGCGAAGGCGAGCTCCGCCGCGATCCCGCCGGCCAGCCCGGCCGCCGACCGCGGCCGCTGCCCGGCCGGCAGCACGTCCCACGTGTAGGTCTCCACCTCCAGGTGGTCGCAGACCGGCGCCGGCCCGCCCACCAGGGACCGCAGGGCGTCGCGGAGCACGTCCACGGTGGAGGTCAGCGGCGGCTCGGGGGTCGCGTGCAACGGCACGTGGTAGTGCACCCGCCACGGGTCACCGGCCGGTCCCCGGTCCAGGGCCCCGGTCAGGTCGTCGGTGGCGAGGCCGTCCCGGCTCCGGGTCTGGTGCAGGAACCGTGGTTCCACGTACCGCCGCAGGGCCTGTTCCTCGGCGGCCGGATCGGCGCTGGCCAGAGCG
The DNA here is from genome assembly GCF_016862455.1 of Actinoplanes utahensis. Taxonomy (GTDB): domain Bacteria; phylum Actinomycetota; class Actinomycetes; order Mycobacteriales; family Micromonosporaceae; genus Actinoplanes; species Actinoplanes utahensis. The sequence continues at coordinate 4,645 of NZ_BOMZ01000042.1, forward strand.
GCGGACACCTGCACCTTGACGACCGGCAGGCCGGCCGCGTGCAGGCCGGCGAGCGCGGTCGCCGGGTCCTCCCAGGCGCAGGCCAGGTGGGCCAGGTCCAGGCAGACCCCGAGCCGCCGGGTGTCCACGCCGGACAACCAGGTGACGGCGTCGGCGGTGGTCTCGACGACGCAGCCGGGCTCGGGTTCGAAGGCGACCCGGACGGTACGGCCGGTGCGGTCCGCCACCGCCGCGAGTCCCGCGGCGAGGTCGTCGAGGTTGCGCCGGCAGCTGTCGTAGCGTTCGGTGTCCCAGGGTTCGCGCCAGGCCAGCGGCAACGTGGAGATCGATCCGCGGGCCGCGTCGTCGGGCAGCAGGCCGGCCAGGATCCCGGCCAGCCTCAGGGTGTGATCGAGCCGCTCGGGCGTGGTCCAGTCCGGGTGGTAGACGGCGTGTTTCACCACCGGCGCCTGGAACGCCCGGTACGGGAATCCGTTGAGGGTCACCACCTCGAGACCCCGCGCGCGCAGTTCGGCGGCGAGCCGGCGCACCGTCGCGGGGTCGGCGGCGAGTTCCGCGGCCACCGGGGCGGCCAGCCACAGGCCGAGGCCGAGCACGTCCGTCCCGAGCCGCTCCCGCACCGGCACGGCGTAGTCGTCGAGCTGGCCCAGCACCCCGGCCAGGTCCTCGGCCGGGTGCACGTTCGTGCAGTACCCGAGGTGCAGCGTGGTGCCGTCCGGATGTCGCAGCCGCATCAGCTGCCGCCCCGGGCGATCGAGCTTCCGGCGAAGGTGGCCGCCGGCGCCGGCTCCACGGTCAGGTCGAGTTTGCCGGACTGCCCGTAGAACGTCACCGGGTTGCGCCAGAAGACCGTGTCGACGTCCTCGGCGCTGAAACCGGCGGCCAGCATGGCCTCCGCGGTCCGGCGGGTGAGCAGCGGATCCGAGGTGCCCCAGTCGGCCGCCGAGTTCACCAGCACCCGCTCGGTGCCGTACTCGCGCAGCAGGGCGACCATCCGGTCCGGTGACATCTTGGTCTGCGGATAGATGGAGAACCCGGCCCAGCAGCCGGTGTCGCGCACCGCCCGGACGGTGACCTCGTTGAGGTGGTCGATGACGACCAGGCCCTCATCGATGCCGGACTCGGCGACCACGTCCAGGCTGCGCCGCAGGCCGCGGTCCTTCTCCCGGTGCGGGGTGTGCACGAGCACCGGCAGGCCCGCGTCCACGGCCATGGCGAGCTGGGCGGTGAACGCCGCGTCCTCGGCCGGGGTGATCGCGTCGTACCCGATCTCCCCCACCGCGACCACGTTCTCCTTCAGCAGGTACCGCGGCACCAGGTCGAGCACGGCCGTGCACCGCGGGTCGTTGGCCTCCTTCGGGTTGAGCGCGATGGTGGCGTGGTGCCGAACGCCGAACTGCGACGCCCGGTACGGCTCCCAGCCGACCAGCGCGTCGAAGTAGTCGGCGAAGGATCCCGGGTTGGTGCGCGGCTGCCCGATCCAGAACGCCGGCTCCACCACCGCTCGCACCCCGGCCGCCGCCATCCGCACGTAGTCGTCGGTGGTCCGGGACGTCATGTGGATGTGCGGGTCGAAGATTCGCATCAGATTCCCCTCACTGGCGGGTTTCGGTCAGCAGTGCGGCGGCGTCGGCCGGCAGGGCCCGGCCGGCCGCGTCCCGCTCGGCCGCCAAGCCGCCGAGCATCGCGATCAGTTCCGGGTCGGCGCGCCGGTCCAGGTCGTGCACGCCGGCGAGCGGAATGCCGAGGAACACGCACTTGAGCACGCCCTGCCGCCAGGTCCCCTGATCGAGGGCGGTCGCGGCGGGTCCCAGGGCGGCGGCGACGAGGCGGGCGTCGTTGCTGCGCAACGCGTCTTCCAGCAGGGGTACGGCCACCGCTTGCGGAACCGACGGCAGCGCCGCGAGCACGGCCAGCCGCTCCCCACTGTCCCCGGTCCAGTACACGCCGGCCACGTGCGCCGGGCCGTCCGGCAGTTCCGCCAGCGCCGTCAGCAGGGTCACGCGGGCCGCGGCGGACGCCCGGCCGAGCCGCCGGGGCGCCTCGGCGAGCAGTCGTGCCGCCGCCGTGGGGTCCTGCCGGATCCCGGCCTGTGCCGCGGGCAGCCACTCGTCCGGCGTCATCGCTGCCCCGCCGCGTCCCGCAGGAATTCGATGGCCGACTCGGCCACCGCGGCCGCGGCGTGCGAGTGTCGGGGCAACTCGACGGCGACCAGCCCGCGGTAGCCGCCGTCGCGCAGCGCTCGCAGCACCGGCGGGAAGTCGATCTCTCCGGCGCCGAACTCGAGGTGCTCGTGCACGCCTCGGCGCATGTCGTCGATCTGCACGTTGACCAGGTACGGCGCCGCGTCGGTCACGCACTGCGGCACGTCCACCGGCTCCAGGCACCGGCAGTGCCCGATGTCGAGGGTGAGACCGAAGCGCGCGGGCGCGCCGAGCGCGGCCCGCAGCCGGTGCCAGCCGGCCAGGTCCTCGACGAGCATGCCCGGCTCGGGTTCGAACCCGAGCGTGACGCCGGCCCGGTCGGCGTGGGCGACCACGTCGGCGCACCCGTCGACGAGCCGCTGCCACGCCACCCGCGGCGGCACGCCGGCCGGCCGGACCCCGGCCCAGAACGACACCGCCTCGGCGCCCAGGTCGGCGCCGATCGCCACGGCATGGCGCAGGAAGTCGAGGCGTTTCGCCCGTTCGTCGTGCAGCAGGGTGGGCGCGTGCTTCTCCCGCGGATCGAGCAGGTACCGCGCGCCGGTCTCGATCACCACGGCCAGCCCGAGGTCGCGCAGCAGGTCGGCGGTCGCGGCGACCCGGCGGCCCAGGTCCGGGGCGAACGGGTCGAGGTGGCAGTGGTCCAGGGTCAGCGCGACCCCTTCGTAGCCGAGGTCGGCGAGCACCCGCAGAGCGTCGGTGAGGCGGTGGTTGGCGAAGCCGTTGGTGCCGTACCCCCAGCGCAGGGCCGGGGGTGCGGGGGTCGCCGGGCGGTCCGCCGGGGCGGTGGCGGTCAGGTTCATGTCGGTGACACCAGACGTGCCAGCCGGCGGCCCGCCGGCGCCGCGGCGGCGACCGCGAGGGCGGTGAGCGGGCGGCCCGCCCGGACGGTGAGGGCCGCCTGGAGCAGGGGGAACGAGGTGATCCCGGCGCTGACCGCGGCCCGTACCGGTCCCGCCTCGGGGGCGCGGACGGCGCGGGCCTGGGCGCCGCCGAACCGGCGCAGGTAGGCGCCGGCGAGGGCCGGGGCGAGCCCGGCGCCCAGCAGCCGGGCGGCGGGACGGGCGGTCCGGCCGCCACCGAGCGCGAGCGCCGCGCCGGCGATCGCCCCGGTCGCGGCCAGGGTCGTCGCCGGGACGGCGGGGTCGGTGCCGGTGACCTCGTCGCGGGAGAGCACGGTGACCGCGTACGTGTGTGCGGCGACCACCGTGGCCGCCGGCATCGCCCGGCGCAGACCGCCCGCGCCGCGGGGGCTCGCGCCGAGCAGGACGTCGAGGCCACGGCACGCCGCCATCACCGCCGGCCCGGCCGCCGTCTCCTTGGCGACCAGGTCGTACGTCCAGACGGCGGTGGCCAGCCCGGCGGCGGTGGCCAGCGCGCGGCGCCCGCCGGACGTGCCCGCCAGCAGCAGCCCGGCGGCGGTCAGGCCGCCCGCGACGGCCAGGGCGGCGCCGGGCCGCACCCGGCCGGACGGGATCGGGCGGCCGGGTCGTTCGGTCGCGTCCCGGTGCCGGTCGGCCCAGTCGTTGGCGGCCATCCCGGCCCAGTACAGGCAGGTCGACGCGGCGGCCAGCCCGCCGGTGACCGGTCCGGCCACACCCGCGGCGGCGGCGCCGGCGATGGTGTCGCCCGGCACGGACAGCGCGGCGGGAGCGCGGACGAGCTCCGCGAGATCGGCCAGCGTCGCCATCAGCGGAGGATCTCCGCGTCGTGGGCGAAGGTGACCAGGGTGGCCCACTGCTCGCCGAGGCTCGCGGCGCTCTCGCCGACCGGGTCCTTGAAGAAGAAGGCCAGCTCCGGTACGGGCCCGGACCGGCCCCGGTGCAGCGCCAGCGCGGTGAGCCGGGCCAGGTCGAGCACCAGCGGGGCGGCCAGCGCGGAGTCGCATCCGTGCCAGGTGAACTCCATCCGCATGCCGGTGCCGAGGAAGCCGGAGAAGGTGATCAGATCCCACGCCGTCTTGAAGTCGCCGAGCTCCGCGACGTAGTCGATGCGGGTCGCGCCCTCGGGCCGGTATCCGAGCGCCTCCTCCAGCACCCGGCTCTTGCTGGCGGTCTTGGCCGCGTTGGCGCCGGGTTCGGCCAGGCGCGCGCCGTCGCCGCCGCCGAGCAGGTTGGTTCCGGACCAGCTGCGCACCGCCAGGTTCCGCAGCGCGAACATCGGCGCGAGCACCGAGCGGACCAGCGTCTCGCCGGTCTTGCCGTCGTGCCCGGCGTACGGCATCCCGCGCAGCCGGGCCAGCGCGGCCAGGGCGGGCAGCCGCGCGCCGGTGGACGGGGTGAAGTCGACGAACGCGCAGCCGGCCTCGAACGCCGCGTACGCCATCAGGCTGCTGGGCGCCAGCACGTCGGTGGTCCGCTCCATCGCGGCCCGCAACGCCCCGAGCTCGGCCGGTACGGTGTCCTCGGCGGTCCGCGGCTCGGTGCTCGCCACGTTCACCACCACCACGTGGTCGAGCCGGTGCCGGTCCCGGAAGTCGCGGAGGTCGCGGGCCACCGCGGCCGCCGTCTCCGCCTGGACGGCCCGGACCGGCACCGGCCGCAGGTCCGCCTCGACCGTGAACAGCTCGGCGGCGATCGCGTTGACCAGGGTGGCCGGCACGACACCCGCGGCGGACAGCTCCTCGGCTCGTTTCAGCAGCGGCGTGTCGACGATGTCGTGGCCGCCGACGACGATGTCGTCGAGTTCCGGCAGTCCCGCGTCGCGGAACTGGGGCAGCTCGGTGACGCAACCGGCCGGGTCCGTGAGGCCGGCCCGGACCGCCAGCAGCCCGGTGATCGCCGTGACGGCCACCGACCCGCGGACACCTACCAACCACAATCCGGTACGCATGGCGTTCCACTCCCTTTCAGACGCAGGGGACGGGCGGGAATACCCCGAACACTAGGAATCTGCTGATCACGGGCCAACCCCTACGCGCGGCGGCAGCCCCTCACGCCGCGCGGTGATCCGCTACCGGGAGTCCGCCGTTCGGCCGACGGCCGCGCGATGATCGGCCATGCGGAACCAGCCCATATTAAGCGTTGTTAATATTGATGAGTACCTTAGTCGGCGTTATGGTGACCGAATCGGAAACCGGAAACGGGCGGTGTGCATAAAACGATCTCGGGGGAAATCATCATGCGCCTGGGCCATGGCATCATCGCTTTTCTATTCTTCTTCTCGGCCGTATCGGTCAGCGTCCCGGGCACCCGTTCCGCGGCCGCTCACGAGCACGCGGGCCATACCGGTCACGAGCACGCCGCGCACGAGCCCGCCGCGTACGAGAACGTCGCGCACGGGCACGCCGACGACGACGCGGACCACCGGGCCCAGGACCTCGTCGGCACACCGATGCGGGTCATCGAGGAACAGACCAAGGCCAACGCCGACCGGATCCAGCGCGCGACCGGCCTGCGTCCCGGCGTCACACCGAACCGCAGGATCGCCGCCGACCCCGGCGCCGACGGGGCGTGGAGCGCGGTCGTCAACACGCCGGTGGTGCCGGTCTTCACCGCGGTGCTGCCCAACGGCAAGCTGCTGATCTGGGACTCCGTCGGCGACAACCCGGTCGAGACGTACCCGTCGCACACCTTCACCCGGGCCATGGTCTTCAACCCGGCGAACAACACCGCCAAGCGCGTCGACCTCCAGGGCACCAACATCTTCTGCGCCGGGTTCGCGCATCTGCCCAACGGCGACATCCTGATCGCCGGCGGCAACGCCAACGCGCAGATGGCCGGGACGGTGCGGACCTACGTCTTCAACTGGCAGGCCGAGACGTGGACCCGGGGCGCCGACATGGCGGCCGCGCGGTGGTACCCGTCGGTGGCCACGATGGCGAACGGCGAAGAAGTGATCATCGGCGGCGGACCGTCGGTCGCCGAGGTCTATCAGACCAACGGCGCCATTCGGAAACTGACCGGTTTCGACAAATACAACCAGCGGATGTATCCGTTCATGGGCTCCCGGCCGGATACCCAACTGGGATTCTTCGGTCCCTGGCTGACCGGATTCACGATCACCACCTCCGCCGACGGAATCATCACCGGAACATCGACCCGGGACTCGGTCGCCCGGATCTACGGCAGCTACTCCACCTACGACGTCGGCAAGACCCTCGTGGTCGGCGGCGGCGACATCACCGAGAACGGGGCGACCCGGGTGCCGACCCGGACCGCCGTCCTGCTGGACGCCAACAACACCATCAACCCGGTGGTCACCGCGACCGGGTCGCTCTCGACCGGGCGCCGCCAGCTCAACGCGACAGTCCTCGCCGACGGGTCGGTGCTCGCCACCGGCGGTATGAACAGCGCCGCCGTCGACGGGCTGGTCGACCTCCAGCACGCCGTCACCACGGCGGAACGCTGGGACCCGGCCACCGGGCAGTGGAGCGTCCTGTCCGGCGCCGCGCGCATCCGGCAGTACCACTCCACCGCCGCGCTGCTACCGGACGGCCGGGTGCTGACCGGCGGCGGCGGGATCTGCGCGCGCTGCCGGACCGTCGGCTACCTGGAGAAGAACATCGAGTACTTCAGCCCGCCGTACCTGTTCAAGAAGGACGGCAGTGGGCAACTCGCCGCCCGGCCGGTCATCTCCGGCGCGCCGGCCACCACCAGCGGCCGGTTCACCGTCACCACCCCGCAGGCGGCCGACATCCGCAAGGTCGCCCTGGTCGGGCTGGCCGACGTCACGCACGGCGTCGACCAGGGGCAACGCTATGTGCCGCTGAAGTTCACCGCCGACGGCACCACGCTGACCGTCATCGGGCCCCCGTCCGGCGGGTCGACGCCGCCCGGCTACTACATGCTCTTCATCGTCGACAGCGCCGGCGTCCCGTCGGTGGCGAAGATGGTGCAGGTCGGCTTCGGGCCGAAACCGCTGATGAGCCCGATCAAGAACAGCACCGGCCGGTGCCTCGACGTGCCGGGCGCCGCCCTGGCCAGCGGCACCTACGTGATGACCTACACCTGCATCGGGTCCAAGGCGCAGGCGTGGAACCGGGTCGGCGAGACGATGCGGGCGGTCGGCAACTGCCTCGACGTCCCCAACCAGAACTTCGTGACCGGGCAACGGATCTGGGCGTGGACCTGCAACAACGGCCCCGCCCAGCGCTGGCAGGGCTACGCCGACGGCACGATCAAGCCACTGCAGAACACCACGTTGTGCCTGAGCGCGGCCGGATCGGCGAACAGCGCCCAGATCCTCGTCTCCACCTGCAACGGCAGCGCCCTCCAGAAGTGGACCCTGTAGGACCGACCGGCCGGACGGCGCCCAGGGCGGGCGCCGATCCGGCGTCACCTGCGGGAAAGGCGGTTATCCTTGCCGCCGTGCAAGGACCATCGTTGACCACCGTTGTCCGCCAGGCCGTCGTGGCCGACGTGAGCAGCATCGCCGAGATCTGTTCCACCGCCTACCGCGACGCCTACCGGGAGCTGCTCCCGCCCGGTTACATCGATCGCAGTGTCGTCGCGTTCTACGACGCGGAGCGGGTCGCCCGGGACGTCGCGGCCGCGCCGCCGGACTGGTTCGGCTATCAGGTCGTCGAGGAGGGCGGCCGGGTGCTCGGCGCCGCCGGCGGCGGGATGAGCGGGCCGGCGACGGGTGAGCTGTCGCTGATCTATCTCGCCGCCGCCGCGCGCGGCCGCGGGCTCGGCACCCTGCTGCTGGACCGGGTGACCGAGCAGATTCGGGCGGCCGGTGGCACCGAGATGTGGGTGTCGGTGTTCCTCGGTGACCAGCGCGGCATCGGGTTCTACCGGGCGCGCGGCTTCGAGCCGGTCGACACGGTGCGCGCCGCCCTGTCCCGCGTCGACGACCACATCCGCAGCCTGCGGATGCGCCGTCTCCTCTAGCGTGCCGGCTTCGGGCGCGCGGGACGGCCGAAGTCCACCCGGTCAGCCGAGCTTGGATCCGCTGATCGCCGGGTCGCCCTTGCCGAGGTAGAAGATGCCGGGCAGCCCGGTCGTCTCGAACGTCTCGCTGACGTTGCGGCGCAGCGTGGAGTTGCGGACCGCCAGCGTGCCGGTGCGATCGTTGCTGACGAAGAACACCGCTCCGCCGCCCTCCTCGGCCCGGTTCCTCTCGATCAGCGTGCCGTCCAGCTTCAGGTCGTAGTCGTCGCCGTCCAGGTAGATCGCGCCGCCGCTGCCGCCGCCGGGAGTGCCGTCCCGGGCCGGGTTCGCGCCCTTGCCGACCGCCGCGTTGCCGGAGAACACACTGTTCAGCACGGTCCAGGAGACGTGCAGGCCACTGAGCGCGCCGCCGTTGGCGCACTCGCCGCCGGTGAACGTGCTGCCCACCACGTAGACGGGCTGGTTGCCGCCCTGCAGCCGGACCCGGATCGCGCCGCCGCCGACGTCCGGGCCGGTCCGCTCGCACCGGTTGCCGGTGAACCGGGAGCCGATCACCCTGAGGCCGCCGCCGATCACGAAGATCGCGCCGCCGCCGCCGGCCGCGTCACCGCCGCCGGCGGCGTTGCCCCGGGTGAAGGCGAGGTTCTGCACGGTCAGGCGGGGCGTCACCTTGTCGTGGCAGTGGCCGCTCGCGGAACTCACACCCTGGGCGGTGTCGCAGACGTTCATGTACAGGATGCGACGGCTGCCGCCGCCACTGAGGGTGACCCGGCCGCCGCCGTCCAGGACCACCTTCGCCACGTTGTTGCGGACCTTGGCGGTGGCGGTCATGGCGATCGTGACCGGGGACGGGCCACAGTCGAAGGTGATGACGCCGCCGGCCGCGACCGCTTTCACCACGGCGGCGGAGGTGCAGCTCGCGGGGGTGCCGTCGCCGATCGTCCGGTCGGGCCGGCTCGTGTCGACAGCCCTCGCCGCCGCCGGAACGGCCGCCCGGCCCGACGCGTTGCCGGGTCGGGGGAGCTTCTTGACGGCCGGTGGCCTCGCCGTCGCCGACACCGGTGCCGACGTCGCCGGCTTGGCGGGCGGCGTGACGGCCACGGCCGAGGGGGGCGTGACGGACGAGGCGGCCGGAGCCGCCGGCGCCGGCCGGGACGGTGCGGAGACCGGTGTGCTGGGTGGGGCGGACTGACAGGCGGCCAGAGCGCCGGCGAGCAGCAGGGTCAGAGCGATCCGTCGAATTCGCACCGGCCGATGGTAAGCGTGATCCGGGACCCCACGGGGCCCCGGACCACCCGGGCGATGTGTCAGCGTGCGGTCGCGTACGCCGCGGATCCGATCAATTCGAGTGAAACCTGAAGCCGTTCCAGGCTGATGTTCTTGGCGATGGTGTCCTCCGGGCTGTGGTACGGCGGCTCCAGCAGCGCCGGCGACTCCTCGCCACGCCAGCTGAAGTTCGCCGACGCGATCCCGACCTCCTGGAACGACTGGTGGTCGCTGGAGCCACGCAGGGTGACCGGCGAGATGCGCGGCGCGTACCCGAGCCGGTTCGCCGCCGCCGCCACCTCGTCGGTCGCCCGGTTCGGCTGCCCGGTGAACGACAGCAGCCAGTACCGGGTCGCCGGGTCCCAGCTGGTCGCCACCATGTCGTTCTGGAAGACCGCGACGATCCGGTCCCGCTCCGCCTGCGGCAGCTGGGCCACGTGGTAGCGGGAGCCGATCAGCCCCTGCTCCTCCGATCCCCACAGCGCGAACCGCAGGGTCGCCGTCGTCGGCAGGTGCCGCAGCACCCGTGCCACCTCGAGGGTGAGGACGGTGCCGGAGCCGTCGTCGTTGGCGCCGGGCGCGCCGATGACGGTGTCGTAGTGGGCGCTCACCGACACCACCGGGCCGTTCGCCGGGCCCCGCCCGCGGCGCTCGGCGAGCACGTTGTGCGAGGTCAGGCCACGGTGTGCGGCGGTCGACACGGTCAGCTTGAGCCGGCCCTTGGCGAGCAGGGCACGCAGCCGGTGCTTCTGCGCCTGGGCGACGCCGACGACCGGGATGGGCACCGGGTTCTCCGCGGAGGCCGGCAGGGTCGGGCTGAACGCCGAGGCCCGGCGCGGCTCGACCAGGTCGGCGGGCAGGAAGATCACGGCCGCGGCGCCGCGGGCCACGGCGGTGGCGACCAGCGCCTCCCGGGTGGCGGCCACGTAGTCGATCAGCAGGATCTTGCCCTTGACGTCGGCCGGGTAGGCGTCGTCGGCGCCGGAGCCGGCGTCGAGCACGTCGCCGCGCACCCGGACGTCGAGGGCGGCGTGCGGTGACGCCCCGGCCTGCCAGCAGAGGTCACGCGGCAGCCCGCGCGGCGACTCCAGCTGGGCCAGGAACTTGTCGGCGACCGGGAACGGCTGCAGCGTCACGTCGTAGCCCAGCCGGTCGAGCACGCTGGAGATGTAACCGGCGGCCTTGTGCTCGGAGCGGGTGCCGCCGATGCGCGGGCCGATGCCCTCGGAGAGCACTCGCAGATGCTGCAGGGCACGCTCGGCGGAGACCCGGTTGACGACCTTGAGGTCGTGCGGGGTCAGGGTCGGTGGGCGCACCGCCCCCGGCCGCTGATCGCCGGCCGCCCAGGCGGGCGCCGGCAACGCGACTGTCGCCGCGCCGCCGAGCGCGATCGTGAGCATCCGGCGGCGGGACAGTGAAGACTTCTCGGCAGGTGTTTCCAAGACTCCCCCTCGCTGAGGAGATCGCCGATCCCGGTGAGGATGACGATCCACGTGCGAGGAAGACTATTGTCTATATAGCCACCGAGCAATGATTCCGGCTGGTTCTCCGTGCCGTCTCAGCGGCGCCGAGGCAGCACGGAGAACCAGCCGGAAGGGTTCGGCGGTTATCCCTGGTAACTCGCTCCCGTGGGCCGCACGACGTAGACGACCCGGTGCGCCACGTCGCCGGGCGGGCCGTCCATGTGCAGCCCGTACCGATCGGCCAGCGACGCGAAGAACACGCCCTCGGTGTCCGGCTCGATCCGCTCCACCCGGCCGCGCACCTCGAGGTAACGGTAGGGCCGCTCGGGATCGTTGATCGACAGGCTGACCCGCGGCTCGCCGGTCACGTTCCGGTACTTGCGGCGGGTGGTCGTGTTGGTGAACCGCAGGAACTCGCCGTCGTAGCTGAACCACATCGGGTTGACCTGCGGCTCGCCGTCGTCGCGCACGGTGCCCAGGTGGCCGAAGAGCGGCCGCTCCAGCAGATCGGTGTAGCTGTCCGGGATGATGCTCATGTGACAGAACCCTGTCATAGAACAGCACACGAATTCAACCCGCCCGCATGGCAGAATGCGGTCATGAGCGCGACGGACGGCCGGCTGGGCTTCGTGATCAAACGGGCCGAGCAGGCGCTGATCGCCCGCAAGTCCGCCGCGCTGCGCGAGTTCGGCCTGACCGTCCCGCAGTACGCGGCCCTCCTGCTGCTGGCCGAGGCCGGCGACACCGGGATGTCCGCCGCCCAGCTCGCCCGCGAGTCCCTGGTCACCCCGCAGACGATGGCCACCGTGCTGACCAACCTGGAGACCAAGGCGCTGATCGAACGCGGCCCCTCCCCCCTGCACCAGAAGGTCGTCGTCAACCGGCTCACCGCCGCCGGCGCCGCCCTGCTGACCGACGCCGACGACGCCGCGCTCCGGGTCGAGCGGCACCTCTCCGCCGCCTTCACCGAACCGGAGCTGGCCGCGTTCACCAGCCTGCTGGAACGCGCGGTCGCCGCGCTCACGGCCACCCGTTCGTAGGACCGGGCCCGGTTCCGGTCCGCCGCGAACGCGCAGGCCGGAGGGGGTGCGACCGACCCTGTCGCTCGTTAGGGGTGTTGACCCCATGTAGGCATCCGTCAATTCTGTCCGGCGTCGTGAAAACGAAATCCGCCTCGCGGCGGATCCCGGCGGAGGGGAACCGATGACCCGGAGCGCACGCTCGATCCGGGGGCGTATCGTCCGGATGCTCGCGCTCCCCGTCGCGGCCATGATGCTGCTGCTCGCGGTCGTCGTGGCCGAGGAGTTCGGCACCTACCGGCTGGCCTCCCGTACCGACCAGGCGATCGCCCTCGACCTGGCCGTCCAGGCGATCGCCCAGGAGATCCAGACCGAGCGCGGTGTGACCCTCGGCATGCTGGCCGGCGACACCGCCTTCCGCGAGCAGATCCCGCCCGCCCGGCAGCGGGTCGACGCCCGGCGCGCCGAGGCCGCTGCGCTGATCGCCGAACGCGGCGACCTGGACGGCCAGGTCGGCGAGGCGCTCGAACAGGCCGCCGCGCTGACCGAGATCCGCGCCGAGGTCGACCGCGGCGGCGCCGAGCGGACCGAGATCTTCGAGGACTACAACGAGGTCGTCGAGGAGCTCGGCGAGGTGTACTTCGCGCTCGACAACGCCGCCGACGCGACCATGCGGCTCGGCTCCGAGTCGCTCGCCATGCTCAACCTGGCCAAGGAGGCGACCGCCCGGCGGACCGCGTTCCTCAACGCGGTGCTCGCGTCCGGAGGCTTCGCCGAGGGCGAGTTCCTGCGGTTCGTGCAGCTGGGAGCCGACCTGGACGCGGCCCTGGCCGAGTTCGAGGAGTACGCCACCCCGGAGGCGCTCGCCGCCAAGGACCGCATCTACACCACCGCTCCGGCCAGACGGGCCGAACAGCTGCTGGCCCGGGCGCTGGACTCCGGCGACGGGCAGGTGCTGCGCGCCGACCCGCAACTGTGGTGGACGTCGGCGAACGCCGTGCTCGCCGACATGGCCAAGCTGGCCGGCGAGATCGGCGCCTCGCTGCGGTCCCGCGCCGAGGTGCTGCGCGACGAGGCGAACCTACGGCTGGCCGGGCTCGCCGCGGTGGTCCTGGCCTGCGTCGGCATCGCGATCTATCTGGGTACGGTCGCCGCCCGGTCGGTGGCGAGCCCGCTGGCCCGGCTGGCGGCCGAGGCCAACCGGCTGGCCGGGGTCCGGCTGCCGGAGGCGGTACGCCGGGCGGTGGACGGCGACGCGACCGGGCCGCCGGGGCCGATCACGGTCGCGGAGCACGCCAGCGCCGAGGTGCTACTGGTGGCGGACGCGTTCGAGCGGGTGCAGGAGACCGCGTACGAGCTGGCCACCGAACAGGCCGCACTGCGCCGGGCCAGTGCCGAGTCCCTCGCCAACCTGGGCCGCCGCAACCAGAACCTGCTGCGCCGCCAGCTCGGCTTCATCACCCGCCTGGAACAGGAGGAGTCGAGTCCGGCCGGGCTGGCCAACCTGTTCGAGCTGGATCACCTGGCCACCCGGATGCGGCGCAACGCGGAGAGCCTGCTGGTGCTGGTCGGCGCGGCCAGCCCCCGGCAGTGGTCCCGGCCGCTGCCGCTGACCGACGTGATCCGGGCCGCGGTGTCCGAGGTCGAGGAGTACCGGCGGGTGTCGCTGCGCCGGCTCGACGAGCAACTGGTCTCCGGCGCGGTGGTCAGCGGACTCGCCCACATGCTCGCCGAACTGATCGAGAACGGCCTCGCCTTCTCCCCGCCGGACATGGACGTGGAGATCCACGGCCGGTCGGTCGACGACGGCTACCTGATCGCCGTCTGTGACCAGGGTGTCGGGATGAGCGAGGAGGAACTGGACCGGGCCAACCGGCGGCTGCGCGGCGAGGGCGACTTCATCACGGCGCCGGCCCGGTTCCTCGGGCACTACGTGGTCGGCCGGCTCGCCGCCGAGATGGGCATCGACGTGCACCTGGCCCGGTCCGCGGTGACCGGGGTGACCGCGCGGGTCACCCTGCCCCCGGCCCTGCTCGGCGAGAACCCGGCGGTCGACGCCCCACCGGACGAGGCCGTCGTGGGGCCCGACCTGCCGTCCCTCAAGCCGCCGGCGGGAAGCACCCCGCTGGCGGTGGAGGTGGTCGACTACGTGGTCCTGGAGGAACGGCCGGTGGTGCCGGCCCAGCGCCGGCCCGAGCCCGAGCCCACCCTGGGACAGCGCTTCGCCGAGAGCCAGGTCGTCGTCGACGACGGGCACATCGGCAACGGCGGACACACGGGCAACGGCGCGCACACCGTCAACGGGCTGCGCCGGCGCGTCCCACGAGCGCAGCGGCCGGCGCCGCCCGCCGCCGTCCCGGACAGCCGCCCCGAGCCGTCGGCGCCGGTGGCCGGCTCCCCCGAGGCGGTGCGCACCCGGCTGACCGCCCTGCGCGACGGCATCCAGCGCGGCGCCGGCCACCACCGGCACGCGATGAGTGAGGAGACCCTGTGAGCGTCGAGGCCCCTGCCGACCGCCATCAGTTCAACTGGCTGCTGGGCAACTTCGTCCATCAGACCGACGGGGTTCGGGACGCCGTGGCGGTCTCGTCCGACGGGCTGCTGATCGCCGCGTCCGACGGCCTGGCCCGCGCGGAGGCGGACCAGCTCGGCGCGATCGTCTCCAGCATGGCGAGCCTGGCCCGCAGCGCGTCGCGCCGCTACGACTTCGCCGGCCTCAAACTGATCATGATCGAGATGCACCGGGGCTTCCTGGTGATCTCGGTGATCCCGGGCGGCAGCTGCCTGGGCGTGGTCGCCGCCGGGGACAGCGATCTCGGCCTGGTCGGCTACGAGATCTCCCTGCTCGCCGACCGCTTCGGCGACCTGCTCACCCCGGCCCTGATCGCCGAGTCCCGGCAGCATCTCCCCCGATGAGCACGGACGGGGAGGACATGGTGGTCCGGCCGTTCATGCTGACCGGCGGGCGGACCACGCCACTGCACGACGGGCTTCGGATCGAGACCCAGTTGTACGCCGTACCCGCCGCCCTGTCGGCGCCGCTGCGTTTCGAGTCGCGGCGGATCGTCGAGCTGTGCCAGCGGCCGATGTCCGTCGCCGACCTGGCCGCGACCCTGCGGGCCCCGCTCGGCGTGGTCCGGGTGATCGTCGCGGACCTGATCACCCAGGACCTCCTGCGCGCCGGGGAGGCGCCGGGTGAGCTGACCACCATGTTGATCGAAAGGATCCGGGATCGTGTTCGGGCGCTCTAGCACGGTGACGGCGGCGGCGCCGGTCGCCGTCAAAATCGTCGTCAGCGGCGGGTTCGGGGTCGGCAAGACCACCTTCGTCAGCGCCATCTCGGAGATCGAGCCGCTGGTCACCGAGGCGGAGCTGACCGAGAAGTCGATCGGGGTGGACGACACGTCGGCGGTCGCCGGGAAGACGACCACGACGGTGGCGCTGGACTTCGGCCGGATCACCCTGGACGAGACGCTGCTGCTCTACCTGTTCGGGACGCCGGGGCAGGACCGGTTCGCGTTCCTCTGGGACGACCTGGTGAACGGGGCGCTCGGCGCGATCGTGCTCGTCGACACCCGCCGGATCGAGGACTGCTTCCCGGCGATCGACTACTTCGAGGAGCACGAGATCCCGTTCATCATCGGGGTGAACGCGTTCGACGGGGCACGCCGTTTCGAGCTGACCGAGATCCGTGACGCGCTCGGGGTCGCGGACGGCATGCCGATGCTGGAATGCGACGCCCGCCGGCGCGAGTCCGTCAAGTCGGTGCTCGTCGCCCTGACCGAACGGGTCCTGGCCCGCCGCGTCGACCGCCGAGTCGGCCAGTCCTGAGGAACCGGCTGGTCGTCACTGCCGTCTCGGCGGCGCCGGGACGGCAGTGACGACCAGCCGGAGAGAACCACCGCATATGCCCGCAGCGGGCGGGTCGGCCGTGCCCGGCCGCCCACCCGCCCCGGAGCGCCACGGTTCTGTTCGTGGCCCGTACCGGATCAGGGTTTCTCGGTGAGGACGCCGTCCGTTTCGAGGTACGCCGCACCGGTCGCCGGGCAGACCCAGGCGTCGCCCTCGGCGACCAGCGGCCGGCCGGCGCGGCCGACCCAGCCGACGCGCCGGGCCGGAACGCCGACGACGAGCGCGAAGTCGGGGACGTCCTTGGTGACGACGGCGCCGGCGGCGACCAGGGCCCAGCGGCCGACGGTGACCGGCGCGACGCAGACCGCCCGCGCGCCGATCGCGGCGCCCTCGCCGACGGTGACGCCGACAGCGGTCCAGTCGTCGCCGGTCTTGAGACGGCCGTCGGGGGTGACGGCGCGCGGGTACTCGTCGTTGGTGAGGACCGCGGCCGGGCCGACGAAGACGCCGTCGCCGAGGCGGGCCGGTTCGTAGACGAGGGCGTGGTTCTGCAGCTTGCAGTTGTCGCCGAGGACGACACCGGGGCCGACGTAGGCGCCGCGGCCGATGATGCAGTCCCGTCCGATCGTGGCGTCCTCCCGAATCTGGGCGAGATGCCAGATCCGGGTGCCCTCGCCGACACCGGCCCGTTCGTCGACGTCGGCGGTCGGAGCGACGGTCACTGGCATGCGCGAGCCTTCCGGAGAGTGCGGCGGAGATCCGGCACAGGGTAGTGCCCGCCGACATGAGAAGTTGTCGGCAAAGCGACGGTGGGTGTCCAATCTGGCCGTGCGGCGTAGTCGCGGATGACCGAAGGTATCGGGCTGTCCCCCGCCTCCGCCGGAAATCCACTCACGATCTGGCGTACGGCCACCGGGGATCGATAGCTTTCCAGCGGGCCGCGTCCGGGGTCCGTCCACTTCCGACGAAACGGATCGCTGTGAATTCTCAGCCTCCCGCGCCCATCGGCGTGGCCGTCGTCGGGGCCGGTTACTGGGGCCCCAACCTCGTCCGCAACTTCCAGGGCAGCTCCGCCTTCCACCTGCGCTGGCTCTGCGACCTCGACGTCGAGCGGGCCCAGCGGGTGCTCGGCGACTACTCGACCGTGCGGGTCTCGGCGGATCTCGACGAGGTGCTCGCCGACCCGGACGTGCACGCCGTCGCCATCGCCACGCCCGCCGGCACCCACCTGCCGGTCGCCATGGCCGCGCTGCGGGCCGGCAAGCACGTGCTGGTGGAGAAGCCGCTCGCGGCCACCTACGCCGAGGGGCTCGAGCTGGTCGAGGAGGCCGGCCGGCGCGGGCTGACCCTGATGTGCGACCACACCTACTGCTACACCCCGGCGGTGCTGCGCATCCGTCAGCTGCTCGCCGACGGGGAGCTGGGCGAGCTGCACTTCCTCGATTCGGTACGGATCAACCTCGGTCTCGTCCAGCGCGACATCGACGTGATCTGGGACCTGGCGCCGCACGACCTGTCGATCCTCGACTTCGTGCTGCCGCCGTCGGTGCGCCCGATCGCGGTCGCCGCGCACGGCGCCGACGGGATCGGCGCCGGCCGGGCCTGCGTCGCCTACCTGACGTTGCAGCTCAGCAACGGCGCGATCGCGCACATCCACGTGAACTGGCTGTCCCCGGTGAAGGTCCGCACCGCGATCATCGGCGGTTCGAAGCGGACCCTGGTGTGGGACGACCTGAACCCCAGTCAACGGCTTTCGCTGTACGACCGGGGCGTGGACGTGGCCTCGCCGGAGGAGCTCGAGGACGAGCAGCGACGCGACATCCTGGTGTCGTACCGGTCCGGGGACATGGTCGCCCCGGCGCTGACCGAGCGCGAGGCGCTGCGGACGATGGTCGACGAGTACGCGCGGGCCATCACCACCGGAACTCCCGCACTGACCGACGGCCGGTCCGGGCTGCGGGTGCTGGAGATCCTCCAGGCCGCCTCGCGCAGCCTGGCCGAGGGCGGAACCATGATCAAGCTTGACGAAAGGCACATGGCGTGACTGGGGTACAGATCGAGGGCGCGCGCGCTCTCGTCACCGGCGGAGCGGGCACGATCGGCTCCCACGTCGTCGACGAGCTGGTGCGCGAGGGCGCGTCGGAGATCGTCATTCTCGACAACTTCGTGCGGGGCGTCTCCTCGAACCTCGCCTGGGCGGTGGAGAACGGGCCGGTCCGCGTCGTCGAGGGGGACATCCGCGACCGCGAGCTGGTCTCCGCCCTCACCGCCGGCAAGGACCTCGTCTTCCACCTGGCGGCCATCCGGATCACCCAGTGCGCCGAGGAGCCGCGGCTGGCGAACGAGGTGCTCGTCGACGGCACCTTCAACGTCATCGAGGCGGCCGCCGAGGCGGGGGTGAAGAAGCTGATCGCGTCGTCGTCGGCGTCGGTCTACGGGCTGGCCGAGGAGTTCCCGACCACCGAGCGGCACCACCCGTACAACAACGACACGTTCTACGGCGCGGCGAAGGCGTTCAACGAGGCGACGCTGCGCAGCTTCAAGGCGATGAAGGGCCTGGACTACGTCGCCCTGCGGTACTTCAACGTGTACGGCCCGCGGATGGACATCCACGGCCTCTACACCGAGGTGCTGATCCGCTGGATGGAGCGGATCGAGTCGGGCACTCCCCCGCTGATCCTCGGCGACGGCCTGGCCACCATGGACTTCGTGCACGTCGCCGACATCGCCCGCGCCAACATCCTGGCGGCCCGCGCCGACGTCACCGACGAGGTGTTCAACATCGCGAGCCACACCGAGACCAGCCTCAAGGAGCTGGCCGCCGCGCTCAGCGCCGTGATGAAGTCGGACCTGGCGCCGGAGCACGGCCCGGCCCGCGCGGTCAACGGCGTCACCCGGCGCCTGGCCGACATCTCCCTCGCCGAACGCAAGCTGGGCTGGAAGCCGCAGCTCACCCTCGAAGAGGGCCTGCGGGGCCTGGTCGACTGGTGGCGGGCCTCCCAGTGATCCCGGTGATGATCCCCGACCTCGGGGAAGAGGAGGCGCAGGCCGCGGCCGAGGCGATCCGGTCCGGCTGGGTCGCCCAGGGGCCGCGCGTCGCCCGGTTCGAGACCGAGTTCGCGGCCACCGTCGGCGCCGAGCACGGCGTCGCCGTGTCGTCCTGCACGACCGGCCTGCACCTGGCGCTGGTGCTGCTCGGCATCGGGCCCGGCGACGAGGTGATCGTGCCGTCGCTGTCGTTCATCGCCACCGCCAACGCGGTCCGCTATGTCGGGGCCACGCCGGTCTTCGCCGACGTGGAGCTGACCACCGGGAACGTCACGGTGGAGACGGTGGACGCGGTCCGCACCGAACGGACCCGGGCGGTCGTCGCGGTGCATCAGGGCGGCGTGCCGTTCGACACGGCCGGGCTGCGCAAGGCCGCGGAGAGCTGGGACGTCGGGCTGGTCGAGGACGCCGCGTGCGCGGCCGGTTCGACGGTGTACGGGCAGCCGGCCGGCGCCGGAGCCCGGGTGGCGGCCTGGTCGTTCCACCCGCGCAAGCTGCTCACCACCGGCGAGGGCGGCATGGTGACCGTCGACGACGCCGAGTCCGCGGCCCGGCTGCGGCGGCTTCGCGAGCACGGCATGAACGTGTCGGCCGCCGACCGGCACGCGGCGAAGCAGCCGGTGCTGGAGGCGTACCTGGAGACGGCCTTCAACTACCGGATGACCGACATCCAGGCGGCGGTCGGGCTCGTGCAGCTCGGCAAGCTGGCCGGTCTGGTGGCGCAGCGGCGTGCCCTGGCCGCCCGCTACCATGCGCTGCTCGCGGAGATCGACGGCCTGGTGCCGGTGCGGGACCCGGCGTACGGGACGACGAACTACCAGTCGTTCTGGGTGCTGCTCGACGGCTTCCGGACGAGCCGCGACGAGGTGCTGACGTCACTGGCGGCGCAGGGTGTGTCGGCCCGGCGGGGCATCATGGCGGCCCACCTGGAACCGGCGTACGCGGACGTGACCCCGGCGCCGCTGCCGGTGACCGAGCGGATCACCCGAGAGTCGCTGATCCTGCCGCTGCATCACAAGCTCACCGAAGCCGACCAGAACCACATCGTCGAAGTCCTCCGCACCCTCGCGTGAGTACCACGTCCGACGGCCGCCGCCCTGCCGGGGCGGCGGCCGTCGTCGCACATCCGCGGGGTACCGCCTAGATCGCCAGCAGGTTGATCAGGAAGGCGACGGTGGCGGGCTCGGGCTGGGTGCGGCCGGCCAGCACGTCGTCCAGCCAGGTGGGGTTGATCAGGCCGGTGTCGCGCAGCGGGGCGGCCACCTCCGGTTCGGCGCGCCAGTGGGCGACCACCAGGGCGGCCATCTCGGCGGCGCCGAGCTGCGGGCGGCCCTGGCCGCGGAGCTTCTGCCGGATCTTGCGGGCCGCTTTCCGGGCGGTGACCCGGTACGCCGCCGTCCGTGCCGCGAGACCGGGCCTGCCGAGCCGGTTCGGGATCAGGCCGGAGTCCAGCGGCACCGCCGCGAGTTCGGCGTCGAGCAGGCTGATCAGCCGGCCGGTGAGCAGCCCGCCGCGTTTGTCCTCGGGCCGGACCGCGTGCGCGAGCTGGATGAACCGCCTGTCGAACATCGGGTTGACGAAGTGCCGGTTGGCCGCCGCCACCGACCCGTGCGCACCGGACCAGCGCTGCATCCGCTGGTAGAGGTAGAAGTGGTCGGTCGCCGCGAGCCACTCCGACGGGTAACCCTCGAACGACTCGGTGATCAGTGCGAGGGAGTCGGCCCGCGCGGACGCCGCGAAGTCGGGCGCGAGGGCCGCGGTCTGGACGGCCTCGTTGGCGTAGAGCCGCCAGGTCGCGAGTTTCTCGATCAGTCGCGGTCCGGTGACCGCTCCGCCGGGCTGCCCGAAGTAGTAGAAGCCGCGGCACGTCTCGCCGCCCAGCCCGGACAGCCGGTGACCCTGGTCGAGCCGGGCCTCGGCGCGCAGCAGCGGGGCGAGCGCGAGCGGGCTGGCCATGCCGTCGAGCTGCCGCGCGGCGGACAGGGCCAGGCGGTGCGCCTCGGCCGGGGTGACCGCGGGCCCGTCGTCGAGCCAGTGGATGTGCAGGTCCATCCCGGTCAGGCCGGCGAGGCGGGCGGCGAACCGGGAGTCGGTGCCGCCGTGCACGTCGAGGGTGAGCGCGGCCAGGCCCGTGCGCAGGTCCGGCGGGATCGCGGCGAGCAGCACCCGGGTGTCCTGCCCGCCGGTCAGCTGCAGCACCGTGTCGGGATGGTCACGCAGATAGGCCCGGTGGAATTCGGCCATGATCTCGGCCTGCTCGGCGGCGGCCTCCTCGACCGACGGCGGCGGGCCGTCGACGGCCAGGGACTCCTCCACATAGCGGTGCAGGGTGACCCGGCCGTCCTCGAGCACCGCCAGGTTGCCGGCCGGGATCTTGCCGACGCCGGCGAAGAGGGTGCGCAGGCCGACCTGCCAGCCGACCAGGCTCTGCACCGCGAGGGCCTGCCGGTCCAGGCGGGCGCCGACCAGCGCGGCGAGCGCGAGGGCGCTGGTGGAGACGGCGGCGACACCGTCGCCCTGCCACCAGAAGAGCTGCTGGAAGCCGAGCCAGTCGGTGGCCACCACGATCGGCGCGCCGGGCGCGTCCCGGTGGGCGGCGGCGAACGGCGGGACGATGGCGGCGAGCCGGCCGCCGTCCACTTTGACGCCGTCGCGCAGCAGCGCGCCGAGCGAGGCGTCGGAGACATCGGCCGTCCGCGTCCGGGCGGCTCTGCCGAGGCGGACGGTGAACGCCCCCTCCGCCGCGCCGGGACCGTCCATCGCCACCCAGCCGGCGCCGGTGCGGGAGACGGCCGGTGAGCCGAGGTGCGCCAGAACGGCTGCTGACGGGGCCACGGCGGACGCCCCGGAAACCGCGAGGAACGACCTCACCGCAGAATTCCAATCATATGCTCACCCTAGTCGCCGCGACGGTCCTGGAGAAAGCGCCGGCGGCACGGGCGAAACAGACATTTACCGAGTTATTCGTGTCATTCTTCCGACCCTGCGGAAAGAGGCTGTGGAAACGCGATTCCGTGCCGTGGTTGACTACGTGTCATGCTGGCTCGGATCTGGTCGCGGCGAACCGTCGACACGGCGTTCTCCACCCCGGACAACAGTTTCGGTTTCCTTCGCCTGCTGTTCGCCTTCGCCGTCCTCGTCTCGCATTCGCTGCCGATCGGTTACGGGCGTGACGACCCCGGCGTCGGGTTGAGCCACGGTCAGACCGGCCTGGGTGAGATCGGCATCCTGGGCTTCTTCACGATCTCCGGCTTCCTGATCACCCGCAGCGGCGGGCGGCTGCCGCTGCCCCGCTACCTGTGGCACCGCGCGCTGCGGATCCTGCCCGGTTTCTGGGTGTGCCTGCTGGTGACGGCGTTCGTGATCGCGCCGGTGGTGGCGCTGATCGAGGGCGGAGGGCTGTCCGGGCAGGTCAGCTACGTGCTGAACAACGCGCTGGTCAAGATCCGGCAGTACGGGATCGGCGAGCTGTTCCTGGACACGCCGTACGGGGAGCGCACCGGCACGTCGGTCGTCAACGGATCGCTGTGGAGCCTGTTCTACGAGTTCCTCTGTTACCTGATGGTCGCCGGGCTGGCGCTGCTCGGGGTGCTGCGCCGGGCCCGCTGGGTGGTCGTACTGCTGGCGGCCGGTGGGCTGGCCCTGATCGTCCGGGACCTCGTGCGGGCGCCGCGGATCCCCGGCCCGCAGGGCGCGCACGAGCCGTTCCTCGGCATCGCGGCGCTGGACGCGTACTCGCTGATCTACCTGACCTACATCTTCCTTCTCGGCGCGCTCTTCGAGTTGTACCGGCGCCGGATCGTGCTGAACGACTTCGGTGCGATGGTCGCCGTGCTGACCGTGGCCGGGACGCTGCAATTCGGTGCTTTCGCCGTTCTCGGCTATCCCGCGTTCGCCTATCTGGTGCTGTGGCTGGCGGTTCGGCTGCCGGCCCCGTTCCGCCGGATCGGCCGTCATTCCGACTACTCGTACGGTTTCTATATCTACGCTTTTCCGGTACAGCAGTTGCTGGCGCTTCTCGGCGTACCGAAGCTGGGCCTGGTGGTCTATGTCCTGCTCGCCACCGCGGGCACCTTCGCCCTCGCGATCCCGTCCTGGCACCTGATCGAACGGCCCGCGATGGCCTGGAAGAACTGGTCGCCCCGCGGTCAGCGGATCACGGCTGGCGACCAGGCGTCCGGGATGAACAGTCGCGGCGAGCCGCTGCCGTCCGCCGGGACCGTCCACACGTCACTGGCCGACGGCCCGACACCGGAACGCGGCAATCCGTAGAGGACGTTCGTGTCGTCGAGCCATTCGATCTGGTCGTCGACGCTGCGCTTCTCGGCGAGCCGGGTGGTCCGGCCGGTGGCCAGGTCGTACACGGCGATCAGCCACTGGCCCTCCGCCTGCCCGTTGCGGGTCTTGATGGCGACCCGGGTGCCGTCCGGCGACAGTGCCGGGCACTCGGCGTCCTCCCGCAGCGCCACCAGCTTCCGGTCCCTGATGCTGCCCTCGACCAGCCAGGTCTTCGCCCCGGACGCGGCGGTGGCGTAGAAGCGGCCGTCGGCGCCGGTGAACGTCACGCCCCACATGTTGCGGTCCTGGCTGCCGTTGCGCCTCCCGTCGACGAGCAGAGTGAAGTCGCTCTCCAGGTTCAGGCTCACGCCGCCCGCCAGCGGCGTCACCAGGGTCTCGGTGGAGAACTCGCCCGGCGAGGTGTAGTCGTGCCCGGCCACGAAGGTGGTGGTGGCCGCCCAGGCGCCGTCCGGGGACAGCCGGGTGCGGCTCGGCACGCCGGACAGCGGCAGGTCCCGGGTCACCGTCCAGTCGGCGTTCAGCACCTCGGCGCGGTACGTGGTGACGAAACCGGGCTTCGCGTACAGGCAGACCGCCGCGCCGTCGCGGGAGTACACCCGGTCGCAGCGGGCGCGGGTGAACGCCCGCGCGCCGCCCGGGTCGGCGAGCGGCACCACGGCCACCCGCCCGTAGTCGTCGCCGATCGCGGTGCTGCGGAAGACGATCCGCGGCCGCCGGGACACCGCGGCCAGGTCGGTGACCGGCACCGGCGGCGCGGCCGCCACCAGCTGATCCTGCTGACGGCGGGTGTGCACGACGAACGCGACAGTGCCCGTCACCGCCAGGACCAGCACGGCCGCGAAGATCGCCAGCCGGTTGCGCAGACTCACTCGATGCCTTTCAGCAGCCGCCAGGCCGCCACCATACCCACCGTCAGCAGCCCGGCCGCCAGGCACAGCGCCGCGGACGGACCCAGGAACTGCCACAGCACGGCGAACGCCAGCGCCATCGCGAACCGGGCCAGCACCACCACGGTCTGCGCGGCGGCGATCCCGCTGCCCCGCGCCTCGGCCGGCACCCGCGGGCTGATCAGCGCCGGCAGCACCCCGTCGGTGGCCGCGTAGTACGCCCCCAGCAGTCCCAGCGCCAGCAGGGTCAGCCACAGCCCGCCGCTCGGGGCGGCGGCGACCAGGTAGACGGCCAGCAGCGCGACATGGCCGCCGAGGAACACCCGCGCCCGGCCCACCCGGTCGGCGAGGCGCCCCACCGGCACGGCCAGCAGCAGGTAGACGAGGTTGGTCCCGACGTACATCAGCGGGAACCAGCGGGCCGCGAAGTCGTCGCGGTGCTGCAGCGACAGGTAGAGGAAGCCGTCGCCGACGGTCAGCAGGCCGAGCACCCCGACGGCGATCAGCGGCCGGCGCAGCCGCGGGCCGGCCAGCTCGGTGAACAGCCGGCGCAGCGGCAGGCCCGCGCCCCCGCCGCCGGTGCGCCGGTCCGGCACGAACAGCACCAGCACCGCGACACCGAGGACGCCGAACGCGAACGAGGCCACGAACACCGAGGTGTAGCCGCCGGGCACGGCCAGCAGCAGCGCGAACGCGGCGAGCGGGCCGAGCGCGGCGCCGATGGTGTCCAGGGTGCGGTGCACGCCGAACGCCCGGCCCAGCGCCGCCGGGTCGGAGACGTCGGCGATCAGCGCGTCGCGGGGCGCGGTCCGGAAACCCTTGCCGAGCCGGTCGGCGGTCACCACCGCGGTGACGGCCGCGAAACCGTGCGCCGGGATCAGCGCGATCCGGCTGAGCGCGGACACGCCGTACCCGGCGGCGGCGATCCACTTGGGCCGGTTCGACCGGTCGTTCAGATAGCCGCCGAAGATCCGGACCAGGGCGCTGACACCCTGGTACAGGCCGTCGACGACGCCGTACGCGATGAGGCTGAGCCCGAGTTCGGCGGTCAGGTAGAGCGGCAGGACCGCGGCCACCATCTCCGACGACACGTCGGTGAGCAGGCTGACCACGCCGAGCAGGAAGACCGTTCCCGCCACCCGGGTCCGCCGGTCACGAGGGCCGGCGGGCCGGTCGCGGATCGAGATGTACACGGTGGTGCTCAGTCCTCCAGTGCCGCTGCCAGCGCGCGCACGACCGTCTCCTGCTGGTCCGCGGTGATCTGCGGGTACAGCGGCAGGGAGAGGATCTCGCCGGCCGCCTGCTCGGCGAGCGGGAAGCTGCCGGCCGGGTACCGCTCGTCGGCGAACGCGGGCGTCAGGTGCAGCGGGTACGGGTAGTGGATGGCCGCGCCGACCCCGGCGGCGTGCAGCCCGGCCAGCACGGCGTCGCGGCGCTCCGGGCCGCCGGGGATCCGGACCACGTACAGGTGCCAGACGTGCTCGTTGCCGTCCAGCGTGGCCGGGCGGACCACGTCCAGGCCGTCGAGGAGCTCGTGGTAGCGGGCGGCGGCCGCGCGGCGGGCGTCGTTCCACACGGCGAGGCGGGCCAGCTTGGCGCGCAGCACCACGGCCTGGAGGGCGTCCAGGCGGCTGTTCACGCCGACCAGGTCGTGCACGTACTTGCGCAGGCCGCCGTGGCTGCCCAGGGTCCGCACGACGGTGGCCTGATCCTCGTCCGGGGTGAGGACGGCGCCGGCGTCCCCGTACGCCCCCAGGTTCTTGCCGGGGTAGAAGCTCGTCGCCGCGATCCCGTCGGCGCCCGCGGCCCGGCCGTGCCGCAGCGCCCCCTGGCTCTGCGCGGCGTCCTCGACCACCGCGACGCCGCTGCCGGCCAGCGCGGCCCGCAACTCGTCGGCGGCGGCGAGCTGGCCGTAGAGGTGCACCGGGACCACAGCGGTGGTCTTCGGGCCGACCGCGGCGAGCATCTTCGGCACGTCGACCAGATAGGTCGCCGGGTCGATGTCGGCGAGCACCACCCGGGCGCCGATCCGGGCGACCGGCTCGGCGGTGCCGACGAACGTGTTGGCCGGGACGACCACCTCGTCGCCCACCTTCACCCCGGCGGCCCGCAGCGCCAGCTCGACGGCGTCGGTGCCGTTCGCCACGCCGACGCAGTGCGGCGCGCCGGAGAAGTCGGCGAACTCGCGCTCGAACGCCGCCACCTCGGGGCCGCCGACGAAACCGGTGGTGGACAGCACCCGCTTGAAGCCGGCGTCCACCTCCTCGGCGACCTCGGCGTGGGCAGCTTGAAGATCGACGAGCGGAATCATCTTGTGTGGTCTCCCCCGAAATCCGGACGCCCTCGAACGGGCCGAAGCCTCGTCTACTGTAGTCAGCACGATGCTGGGCGTAGCCCTCCGAAGGGTGGGGCGGACCGTCCGTTCGGCTCGTATTCATCGATCCCCGGCGCGTCCACGGTGACTGAAGGTGTCTCCATCGGACTCGCCCCGCGTCGGTAGGGTCGGGCGCGATGGGATCTGGGCTCAGGGGGAGGCCAATTGTGAGTTCGACGGCGCTCGCGCCCGCGCCGGCCGGGACCGACGAGAGGCTCACCGGGGTCCCCGGCGAACCGCTCGCCCACCGGCGGTACCGGCGCATGCGGTTCATCCGGCGCTTCGAGGAGACGCTGCTCCAGCTGTTCGAGGAGGGCGCACTCAACGGCACCACACACGCCTGCATCGGGCAGGAGGCCGACGCGGTGGCGGTGACCGAGCACCTCGCCGACGGCGACCACATCTTCAGCAACCACCGCTGCCACGGCCACTACCTCGCGCACTCCGGCGACGCGCTGGGCCTGATGGCCGAGATCATGGGCAAGGAGGCCGGCGTCTGCCGCGGCATGGGCGGCAGCCAGCACATCTGCGCGCCCGGCTTCAAGTCCAACGGCGTGCAGGGCGGCATCGTGCCGAACGCGGCCGGCATCGCCCTGGCCAACCAGCTCGACGGCGACGGCGCGGTGAGCGTGGTGTTCATCGGCGACGGGACGCTCGGCGAGGGCGTGGTCTACGAGACGCTGAACATGGCGGCCCTGTGGAGACTGCCGCTGCTGGTCGTCTGCGAGGACAACCGGTGGGCGCAGAGCACGCCGGTCGCGGCGAACCTGGCCGGCGACATGGCCGCCCGGTTCGCCGCCTTCGGGGTGCCGGTCCGGGAGATCGACAGCACCGATGTGGAGGAGCTGAGCACGGTCGCCGGCGAGGAGGTGGCGGCGGTGCGGGCCGGGGACGGCCCGCGGGTGCTGCTGATCCACACCTATCGGCTGTGTCACCACTCCAAGAGCGACGACGAGCGGCCGCAGGACGAGATCGACGCGCACTGGCTGGTGGAGCCGCTCGTGGTGCACGGGCGGCGGCTCGACGGCGCGGACCGGTCCCGGATCGACGACGAGGTGGAGGCCGCGCTGGCCGAGGTCGTGGCGACGGCGAGGGCCCTGCCGTGATCTTCGCGAAGGAGCTCAACGACACGCTGCGCGGCGCCCTCACCGGCGACCGGCGGGTGGTGCTGCTGGGTGAGGACATCGCCGATCCGTACGGCGGCGCCTTCAAGGTCACCCGCGGCCTGTCCACGGCGTTCCCGCAGCGGGTGCGGACCACGCCGATCAGCGAGGGCGCGATCGCCGGGATCTCGGCGGGGCTGGCGCTGGCCGGTTACCGCCCGATCGCCGAGGTGATGTTCGGCGACTTCCTGACGCTGATGTTCGACCAGGTCGTCAACCACATGGCCAAATACCAGGCGATGTACGCCGGGCAGGCGACCTGCCCGGTGGTGATCCGCGCGGCGACCGGCGGGCACCGCGGTTACGGCCCGACGCACAGCCAGAGCCTGGAGAAGCACTTCCTCGGCGTCCCGCACCTGCGGGTCGTCGCGGCGTCGCTCTACCACGACCCGCGCACGGTCTTCGCCGACTTCCTCGGCCGCGACGAGCCGGTGCTGTACGTCGAGCACAAGCTGCTCTACCCGCAGCACCTGACGTCGCCGGTGAACGGCCGGGTCGGCGACCTGATCGCCGGCAGCGACGCCTCGCCCGGCGCGCTGCCGACGATCCGGCTCTCCGCGGTGCCCGCCGAGGACTGTTCGGTGAGCGTTCTGGCGTACGGCTACCAGGCCCACCTGGCCGCGCAGGTGATCGAGCGCCTCGCCATCGAGGAGGAGATCTTCGCCGAGCTGATCGTCCCGGCCCAGATCGCCCCGATGGACTGGGCGCCGGTCGAGCGCTCGGTCGCCGTCACCGGCCGGCTCGTCACCGTCGAGGAGGGCGCCGACGGCTGGTCGTGGGGCGCCGAGGCCGCGTCGGTGATCTCCCGGCGGCTGTTCGGGCGACTGGACCGGCCGGTCGACGTCGTGGCGAGCGATGCCACGGTCATCCCGTCGTCGAAGACGAAGGAGGCCGCGGTTCTGGTCGGCAGTGCCCGCATCGAGGCGGCCATCCGCGCCGCCGCCAACTGAGGAGACCCGTTGAATCCCGTCCTGGTGCCCACCAACGACGTCAACAGCGAGCACGGCATCCTGGTGATGTGGTTCGCCGACGACGGCGCCGAGGTGGAGAAGGATGAGCTCCTCGCCGAGGTGGAGACGAGCAAGGCGGTCCTCGAGGTGGTCGCCCCGGCCGCCGGGGTGCTGCTGCACACGGCGGCCAAGGGCGCCGAGGTGCCGTTGAAGGAGCCGATCGCGTTCCTCTTCGACGACATCGCGGCCCGCGACGCCCATCTAGCCGCCGAGCAGGCGAAAGCGGCCGCCGCTCCGGCCGGGGGTCCGCGCGCCACGGTCAAGGCCGTGCAGCGGGCCAAGGAACTGGGGGTCGACCTGGCCACGCTGAGGCTGGACCGGTTGATCACGGTCAAGGACGTCGAATCCGTTCAGCCCGTCGCGGAGATACCGGACGATCTGCCCGAACCGCTGGCCGGCGCGCCCGGCCGACAGCGGATCCTGATCATCGGGGCGGCGCTCGGCGCGACCCAGGTGCTCGACATCCTGGCCGGCAGCATCACCCAGCAGGCGGTGGCGATCGTCGACGACGACACGTCCCGCTGGGGCGCCGACGTGCACGGCGTTCCGGTGGTCGGCGGCACCGGCCGGCTCACCGAACTGTTCGCGGCGGGCGCCTTCGACGCGGCGATCATCGCGATCGGGAAGTCGCCCGCCGTCCGCGCGAGGTTCCGGGCGGCCTGCGCCGAGGCGGGCGTCCCGCTGGCCAACGCGATCGACCCGACCGCGAAGATCGCCACCGACGTGACGCTCGGGCAGGGCAACATCATCTGCGCGTTCTGCCACGTGGCGACCGGGGTGAAGGTCGGTGACAACAACTTCTTCTCGGCGTACAACTCGTTCGACCACCACAGCGTGATCGGCGACGACAACGCCACCGGCCCGTCCGTCTACACCTCCGGCAAGGTCACCATCGGCAGCCGGACCCGGTTCGGCACCGGCATCGTGATCGAGCCGGACGTGGTGATCGGCGACGACGTGGCGGTGGCGTCCGGCGCCGTGATCGTCAGCTCGGTCCCGGCCGAACACGTCGTCAAGACGAAGATCGTGACGACCACGGTCGTGCCGCTGCGCCGTTAGAGATCCGGCTGGTCGTCAGTGCTGTCTCGGCGACGCTGAGACAGCACTGACGCCCAGCCCGGTTTCAGCAGTCGGCGGCGGCGGACCGACCGGCCAGCGGGTGCCGCGGTGTCAGCAGTCGGCGGAGGCGGGGCGGCCGGCCAGGCGGTCGCGCAGCCAGTCGACGGCGGCGCCCTGGTCGGACAGCAGCGGGCCGAAGTGGTTGAGCAGCGGGCTGCCGGTCTTCGGCAGGCTCACCGGGGCGTAGACCACGTGGCCGCCGAGGCCGCACCAGTCCGTGGCGAGGGCGCGAGCCTGGGCGTGCGGCACCAGATCGTCGTTGACGCCGGTGGCGACGCGGACCACGCCCGCCGGCTTCCGCGTGCCGATGGTCTGCGCGTCGAGGAACGCCCGGAAGCGCGGCTCGGCCTCGACGAGGCTCGCCAGGGGCTGTCCGCTGGTGGTCCAGCCGGTGCTGCGCTTGTTCGCGTACCCGAAGATCGCGTCGCCGACGCACGCCGTGGACAGGTCGGCGAGGGCGGCCTTGCCGGCGGCGCTGAGATAGCGTTCGGCCAGCGGCCGCAGCTCCGGGTCGGATTGGAAGAACCCGTTGACCGACCAGCCGAGCGCGCCGACCAGTTCACTGCCGTCGATGGCGGCCATCACCTCGGTCAGGTCGGCGGGCGGGGCCCCGGCGTAGGTCGCGGTCAGCCGGACGTCCGGCGCGTAGGACGGCTGCAGTTCGGCGGCCGCCGCGACCGCGCCACCACCCTGGCTGTAACCGTAGAAGCCGACGGCCGACGACGCGGTGATCGACTTCTTCGGCAGAGCGAGAGCCGCCCGGGCCGCGTCCAGGACGGCGTGGCCCCCGTCGACCCGGTTGACGTAGGTGTGCAGCCGGTCGGTGGTGCCGAGCCCCGGGTAGTCGGTCTGGACGACGGCGATGCCGCGGGCCAGCAGCCGGTAGATGGCCAGGACCTCGTAGCCGATCGACACCGTGGTCTGGTTCTTCTCCAGGCCGACGATCAGGCCGCGCTGCAGGGCGAGGGAGGTGGAGCACTGGTCGCCCTGGCCCATGGTGCCGGGCGCGAGCACGACCAGCGGCCGTGGTCCCGGCCCCCACCAGCGGGCGGCCGGTTCGAGGTAGGCGCCGGTCACCGCGACGGGGCCGCCGTTGGAGTCGGTGGACTTGTACATGATCCGGGTGGCGGTGGCCGGCAGGGTGCCGGTGATGCCCGGCAGGGACAGCGCCAGCGGGAGGCGTTCGGTGCGGATCAGCGTGCCGTTCGCGTCCGGGAGGGCGGCGGGCGGCGTGTAGAAGGCGGGGATGGTGACGCCACGGGACGTGGCGGCCTGTGCGGGCTGCGGGCCGAGGGTGACGCCCGCGAGGGCGGCGGCGAGCAGCACGGCAGGGATACGGGTACGAAGCGGCATGTCCAGCCTCCGTAGGCTCAGCTCAGAGTCACCGGAAGGTAACGAAGCGAACCGAGACATTCCAGAGGCCGGAGTTCTCACTACTTCTCCGGCTGGCCCTCAGTGCTGTGTCAGCGGTGCCGAGGCAGCACTGAGGGCCAGCCGGATCACGACCGCGATCAGATGCCGCGGCGGCGCCAGGACTGCCACCAGAGCCACTCACGGCCCTTGGCCGCGACGGCCGACAGGACCAGAGGCTGGAGGTACGGCATGGTCCGCGCGCCGACCCTCCGGCGCACCGACAGCGCCCGGTACTCCGTCAGCCTCCGGTAGTCCGGCCAGACCTCCGCCGCGAACGCCTCCAGCTCGTCGACCGGCACGATCGCCGTCTTGCCGCGGTCGTAGGCGCGGAACGCCCGGCGCAGCGCGAACCGGGCCAGCCGCTGGTGCACCATCGCGTCCAGGCGGTCCGCGTCGGGCAGCAGGTGCCGGCACTTGGTCAGCACCGACTCGTACGCGATCTTCCGTTCCCGCAGGTCGTCGATCGCCCCCGCGTCGGCGTGCATGTTCTTCGCGTGCAGCCGGTAGTACGCCTGGTCGGCCCGCACGTAGCCGACGTCGGCGTGCGAGGCGAGCCGCATCCACATCTCGATGTCGGCGGCGTGCGGGAGGTTCGGGTCGTACCCGCCGACCTGCTGTTGCAGTTTGGTCCGCACCACCACCTCGGGCGAGGTGATGCAGCCGGTGCCCTCCCGGAACCGCCGCTCCAGCCACCAGTGGCCGTTGTAGACGGTGCTCCGGCCGCTGTCCCTGGCCGGCGGCGGCGGGCCGGGGTGCTGGAAGTGCACCGGGTGGCCGTAGGCGAAGCCGACGTTCGGGTTGGCGTCGAGCAGCGCCACCGCCCGGGTCAGCGCGCCCGGGGTCAGCAGGTCGTCGGCGGAGAGCAGCACGGTGTAGTCACCGTCGGCCCATTCCAGGAGACCTTCGTTGTACGTGGCGATGTGCCGCTTGTTCTCGGCGTGCACCAGGACCTCGACGCGTGGGTCGGCCTCGGCGATGGCCCGCGCCTTGTCCGCCGAGTCGTCCGGCGACGCGTCATCGATGATCAGCACCCGGACATCGACGCCCGGGTTGTCGAGCACGCTGTCCACGCACGCGCGCAGGTAATCGCCGTACTTGTAGCACGGGATCACGACGCTGACCGAACTCACCTTGTTCTCCCCAGGTAGGAAATGGCGGACCCGGCGCCGGTGGCGCCGGGCCCGTCGATTCACGATGCGGTCGGCGAGAAGATCGCGTCGACCCAGTAGTTGGCGGCGTTGTAGCTCGACGTCGGGAACACCCGGCTGGTGCTCGCCTTGAAGAGCCCGTTCCGCGCGCCGACCATGTCGGCGGTCGCGGTCAGCGGGTACGACGACCGCGCAGTGGTGAAGTACGCGCCGCTGTACGAGTAGAAGCCCACCTCGGTGTGGTACGACACCACGTACGGCACGTTCGCGTCGATCGGCACCGGGCCGGCGAACTGCAGCGTCTGCCAGCCGCTCGCGGTCTCGTTGACGAACGTGCCGGTCGCCAGCTCCTGGCCGCCGGCTGTCCACAGCGTGCCGGTGTGCGTGCCGGTGTTGCGGTCGCCCTTGTAGAAGCGGACCCCGGTCACGTAACCGTCGATCGCCGACACGAACCGCATGCCGAGCTCCAGCGAGCCGGCCTCACTGGCGCTCTCCACCGCCGGGGTGGAGGCCGGGCTGAACACCGTGCACGGGCAACTGACCCCGGACCCGGTGGTGAACTGCCAGGTGAGCGCGTTCGGCATGGTGTTGCCCCACAGGTCGGCGGCCTTCACCGACGCGGTGAACACGGTGTTCGCCGCCAGCGCGGTGTCCGGCCGCAGGGTGGCCTTGCGGGTGGTGTCGTCGTAGGAGACCTTCGCGGCGACCGCGGCGCCACCGGCCGTGAGGGTGAACTCCAGCGTCTCCGGGTTGATGTCGTGGTCGAAGGTCGCGGTGACGGCGGTGTTGCGGGCGACGCCCGCGTCCCCGGCCGCCGGGGTGCGCACGGTGACCACCGGAGGCGTGGTGCCCGCGGTCGCGGTCTCCACGATCGCGTCCACCCAGTAGTTGGTGTTTCCCCAGCTCAGGTTGGGGAACCCGCCGCCGGTGCCGTACTTGTAGACGCCGTTCGGCCCGGCGACCCCGGACTGCAGCTGCTTCACGATGCCGTCGCCGGCGCCCTTGTTGCTGAAGTAGCCGCTGCTGTACGAGTAGTGCCCGGTCGGCGTGTAGTACGACACGATGTACGGGGTGTTCGCGGCGATCGACACCGCTTTGGCGAAGTTCAGCGTCTGCCAGCCGCTGGCCGTCTCGTTGCTGAACGTCCCGGACGCCAGCAGCTTGCCACTGGTGGTCCAGAGCTTGCCGAGGTGCGTGCCGGTGTTCGCGGCCGACTTGTAGAACCGCACGCCGGTGACCTGCGCCGGCACCCCGACCTGGAACTTCACGCCCAGTTCGTTGGCGTTGCCGTCGAAGGAGTCCACCTTCTCCGGCACGTCCGTCGTCTTGTACGTGGTGCACGGGCACTGCTGCGGCCCGACGGTCACGTTCACCGTGCGGAGCGCCCCGAAGTTGAGGCTGTCGTCGATGCCGCGGACCAGGATCTGGGCCGGTCCCTCGACGATCGGTGTCCAGGTGTACTGCCAGGTCGCCAGCCCGTCCGCGGCCCGCCAGGTGGTGCCACCGTCGGTGGAGACCTCCACCCGGGCGAGTTGCCCGGACGCGTCGGCCGCGGTGCCGGTCACGGTGATCGGCGACAGCTTCGGCACGGTCGTGCCGGCCGCCGGGGCGGTGACGGTGCTGACCGGGCCGACCGTGTCGGTCGACTTGGTGGGCGTCTTCAGGAGGCTCTGCAGCGTCCTCGGCTGCACGCCCATGTCGGCGAAGAGGTTGGCGGTGGCCTGCTGCATCCGCAGGTCCTCGGAGGTGGCCGGGCCGGTGTGCTGGGCGCTCAGGCCCCACGACCACTGCACCGTGCCGGAGCCGAAGACCAGGGCGCCGGAGCTCTGGTCGCGGTACATCACCACGTTGTGGGTGGCGACGCCGTTGCCGTAGTTGTTGCCCTCGTCGAGCAGCAGGGTGCCGTCGGTGATCTGCAGGGTGGTGGAGGAGAACCGGACCATGCCCGGCGGCCGGGCCGCGTTCTCGATGTCGGAGTCCCACTCGTAACCGAGGGTGCCGGCCGGGAAGGTCGCCACCTCGCCGCTGTTGAGGTTCCGGATCGTGGTGTCGCGCCACAACCGCAGGTTCTTGAACTCGGCCGAGACGGTCATCGCGTCGAACCGGTAGCCGTTGACCGTGAAGAGGGTGCCGGTGATCTTGTTCTGCGGCTGGTTGCCGCCGGTGCCGGCGCCGGCCGGGTCGATCCAGGTGCCGGTCCACTGGCCGCTCGGGTCGGCGACGCCGTTCGGCGGCGTCATCTTCATCTTGGTCATCTTGTAGCAGACCAGGGTGCGGTTGGCGCCGCCGCTGGTGGCGATGGACGGCTCCAGCCGGGTCCGCCAGAACGCCTCGTTGCCGCTGAAGAACGCCAGGTTCGTCCCGGACTCGCGGGCCGCCTCGACGTTGTTCCAGAGGTTCTGGTCCCAGTACTCGTCGTGGCCCGACGAGAGGTAGACCTTGTGCTGGGGCAGCAGCGACGGCTTGGTCGACACGTCGATGTTGGAGGCGTAACTGACGTCGTAGCCGTTGCGCTCCAGCCAGGAGATCATCGGGTACTCGCTGGACAGGATGGCGTTGTCGCCGGCGATCCGCATCGGCCGGTTGTAACTGACCTTGTACGCGCGGCCGTCCGGGGCCGGGCCGCCGCCCTCGTACATGTTCTGGCCGCCCCACTTGTTGTAGGCCTGCCAGGTCTGGTCCGAGGTCTGCACCAGGATGTCGGAGTCGCTGTCGTCGTCGGCCACGACGAACGGGTACGGCATGTAGCCGGCGCCGCCGCCCTGGTCGAGCATGGCCAGGTAGACGCCGGAGACCGCGTCGGCCGGCACCTGCCAGCTGACGTTGGTGGTCCAGTTGCCGCAGTCGACCAGGCCCACGGCCGGGTCCTTGAGGCACTCGTCCTGCACCTTGGCCGGGAACTCGGCCGTCGGCGAGGTCGGCATCCGGCGCGCGCCGGCGCCGTTGTAGTAGCCGAGTCGCAGGAAGCTGACCGTGAACGCGGTCGGCGAGTTCACCTTCATCTGCAGCGTCTCGCCGGGCTGCACGCTGACCTTGGTGGTGAATCCCTCGATGTCACCCCAGGAGCTGTCACCCCACCAGTCCTCGAGGGGCGTGCCCGGCTTGGAGTTCTCGCAGACGATCGGGTTGGAGTTCGCGCCGCAGGGGTCCTCGGCCGCGAGGACCGCCGCCGGCGTCAGGATCGCGGCTGCGATGACCAGCGCGGATATTGCGCCTGATGCGAGCCTGTGTATCACTCGACTTCTCTTTTCATGGGAATGGTGATATCGACCGGCAGGGCGCTGCGGGCCCTGCCGGCCGTGCGGGGTCAGGTGAGACCGGCGGTCGGTGTTACCGCGCCGGTTTCGGCACCTGCTTCGTGGTTGGTACGCCGTCGATCGTTCCGACGACATTGTTCGACCACTCCCCATAAGTGGTGGAACAGTTGCTGTCGCAGCCGCCGGCCGCGTCCCAGTGGGTCGGGCCGAAGACGTTGTCGGTGATCTTCAAGTCGACGCCGGTCTGGGCGTACAGCCCGTAGGCGCCGAGGGATATGAAACTGTCGCGCACCGAGTAACCGCGCAACTGGGACCCGTCGACCTGCTGCGTGAACAGGACGGCGGTGATCGCCTTCCAGTAGTTCGCCACCGGCTTGCCGGTGTACGCGTCGATACCGGGTTCGAGACGGCTGTTCTCGATGGTGACCGGGCCACTTCCGCCGTACGGGAACACACCTCCGGTGTGCGCCTGCCCGGGGTCGCTCAGGTTGGCGATGTAGTTGTCGTGCAGCCAGCTGTTGCGGATGGTGGTGCGTGCCCCGCACAGGCACATGCCGCCGGTGTTCGCCACGTCCACCCGGTTGAGGGTGATGGTGCAGGTGGCGCAGTCGTTGATGGCGTGGTCGTTGAGCGGGACGCTCTTCTCACCCAGTCCGGCCGGCTCCGGCCGGATGGTGACGTTCGTCAGGTTCAGCTCCAGGCTGCCCTTGGCGTCGGAGTTCACCAGGATCGCCCGGTTCTGCGCGCCGGGCGGCGGCGCGATGATCGAGTTGGTGATGTTGACCTTGCCGTGGCAGCTGGTGCCGATGTAGATGAAGGCCCGGAAGTACATCCGGTCCAGGTTCACCGTGCCCTTGCAGTCGTAGAGATCCCATTCCAGGCTCTCCTTGTTGTGCGCCTGGACCAGCTTGTAGCCCGGGGGCACCGGCAGCCGGGCGTCGGACTGCTTGTAGCGCTTCACGCCCGGGGCGCCGACGGAGAACCGGGCCGGGTACCGCCCGCCGCCGGTCGCGTTGACCGGCAGCGCCTTCGTCCGAACGGGCGCGGCGGTGGGCTCGGCCGCGGGCCCGGGCGCCGACGGCACGGCGGAGCCGGGCACCGACGACGGCGGTGTCCGCCCGGGCGTCCCGCTGGGGGCGGCCGGCACCGAACTGCCGGGCGTCCCGGCGCCGGTGGCGGTCCCGGCGACCGGGTCCCCGCCCTCGTCGCGCAGCAGCACCACGGCCGTCAGCCCGGCCGCCAGCAGGACGGCCAGCCCGGCCGGAAGAAGGAAACGGCGCTTGCGGTCCGTCGTCACGACAGCTCCCACGGGGTCCAGTAGCTCTCCGGGTTGATGGTGTAGTTCACGGTCGGCTCCGGGATGTGCTCGACCCGGTGCCGGCGGCTGAACCGGTAGATGAGCTCCCAGTCCTCCTTCGGCGCCACCGAGGTGGTGCGCCGCAGCCGGCTGAACCGGGTGTCCGGCAGCCGCCGCAGCACCAGCGGGTTGTTGTCCAGGTAGCAGCGTTCCCAGGCGAGCTTGCGGTCGAACGGCACGGACAGCACGTCGCGGACGGTGCCGTCCGGCGTCAGGCGCCGCATCGCGGTGTAGACCGCGTCCGGCCGGTCCGGGACCGCCGAGCCGTCCAGGCGGGCCAGCGCCGTCTCCAGATGGTGCGGATCCCACGTGTTGTCGTCGTCGAGGAACGCCACGAACGCCGAGTCGGTCAGGCCGATCCCGACGTTGCGCCCGACCCCCGGCACGTTGATGTTGTGCCGCAAGGCCACCACGTGCAGCCGGGGATCGTCCGGGAACTCCGGCAGCCCGCCGCCGCCGTCGTCGACCACCACCACGACCAGGTCCCGCATCGTCTGCGCCAGCACCGACGCGACCGCCTGCGACACCCCGGCGGGCCGCTTGTAGGTCAGCACGATCACCGCGACCCGGGCCCGCGGGCGCGTCCCGCCGGGCAGGCCGGCCAGCAGGCGGCGCACCTCGGCACGCTCGAACCGGCCCAGGCCGACCGCGGTGTGCCCGAGCACCACCTTGTTGCGCAGCTCCTCGAGGGGCAGCCAGCCGTACCTGTCGCGTAGTCGCTGCTTCAGCGAACGCATGTCTCGGCTTCTCCTAAACGGTTTCGGTGGCCGTGGCGGCGAGCGCGGGGGCCGGCTCCTCGGCGGCGGGATCGCCGGCCCGAAGACGCTTGACGAGCGGAAGGACGAACGGGAGGTACGTGGCCAGGGCGGCGAGACCGGCCGCGGTCAGGCCGAGGAAACCGTCGCCGAGCCAGCGGTGCACGAGCCAGGCGACCACGCCCATCGCGAGGCCGCCCAGCGCCGGGCGGACACAGCTGAGCAGGATCGCGCGGGCCGGGATGCCGAGCCTCACCAGCGCGACCAGGAACACCGGGGCGACCAGCAGACCGGCCACCACCACGTGCCCGGCCGCGACGCCGGACACGCCCCACGGGTGCGCGAACAGCACCAGCACGGGGGTGAGCGAGAGCAGCCACCACGCCTGCATCAGCATGAGCGTCTTACGGACCCGGGTGGCGAGGCAGTCGTACGCCAACTCGACCGCGACCCGCAGCAGCCCCAGCGCCACCAGGAACCGCAGCGGCAGGCCGGCGGCCGCCCACTGGTCGCCGTAGACGAACGTGATGATCGGTGTGGAGAGCACCCCGAGCACCACGCAGATCGGCACGGCGGCCGCGATGACGAGGCTGAACGCGCGGAGGAAACCGGCCGCGAACCGTTCCGGCGACTCGTCGGCGAGCCGGGAGAAGCCGGCGAACGACACCCGCCGGGCGGTCTCCGACACCATCCGCACCGGCCAGCTCGACATGTTGAACGCCATCGCGTACACCCCGACCGCGGCCGGCCCGAGGACCGAGCCGACGACCACCGTGTCCACGTTGACGATGCCGAGGGTCAGCAGGCTCGCCGACGCCAGCGGGAAGCCGTACCGGATCAGGCTCTTCGCCTGGCCGGTGTCCCAGCCGAAGCGGAGCATGCCGGGCGCGCAGAGCCCGAAGCCGACCAGGGCGACCAGGTTGCCGATCAGCGAGCCCCAGGCGAAGCTCATCGCGCCGACTCCGGCCGCCGCGAAGGCGATCATGGCGCCGGTGCTGACGGCGAAGTTCAGGATGTCCACCACGGTGCGCTTGAACTGCTGGAACTCGCGGTTGAGCAGGCCCAGCGGGACACACGCGATGCCGTCGATGATCACGCTGATGCAGAGGACCCGGAGCATCGTGGTGGCTTCCGGGGAGCCGAGCAGCGAGGCCACGGTCGGCGCGGTGAGATAGAGGACCACGTACAGCGCGGTGCTGCTGAGCGTCGAGATGGTGAGCACGGTCGGCGCGAACCGCCGGATGTCGCCCTCCCAGCGGACCAGCGCGAGGCTGACGCCCATCTCGTTGAGCGACAGCAGCATGGCCAGCACCAGCAGGCCGACCGCGTAGAGACCCCACTCGTACGGCCCGAAGAAGAGACGCGCCAGGATGACACCGGACGCGAACGTGCCGACCCGGCGGACGATGGTGTTGATCAGGCTCCACCGGGCAGCCGTCGCCACCCGCCTGTTCAAATCCGTCACTGTCAGGGTTCTCCGATTCTCGCCATCTCACGGCGCGCCACGCTCAGGTATGCACCCGACAGGCCCAGCATCAGGAAAGTGGATCCGGCCACGATCGGGAAGCTCAGCGTGTCGAATGTGGCCGTTACGACGAGCATCACGAACCCGACGGCCACAAAGGCCTGACCGGTCTCCCGGCGCTCCTCGGCGGCGAACCGGCGACGGCCCGCGCCGCCACAGTGGATCATCGTGATGTAGAGCGCGACGATCGCGATCACCCCGACGATGCCGATCTCCAGCCGGGCGAGCAGGTACTGGTTGTCGGTGAAGCGGTACAGGTCGGGCAGGAAGGTGCCGGGGCCGCGACCGAACCACTCGTGCCCGGCGATGAAGCCGTCCACGTCCTCGCTGGTGGCGGTCCGCGAGTTGGTGCTGTCGTCACCGCCGTCCAGCATCGCGCTGAACAGGCCGATCAGGGTGCCGATCAGGCCGGGCACGACGACCCGGGTGGCGCCCAGCGCCGGGATCAGCACCAGCAGCGTCCTGCCCACCCGGTCGGACTTCCAGGTGACCATCAGCGCGATCATGACGATGCCCAGGCCGATCACCGAGGTCCGGGACACGGTCATCACCGAGGCCAGCGCGATCAGGGCGACCGGCACCCACTTGCGCCAGGCGCTACGGTCCCCGCCGTGGAAGGCCTGCGCGATGGCGAACGGCAGCGCGGTCACCATGGTGGTGGCCAGTTCCAGGGTGTTCGACGCGGTGGAGGTGGGCCGGACGAAGTCGCCGCGGCTGATCAGCTCGACCGCCGCGTTCGACTGGAAGCCGGGGATCACGATCCAGGACGTGAGGCTCTGCTTGAGCAGGAACTCCGCCATCCCGACCGCGGCCATCACCGCGCAGCAGCGGACGAACAGGCGCAGCAGCCGGTCGATCTGCCGGTACTCGGTCAGCGACGTGGTCAGCAGGATCAGGGGCAGCCAGATCATCAGTTGCAGCAGGGCCCGGTCGGCGGCGCTGTACTCCATCACGTCGGCGTCGCGCCGGCCGACCGCCACGTACGCCAGCAGCACCGCCACGCTGTATCCGAGCAGCGCGAGCCGGGGCAGCCGGGTCCCCTCGGCCGGCTGGACCCGGCGCATCAGCCAGCTCACCGCGTACCACAGCAGGGCGACCAGCAGGAACAGGTTGGCCACCGTGCCGGTCGCGCCGATGCTCGGCACCACCAGCCGGGCCGGGACGATCAGCAGAAGGACGATGTAGACGGCCAGCAGCGAGTCCGGGCCCAGTCGGCGCAGGCGCTGCTGCGATCGGTAGAGACGGCCCTGCTTGGCGGGAGCGGCCGGGTGGCGGGTGGTGGCGCGCGCCTCAGCTGCCGTTGACCCGGTTGGCATCCTGGCCCCTGCGGTCCACCCCGGACTGGTAGGTCCGGGAGAGCGGCGGATTCGCCCCCTGCTGCTGCGGCACCACCAGCCGCTGCGTCTTCTCGGCTCCGGACGGAGCGGCGGGCGGCGGGGATGCCTGGAACGGCTGCCTCGGGGGTGGCAGCGGCTGGGACGGGGGAAGCTGCGGCGGCACGGGCAGCTGCGCCGGCGCGGCCGGGCCCTTCGCCGGATGCGGCGCCTTGGGCGGGACCTGGATGACCACGGTGCCCTCGATGTCGGCCGGCGCGGCGGCCGAGCCGGTCGCCGGAGTGGTCTCCGGCGCACTGCCCGCGGCCAGCGCCTTGCGCCGCTTGCGGGCGCGGCTGACGCTCTCCACCACGAAGGCGATGATCAAGCCGAGCGCGGCGACACCGCCGCCGACCACGATGACCGGCTGGAGTTTCTCCTTGGTCAGCGTCTCGGGTTTCTGCGGCGGGATGACCTGGGTCAGCTTGATCCGGTCCCGCTCGTTCACGCCGTTCTCCACCTGGATGTCCAGGAGCGTGCTGTCGGCGTACTCCGCCAGCTTGGCGGCCGAGTCGAGCAGGTGCGCGCGGTCGTCGCCGGTCAGCGTCAGGGTCAGGAACGGGCCCTGGGCGTTCTCCGCCAGGGCGACCGTGTACTCCTCGGTGATGCCGCGGTCCTTCAGCGCCAGCACCGTGTCGGTGGACTGCAGCCGGCGGCCGAGGAAGTCGGCGGTGGCGACGAGCGAGCCGTTGAAGTTCAGGAACGGGTTGTCCTGGCCCTGGGTCGCGGCGGTGGTGGCGGCGGGCGCGCTGAGCAGACTGACCATGGTGTACGTCGAGTAGGTCGTGGGCACCATGGACCAGGTGGCGCCGCCCAGGCCCACCGCCAATGCCAGCATCGGCACGACGATGTACCAGCGCGAGCGCAGAATGCTCAGGATCTCGCCGAGGTCCACGGACGCCTCTCCAAAATTCCCGCCAGGACGTCTTCAGTCGCCACGGATTCCACAGCGGAGCGCCACCGATGTGGCCCCCCGACACACGATCGCCAAGCTATACGACGATCGCGATGCTGGCTATCGGCAGTCGGGCCGGGCCAGAGGTTGACAAGCTTCGACTCGACCGGCTAGAGCGGAGCGATGTTTCTGTCCGACATGGCCGGCGTACTCAAGCGCCGCTGGTACGTGATCCTCGCCGGGGCGGTGATCACGGCCGCCTCGGTGCTGCCCGCGGCCCGCACCCAGGATCGTTTCCTCGCCTCCGAGGTCCTGATGATCCAGCCGCCGGTCTCACACTACGCGCCGAACCCGGTCACCGGCCTCTACCCGTCGATCGCGATCACCGCGGCCGCGGTGGCGAACCGGCTGAACACCGCCGACTCCCAGGAGATGTTCCGGTCCAAGGGGGTCATCGGCACCTACCGGTTCGAGCCGCGCAACACCGGGACGCGGCAGCAGCCGCGGTACGTGATCGGATCGATGTCGATCACCAACATCAGCACCGACGAGGAGGGCGGCCTGCACTCGATCAAGGTGCTGCGCACCACCTTCGAGCAGGAGCTGGACGCCATGCAGGACGAATGGAAGGTGAAGCGGGATCTGCGGATCACGGTGGCGCCGCTGGTTCCGCCGTCGTCGACGCTGCTGACCCACTCGCCGATCCGGTCGGTGATGGGCGTGGGCCTGATCGGCATGCTCGTCACCGCGGCTGTCGCAATGTGGACAGACGAGTTCGCCCGCCGTCGGCGTAGGACCGTCGCCACGCCACTGTCCTCGGCAGATTCACCGCATTGGACCGAACCACTGGTCCGTTCAGCCCTCTAGCTGTGTACGACGCGGCATGTCTACGTGAGCGCTTCTCTGAAATGTTGTTCGCGTCGACAGTGCCGAACCGGGGGGAACAGTTGTGAAGGACCGGCGACCCAGTGTCGCGATTCTGGTGGCGAACCTGCCCGCCGAGAAGGATCGCCGGGTCATCCGCGAATGCCTCAGCCTGGAAGCGGCCGGGTTCGACGTGACCGTGATCGCCCCGCGCGGCGATCGCAGCCTCACCGTCCTGCCCGGCAGTGATCGCACCCGGCTGCGGCCCTACCCGGTGATCATGTACGGCAGCGGCGTCCTGTCGTTCGCCGCCGAGTTCCTCTGGTCGTTCCTGTGGATCGCGATCAGGCTGGCCGGCGAGATCGTCCGCGGCCGGGCCCAGGCGGTCCAGGTGTGCAACCCGCCGGACGTGTACTTCCCGCTCGCGTGGGTGCTGCGGGCGCTGGGCCGGCCGTGGGTGTTCGACCACCACGACCTGTCGCCGGAGGTCTACGTCTCCCGCGGCGGCGACCCGAACCCGCTGGTCTCCAAGCTGCTGGTGGCCTTCGAATGGTTGACGCTGCGCTCGGCCACCGAGGTGTTCGCCACCAACGAGTCGTTCAAGGACAACGCCGTACGCCGCGGGGTGCGCCCGGAGAAGGTCACGGTGGTCCGCAACGGGCCCGCTCACGCCGAGATCGCGGCGAAGGCCGCCTCCTCGCCCGGCGACGAGGGCCTGCTCAAGGTGGTCTATCTGGGCGTGTTCGGTCCGCAGGACAACGTCGAGGGCGCCGTCCTGGCCGCCGAGGAGCTGGCCCGGCGGCGCGGCCGCAGCGGCTGGCGGATGATCCTGGCGGGCGACGGTGAGACCGCGTCCGCGCTGCGCAAGCTGACCGCCGAACGCGGTCTCACCGACGTCGTC
Organism: Actinoplanes utahensis; assembly: GCF_016862455.1. Taxonomy (GTDB): domain Bacteria; phylum Actinomycetota; class Actinomycetes; order Mycobacteriales; family Micromonosporaceae; genus Actinoplanes; species Actinoplanes utahensis. The sequence goes on from NZ_BOMZ01000042.1 coordinate 47,671, forward strand.
GAGTTCACCGGCTGGCTGAACGGCCCGGAGGTGGACGCGCTGCTGCGCGACGCGACCGTGGCGATCCAGCCGGACCTGCCGACCCGGATGAACCAGCTCTCCACCATGGCCAAGACCGTGGAGTACCTGGGCCGTGGCGTGCCGGTGGTGGCCGCCGACCTGATCGAGACCCGGGCCACCGTCGGCGACGCCGGCGTCTACGTGCCGAACGGTACGCCGCTCGAGTTCGCCGAGGCGATCGACGCGCTGCTCGACGACCCGCAGGCGCGGCAGCGGATGCACGAGATCGGCCGTGAGCGGTTCCGCGACTTCCTGTCCTGGGAGCACCAGGCCGAGAAGTACGTCGCGGTGTGGCGGCGCCTGCTCGCCAAGCGCCTGCCGCGCGAGGCCCCCACGGCCCCCACGGCCCGCATCCCGTCGCCGCGCAAGCCCGCCGACGAGACCACCCGGGCCGAGCCGTGACCAGTGTGGTCATCGCCGCCCACAACGAGGCCGCGGTGATCGGCCGCTGCCTGGACGCGCTGCTGGCCGAGGCGGCGCCGGGCGAGTTCGACGTGACGGTCGCCGCGAACGGGTGCACCGACGACACCGTGGCCGTGGCCGCCGACCGGGGCGTCCGCGTGCTGGATCTCCCGGAGCCCGGCAAAACCGGCGCCCTCAACGCCGGCGACGCCGCGGCCGTGGGTTTCCCCCGCGTCTATCTGGACGCCGACATCGTGCTGAGCACCGCCGGGCTGCGCGAGCTCGCCGCCGCGGTGACCGGCCCGGTGCCGGCCGCCACCGCGCGCCGCGAGCTCGACCTGACCGGCCGTCCGCTGCCGGTCCGTGCCTACTTCAGCGTGCACCGGCACCTTCCCGCGCTGCGTACCGGGCTCTTCGGCCGCGGCGTGATCGTGCTGTCGGAAGCCGGCCGCGCCCGGTTCGACCGTTTCCCGGACATGGTCGCCGACGACCTCTTCGTCGACTCGCTCTTCACCCCGGAGGAGAAACGCCAGGTGGAGACGGTCCCGTCGGTGGTGGCGACACCCCGCAGGACCGGGGATCTGATCCGCCGGCTGATCCGGGTCCGGGCCGGCAACGCGGCGTTGCGGGCGGCGGCCGCGCGGGGTGAGATCTCCGCTGCGGTACGGCCGTCGAGCGGTTCCTCCTGGCTCAAGGACGTCGTGCTGCGCCGCCCGTGGCTGGCTCCCGCCGCCGTCGCCTACGTCGTGATCACCCTGTACGCGGCGGTGCGGGCCAAACGGCGCCCGGACACCGGCTGGGGACGCGACGAATCGACCCGCCAGGAAGAAGCGAATGCCTGAGCACGTCAACATCCTGTTCCACGGCATCGGCGAGCCGCAGCGCGAGCTGGAGCCGGGCGAGGACGCGTACTGGATCACCGAGGGCGCGTTCACCGCGATCCTGGACGAGGTCACGTCCTGGCCGGACGTGTCGCTGAGCTTCGACGACAGCAACTCCTCCGACGTCACCGTCGCCCTGCCCGCCCTGCTCGACCGCGGCCTGACCGCCGAGTTCTTCGTGCTGGCCGGCCGCCTCGGGCAGCCCGGCAGTCTCGGCGAGAAGGACCTGCGCGCCCTGGTGGACAGCGGGATGCCGGTCGGCAACCACGGCATGTGGCACCACCCGTGGCGGGGCATGTCCGCCGCGACCACCCACGAGGAGCTGGCCGAGGCCCGGGACCGGATCGCCGCGGCGATCGGCCGCCCGGTGACCCGGGCGGCCTGCCCGCTGGGCCGCTACGACCGGGCCACCCTGTCGTCGCTGCACCGGCTCGGCTACACGACGGTCTTCACCAGCGACCGCCGTCCCGCCGTGCCGGGCCGCTGGCTGCAGCCCCGATTCAGCGTCTACCGCGACGACACCCCGGAGTCGGTGCGGCTCGCGGTCCAGCGCTCACGGCGGATTCCAGTCCGGCTGCGCAACGCGGCAGCCGGACTGGTGAAGCGCCTGCGTTAGTTCGTGGCCGGAGCAGGCGTCGCGAGCAGCTGGTCGTCGACGACGGCGGTCTGGCCGGACGTCACGGTGTAGGTCGCCGCCGACGCGAAGTCGGGCTGCTGGGGCGCGTACTGGGTGGCGCCGTCAGCGGTGGTGAACTGCACCTTGTAACGGCCCGGCGCCAGGGTGCCGGTGAGGTCGTAGGCGCCGTTCTCGTCGGTGGTCCGGTAGTGGCCGACGGTGGTGTCCACGTTGATGACGGTGACGTACACGCCGGCGGCCGGCGCCCCCGCGGCGTCGGTCACCCGGCCGGTGATGCCCGCGGCCGCGACGGCCCGGTCGTTGACGCGCAGGGTCTGGCCGGGGCGCACGAAGAACCGGGTGGCCTCGGCCGGGTCGAAGGTGTGCGGCACGTACTGGTTGACGACACCCACGGTGTAGTCGACGGTGAAGGTCGCGTTCGGCTTGACCTTGATCCGGTAGGTGCCGTCGGCCGCGGTGACGGTGGCGCGCGGGTTGGCGGTGTCCACGTTCGTCGCGGTGACCGGCGCGTTCGCCAGCGGCGCGCCGTCCGGGCCGAGGAGCCGGCCGGCGATGGTCCCGGCGGTGGTGACGGTGCTGGTGGCGTTGGTGTCACGGTTCGCCCGCACCTGATAGACCTTGGCCTGGCTGACGTCGGAGATGCGGCCCGGCGCCCACTCCGACCAGCCGCCCAGGCCGATCTGCAGCCGGTAGGCGCCCGGCTCCAGCCCGGTCAGCCGGAACCGGCCGTCGGCGTCGACCGACCGCTCCTGGGACGGGTCGATGCGGCCGTCGAGGAAGACCGAGACGGTGGCGTCGGCGACGACGGCGCCGCGGCCGTCCCGGACCACACCGGACAGGCTGCCGGCCGGGTCGGCGGCGAACGCCGGGCCGGCGACGGCGGTGGTGGCGGCGGTCATCCCGGCCAGGGCGGTGGCCAGGACGATGCGGCGGGTCATGCGGCTGTTCTGCATCGTGGATCCCCTTCGGTGCGGCGCCCCCGTGCGGCGCGCCTGTTTCGTTCGTCGCTTGGTGCGATGCGCCCGCGGACCACCGAGTTCGGAGATCTTGGTAACGGATCGATAACGGAAGCGACGCCCGATGCCGAGAGGTCCGCCCGCCCGGTCAGGACCGTACGACGCTGGCGGGACCCGGAGTCTCGCGCAACCGTGCCGGGCTCAGCAGATCCCGGGTGGCGGCCCGGCTGGGCCGTTTGCCGAGGGCCGCCCGGCTGGACTCGCGCAGCAGCAGCGCGGCCCAGAACGCCCCGGCCCGCACCCGCCCGTGCCGGCGCCGGAACAGCCGCACCTTGTTGAGGGTGAGCAGCGCCCACAGCCCCGGCGACACCCGCGAGTCGCCTTCCAGGTGGACGGCGCGGGCGTCCGGGACGTACCGGGTGCCCAGCCCGGCGTCGCGGGCCCGCAGCGAGAAGTCGGTCTCCTCGGAGTAGAGGAAGTACGACTCGTCCCACGGCCCGCACCGCTGCCAGCATTCGGCGCTGATCAGCATGGTGGAGCCCTCGGCCCAGTCGGTGAACCGTTCCGCGGCGTACAGCCGCTCGTCCGCGACGACCTCGCCGAGCAGCGGGAACCGCCCGGCCCGCCGGGCGCCGAGGACGGCGTCGCCGAGCGTCCGCAGCACGCTCGGCTCACGGCGCTGGGTGTAGATCAGCCGCCCGTCGCCGTCGACGATGTTCGGCACCGCCACACCGGTGCCGGGCTCCTTCAGCGCCTCCAGGAGCCGGGCGATGCAGCCGGGCCCCAGCCGCACGTCCGGGTTGAGCACGAGGATCGCGTCGTGCGCGGGCGACGCGGCGACCGCCGCGTTGATGCCGGCCGCGTACCCGGCGTTGCGGCCCATCTCGACGACCGTCGCGGCCGGGGCCAGCCGGCGGACCGCCGCGACGCTGCCGTCCCTGGAATCGTTGTCGGCCACGGTGAAATGCCAGTCCAGCCCGTCGAGGCCGGCCTGGAGCCCCTCGACGAGGTCGGCGATCAGCCGTTCGCTGTTGTAGGTGACGACCGCCACCAGAACCGTCATCGGGCGGCCAGCCTCGCCTTCAGTCCGCGGAGCACCCGGCCGGTGCGCCCGCTCTTGAGCTTCTCCCCCAGTGCGCCCTGCCGGACCGACCGGGACACCGCGGATTGGGTACGCCGTACCGCGGTCACCGTCCAGGACCGGCCGACCCGCCCGGCCGCCACCGGCGTCTCGTCGTTGCTCAACCGGGTCTTGTACAGCGCCTCGGACTTGCCGAGGTCGATCGTCGCGATGCCGTCCGCGGCGCCGGCCTCGGCCATCCGCAGGCACAGCAGGATGCCGGCGGAGTAGCGGGACAGATCGACGTCGTACGACGGGAACCAGTAGGCGAGCACCGACTCGCTGCGCAGCCCCAGGTGTGCGGCGACCGGCCGGTCCCCGGCGTAGACCGTCGACACCACCGCCCGGCAGTCTCCGGACTGCGACGCCAGCAGCTCCTCCAGCACGCCCTCGATCCACGGGGTGGTGAACCGGTCGTACTGCTGGGTGCGCCGGTACTGGGCGCCCTTCCAGGCGCGCAGCGCGGTCAGCGCGGCCGGGTCCCGATCGTCCCAGACGAACCGTTCCTCGCCGACCTCACGGACCATCTTGCGCTGCTTGCGCAGGGTCTGCTTGACGACGTCGCCGGCCCGGTTGCGATCCTCGACGTACGCGGCATAGCCGTCCCCGAGATTCATCAGCGGCGACCCGGTGGTCTCGGTGTGGAACCGCGCGAACGGCCGCTGCCCGGCCATCAGATGGTCGAACTCCCACACCGGAAGACGGCAGGCCCGCAACAGCCCGATCGCGTCCCACTCCAGGCCCGCCCGGTGAACGAGTCCCTGACAGTCGCTGATCCCGGCGCCGACCGGCACCCCGACCACCCGGTTGCGCACCTCGAACGGGAAGAACCCGGCGAGGCCGCCCCCGTCCTCGATGACGGCGACCCGCGCGGCCGGGCGCCGGCGGGCGACGGCCACGGTGAACTCCGGCGCCAGGAACGGGTTCTGCAGAACCGGCTGATCCTTCCGGAACTGACGCCAGGCGGCCAGCTCACCGGGGCCCAGCTCATCGGGGCGGACCACGGAAATCTTCACTGTTCGTTACGCTCCTTGCACGACGGGCCTACCGAGGGCCCGGTACTCCCAGCCGGCCGCACGCCAGCTGGACGGGTCGAGGGCGTGCCGGCCGTCAACGATCTTCCGGCGCCGCACCACCGCGGCCATCGCGGACGGCTCGATCTCCCGGAACTCGTTCCACTCGGTCAGCAGCGCCACGACGTCGGCGCCGCGGGCGGCGTCCAGGGCGCTCGTCGCGTACGCCAGCTCCGGGTGTGCCCGCCGGGCGTTGTCCATCGCGGCGGGATCGTAGACGACGACGTGGGCGCCCGCGGCACGCAGCGTCGCGGCGACGTCGAGGGCCGGCGCGTCCCGGATGTCGTCGGAGTTGGGCTTGAACGCCGCGCCGAGCGCGGCGATCCGCTTGCCCGCCACGTCGCCGCCGCAGATCTCCACGACCATGTCGACGGTCCGGGCCCGGCGGCGGCGGTTGATCCCGTCGATCTCGCGCAGGAACCCGACGGCCTGCCCGACGCCCAGCTCCTCGGCCCGGTGCGCGAACGCGCGGATGTCCTTGGGCAGGCAGCCGCCGCCGAAGCCGAGCCCGGGCCGCAGGAACCTCCCGCCGATCCGCTCGTCGTAGGCCAGCGCCTCGGCCAGGTCGTGCACGTCGGCGCCGGTCGCCTCGCAGATCTCGGCCATCGCGTTGATGTAGGAGATCTTGGTGGCCAGGAACGAGTTGGCCGCGACCTTCACCAACTCGGCGGTCTGCAGGTCGGTGACCTTGACCGGCACGCCCTGGGCGAGCACCGGCTCGAACACCTCCCGCAGCCGCTGCTCGGCCCAGGCCGAGGTGACGCCGAAGACCATCCGGTCGGGTTTCATGGTGTCGTCGACGGCGAAGCCCTCGCGCAGGAACTCCGGGTTCCACGCCAGCTCCACCCGGTCCCCGGCCGGCGCCAGGCCGTGCAGCAGGTCGGCGAGGCGGGCCGCGGTGCCGACCGGCACCGTCGACTTGCCCGCCACCAGGACGCGGCGGGTCAGGTACGGCGCGAGGGTGGTGACGGCCGCGTCGACGTACGTCAGGTCGGCGGCCTCCGAACCGCTCTGCTGCGGCGTGCCCACGCAGATGAAGTGCACGTCGCCGAACGCGCCGGCCTCGGCGAACGAGGTGGTGAACCGCAGCCGCCCGGACTCCAGGGCCTTGGTGAGCAGTTCGGGCAGGCCGGGCTCGAAGAACGGCACCCGCCCCTGGTTCAGCGTGTCGACCTTGGACGCGTCGACGTCGACGCCGAGGACCTCGAAGCCCATGACCGCCATGCAGATCGCGTGGGTGGCGCCGAGATAGCCGGTGCCGATCACGGTGACGCGCATCAGTAGGCCCCCGAACTGCGCACCACAGCGCTCACGGTACGGAACAGAATGGCCAGGTCCATGGTGAGCGACCAGTTCTCCACGTAGCTCAGGTCGAGCCGGATCGACTCCTCCCAGGACAGGTCGGACCGGCCGGACACCTGCCACAGGCCGGTCAGCCCGGGTTTCACCACGAGCCGGCGGCGCATGTCGGCCGGATAGTCGGCGACCTCGCGGGCCAGCGGCGGGCGCGGCCCGACCAGGGACATGTCGCCCTTCACCACGTTCATCAGCTGGGGCAGCTCGTCGACGGAGAACCGGCGCAGCCACTTGCCGACCGGGGTGATCCGCGGATCCTCCCGCATCTTGAACAGCGCCCCGTCGTGGTCGTTGAGGTTGCCGAGCTCGAACAGCTTCGTCTCCGCGTCGACCTGCATGGTGCGGAACTTGTAGAGCGTGAACGGCTTGCCGTCCCGGCCGACCCGCTCCTGCTGGAAGATCACCGGGCCGCGCCCGCCCCGGCCGAACCGGACCAGGGCCGCGACCACCGCCAGCAGCGGGGAGGCGAGCATCAGCAGCGTCAGCGCGCCGACCCGATCGAACATCTCCTTGACCGCGCGGGCGCTGCCCTTCAGCCGCGGATGCTCGACGTGCAGCATCGGCAGGCCGTCGACCGGCCGGATGGTGGTCCGGTCGCCGGCCACGTCGACCAGCGTGCTGGCCACGATCAGGTCGATGTCGTCGCGTTCCAGCTGCCAGGCGAGCCGGCGCAGCGCCGGGCCGTCGATCTCCGGGCAGGCGAGCACGACGACGGTGTCGGCGTCGGAGCGGGCCACCGCGGTGGCGACGTCGTCGAAGGAGCCGTAGACCGGCGGCAGCCCGGCGACGGCGCTGGTCCGCGAGCCCGGCGGCAGGCAGGCACCGATCACGCCGAGACCGTGGTAGCGCTCCCGGCTGAGCCGGCGGGTGGTGTCGACGACCGCGCGCTCGTGGCCGACCAGGACCACCCGGTTCAGCCGCTGGCCACGGCCCCAGGCCCGGTGCAGGCGCTGGCGGAAGACGTACCGGGCGCCGAGGCTCACCAGGATCGCCAGCGGCATCGCGATCACCACGTAACCGCGGGCCAGCCGGAGATCGAAGGCGAACGAGACGAGGGCGAGGGCGGCGGTGAGCCCCAATCCGGCACGGAATACGCGGGCGTACTCCTCGGTGCCGACGAAGAGATGGCGTGACTCGTACGCCCGGTTGAACACCAGGCAGGCGATCCAGGCGATCGGGAAGAACAGGGTGAGCAGAAGATAGTCGCGCTGATGGCTCGAGACGCTGTCGGCGCCGAACCGCAGCAGCAGTGCCCACGAGGCCGCGCTCAATCCGACCACGAAGTCGATGAGATAGAGGGTCAGGGCGTACCGGCTCTGCCATCCGGAACGGGCCCGGCTCGCCCGGGATCGGGCCTTGAGCTGGGAGGCCGTCGCCGCCAGGTCGACGGTCTCCAGGGATTCAATTGTCTGCACGCCTCTGCCCCCATCAGCGTTGCAACCGATTCATGAACACTCACCCCGGCACTGGACGGCGCCGGGAACGTCCCACGAGTGAAACCCCGAGGACACATGAGACAGACTCTCAATGCGGCACGGCCCGCGCTACAGCTTTCCGTTCGGCAGCGATGACGATTCGGAGGATGCGGGGAACCGATACGGCGCAAGCTGTCCAATGAGGACTTTCGGACATTATCGGTTATCGAATGTCGTCAATCTGACGCAATGATTCGACGAAGTCGTTACAAACGTCGAAACGAGGCAGCAGGCCGCTCTCCACGGCCTCCGCCAGCGTCGGCGCCTCGGCGTCCTTGGCGGACAGTACGGGGTCGTCCACCGGCCAGGCAATGCCCAGCTGCGGATCCAGGGGGTGCACCCCGTGCTCCCGTCCCGGCTGATAGGTGGACGAGCAGAGGTACGCCACCGTGGCGCCCTCGCTCAGCGCGCAGAAACCGTGACCCAGACCCTCGGCGAGATAGACGGCCCGCCGGTTGTCGTCGTCCAGCTGCACCGCCTCCCACGCGCCGAACGTGGGCGACCCGGTCCGCAGATCCACGATCACGTCGAGGATCGAGCCGGCCACGCACGTCAGATACTTCGCCTGACCGGGCGGCACATCGGCGAAGTGGATGCCGCGGACCACGCCGCGGGCCGAGGTCGACAGGTTCGCCTGGGCCAGGTCGAGCGGATGCCCGACCGCCTCGGCCAGATGGTCGAACCGGTACCACTCCAGGAACCGGCCCCGGGCGTCGCCGTGCTGCACCGGCGTGATCTCGAAGGCGCCCTCGATCGTCAGCGGCCGGATCTTCACCGGAGGCCACCGTCCAGGAGCCGGATCAGGTACTGGCCGTACCCGCTCTTCAGCAGCGGCTGTGCCAGCTCGCGCAACTGCCCGTCGGCGATGAAGCCGGCCCGCCAGGCCGCCTCCTCCACACAGCCGATCTTCAAACCCTGCCGCTCCTCGATCACCCGTACGTACTCCGAGGCCTGCACCATCGACTGGAACGTGCCGGTGTCCAGCCAGACCGTGCCCCGGTCCAGCACCGTCACGTCGAGCCGGCCCTGGCGCAGATACTCCTCGTTCACCGCGGTGATCTCCAATTCGCCACGCGCGCTGGGCTCGAGCTGATCGGCGATCTTCACCACGTCGGCGTCGTAGAAGTAGAGACCGGGCACCACGTACGTCGATTTGGGACGCTCCGGCTTCTCCTCGATGGACAGCACCCGGCCGGCGCCGTCGAACTCGACCACGCCGTACCGCTCGGGATCGGCCACCGGGTAGGCGAAGACCCGCCCGCCGGACGGCTCGGTGAAGCTGTTCACACCGTGGAAGATGTTGTCGCCGAGGATCAGCGCCACCGGCTCGTCGCCGATGAACTCCGCACCGATCCGGAACGCCTGGGCGATCCCGTCCGGTCTCGGCTGAACCGCGTAGGTCAGGTCGAGCCCGAACCGGCCGCCGTCCCCCAGCAGGCGCTGGAAGTGCGGCTGGTCCTCCGGGGTGGTGATCACCATGATCTCCCGGATCCCGGCCGACACCAGAGTGCTCAGTGGGTAGTAGATCATCGGTTTGTCGAAGATGGGCATCAACTGTTTGGACATGGCCATGGTGATCGGCCAGAGCCGGGAACCGGTACCTCCGGCGAGCAGAATTCCGCGCACCGGGCGACCCTAAACGGGGGTGGTGAACGTCTACACTCGCCACTCGTGCAGATTTTCGTGACCGGTGGTGCCGGTTTCATCGGATCGGCCTACGTCAGGGCCCTCTTGCAGGACGAGTACGCAGGTGTGACCGGCTCGTCGGTGACCGTCCTGGATCTGTTGTCCTATTCGGGCAATCGTGCCAACCTGCCCCTGTCGGATTCCCGACTACGATTCGTACAGGGCGACATCTCTGATTCCGGACTACTCCGCGAGCTACTTCCCGGACACGACGCGATTGTGCATTTCGCGGCCGAATCACACGTGGACCGGTCTATTTCGGGCGCATTGCCGTTCGTCACCACGAATGTCGTCGGAACGCAGATTCTGCTCGACGCCGCCCGTGCGGCGGGCGTCGGCCGGTTCGTGCACGTCTCCACCGACGAGGTGTACGGGTCGATCGACGAGGGCTCCTGGACCGAGACGTGGCCACTGGCGCCGAACTCGCCGTACGCCGCCTCCAAAGCCGGCTCCGACCTGCTCGCCCTCGCCGCCCACCGCACCCACGGCATGGACGTGGTGGTCACCCGCTGCTCCAACAACTACGGGCACCACCAGTTCCCGGAGAAGGTCGTCCCGCTCTTCGTGACCAACCTCCTCGACGGCAAACCGGTCCCGCTCTACGGCGACGGCGGCAACGTCCGCGACTGGCTGCACGTCAGCGACCACTGCCGGGGCATCCAGCTGGTCCTGGAGAAGGGCCGGCCCGGCGAGGTCTACAACATCGGCGGCGGCACCGAGCTGAGCAACCGCGAGCTCACCGGACGGCTCCTGGAGGCCTGCGGCGCCGGCTGGGACATGGTCCGCCCGGTCACCGACCGCAAAGGCCACGACCGCCGCTACTCCCTCGACATCACCAAGATCGGAGACGAGTTGGGGTACGCCCCGCAGGTCACCATCGACGAGGGCCTGGCCGCCACCGTCGCCTGGTACCGCGACAACCGCTCCTGGTGGGAGCCGCTGAAGTCCCGGGCCGGCCTCTGATGCGCTGGCTGATCACCGGCGCGGGCGGCATGCTCGGCCGCGACCTGCAACGCGTCCTGGCCGAACACGGCGAGACCGAGGTGGCCGCCGCCACCCGCGCCGACCTGGACATCACCGACCCCGCCCGGGTCCGCGAGGCGGTCGCCGGCGCCGACGTCGTCCTGAACGCCGCCGCCTGGACCGACGTCGACGGCGCCGAAACCGACGAGGACGCCGCCACCGCCGTCAACGGCCACGGCGCCCGCCTGCTCGCCGCCGAAGCCGGCAAGCGCCTGATCCACGTCTCCACCGACTACGTCTTCGACGGCGCCGCGACCGCCCCCTACCCGGAGGACACGTCGCACGCGCCGGTCAACGCCTACGGCCGCGGGAAGGCCCTGGGCGAGGCGGCGGTGCTCGGCCACGGCGGCTACGTGGTCCGGACCGCCTGGCTCTACGGCGAACACGGCCCCAACTTCGTCCGGACCATGCTGCGCCTCGCCGCCGACCGGGACACCCTCGACGTGGTCGACGACCAACTCGGCCAGCCCACCTGGTCCTACGCCCTGGCCCAGCTGCTGGTCGACCTGTCGCACGCCGCGATCGACGGCCGTGCCGCCCCGGGCGCCTACCACGGCACCGCCGGCGGCTCGGTCACCTGGTGCGGCCTGGCCCGCGCGGTCTTCATCGAGGCCGGCCTCGACCCCGACCGCATCCGGCCGACCACCAGCGACCGTTTCCCCCGCCCGGCCCGCCGGCCCGCCTACAGCGTCCTGGGCCACTCCCGATGGTCCGGCACGGGCGTCGCCCCGCTCCCGCACTGGCGGACCATACTCACTCAGGCGATGCCCCGCCTGCTCCGCTGATCTCCCCACCCGCCACGTTCCGGGACGTCCGTACCACGGACTGGCGAGCCCCGCCGAGATCCGGGGAGCGCGCCGCACGTGACGAAGGCGACAGCGTGCCGGGCGGGGACGCTTCAGACTCATCGGGTGGATCTCGATCATGCGGCCCTGCTCGTCGCCGGCGGTGTCGGGTCCGGGCTGACCGGCTCGATGGCCGGGCTCGCCTCGCTCATCAGCTATCCGACGCTGCTGGCGGTCGGGCTCCCGCCGATCGCCGCCAACGTGACGAACTCGGTGGGCCTGCTCGCCAGCGGCGCCGGTTCGGCCGCCGGCTCCCGCCTCGAACTGCGCGGCCAGGGCCCGCGGATCCTGCGGCAGAGCTTCTTCGCGCTGCTCGGCGGCGTCGCCGGGGCCGTGCTGCTGATGAACACCGCGGCCGAGGTGTTCGAGCGGATCGTGCCGTTGCTGATCGCCCTGGCCGCCGTCGTCCTGCTGCTGCGCGACCGGCTGCGCGGCTGGTACACCCGGCCGAAGGCCCGCTTCGCCCAGCCCCCACTGGGTCTCGCGGTGTTCCTGATCGGCATCTACGGCGGCTACTTCGGCGCCGCCGCCGGCGTGCTGATGCTGGCCGTGATGTCGATGTCGGTGGTCGAACCGCTCGCCGTGACGAACGCGGTCAAGAGCGTCGTGCTCTGCGCCGCCAACTTCGCGGCCGCCGCCCTGTACGCCGTCGTCGCCCCGGTGAACTGGACGGCCGCCCTGCTTCTCGGCTTCGGCTGCCTGATCGGCAGCTGGATCGGCCCGGCGCTGGTGCGGCGTACCCCCGAACGCCCGCTCCGGATCGTGATCGCCGTCGCCGCCCTGGCCCTCGCCGGCTACCTCTGGCACGACGCGACCGGCTGACCTCAGTCGAGGTGGTTGAGCGCGGCGTACCGCCCGCGAGCAGGGGGACGCCGTCCGGCCCGGGCCGCCAGGCGCCGTGCACGGCGAGCCGGTCGATGCCGCGGGTGGCGAAGGTCCGGGCCACGTGCTGCTGCTCCTGACCGAGAACGTGCACCGAGGTTCAGACCGGCTTCGTAGCGGTGGACGGCGGAGAATGCGACAGTGATCCGATGACGATCCGGGTGGCGATGTGGTCCGGTCCGCGCAACATCTCCACCGCGATGATGCGCAGCTTCGGCTCCCGCGCCGACACGGTCGTCGTCGACGAGCCGCTGTACGCGCACTATCTCGCCTTGACCGGTCTCGATCACCCCGGCCGGGAGGCGATCCTGGCCGCCCAGCCGACCCGCTGGCAGGACGTGGCCGCCGCGCTGACCGGCCCGGCCCCCGGCGCACCCGGCGTGCAGTACCAGAAGCACATGGCGCACCACCTGCTCCCCGCGATCGGCCGGGACTGGCTGGGCGGCCTCACCCACGCCTTCCTGATCCGCGACCCCGGGCACGTGATCACCTCGTACGCCAAGGTCCGCGGCGAACCCACCCTCGACGACCTCGGCTACCCGCAGCAGCTGGAGATCTTCCGGACGTTCGGCGGCCCGGTCGTCGACGCCGCCGACGTCCTGCATGACCCCGAGCGCACCCTCGGGCTGCTCTGCGACGCCCTCGGCATCCCCTTCGACCCGGCGATGCTGCACTGGGCTCCCGGCCCGCGACCGGACGACGGCGTCTGGGCCCCTTTCTGGTACGCCGCGGTCCACGCCTCCACCGGCTTCGCCCCCTACGACCCGTCCCCCGCCGACGTCCCCGCCCACCTGCGCCCGCTCGCCGACGCGGCCCGCCCCTACTACGAGGAACTGGCCGCCCTCCGCCTGACCTGACAGAGTGGCCACATGAGATGGATGCTGCTCGTCGCCGGCGTCCTGCCGGCCTTCGTCGGCGCGGTCTGGACCCTCCAGGGCCTGGGCGTCCTCGGCGGCAGCTCGATGACCGGCGACACCACCTGGGCCCTGATCGGCCCCGTCGCCGCCCTCCTCGGCGCCGCCCTGATCGTGGCCGGCTTCCGCCACTCCCGCCGCCGCTGACCCCGGCACCCCCGCCGCCGGCCGGCGCCTCAGACGTCGAGCACCCGCACGCCGTGCGTGGCCGCGTGCTCCTGATAGATCTTCGCGATCCGCCTGGTCAGCTCGCCCACCTCGCCGTCCCCGATCCGGCGCCCGTCGATCGTGGTGACCGCCGCGATCTCCCCCATCGTGCCGGTGCAGAACACCTCGTCCGCCGCGTAGAACTCGGTCAGCGACACATCCCGCACCACCGCCGGGACGCCGTGCACGGCCGCCAGGTCCAGCACCGTCTGCCGGGTGATCCCTTCCGGGCATGCCGCCGTCGTCGGCGTGACCAGACCCGCACCGATGACCGCGAACAGATGGGTGGCGTTGGTCTCGGCGACGAACCCCCGCCCGTCCAGCATCAGCGCATCGTCCGCCCCGGCCGCGTTCGCCTCGATCTTGGCCAGGATCGAGTTCAGCAGATTGTTGTGGTGGATCTTCGGATCGAGCACGTCCGGCGAAGGCCGCCGCACACTCGACGTGACGAGGGCCAGCCCACCGGTGTCGTAGACCGGCGCCTTGTGCTCGGCCAGCACGATCAACGTCGGCCCCGCCTGGTTGAGCCGCGGATCCATCCCGCTGGTCACCTTGATCCCACGGGTCAGGGTGAGCCGTACGTGCACCCCATCGGTCATCTCATTGGCCCGCAACGTCGCCGCGATCGCCGCGATGATCGCCTCATCGCCGGGGATCTCCGCGAACCCGAGCGCCAGCGCCGACCGCCGCAACCGTGCCAGATGCTCCGTCAGCCCGAAGATCGCGCCCCGATAGAGCCGCAACCCCTCCCACACCGCGTCCCCGCCCTGCACCACGGAGTCGAACGGCGACAACCCCGGCCGGCTGCGATGCACCAGCTCCCCGTTGACCCAGTAGAGGACATCAGCGTTCCGCTCGTCATACCGCTGCAGCATCGCCCCAGCATAGGCGCGCCACCGACCCCCGATCCGGGCCCCACTCACGGCCTTCCCTGCTCACAAACCCTATTCCGGTACGCCGTGAGCAGCCCCGACCGCACCACCCCTTCCACACGGGACCCGCGACATCCGAACAGAACCGTCCGCGCAGCCCGCAGATCTTCCCCGGCTGGTCGTCACGTCTGCCTCGCCCGCTCCGAGACGGCCAGAAGAGCCAGCCGGGGTTTGCCAGCTGGTCGACACTGCCGCCTTCCGCGCTTTCGGCCACCGGTCCGGATGCGGGGCGGCGAAGAGCCGGCCGGCCCGGCTCGCCGTCGATGGGGGCGGATGAGGTGACGGCGATCGGGCCGGCCGGACGACATGGGGGAACGGGCGGCCGGGGGACGAGTGGCGGCCGGTGGCGGTGTCCGGCACCGGCCGCAGAGGGCCGGCCGGGAGACGAGGGCGAGCGGGCTGACCGGAGGAGGGACGAGCCGGCGGCGGAAGCTGACGAGCGCCGAACCGGTCGTCCGGACGTGACGGGCGGAAGGCTGCCGGGGTGTGGAGCGACGGCCCACCGGATCGGAAACGGCAGGGGTGCGGGAGCGATGGGGCGTGCCCTACGGCGTACGACGAAGGATCAAGCGCGGCCACCGGGGACCGAAACCTGGCGGCGGGCCAGGTCCTGGAGGATCTCGCCGGTGGAGGACGTGCCGAAACGCGTCACGCCGACCGCGGTCATCGCCATGATCGCGTCCAGGGTCCGGACGCCGCCGGAGGCCTTGACCTGCACCTTCGCCGATACGGCGGAGCGCATCAGGGCGAGGTCGTCGATGGTGGCACCCTTGGGCGCGAAGCCGGTGGAGGTCTTCACGAACGCCGCCCCGGCCCGCTCGGCGGCCCAGCAGGCGGCGAGTTTCTGCTCGTCGGTGAGGTACGCGGTCTCGAGGATGACCTTCACGTGCGCGGTGCCGGCGGCCTTCACGATCATGCCGATCTCGTGCTCGACGGCGGCGATGTCGCCGGAGCGCAGCCACCCGATGTTGAGCACCATGTCGATCTCCTTGGCGCCCTGGTGCACCGCGAGCTCGGTCTCGGCGACCTTGATCTCGGTGGCGGAGTCGCCGTGCGGGAACCCGATCACCGTGCCGACGGCGACGTTGGTGCCGCGCAGCAGGTCGACGGCGACGCTGACGTCGCAGGGACGGACACAGACCGAGGCGACGTCGTACTTCTTGGCGATCGCGCAGCCTTCGCGCACGTCCTCGAGGGTGAACTCGGGCCGGAGGATGGAGTGGTCGATCATCTTCGCGATCTGCGGCACGGTGAAGTTCATGGCACCGGACCTTAGCTGTCTAGACAGGTAGCTGTCTAGACAGGTTGTAGGATCTGTAAGGTGAGCGGCATGTCCGGGGACCCCGATTTCGCGCCGCGCTACTTCCGCATCGAACAGACGCTGCGCGCGCTCATCGCCAAGTCCCGCCCGCACGACCCGCTGCCGTCGGAGCCGGAGCTGGCCCGGGAGCACGGCGTCAGCCGGATGACCGCCCGCGCCGCGGTGACGCAGCTGGTCAACGACGGTCTGGCCTACCGGGCGCCGGGCCGCGGCACGTTCGTCGCCGTCCCCAGCGGCCCGCGCCGCGCCGACCATCTGATCCGGCTCAGCGAGGAGATCCGCAAGCAGGGCAAACGGCCGTGGGCCAAGGTGGTGGTGGCCGAGGTGCGGCAGCCGACCACGATGGAGGCGACCCGGCTGCGGCTGCGCAAGGGCGACGTCTACGCCATCCACCGGGTGCGGTTCGCCGACGAGGAGCCGATCGCGTTCGAGCGGGCGATGTACCCCGGCACCATCCCCGGCCTGCTCGACTTCGACCTGTCGAAATCGGTGCACGAGGCGCTGGTCGCGATCGGTCACACCCCGGTCCGCGGCACCGCGACGATCGGCGCACAGCAGGCGACCGAGGAGGACGCCCGCGAGCTCGGCGTCCCGGTCGGCTCGGCCCTGCTGGTCGAGGAACGCCTCATCCTCGACCAGCACGAACGCCCTCTCGAACTCAGCGAGTCACGGTACGCGGGCGACCGCTACCGCCTCGACGTCGCCTTCGGTGTCGAGCCACTGATCCAGTAGGTCCCGTCGGGTCGCCGGCCAGCAGGCTCCATCGGGTCTCTGGTCAACAGATTCCGTCGGATCGCCGGTCAGCAGGCTCCGTCGAGTCGCCGGTCAGCAGGCTCCGTCGGATCGTTGGTCAGCGGGATCCCGTCGAGTCGCTGGTTCAGCAGGTGCAGCGGGGCCGCCCGTACCCCCGCCGCGTCCAGGGCGTCCCAGTAGGCGGCCGCGTGCGCCGCCTCCACCGGCCCGGTGACCAGCGGCAGACCCGGTACCGCGGCATGCAGCAGCGACTCCATCCGGCACGACGCGATCGCCCCCGGCAGCCCCACCACGACCGGCGGCAGCCCGTCAGCGACCGTGCTGTCGACAAGCCCGCAGTCGAGCAGCCCACCGCCGACGATCAGAACGTCACCGCGTTCCCGCATCCGGGCCAGCGCCCGCCCGGTGTCGAAGCAGTGCGGGAACGAGTCGTCGACCACGATCGTCCCGGGCCGCAGCCGCTCCACGTCCAGGGTGGACGCCCCACCACTGGTCGCGGCCACGATCAGATCCGCCCGGTACACGTCGTCCTGCGCCGTCGCCCCCACCTGCGCCGTCACCCCGGCTTGCGCCCCGATCTCCGCCGCGAGTTCTCTCAGCCGGGCCGCCGCCGACGGCAGGTCGCACAGGATCAGCCCCGCCGGCTTCTCCCCGGACCGCGCCAGCAGCAGCCGCAACGCCGACGTCCCGATCGACCCCACCCCCAGGATCGCGACGACACTGTCCCGCAGCCGCCGCCCGTTCGCCGCCAGCGCGGCGTGGACGGTGCGCACGACGGCTGCCGCGGTGACCGCATGGCCGCTGGTCAGGCCGACCCCGTTGCGGAGGTACGGGGAAACCGCCGCGCCGAACCCCGTACGCGCCGGAATCATCCCCGCCAACGAGACGGTCCGCGCCCCGAGACCCGCCGCCAGGTCCACCGCCGCCGCCGTCTCCCGCGCGAGCCCCGCCCGCCCCAGCTCGTCCGCGAACCGTGGCAACGCCACGAACCCCGACCGCCCCAACGACGTACCCACCACCTCCAGCAGCCGCGCTTCCCCGTCCGGGAACAGCAGCCCCCGCAGCCCTTCACGGTCCAGCCCCGGCAGCATCCGCCGCACACTCTCCGGCAGCCCCACGGCAAGCCCGCCCAGCTGCTTCGGCCCCGGCAGATACCCCACCAGCCCGGCATCCACCGCCGACCCCGCGCCGCCCCAGACGTCACGGCGCGTGCCGCGCGCCACTCCACCAGCGATCTTGGACGATCCACCACCGGAAACGATGGTCGATCGTTCAAGATCCGCAGCAAGGGTGGCAGGCACGGGCACCAGCCCGGGCGCGGGCGCGGGCGCGGGCGCGGGCGCGGGCGCGGGCGCGGGAATGCGCGCGCCGCGCGCCGCGTCGTCGGCGGCAGCGGCAGCGGCAGCGGCAGCGGCAGCGGCAGCGGCAGCGATCTTGGACGATTCACCATCGGTAACGACGGTCAATCGTTCAAGATCCGCGGCGCGGGCCGCGCCCGCGGACGCAAGCGCAGGTCCGGACGCAAGGGCTGAGATGCGCGCGCCGCGCGCCTCGACATCGGCGATCTTGGACGATTCACCATCGGAAGCGGTGGTCAATCGTTCAAGATCCGCGGGCGCAGGTCCGGAACCGGGCGCAGACCCGGGCGCGGGCGCAGACGCAAGGATGCGCGAGCCACGCGCCGCAACACCGGCGATCTTGGACGATTCACCATCCGAAACGGAGGCCAATCGTTCAAGATCCGCGGGCGCGGGGGCAGGCCCAGGCGCGGGCCCAGGCGCGGGGGCAGGCCCAGGCGCGGGGGCAGGCGCGGAAGCGGGCGCGGAAGCGGGCGCGGGCGCGGGCGTAGGCGCGGGGGCGGAAGCGGGCGCGGGGCCAGGCGCGGGCGCAGGCGCGGGGGCGGAAGCGGGGATGCGCGAGCCACGCGCCGCAACACCGGCGATCTTGGACGATTGGCCATGGGGAGCGGTGGTCAATCGTTCAAGATGTGCGGCTAGGGCGGTGAGTGCGGGCGCGGGGATGCGGGCGCGCAGCGTCATGCGCAGGCCGCCGTTGTCGACGGGGCGGACGGCGAGCAGGATGTCGGTGCCGGGTGGGACGGCCAGTTCGGCGTCGCTGTCGTCCCAGGTCAGCCGCAGATTCCTGCCCTGAGCCGAACCCAGGGCGCCGAAGTCCAGGTAGGTGAAGAAGTACTGCCAGCCGTACGGCGCGGTGAACGTCCGGCCGCGCGCCGCGGTGACCGCCGCCGCCACCTCGGCCAGGCTCGCCTCGGGCCCGGGCCGGACCGCGACCGCCGTCGCGCACGGCCCGAACAGACGGCCCACATCCGGGAGCGCATGATCGCGTCCGGTCACGGCGACGCCGATCACCGGATCGGTACGGTGCGTCGCCGCGGCCAGCGCCCGGTGATAGGCCGCGAGCACCGGCGCGAACGGTGTGGTTCCCGCCGCCGTGGCCCGCTCGCGCAGTGCGGTGACATGCTCCGGGCCGACCGTGAACCCGGCGGTGGTGATCTCCCCGCCGGCCGCCGGCCCACCGTCGTGCGGCGCCACTTCCGGGGTGTGCCCGTCGAGCAGGGCCACATAGTCCCGGAACGTCGACCGCAGCGGCGGGAGCGGAGTTCCGTCGTAGGCGGCGAGCAGTTCCCGCATGAGCAGCGCGACGCTGTAGCCGTCGCCGATGAGGTGGTGCGCGTGGGTCAGCAGCACGTGCTCGCCCGGGCCGTAGCGCAGCAGCCGCAACCGGACCAGCGGCCACTGTGCGGGGTCGAAGCGGTGTTCCCGTTCCGCCGCCAGTTCCTCGCCGAGCGGGCGCGGTTCCGGTTCGTAGCCGACGGTCAGGCGGACCGGATGAATCTCCCGCTGGACGGGTGGCCGGACGCCGGCCGGAAAGACGGTCCGGAGCATCGGATGCCGCTGGACCAGCACGTCGACGGCCTGCTGAAAGCGTTCCGGGTCGAGCGGCCCGTGCAGGCGTGGCGCGGCCAGCCAGGTCGGCGCCCTCCCGATCGCGTCGGCGAGCAGGAATCCGCGCTGGGTGAGGCTGACCGGGTACTCGGCACCGACCGGCCTCGAGCCGTCGGCGGGCTGGCCGAATCCGGCGGCTCCAACAAGCCCAGCGGCTTCAGCAGGTCCAACTGGCGCAGCGGCTCCAGCAGGTCCAAGAGCTTCAGCAGGTCCACCAGGCCCCGCGGCTCCAGCAGGTCCAACTGGCCCAGCAAGACCAACCGGCCCAGCCGGTTCAGCAGGTCCAACAGGCACAGCCGGTTCAGCCGGTTCAGCCGGTCCACCGGGTTCGGTGGGTTCAGCGGATTCGGTGGGTTGAGCGGGTTCGGTGGGTTGAGCGGATTCGGTGGGTTCAGCGGATTCGGTGGGTTCAGCGGGTTCGGTGGGTTCAGCTGGGTCAGCCGGTTCTGTGGGTCCAGCGGGTTCGGTGGGGTCGGTGGGGTCGGTGGGGTCGGTGGGGTCGGTGGGGTCGGTGGAGAGGGTGTCGATGGCGGCGGCGAGGGCGGCGACCGTACGCCGCCGGTAGAGAACCGTGGGCCGCGGCAGGGCCGTGCGGTGCTCGCTCAACAGCGTGAACAGCTCCAGCACGGCAATGGAATCTCCGCCCAGGGCGAAGAAGTCGTCGTCCCGGCCGACCTCCGGCACGTCGAGCAACCGTCGCCACAGCTCGGCGAGCAGCCGTTCGGTGTCCGTGACCGGCGCGGTCCCTCGCGTGGCGGCGGACACCGCGAAGCCCGGTGTGACCGCCCGTCCGGCGGGGACCGGGGCGGCTCGGAGGGCCGCCCGGTCGATCTTGCCGGTGGTGGTGAGCGGCAGCTCCGGGACCACGGTGATCCGGGCGGGCACCAGATGGTCGGGGAGCAGCGTCGCCAGGTGGGCACGCAGCGCGGGGCCGTCCACCGACGACGACTGGGCCCAGGCCGCGAGCCGCCCCCGGTCGGCGAGGACGACGGCCTGCCCGACCGCCGGATGCTGCCGCAGCACCGCTTCCACCTCGCCCGGCTCGATCCGGTAACCGTGGAGTTTCACCTGGTCATCGGCTCGCCCACGGAACCACAGCACCCCGTCGGCGTCGCGGGCGCCGAGGTCGCCGCTGCGGTACCAGCGCTGCCCGTCGCGTATCACGAACTTCTCCGCCGTCTGTTCCGGGTCGTCGAGGTACCCGTCGGCGAGCCCGGTGCCGCCGATGTAGATCTCCCCGTCGACCACGTCGACGACCGCGCCGCCGACCGGCCGACCGATGGGGAGTCGGTCCACGTCGTCGCCCGGCCGTTCGGTGATCAGGTGCCAGGTGGCGTTGATGGTGGTCTCGGTCGGCCCGTACAGGTTGGTGATCCGCTGTTCCGGCCCGAACAGGTCGAACCAGCGCCGTACCGGGGCCGGCGACAGCTCCTCCCCGCCGACGTGCACCCACCGGAGCGGCAGGTCGGGCCGGCTCTTCTCGGCGGCGGCCAGCACCCGTTCCCACAGTGACGGGACGGAGCTCCACACCGTGACGCGGTCCCGTTCCAGGCGGGTGACGAGGAGTTCCGGGTCGCGTACCGTGTCCCGGTCCCAGGCGACCACTGTCGCTCCGACCAGCAACGGTGCCAGCAGTTGCCGCACCGAGGCGTCGAAACAGATGGACGCGGTCTGCGCGAGCCGGTCGCCGGCCCGGTAGCCGAAGGCTTCGATCGCCCAGTCCAGGTAGTTCGTCATCGCGCGGTGGCTGACCGGGACGCCTTTCGGGCGCCCGGTCGACCCGGACGTGAAGATGACGTACGCGGTGTCCCCAGGCCCGGTCCGCACCGGCGGCGGCGCACCCGTTCCGGCCTCACCCACGTCGACCAGCGTGAACCCGGCGCCGAGCGCTTCCGCTCCCGCCCGCGAACCCGGATCGCAGACGACCGTGTCCACCCCGGCCCGGCTCAGCTGACTCGCCACCCGGGCCGGCGGGTGCGCCGCGTCGGCCGGCACCCAGGCGGCACCGGCTTTGAGGATGCCGGCCAGGCCGACGACGGTCGCCGCGCCCGGGCCGGTGAGCAGCCCGATCCGGCCCGCCGGCCGCTGTGCGATCCCGGTCAGCCGGGTAGCGAGCCGGTCCGACGCCTCGTCCATCTCGCGGTAGGTCAGCGGTACGCCGTCGGTCAGCACCGCGATCCCGTCCGGCGTACGCCTGGCCTGCTCCCGGATCCGCTCGGCCACCGGCGTCCCCCGGTCCCCCGCCAGCGTGGTGATCTCGGCCAGGTGCTCGCCGGCGAGCCGTTCCACCGTCGCCCGGTGGAAGAGTCCTTCCGGATAGTTCCACGAGAAGTGCAGTGTCCCGTGCGCCTCGAAGCAGACCAGCCCGAGCCGGGTCGCCGCCGACGCCGTGCCCGCCGTCGTGACCAGCACGTTCGCTCCGGTGACGCCGGTACCCGGGAACCGCGCGAAACTGAAGCCGGCGGGGCTCGCCGTCCGCGGTCCGGCGTCGTCGGCGGCCAGCATCCGGGCCAGGTCCACCGTGGACACGCTGCCGTGCCGTTCCGCCTCCAGCCACCGGTCCCGCAACCGGGCGGCCAGCTCCACCGCCGTCTCCCCGGCCCGCACCTCGGCCAGGACCGGCAGGGTGTCCGCGAACGGCCCGATCATCCGCTCCACCTCTGGCAGCCGAGCCTCCCGCCCGGCCCGCGCCACCGAGACGGGCACGGTCTCCTGCCCGCTCCACCGCGCCAGGCAGCGCGCATATCCCGCCAGCAGCAGGTGGAAGAGCGAGACTCCGGCCTGCCTGGCCTGCGCGGTCAGCGCACGGCTCGCCTCCACCGGGAGAACCCTCTGGTGTACGCCGTACGGCCCTCGCGGCTCCGCCCCGGCGTCCCCGTCGAACGGCAGCTCCAGCCGCGGGTATCCGGCCAGCTGCGCCCGCCAGTAGCCGACATCGGCCGTGGCCGGCCCGCTCTGTCGGGCCGCATGGTCGGTGAACGTCGCCTGCGGGGCAGCCGTCGACGGCTCCCCGCGGTACAGCGCCCACAGCTCGTCGCCGAGGACCGCGAGGCTGAACCCGTCCGCGGCCGCGTGATGCACCACGACCACGAGGTACGCGAGTTCCGGACCGGCCGTCGCGAGCACCGCCCGGACCGGCGCCTCGTGTTCCAGGTCGAACGGCCGGTTCCGCAGCTGCCGGTCCAGCTCCTCGATGGAAGCCACCGGATCCGGTTCCCCGGCTTCCGCCGGGCCGGGCGGACCGGACGGCCGCGTCAGGTCGACCACGGTGAGCCGGCCGGGCCGTCCGCTGCCCGGCGCCTCGAACCACTGGCCGGCCGGACCGATCCGCACGCGCAGCATCGGATGCCGCCGCTCCAGCTCGGCGAAGACGGACGCCAGCCGCCCGGCGTCGACCGGCCCGGCGAGGGTCTGCCGGACATAGGCGTACGCCCGGGTCTCCGGATAGAGCCGGCCGTTCGTGACGAAGGCGCGCTGCACCGGGCTCAACGGGTACCGCACCGGTGGTGCCGTCAGGCGCGCGGCGAGCTCCTCGATCGTGCGGCACTCGAAGAACAGCGTCGTCGGCAGGTCCCGCCCGAGGCGCTTCTCCAGCTCCTTGACCAGGTCCACCGCCGTCAGCGAGTCCAGCCCCATCACCAGGAACGGCTCGTCGGAACCGATGCTGCCCGGCTGGCGGCCGAGTGGTCCGGCGAGCAGTTCCCGCACCACCGCGACCAGCTCGGCCCGGTCCCACGCGGGAACCGGCTCGTCGTCCGCCATATCCGGTCCGCCGTCCGCCATACGCGGTGTGTCCGCCCCTGAGCGCCCGGCCACCGCACCGGCGACCGGTAGGGCCGGGCCTGCGGTGGGCCGCTCGGCACCCGCACCCGTCCCCCGATGGCCTCCGGCGGAACGTGCGGACGGACGGACGAGCACCTGCGCGGCGCCTGTCCCGGCAGCCGCCCAGAGCACCTCCGGCAATCGATCGATCGGCAGTCCGTCACGCATGGCCGCATGCGCGGTGGCGAGCCCACCGCCGAGCAGCGCCGGCAGGCCGACCGACACGAACGGGCGCCCGGCCGCGCGCTGGGCCGCCGCGAAAGCGTCCAGGAAGACGTTGCCGGCAACGTAGTCACCGACCGCGCCGGCCAGTCCCGGAACCGCCGCCGAGATCGACGACAGGGCGACGACGAGGGGGCGCCGGTCGCCGAGGGCTTCGGTGAGCAGTGCCGTGCCCCGTACCTTGGCGGCCGTTCCGGCCTCGGCCTCGTCCGGCGTCTTCCGGCGCAGACTGCCCGGCCGCACCATCCCCGCCGCCTGCACGACGACGTCGAAGTCGCGCCCGTCGAGCAGGGCGTGCACGTCCCGTTCGACGGTCACGTCCGCCACCCGGTATTCGGCGGACGCCCCGAGCTCCCGCAGCTCGCGCAGGAGGGCGACCGGTTCCGCGGAACGCCCGGCCAGCAGGAGTCGCGGCCGGCCCCGGCGAGCCAGGTCGCGGGCGATCTCCGCGCCCGCCGCCCCCGCGCCCCCGATCAGCAGATAGCTGCCGTCCGGCGGCGGAACGAGCGGGTCGCCGCCGGTCACCGGCGTGAACGACCGGGTCAGCCGCCGCCCGCCCCGCCAGGCGACGATCTGCGCCGGGCCGGCCTGCGGAGGGTAGGCGACCTCCTCCTGGACGGCCGCCCGCCGTTCCTCCTCCGAGTCGTCCGAGGACAGGTCGACGACCCGTACCCCAGCCGAGGGGTTCTCGTCCGCGAACGCCATGCCCAGCCCGGCCCAGACGGCATGCCGGGCATCCGGGCGCTCCGCCCCTGTCGCCCATAGATCGCGCGTGACGATCAGCAGAGGCCCGTCCGCCGGGACCGCGGTGATCGCCGACAGCGCGGCCGCCGCATCCCCGGTCCCGGCCGTCACCACCGCCACCACGGGATCGCGGCTCTCCGCCGGCGCCCGGCCCTCCACCCCGGCCGCGGGGAGGGGCCGTCCGCTCGGCGGCGCCGTGGCCGCGTTGCCTGCCGAACGAGAACGGTCGTCCCCGGCAGGCGCACCACCCGGCACCATGCCCGCGGTGGACTCGGGCGCCGGGACACGCGAACCGCCGTCCGGCACGAGACCAGTGGCCGGAGTGGCAGCCGGACGGTGCGAACCACCGCCCGGCGGATGCTGACCGTCGGGCACGAGAGCCACGGAGAGGGCGGCTGACGGGGCCGGAAGTGGGACCTCGGTCCAGATCGGAACGGCGAGAGCCGGCCGCGGCGGATCACCGATCCAGAAGCGGCGCCGCTGGAACGGGTAGGTGGGAACCTCGACACGGCGGGTGCCGTGATCGAGCCGGGTCCGGTCCAGGTGGGCACCCCGCGTCCACAGAGCACCGGCGGTGGCCAGCAGCGCGGAGGCGCCCACACCCGCCGGCCGGGCAACCGTCTCAGGGGCGGAGGAGGACGTGGTGGAGGAAGCCGGTCGGCGGGCCCCTCGCCGTACGAAAGCGGAAAGGGTGTCCGCCCCGCCCATCTCCACCATCGTGTCGAAGCCGGCGGCGCGGAGCCCGGCGGCGGCGGCGGCGAACCGGACCGGACGCACGGCGTGCGCGGCCAGGTAGGACGCGTCGAAGGCCGGGTTCCAGTCGGTGGTCACGGTGCTGATCAGCGGAATCGTCGCCGTCCGGTACGCGGGTGCGAACGCGCCGAGCGGCTCGGTGATCGGCTGCATGGCCGGGGAGTGGAAGGCATGCGACACCGCGAGCCGGCGGGTCGCCACACCCCGGGCGGCCAGCCAGGACTCCGCGTCACCGATCGCTTCCGGGGACCCGGAGAGGACGATGCGGTCAGCGGCGTTCTCCGCAGCGACCGTCAACCCGGCGGCGTTCTCAGCGGCGACCGTCGACCCGGCACCGTCCTCCGCGGCGACCGTCAACCCGGCGGCGTTCTCAGCGGCGACCGTCGACCCGGCACCGTTTTCAGCGGCGACCGTCAACCCGGCGGGGAGCATTCCGGCCACGTCGGCGGCGGTGGCGGCCACGGCGAGCATCGCGCCGGGCCCGATGCGCTCGGCGGTGAGGCGGCCTCGTTCGACGGCGAGCAGCACCGCCTCGACCGGGGTCAGACGACCGGCGCAGGCGGCTGCGGCGATCTCCCCGATGCTGTGGCCGGCGACCGCGCCGGGCCGGATGCCGTAATCGGCCAGCTGCGCGGCCTGCGCCACCCCGAACGCGACGACCAGCGGCTGAGTCACCTCGGTGCGGGCCAGGTCGGCGGCGGGCACGCCCGGGTCGGTGCACCACTCGACCAGTGTGCGGCCACGGATCACGCCGGCCGCGGCGGAGACCTCGTCGAGGACCGCGCGGAACCGGGGCGCGGTGGCGTAGAGCCCGGCGCCCTGCCCGGGACGCTGGATGCCCTGCCCGCCGAAGAGGAAGGCCACCCGGGCGGGCCGTCCCGGCGGCGGGCCCGGCTCCGCCTCGGCCAGCCGCGCCGCGAGATCGTCGCCGGTCACGAGCGCGATCCGGTACGGGCCCTCGTCACGAGCGGCCGCCACCGTCGCGCACACATCCGCCACCCGTAGCCCGGGATGTGCCCGCAGGTGATTCGTCAGGTCACCGGCTGCCGCCCGCAGTGCCGTCCCCGACCGGGCCGAGAGCGTGAACAGGTGCGGCCCGCTTCCACTGCCGTCCCGGGCCGCCGGTCGGCGGCTCTCCCCGGCCCGCTCCGGTGAGCGCGGTTCCGCAGCCAGTCCTGGAGAGCCGGATACCACGACCGGCTCGGATGAGCGGGCTTCCGTGGTCCGCTCGGATGAGCGGGCTTCCGCGGTCCAGCCGGCTTCCGCGGTCCGCTGGGGTGAGCGGGCTTCCGCGGTCCGCTCGGGCACGAGGGCTTCCGTGGCTTTCTCCGGTGGGGCGGAGAGGATGACGTGGGCATTCGTGCCG
Source organism: Actinoplanes utahensis (assembly GCF_016862455.1). Lineage (GTDB taxonomy): Bacteria > Actinomycetota > Actinomycetes > Mycobacteriales > Micromonosporaceae > Actinoplanes > Actinoplanes utahensis. The sequence continues at coordinate 74,067 of NZ_BOMZ01000042.1, forward strand.
CCGAAGCCGAAGCCGTTGATGCCGGCCACGTACGGTCCGGTCCAGGGCCGGTGTTCGGTGATCACCTCGAAGCCGGCGGCGGTCAGGTCGAAGCGGGGTGACGGGCGGTCGTAGTGCAGCGACGGCGGCAACTCCCGATGCTGCAGAGCCAGGACGACCTTCACCAGTGCGGGCAGGCCGGCGGCGTTCAGCAGGTGGCCGATGTTGGTCTTGACCGAGCCGAGCAGCCGCGGCTCGCCGCCGGGCCGCGGGCCGAGAGCGTGCGCCAGGGAACGCGCCTCGATCGGATCGCCGACGGCGGTTCCGGTGCCGTGGGCCTCCACGTAGGTGACGTCGGCGGGGTCGACGCCACCGTCCCGGTAGGCGTCCGCGATCACCTGTTGCTGCAGCAGTGGGTTCGGGGCCATCAGACTCAGGGATCGACCGTCGTTGTTGACCGCGGTACCCCGGACCACGGCGAGGACACGAGCGTCACCGGCGTCCGCGCGACGGGTCAGGACCAGGGCGGCACCGCCCTCCCCCGGCACGAAGCCGTCGGCGCCCGCGGCGAAGGCTCGGCAGCGGCCGGTCGGCGACAGCGCCCGGGCGTCGTGGAGCAGTTCCTCGGCGGTGGCGGTCAGGTTGAGGCTGACGCCACCGACGACGGCGACGTCACAGTCGCCGGCGGCGAGGCTGCGGCGGGCCAGATGCACGGCGACCAGAGCCGAGGAGCATGCGGTGTCGACCGCCAGAGCGGGCCCGTGCAGGTCGAGCATGTGTGACACACGCGCGGCGATCAGGTTCCGGAGTCCTCCGGTGAGCGCGTGCCCGTCCGCCGGCGTACCGTCCCGGCCGGCTGCCCGATCCGCGGCGACGAGCTCGGGGTGGCCGCTCTCCCCGACCGCGGCGAAGACGCCGATCCGCTGGGAGCGGCGGCGCAGACCCGCGTAACCGGCCCGTTCCAGGGCTTCGTGCGCCAACTCCAGGAAGATACGGGCGTGCGGGTCGAGCAGCCGGGCCTCGTCCTCCCCGATTCCGAAGAACCCGGCATCGAACAGCGTGGGATCGTCGAGGAAGGCCCCGTGGCCGCCCGGCCGGCCGGTGACGGACACGACGCTGTCCCGGCCGGCCACCAGGTTCGCCCAGAACCGCTCGGGTGTGTCCGCGTCGGGGAACCGGCACGCCATCCCGATGATCGCCAACTGCTCCCGGTCACCGGGCCGGCCGTTCGCCGGCTGCCGCCGCTCCGGCTCGTCAACGGGACGACGTTCCGCACCGATGGCGGAAGACGGCTCCGCACCGGTGGCGGAAGCATCGAGGGCGGAAGCATCGAGGGCGGAAGCATCGGGGGCGGAAGCATCGGGGGCGGGAGAAGGCTCCGGCCGGTGCTCCGGGATGGCGCCGATGGCCAGCAGCCGGTCGGCGATTTCGGGCACGGTGGCACAGTCGCGCAGCAATGACGGATCGAGGGTACGGTCGCACGCTTCCTCCAGCCCCACCAGCACTTCCATCGCGGTCAGCGACGAACCACCGATGGCCAGGAAACGGTCATGCGGGCCGATCGTCTCGGCGGGAACACGCAGCACCCCGGCCCACACCGCCCGAACGGCCAGTTCCACCTCCTGCCGTCCCGCCGGCGCACGGACCTCTTCCCGGGGCGGTACACCGACGGCGGCGGGGGCGTACGCGCTGCTAGGTGTCGGGGCGTGCGCCCGGCCAGGTGCCGGGGCCTGCACGCGGCCAGGTGCCGGGGCCTGCACGCGGCCAGGTGCCGGGGCCTGCGCGCGGCCAGGTGCCGGGGCTTGCACGTGGCCGGGGGCCGGGGCCTGCACGTGGCCGAACTCTCCCGCCGTGGCGGAGCCCTCGATGTGGTGCCGGGAGCCGGCCGCACCGGGCTCGGCAGGTGACGGAGCGGTGAGACGGTCGCGGAGGGACTGACGGCGCAGTTTGCCGCTGGTGGTTCGGGTGAAGGCACCGCTCGGCAGCACCTCGGCGGCCACGTTGTCGTAGGCCAGGGCTTCGGTGACGCGGGAACGGACGGACTCGGTGAGTCCGGCGGGATCGGGCCGGACCGCGGGAGCCGAGAGGAAGACGGCGATCCGCTCCCGGCCGGTCTCCTGATCCGTCACGCCGACCACCGCGATCGGCCCGGAGCCCAGACCCGGCGTCGCCGCGGCCACCTCCTCCAGGTCGGCGGCGTGGAAGTTGCGCCCGTTCACGAACAGCACGTCCTTGTGGCGACCGGTGACACACAACCGTCCCGCCCGCAGGAAGCCGAGGTCGCCGGTGCGCAGCCAGTCGCCGTCGCGTGCCTCCGCGGTGGTCTCCGGGTCACGGTGGTATCCGCGCGTCACGTTGGGCCCGCGTACCTGGAGGTGGCCGACGATCCCGTCCTCCAGAGGCAGCCCCTGGTCGTCGACGATGCGCAACTCACATCCCGGCACCGGGTAGCCGACATCCATGATCTCCACGACAGCGGAAGCGGTGACGGAAGCGGGGACGGAAGCGGGGACGGGAGCGGCGACGGGAGCGGGGACGGGAGCGGCGACGGCAGAACCGGGAACGGCGACAGCGGAAGCGGCGGGAGCAGCAGGCGCGGCGGGAGCCGGAGCCGGAACAGGAGCGGCGGGCGCGGGGACGGCGACGCCGCGGGACAGCGCGGCGCGGGACAGCCGGAGCGGGACCGCCGGTTCGCCGAGGGGCGGGCAGGCGACCGCGACGGTGGCTTCGGCGAGGCCGTAGACCGGCTGCATGGCGCCGGGCGCCAGCCGGGAGCGGGCCGTCAGCCGGTCGGCGAAGGTACGCCACGCGGACGGGGAGATCGGCTCGGCACCGACCATCAGGAGCCGGACGCTGCTCAGGTCGAGACCGTCGAGCACCTCGTCGGGCACTCGGCGGTTGACCAGGGACAAGGCGAAACCGGCGGCCGACAGGACGGTTCCGCGGTGCTCGGCGGCGGCGCGCAGCCAGGTCTCGGGGCGTTTCGCGAAGGTCAGCGGTGGGATGCGGACCTGGCGGCACCGGACGTACAACGGCGCGAGGTGGGTGCCGATCAACCCCATGTCGTGGAAGTACGGCATCCAGGTGACGAACACGTCGGCGCTGCTGAGCCGGCCGGCGCGGGCGGCTTGGGCCAGGTTGGCGGTCACGTTGGCGTGGGTCAGCTCGACGCCTTTGGGGTTGCCGGTGCTGCCGGAGGAGAACTGCAGGAAGGCGAGGTCGTCCGGGCGTACCGCAACGGGGGTGGGAAGTGGAAGGGCGGACCGCAGCGCGCTCGGGGACAGCGGGATGGCGCCGGGCGTCGCGGTGTCGCCGGCGATCGGCGGGTGGCCGAGGTGGCGCCAGACGGCGGCGAGGCGGCGGGGCTCGGGTGGGAGCGGCACGGGTACGGCTCCGGCGACGACGGCGCCCCAGAAGAGCCCGAGGAAGTCGGCGCTGTCGTCGGCGACGACCATGACGATGTCGCCGGCGCCGATGCCGGCGTCGCGCAGGCCGCCGCCGATGCGCAGGGCGTCGGCGAGGAGCTCGGCGTGACCGGTGAAGCGGGCGGTGCCGCCGACGTGGACCACGCCCTGACCGGGTTTCTCGGCAGCGGCCCTGGTCAGCACATCGGTCAGCGTCATGATCAAACTGTATCGGCGCGGGCGATCTCAGATGATCTTGACATCGGCCCCGGCGAACTCATGACATCTGTCATGGATGATCGCTGATACCCGCGACTGCCACCGCCTCCCGTTCTCGCGAACCATTGAGGCATGAGCACACAGACCATCGAAGTGGACGGGCTTCGCCAGCGGTACGGCGATTTCGAGGCGGTTCGGGGCATCGACTTCGAGGTTCCGGCCGGCGGGCTGTTCGCCCTCCTCGGCACGAACGGGGCCGGCAAGACGACCACGATCGAGGTGCTGGAGGGTTTCCGCAAGCCGACCGGAGGCACCGTCCGGCTGCTGGGCGCCGACCCGTGGCGGCAGCGCAAGGCTCTGCGCCCCCGGGTCGGGATCATGTTGCAGGAGAGCGGCCTGATCGGTGACCTGACCGTCGCCGAGACCGTCGACCTGTGGCGTGACCTGCACGAGCAGCCGCTGGACGCGGACGACGCCCTGAAACAGGTGGATCTGCTGGACAAGGCGGGCGTTCAGGTTCGGCAACTGTCCGGCGGGCAGAAGCGCCGCCTCGACCTGGCCCTCGCCGTCGTCGGCCGTCCCGAGGTCCTGTTCCTCGACGAGCCGACCACCGGTATGGACCCGGAGGCGCGGCTCGCCACCTGGCGGCTGATCCAGGATCTCGTCTCCGCCGGCACGACCGTGCTGCTGACCACGCACTATCTGGAGGAGGCGGAGCGCCTCGCCGACCGGATCGCGATCATGCACCGGGGTGAGATCCGGATCCTGGGGACGGTGCCGGAGGTGGTCGCCGGCCACGGTGACCGGATCACGTTCCGGGTCCCGTCGCACACGCCGATCGACACGCTGCCCCGCCTCGACGGCCTGGCTCCGGAGATCGCCGTCGCCGACGGCCTTCCGACCGCGAGCTACACGCTGTCCGGCGGTGACCCGGACGCCCGCGCCCACCGCGGTGTCGCGTCATTGGTGGCCTGGGCCGCGGAGACCGGCGTGACGCTGGACCGGCTCGCGGTCCGCCCCGCCTCCCTGGAAGACGTCTTCCTGAGCATCGTCGAGGAGACCAGATGAAGACCGAGCTCAAGCACACCGCGCGGCTGGCGCGGGTCGACCTCACCCTGATCGTGCGCAATCGCTCCGCGCTGACCAACGCGGTGCTGATGCCACTGCTGGTCACCGCCTTCCTGATCTTCTCCGTGCGGGAGCAGGGTGGGAAGGAGGAGCTCGACTACATGGTGACCGGCCAGTTCGCGGCCCTGCTCGTCTATGCCCCGCTGGTCAACCTGGCCGGCTTCTACACCTCCCGCCGCGAGGAGCTGGTGCTGAAACGGCTGCTCGGCGGGCCGGCTTCGGCGCTCGCAATCCTCGGCGGCAGCGCGCTCGGCGCCGCCGTGGTCTATCTGGTGCAGGCTCTGGCGGTCGGGGTGGCGGCGGTGGCGCTGGGCGTCGGGCTGCCGACCAATCCGCTGCTCGTGCTGGTCGCGGCGCTCGGCGGACTGGTCCTGTTCAGTCTGCTGTCGATGGCCGTCTCCGGGTTCAGTTCCAGTGGTGAGCTGGCGCAGCTGGCGACCGTACCGGTGATGTTGCTCTCCCTGATCCTCTCCCCCGTGATCGTGCCGCTCGACGCGCTCCCCGAGCAGTTGCAGCGGATCTCCGAGTTCCTGCCGATGACCCCGGTCGCCGAGGTGATCCGGGCCGGCTATCTGGGTGACGTCGTGTGGTCGGAGACGCTGCGCTCGCTGGCGGTGCTGGCGGTGTGGGTGGGTGTCGCGGCCGAACTGGCCCGGCGGTACTTCCGCTGGGATCCCCGGCGCGGCTGAAAGTTAAGGTGTTCGCCATGACCGGCGCGGTGCATCGAGCTCAACGCATCACCATGTGGAGTCTGCGCTCCAGCCTGTTCCTCGGCTGGTTCGGTGTCCTCGCCGGTGTGGGTTACTACGTCGCCGAGGACGCGGTGCAGCCGGTCCGCATCGCCGTCGCCCTTCTCGGCCTGGGGGTTTTCACCTGGTCCGGCTTCGCTCTGGCGCGCGACCTGTCGATCGGCTGGCCGAGCCGGGACCGGCGCAGCCGGTGGCACGCCGTGGCCTCCGGGGTGGCCGTCCTGGTGGTGCTGATCGCTCTGGACGCCAGCCCGGCCGGCGCCGGGCTGCTGGCGGCCGCCTGGATCAGCGTGGTCCCGGTCCGCGCCAGCCGGCCGGTGACGATCCTGCTGTCGGCCGGCACCGTCGCGGTCTGCCTGCTGGTCTACCGGTTCAACCCGGGCCTGGATCCCATCCCGCTGGCCGCGGTGGCGGTCATCTACTCGGCTCTCTGCTTCGCCCTGCCGTGGGCGAACCGGCTGTGGGTGTGGATCCTCGACCTGACCGAGCAGGCGCACGCCAGCAAGGACGCCGAGGCCCGGCTGGCGGTCACCGAGGAGCGGCTGCGGTTCGCCCGCGACCTGCACGACCTGGTCGGGCACAGCCTGTCGGTGATCGCCGTGAAGAGTGAGCTGGCCGGCAAGCTGACCACCATCGACGCCCAGCGGGCCGCCGGGGAGATGGCCGCGGTCCGCGGGCTCGCCCAGGACAGCCTGCGCCAGATCCGGGAGGCCGTCCGCGGCTACCGGGTGCTCGACCTCTCCTCGGAGGTGGCCAGTGTGCGGGCGATCCTGGAGGCCGACGGGGTGCGCTGCGACGTCGACCTGCCGGACGGTGGTGTCAGCCCGGAGGCGGCCGGCCCGCTCGCCTGGGTGGTCCGGGAGAGCGCCACGAACATCCTGCGGCACAGCAAGGCCCGCTGGTGCACGATCACGTTGCGGTCCGCGGACGGGTCCGCGGTCCTCGAGGTGATCAACGACGGGGCCGCGGAGAGCGTGCCGGGCGGCACCGGTCTCGCCGGGCTGGCGGAGCGGCTCGCCGCGGTCGGCGGCTCGCTCACCGCCCAGCCCACCGGCGACGGCCGGTTCCTGGTCCGCGCGGTCGCTCCGGCCGGTGCCGCATGATCCGAGTGCTGCTGGCCGACGACCAGCATCTGATCCGCGAGGCTCTCGCGATGATGCTGGAGTTCGAGGAGGACCTGACGGTGGTCGCGCAGTGCGGCCGCGGGGACGAGGTGGTGGCCGCGGTCGCCGCCCACGACCCGGACGTGATCGTCCTCGACATCGAGATGCCCGGCCTGGACGGCCTGTCGGTGGCCGAGCGGCTTCCCGGCCGGGCGATGCTGATCCTGAGCACGTTCGCCCGTCCCGGCTATCTGCGCCGGGCCATCGCCGCCGGGGTCCGTGGCTTCATCCCGAAGGACTCGTCCAGCGCCGAGCTGGCCTCCGCCATCCGCAAGATCCACGCCGGGGGCCGTTACCTGGACCCGGAGCTGGCGGCGTCGGCGATGATGGCCGGCGACAGCCCGCTCACCGACCGCGAACGCGACACCCTCGCCCTCGCCGCCTCCGGGCTGCCGGTCTCCGAGATCGCCGCCCAGCTGCACCTGAGCGAGGGCACGGTCCGCAACTATCTCTCCAACGCGATGACCAAGCTGGGCGCCCCGAACCGGCTCACCGCCATCAACCACGCGCAGAGAATGGGCTGGATCTGAGGGAAACGCCGGCTGGACGCCGTCCTCGCCGGCGACGAGTACTTCACCTGACGAGCACGGACTTCCCGTCGATCAAGGCTGCCCAGCCCACCGGGCTCGTGCTGGGCAGCCGCGCCGAGTGCTCAGGCGGTGATGGTCTCCCAGGAGTAACCGAGCAGCGCGAAAGCCGCTCCGAGCAGCGCCAGGTTGAGTCCACGCGTGGTGATCGGCAGCGCCGCCACGACCAGCAGGATGACGGCGATGATGTAAAGGAATCCCTGGATGGACATGTTCGCTCCTCGGGTCGGGGGTGGAGAGCGGCGTCGCTGTACCCCGAGGGCGGGAACCGCCAAACCACCCGGCCACCGCCGGGTCCGATTGCCGCCAGACTCCGCACGTGCGTGTCGACGACAGTGGACGCATGACGAACGATCTCGACGGCAGAGTGGCATTGGTGATCGGCGGGAGCCGAGGGATCGGCGCCGGCGTGGCGGCGCGGTTGGCCGAGGACGGCGCTGATGTGGTGCTGACCTTCCAGCACCGCGACGATCAGGCCGCGGTCGTGATGAAACAGATCGAGGGCTTCGGCCGCCGCGGTATGGCGCTGCAAGTCGACTGCGCCGACCCGGCGGCGGTGACCACCGCGGTGGACCGTACGGTCGCCCAGTTCGGGCGGTTGGACGTCCTGGTCAACAACGCGGCGGTGTTCTTCGTCGGGCCGGTGGAGGATCTCGGGCGGGAGGAGTTCGACCGCATGATCGCGGTCAACGTCCGCGCGCCGTTCCTCGCCTCGAAGGCCGCGGCCGGGCACATGGGTGACGGCGGGCGGATCATCACCATCGGCAGCAACATGGTGGAACGTACGGTGTTCCCGGGCTTCTCGCTGTACTCGATGAGCAAGACCGCCCTGGTGGGGCTGACGAAGGGTCTCAGCCGGGACCTCGGCCCGCGTGGCATCACCGTCAATCTGGTCAACCCCGGCCCGATCGACACCGACATGAACCCGGCTGACGGCCCGGCCGCGACAACGATCACGGGCTTCACCGCGCTCGGCCGGTACGGGACACCGGCCGAGATCGCGGCGGCGGTCGCCTATCTCGCCGGCGACGGCGCCCGGTACGTCACCGGCGCGGTGATCAACGTCGACGGCGGTTTCTCGGTCTGACGACCGGGTTCGGCGCGGTGGACGGTCACGGCGCCGGTTTGATCTCGACGGGGATGCCGTTGAGGACGCTGTTGCCGGAGAGCGGGTCGATGACCAGTTCGTCGGTGAGGACGTTGGAGTTGACGCCGGGCCTGGTCGCCGCGACGGACAGGCGGGTGCCGGGCAGGTCGTGTCCCCAGCCGTGCGGGAGGCTGACCACGCCGGGCATCACCCGGGCGGTCACCTCGACCTGTGCGATCAGGCTGCCGGCCCGTGAGGTGACCTGGGCGGCGTCGCCGTCGGCGAGGTCGAGCCGCCCGGCGTCGTCCGGGTGGATCTGCAGGGTGCAGCGGTCCCGGCCTTTGATCAGGGCCGGCACGTTGTGCATCCAGCTGTTGTTGGAGCGCAGGTGCCGCCGCCCGATCAGGACGAGGTCGTCGCGGCGCCGGTCCAAGGCGGCGAGCAGACGGGACGTCTCGGCGGCCAGTTCCGGCGGGCACAGTTCGACCTTGCCGGAGGCGGTGCGCAGCAGGTCCGGGAGGCGGGGTTGCAGCGGCCCGAGGTCGACGCCGTGCGGGTTGTCGAGCAGCTGGCGCAGGGTGAGCCCGTACGCCCCGGTCCGCAACGCCACGTCCAGCAGCCGCTCGGCCGGGTGGTCGCCGGTGATCTTATCGTGCTGGTCGGCGGGCAGCCGGGTCAGCGCCTGCCGCAGCAGGTGGTCGTGGAAGAGGGCGGGGTCGCCGTCCGGCTGCCCGGCGAGGATCAGCGACAGACGGGCCAGGATGTCGCACTCGTCGGGGGTGCCGGGGTCGCGGGGCAGGACCGGCGGGGAGTACGCCGCGAAGTTGCGCACCGACAGGGTCAGGAACGCGAAGTCGTAGTGTCCTTTACGGGTGGCGTCGGCCGGCGACAGCACCACGTCGGCGTGCCGGGTGGTCTCGTTGAGGTACGGGTCGACGCTGACCATGAAGTCGAGCCCGCCGAGCGCCCGGTCCAGCCGCCCGCTGTTGGGGGTGGACAGCACCGGGTTCCCGGCGACCGTGATCAGCGCCCGGACCTGCCCGTCGCCGGGCGTCTCGATCTCGTCGGCCAGGGTCGCGACCGGCAGTTCGCCTTTGACCTCGGGCAGGCCGCGGACCCGGCTGTGCCAGCGCCCGGTGGTCCAGCCGGTCTTCTTGCCGGGCCGTCCGGAGGTGTGCGCGGCGAGGGGGAACATCACCCCGCCGGGCCGGTCCAGGTTGCCGGTCAGCGTGTTGATCACGTCGACGAGCCAGCTGGTCAGGGTGCCGAACTCGACGGTGCACGTGCCGATCCGGCCGTAGACGGCCGCGGTGGGCGCGGCGGCCAGCTCCCGGGCGAGCCGTCGGATCCGGTCGGCGGGGATCCCGCAGACATCGGCGACCGCGTCCGGGGTGAAGGCCACGGCGAGGTCGCGGACCTCCGGAACGCCTGCCACATGCTCCGGGACGTCGAGCAGATCCTCGCCGAAGAGGACGTGCACGATGGCGAACAGCAGGTACGCGTCCGCACCCGGCCGGATGTAGAGGTGCTCGTCGGCGTGCTCGGCGGTCCGGGTGCGGCGCGGGTCGACCACCACGAACCGCCCGCCCCGCGCCTGGATCGCCTTCAGCCGGCCCGGGAAGTCGGCGGCCGTGGCCAGGCTGCCGTTCGACTCCCACGGGTTGGCGCCGAGGACGAGCAGGAAGTCGGTGCGGTCCAGATCGGGGACCGGGATCAGGTTCGGGTTGCCGAACATGAAGCCGCACGAGACGTGTTTGGGCATCTGGTCGACCGTGCTGGCCGAGTAGACGTTCCGGCTGCCCAGCGTCCTGATCAGCGGAGGGACGTAAAGGCCGCCGGACATGGTGTGGGCGTTCGGGTTGCCGAGGTAGAGGGCGACGGCGTCGGGCCCGTACGTCTCGAGAACGGGCCGCAACCCGGCGCGGACCGCGGCGAAGGCGTCCTCCCAGCTCGCCTCCTCGCCGTTGACCAGCGGCGAGCGGAGCCGGTCCGGATCGTCGACGAGCTGCCCGAACGTCGCGCCTTTCGGGCAGACGAACCCGTGGCTGAAGACGTGCTCACGGTCGCCGCGGGCCGCCGTCACCCGGTCGCCGTCGACGGTCAGCGCCAGGCCGCAGGCGGCCTCGCAGAGCGGGCATGTTCGATACGCGGTCCGCACGGTGAGCCTCCCCGGCACTGGGTTACTGACCGGTATCCTGCCACGGCCCGGCCAAGATCGGACCCATGAAAGACCTGTCCGCCTGCCGGACATGTACGAAGGTGGACCCCGTGAACATCGACTCGCGCCGGGCGCGATTCGAGACCCTGGCGCCGGCGGTGATCGACGCCGTACGCCGCTATCTGGCCCGGCGCACCGATCCGGCGACCGCCGACGACGTGCTCTCCGAGACGCTGCTGATCTGCTGGCGGCGTCTCGACGAGATGCCGGAGGAACATCTGCCCTGGGCGTACGGGGTGGCCCGCAACTGCCTCGCCAACGCCGAACGCGGTCACCGCCGCCAGTTCCGCCTGCTCTCCCGGATCTCCCGCCTCGACCCGCCGCGGGCCGTGGTGGACGGCCCGGTCCCGCCGGAGGAGGACCTGTTGAAGGACCTGCGGGCGGAGGACGCCGAGTTGCTGCGGCTGTGGGCATGGGAGGACCTGACCCCGGCCGCGATCGCCGTGGTCCTCGGCATCACCCCGAACGCGGCGTCGATCCGGCTGCACCGGGCCAAGGAGAAACTGCGAAAGCATCTGACCGCTTCCGGACATGAGGGTGCGACAGAGAGGAGCCGGCCGTGACCGACGACGACGATCTGCGGGCGCGCCTGCGCCGGGCCGACCCGGCGGCGGCGCTGGAACCGGCCGCTCCGGAGCAGGTCTCACGCCTCGTGGAGGAAACCATGTCCCGCACACACACCCGCCGGTGGGCGCTGCCCGTCGCCGCGGCCCTGGTCCTGGTCGCCGCGGGCACGGCGTGGGCGATGACCCGGCCGTCCGAACCGGCGCCCGTCGTGAAGACGACGCAGGCGCTCGAGGCCGAGCTCACCGCGAGCGGCGTCAGCGCCAAATGCCGCGAACCCGAGGCCGGCCGCTTGTCCGAGATCTCGGACTTCGCCTTCGAGGGAACGGTCACCCGCATCGACGGGGGCACGGTCCACCTCGACGTCACCGAACTCTTCCGCGGCGATCGTCGGACCACCAGCGCCCGGGTGGCCCAGACCGGGGAGACGTCCGAGCAGATGCTCGGCAGCGGCACGTTCGAGCAGGGCAAGAAGTACCTGGTCGCCTCGACGAAGGGCACCGTACTGATCTGCGGTTACAGCGGTGAGGCCGACGCGGTCGGGCTGCGGGAGCTCTACGAGGCGGCCTTCTGAACCGGCGCGTCGACGACCGGATGACGCAGGCCCGGGTGATCCGCCGGCAGGGTGCGGCGGATCACCCACCAGCTCACCGCCAGACACCCCGCCACCAGCGGCCCGCTCAGCACGACCCGTGCGGTGCCCAGCGCCGCCATCTGCCCCGCCTGGTAGAGCGGCAGGAACACGGCCACCCGGATCACGTACTGCGCGACCCACACCCAACTGCCCCGCGAGTACGCCTTGAGCAGCGCCGGATCGCGCCGCCACCGCGTCCGCTGGCCGAGCACGGTGCCGACCACGAGGCCGAGCAGCGGCCACCGGATCACGATGCTGATGATCCAGGCGAGCGCGCTGGCGCCGTTGCTGAGCAACTGGAGCAGGAAGAAGTTCTCCGCCTTGCCGGTGACGAGCGCGATCAGGGCCGCCACACACACCACGAACAGGCCGATCAGCACGGCCCGCGGCTTGTCGCCCTTGCGCAGCCGCCACACCGACAGGCCGATCGCGACGATCACCGCGGCGATCGAACCGGCCCAGATCGACTCGGCGAACGCGAGCCAGCCGGCCACGAACCCGATCGCCGGCAAGGACGCGTCCACCGCGGCCCGCCGCCCGTTGAGCAACTCCGCCAGCGATTCCGGTTGCGCCATCTCCACCCGCCCCCTGATGAGGTTAGGGCAGCCTAACAGGTCAACGTCAACACCATGATTTCGTACGGGCCACCCACGTCCCGTGGCAATCCCCGCGACGTGGGCGACGGTTACGGCCGCAGCGCCCGCTGCGGGCCGGATGCGGTGGCGCCGGCTACCCCTTCGGCCGGCAGAACCCTAGCGGGACCGCTCCGCGTCGATGGTCGTGTCGTCACCGTGGCCGGTGTGCACCACGGTCGACCCCGGCAGGGCGAACAGCTTCTCCCGGATCGACGCGACGATCAGATCCGCGTCCGAGTAGGAACGGCCGGTCGCGCCGGGACCGCCGTTGAACAGCGTGTCGCCGGTGAACACGCAGCCCAGGTCGGGGGCGTGCAGGCAGACCGCGCCCGGGGCGTGGCCGGGCGTGTGCAGCACCTCCAGGGCCGAACCGGCCACCTCGATCCGGGCGCCGTCGGCGAGGTCGATGTTCCACCACACGTCCGAGCCATGGGTGAGCTCCCACAGCGGCCACTCGGCCGGGTGCAGCAGGATCGGGGCGCCGGTCCGCTCCCGCAGGTCGGGCGCCACCCGGACGTGATCGTCGTGGGCGTGGGTGCAGACGATCGCCATCAGCCGGCGCTCACCGACCACCGCCAGGATCGCGTCCACGTCGTGCGGGGCGTCGATCACCACGCACTCCTCGTCGTCCCCCACCACCCAGATGTTGTTGTCGACATCGAAAGTCTGACCGTCCAGGCTGAAGGTGCCCGCGACGACACCGTGATCCACTCGCAGCATTCCCCGGATTCTCCGGCAAAAGTCCGGCAACCGCTAAACACTTCTCCCCATCGGAGCGTCTTCCGGGCATGACATTCGAGGAATTCGTGGGGGCACGGCTGCACGCCCTGCTGCGGTACGCGACCGTACTGACCTGCGATCCACATCAAGCCGACGACATCGTCGGGGAGGTGATGGTCCGGGCGTCCGCGCGGTGGCGGCGGATCGCCGCCACGGATCAGCCCGAGGCGTACGTCAAACGCATGGTCCTGAACGAGTTCCTCTCGGTCCGCCGCCGCTGGGGGCGGGTCGTGCCGATGACCCACGAGCAGCTCGATCACCGGGCCGGCACGGTGGACCCGCACGAGGCCCGCACCGACCGCGACGACCTGATCCGCCGGATCGCCGCCCTGCCGCCCCGGCAGCGCGCGGTGATCGTGCTGCGCTACTTCGAGGGTCACACCCACGAGGAGATCGCCGACCTGCTGGGCTGCCGCCCCGGGACGGTCCGCGCCCACGCGTCCACCGCCCTCGCCCGCCTCCGCCTGGAAGCCGCCACGCTGGGAGAAGCCCGATGAACGAGCTCCACGACGCCCTGCTCACCATCGCCGGCCGGGCGCACGACCCGGCCCCGCTGGCCACCCGGATCATGACCCGGTCCCGGAACCAGCGGCAGCGCCGGAGTCTGCTGGTCGCGGCCGCCGCGGCCGGGACCGCGGCCGCCGGCGGGATCGCCGCCTGGCCCCGCCGGCCCGCTCCGCCGGCGCCCCCGGCCACGACGGCCGGCCTGCCCTCGAGCCCGGCACCGTCGCTGTCCCCGTCACCGTCCGCGGGCCCGGCCGCCGCCCGGGCCACGATGCTCTACCGGCCGACCTGGATGCCCACCGGGTACGCCGAGACCAGCCGTGTCGCGACCGTGCCGGGCACCGGGCCGGTCGCGCAGACCCGCTCGTGGTTGCGCGGTTCGGACGAGGAGCACCCGATCCATCTCTTCCTCGGCGCCCGCACCGCGGACAGCGTGACGGGGATGAAGCCCGGCACGCTCGGTGGCCGGAAGGCCTGGCTCAACCCGGACGGCGCCAACCCGCACCAGGTGTCGGTGGAGGTCGGCGACGGCCTGATCCTCAACGTGTCGGTGCACCAGGAGAAGGACCGGGTGGAGATCGCCCGGCACGTCGCCGCCTCGATCCGGCCGGACGGGCAGTCGGCCGTCGCGGTGTCGCTGTCGTTCGGATGGCTGCCGGAGAACTGCGGCGGCCCCCTCCAGGTCGACGTCAACGGCACCGGCCGCGCCTACGACCAGGCGTTGCGCCGCCGCGAGACCGGCGGCGAGGACCGGGACGCCGTCGAAGCGCTGCTGACGTCGCTGACATGGCCGGATCGGGACGCCGAGAAGGTCACCCTGCGGGGGCGGCCGGGGCTGCTGTGGGCGTACGAGGAGGCGCCCTGCTCCTCGGACAGCCCGGCCGGCAGCGCGACCTCGTGCGGGTTCCGGGTCCCGAACGCGGTCGTCGACCTGGGCGGCCGGCGGCTGCACGTCCGGCTCATGCCGTGGGCGTCGAAACGCCGCGAGGACCTGATCCGCGTGGTCGACGAGATCCGGATCGGCCCGGCCCCCGACGTCTCCTGGCTCCCCCGCTGACCCCACCCCCGAGCCGTGTGGAGTCCGGCCGCCCTACGCGCCGTGACTCCACACGCGGGATACCGGGTCAGCCGCCGTAATACCGGTGGCGCCGTGAGCGGTAGCCCGGGCGGCGGCTGCCGGCGATCCGCCAGGTCACCAGCCCACCCGCGAGCAGGCCACCGACCAGCGCGGCGATGATCAGCGGCATGTTCCCGCCGGCCAGCTGGGTCTGATCATTGGCGGACAGCACCTGGGCCGGAGCCGACGCCTTGGCGTCCACCGCCTTACCGGCCGCCGACGGGGCGGGCACGGTCGGCAGGGCGGCGAAGTCGACGATGCCGCTGCTCTCCAGCAGCGTCATGTGCGTCATGACGAACTGGTTCGCCTGCTGGGCCAGCTTGCGGACCGTGTCGTTGCGGGTACCGGACCGGATCGACGCGATCGCCGGGAAGATCTTGCCGTGTGCCGCCCGCAGCCGGTCGATGTAGATGGCGTCGAACTCCTCGCCCTGCGCCGCCTCCATCTCGTCGAGCCAGCCCTGCTGGTCGCTGTTCGGCTCGTTCGGCAGGCTGATCTTCAGCTTCTTCGCGGCGTTGCGGGTCAGCTCGTCGAGCGCCCGGTGCTGGTCGGCGATGCTGCTGCCGATCTGCTTGATCCGTGCCGTGGTGGTCTTCTCCTGCGCCATCTCGCCGGCCGGGATCTCCCACAGCCCGGCCAGCCGGACCTTGACGACGAAGTCCTTGTCGGCGGCCGAGAGCGCGCCCGCGCCCCGATCGGTCAGCAGGCCCTCGGGCGGCACCGGCACGTCCGGAGCGGCCAGACTCTTCTCCGGAACCAGCAGGACCAGCACGGCGGCGAACAGTGCCGTGCTGCACAGACGGCGCCACGCGGACGGGGAACCGGCAGATGCCACGCGAACCTCCATGACTCAAGCAACACGCCGCCGGAACGATCATTGAACGCCGTCGACACGTGCGGGACGCCTGGAGATACGCAGGTCCGACCGGAACGGATCACCTCTGTCACCCGAAATCTGGAAGATCGTTACGCGGCGGACTCCCGGGCGCCGGGGCGTGGGCCCGGCCCGGCCACCGTCGGCGAGATCACCGGGGCGTGGCCGGCGCTCGCGTCCACATCGACACATCGCTGCTGGTCGCCGCGATCAGGGTGTCCCCGGACGGGGAGAATCCGGCGGCCCGCAGCTCGGTCACCCCGGCGTGGAAGACGTGCCACCAGGTCTCACCGTGGTCCCCGCGCCAGGGGCCGAAGCCGGTCGCCAACAGCACCCGGCTCTTCGGCCAGTCCGGGGTGACCACGTCGACCACCCAGCCGCCGGGCGCCACCCGGTGCAGGCCGCCGCCGAGCAGTCCGGCCATCCGCACCCGCGTCCCGGCGAGCGCGCCGATCCCGGCACAGGTCAGATCGTCGTCGGCCGGCCAAGCGAGTTCATTGTCGTAGTCCCGGGCCAGCCGCTCCCCGGTGACCGTGTCGAACAGCCCGAGCCCGCTGTGCGACGCCGCCAGCAGCAGATCCCGGCCGGTCCCCGGATGCACGCCGAACCCGGCCCCGATCAGCCCGCCCACCGCGATCGGCCGGCCGGCCCGCCGCCACGGCTCCGGCGGCGCCACCACCGGCGCGGCCAGGAACTGCGGCCACGGCCCGCTCTGCGATTCCCCGAGATCCTCCGGCACGCGCGCCACTCTGCCGGAGCCGGCCCGCGGCATCCTCCCGCTGTCCCATCCAGCGGGAAGCCGGGCGGGACAGCAGCGGGAAGCCGGGCGGGACAGCAGCGCGACGGCGAGCGGAACAGCGAAGCGAAACCGAGCAGAACAGCGACACCGGGCGGGACAGCGGCGGGCCGGATGTCAGTCGACGTCGACGATCTCCCGGCCCAGTGGCCAGAACGCCATCGGGACCAGCTTGAAGTTGGCGATGCCGAACGGGATGCCGATGATCGTCACGCACTGGGCGATCCCGGCGAGCAGGTGGGTCAGGGCGATCCACCAGCCGAACAGCACGACCCACAGCACGTTGGCGATCGCGGACGGCGCGCCCGCGCCGGGCCGGGTCACCACGGTGCGGCCGAACGGCCACAGCGAGTAGACGGCCAGCCGCAGCGACGCCACCCCGAACGGGATGGTGACGATCAGGAGGAAGCAGACGAGGGCGGCCAATCCATACCCCAGGGCGAGGACGAAACCGCTGCCGAAGATGAACCACAGGATGTTGAGAATCAATCTCACCGCTCCAGCATGACTCGGGCCCGCCACCGCCGTACCACCTCACGCGTTGATCAGGTGTGCACGCGGCGCTGATCGCCCTTCTCCTGGGCCTGCCCGCGGCCGTTCCCACACCGCCGGAGGTGGCCCGTTACGGTTTCGACGGCGAACGGCCCTGGGCCGACTCCTCCGGCAACGGCCATCACCTGACCCCGTTCGGCGGCAACCAGGGCCGTCCCCGGCGTGTCCCGCACGGCGCCGGGAAGGCCGTCCAGTTCCCCGCGCCGTGCTCGCGCGAGCCATGCCGCCGTCTGATCCTGCGCGTCCTCAGCCGGGCGGGCCTGAACCCGGGCGCTAGCCCGTTCAGTTACGGCGCGACCGTGCGCCTGGCCGCGCGGGACACCAGCGACGGCCAGAACGTGCTGCAGAAGGGCTTCGCCGCCGAGGGCAGCCAGTACAAACTCCAGATCGACGGCCGGGCCGGTCAGCCCAGTTGCGTCCTGGTCGGCGAGGCGGCCCGCACCATCCACCTGGCGATCTCCGACATCGGTGTCGCCGACGGCCGGTGGCACCGCGTCGAATGCCGCCGGGAGCAGCACGCTCTCACCGTCCTGGTGGACGGCACGGCGCGTACCCGCACTCCCGTCCCGCCGGCCCTGCGCATCGACAACAACGAGTCCCTGAACATCGGCGGCAAGAGCGCGTTCGCCCACAACGACCAGTTCCACGGCGCGGTCGACGACGTCTGGATCAGAAAACCCTGACCCGGTACGGGGCGCGCGCCGTCTCACGAAGCGACGCGATGTTATGTAACGTCCGTAGACCGCTCGGACGGGGACACCTAGGTTGCCTAAGTCAGTGCATGTTTACTTCTGCTTCCGGGGATCTGATGACGCAAACCCTCGCCGAGCCGGTCAAGAGCGGCGGGAGGCACGCGAACACCACGCTCGTCGTGCCGTTCCTGTCCCTGGGCGGTCTCGCCTTCGCCGTGCTGCAGTCGCTCGTCGCGCCGGCGTTCCCGACGATCGCCCGCGAGTTCGGTGTCGACACCGGGCAGATCAGCTGGATCCCGACCGCCTACCTGCTGTCCGCCTCGGTCCTCACCCCGATCCCGGGACGCCTCGGCGACATGATCGGCAGACGGCGGGTGCTGATCCCCGTCCTCGCGGTCCTCGCCGCACTGCTGGTCCCCGGCACCCGCCGCCGCCCCTGACGCCTGGTGATGTGCGGCGCACCGCCCCACCACACATCACCACACCCGGCCCGCAACCCCAGCGTGGCGATGTACGGCGAGACGACCTGCCGCACGTCACCACGCCCAGCCCGCAACCCCAGCGTGGTGACGTGCGGTCAGACGGCCCGCCGCACATCACCACGCTGGGGTCAGCGCGGCTTGAGCAGGGCCTCGACCAGGTCGCGGAGCGGTGGCACGAAGTCCGCCTCGGTGGCGGACGCGAGCGGCTCCATCCCGGCCTTGGTCCGCAGCAGCGCGATCCCGGCGGCGGCTGCCAGCACGACCTGGGCGCGCAGCAGCATGTCCTGGTCGCCGGGCGCCGCACCGGCCGCCGCGGCGAGCCGCTCGCTGTAGGAGTGCAGCAACCCGAGCCGGATCCGGTCGGCGGCCTCGTCGCCGGAGGAACGGAGCAGGAGCACCAGGTGGTACGGCACACCCCTGCTGCACGGGCCGGCGATCTGGCGGGCGATGGCCTCCGGCGTCCGGTTCAGCGGGGTGTCGTCACCGGCGGTGCGCCGCATCTCGTCGACGCTGCTGGTCAGGCAGGCCTCGAACAGGCCTTCCTTGCTCTTGAAGTACCGGCTGATCAGGGCGACGTTGACACCCGCGTCGTCGGCGATGTCGCGGACCGTGGTGGCCGCGTAGCCGTCCCGGGTGAAGCGCTGGATCGCCGAGTCCAGCAGGAGCTGCCGGGTCTTCGCGGCATCCCGGCGCCGCGGCGGCGTCTCCGTCTCCCCAGTTGTCACCAGCCGTCCTTCCACTCGATCGTGCCAGCTTATCCAGCGTATTGATGTGACGTAAACGGCTGTTGACCGACATGCCGTACGCCGGTACGGTTTTGAAGTCAACATCTGTTTACCAGCGTTCGGGCACGTGCATGACGACATTCGTGGAAGAGCCTCCCCCCACCCGCCGCAAGGTGGGCAGGGCCGCCGCCGCCGCCGTCGTCACCGCCGTCCTCGGCGCCGAGCTGATCCTCGGCTGGCGCTCGCTGGCCGACGCCCTGACGCAGCTGCGCGCGCCGCACCTCGGCTGGCTGGGCGCCGCGCTGCTCGCCGGCACCGCCGCCATGCAGTCCTACGCCCGGATGCAGCGCCGCCTGCTGCGCTCCGCCGGCGTACGCGTGCCACTGCTCCGGCACGTCGCCCTCGCCTACGCCGCCCATTCGCTCAGCGTCACCCTGCCCGGCGGCCCCGCCTTCGCCACCGCGCTGAACTATCGCCAGATGCGCCGATTCGGCGCCTCCCCCGCGGTCGCGTCCTGGTGCATCGCCCTTTCCGGCATCCTCTCCGCCGCCGCCCTCGCCGCGATCACCGCGTTCAGCACGATCACCGCCAACGGCGCCCCCGACTGGCACACCTTCCTCGCCCTGGCCGTCGCCGTCCTGATCGCCGTCCTCGGCGCCCGCCGCCTCGGCGATCTCACCGCGGTCACCCGCCCCGTGCTGCAATTGATCAACCGGCTCCGCCGCCGCCCCGCCGACCACGGCCAGGACCGCGTCCAGGGCTTCCTCGACCAGCTTCGCGCCGCCCGCCTCACCCCCGGCAACGGCGCCGCCGCGGTCGCCTTCGCCCTGCTGAACTGGCTCTTCGACGCCGCCTGCCTGTGGCTGTGCTGCATGGCCGTCGGCGGCGGCACGATCAGCGCCGGCCAACTGCTGCTCGCCTTCTGCGCGGGCATGGCCGCCGGCTCCATCACCATCGTCCCGGGCGGCCTGGGCATCATCGACGGCGCCCTGATCCTGGGCCTGATCGCCGGTGGCATCCCCACCGACGTCGCCATCGCGGTCGTCGTCCTCTACCGCCTGATCACCCTGGGCTTCATCATCGGCCTGGGCTGGCTCTCCTATCTGGCCATCCGCCGCCGCACCCGCGCCGCCCACCCCTGACCCCCGACCCGGAACATCCACCGCACGGTCGCGGCACCCGCACGCGGCGGCGGCCAGCCTGCGCGGCAAATGCAAGGGCAAGGGCAAGGGCAAGGTGGGGACGGGGGCGGCACGAGCGGCACGAGCGGCACGAGCGGCACGAGCGGCACGAGCGGAGGCGACCGAGGTGCAGGCGGTACGGGCGCGGGCGTCGCCGGTCAGCTTGCGGCGAGGGCGCGGGCGGCGCGGCCGAGGGTTTCGATCAGCGCCGGGACCGGGCGGCCGTCGGTGACCGTCCAGTGCTGCAGCTGCTCGGCGGAGAGCATGGCCAGCAGAGCCTCCGCGCGTACCCGGGGATCGGGTGTGCCCGCGGCCTCCATCAGGACCTCCACATGGCGACGCCAGAACGGGTAGACCGGTTTGGCGAGACGGCCGCCGGGGGTGCCCGTCTCCGACAGCAGGACCAGGTCCAGGGAACGGACCGTGTGCTCCACGTAGGCGGCCACGAACGCGGTCAGCCGCTCCAGGCCGGGCGCGCCGGGACCGAGGGGTGCGGGCCCGTACATCAATCGCTCGTGCAGTTGACGTCCCCGCTCGTCGAGCAGGGCCGCGGCCAGGCCGGCCTTGTCGGTGAACCGCCGGTAGAGGGTCCCCTTGCCGACGCCGGCGGCGGTGGCGACGTCGTCCATGTTGAGTCCGGCGATGCCGTGTTCGGCGTGCAGGCGGGCGGCCGCGTCGAGGATGCGCAAGCGGTTGCGGGCGGCGTCGGCGCGTTCCGGCGCGGGCTGCCCCAGGACCGGCAGGGAGCCCCGTGCCGGCGCCTCCCGGGCCGGCCGCTTTCCGGCCGACGGCTTGCTCTCCCCCGACGCCCTTGCCGAAGCGGACTCGAGTCCGTTACTGTTCTCCACAAGCGGACTTTAGTCCGTTTGGCCTGTGGCCGCTACTCGGCCACCCCGATTCACCAGGAGTTCCTCATGAACGTGCTCGTTCTCGGCGCCACCGGCTACATCGGCTCCACCGTCGTCGCCAAGCTGGCCACCGCCGGTCACCGGGTCACCGCGGTGTCCCGGTCCGCCCCGGCCACCGACCTGCCGGGCGTCACCCCGGTGCGCGGCGACCTGCTCGATCCGGACGCCGTCGCCGCGCTCGTCACCGGCGACATCGACGCCGTCGTGCACACCGCCGCCCCGCAGGGCGAGGCCGACCTGCCGGTCGTCGGCGCGCTCACCCGGGCGCTCGCGGGCAGCGGCCGCCCACTGGTGTGGACCAGCGGCGTGTGGGTCCTGGGCGAGACCGGCGACGGCCCGGCCGACGAGACCTCCCCGGCCGCTCCGATCGCGATCGTCGCCGCGCGGCCGGCCGCCGAGTCCCTGGTGCTCGCCGCCGCCGATCAGGGCGTGCGCGCCGTCGTCCTGCGGCCCGGCGTCGTCCACGGCGGCGGCGCGGGAATCCCGGCGATGCTCGCCGGCTGGGCACGGGAGCTCGGTCACGGGCGCTGGGTCGGCGGCCCGGCGGCGAGCCCGCGCTGGCCGCTCGTGCACGTCGACGACCTGGCCGACCTCTACGTGCTGGCGGTGACCGGCGCCGCGTCCGGATCGATCCTGCACGGTGTCGCCGAGCCCGGCGTGCACACCGAGGACCTCGCGATCGCCGCGGCGCGCGGGGCCGGCGCCGCACCGGTCGCGCACGCCTGGCCCGAGGCGGAAGCCGCCGCCGAGCTGGGAGCGCCCTTCGCCGAGGCTCTCGTCCTGGACCAGGTGGTCGGCGCCGAGCGGTCCTTGGCGCTCGGCTGGAAGCCCAGCGGCCCCACCGCCGCCGAGGACCTGGCCACCGGTTCCTACGTCACGGCTTGACCGGAGACGCCCGGTCGGCGAGAAGACGGGGCCGGCGACCGCGGGGAGGGATCAGGCGAAGTCCCGGTATTTGATCTTGGCGCGCCTGCCGTCCCCGTGGTGCCAGACGATTCCTTCGATCGTCGGGTGGGCGAGGAGCCAGGTTCGGAGGCCGTCGAGATCACGCGGGACGTCGAGGTGCTCGGCGTCGGCGTGGGCGATGAGCGCGTGGCCGCGTACCCCCTCGGGATTGCCGTTGATCTTCTCGCCGACGAGTTCGTAGGTGCCGGGCTTCCGGGTCTGTGGCGACGCGGCGAGGGCCTCGGCGTGGTAACGCGCGTACGCCGACTGGGCGATCGGCTCCCACCCCATGGTCTTGCCGGTGTTCTCGTCGGTGACGACCGCGCGGTAGCCCGGCGGGGTGGCCCGGCCGGGGCGGACCTCGCGCCGCGCCCACCAGGCGCCGTCGTCGTCGAGCAGCACGCAGGTGCCGTCGTATTTGCGGGTGGCGACCCCCTCGCCGTCGAGCACCCACTGGCATACGGGGTCGGCCTCGGGCAGCACGTGCCGACGGTCGTCCGGGTCGCGCTGGAACAGCGTGGGGATCTTCTGCATGAACGCCATCTTCGCAGGGAGACAAAACGGATTTCAGTTTCCGTTCATCTACGTCCGTCGATAATGTGCGGCATGCGAACCCTCCGTGCTCTCGTCGTCACCCTCGCCGCCACCGTGGTCACCGGTGCCGCCGCCACCCCGGCGCAGGCCGCCGCCCTGCCGTCCTACGAGACCTGGATCACCGACGTCACCACGGTCACCGACCAGGCCTCCGATTACCTCGACGACCGGCTGCCGGCCGGCGGCGCCCGGGCCGCGATCGTGCTCGACATCGACAACACCGCTCTGCAGAGCAAGTATCGGCCGTACGCCGCCACCCCCTCGGTGCTCGCCCTGGCCCGTCAGGCCCGCGCCGACGGGGCCGCGGTCTTCTTCGTCACCGCCCGCCCGGAGATCATCGAGGCGGCCACCGAGGCCAACCTGAGCATCGTCGGGTACCAGTGGACCGACCTCTACACCCGGCCCACCTTCAACTTCGAGGACAACCAGACCTTGAAGACCAAGGCGCGCATCGCCATCGAGCGCCGCGGCTACACGATCGTCGCGAACATCGGCAACAGCGCCACCGACCTGGGCGGCGGGCACGCCGAGCGCACCTTCAAGCTGCCCGACTACGGCGGACAGCTGGACTGATCTATATCGTTGCGGGGGTGACCGAGACCGCCTCCCGGGGACAGACGCTGCGCCAGCTCGGCCCCACCGTCTACCTCCCCTCGGCGGTCTACTCGATCGGTCAGGGCGCCGTCGCGCCGGTCATCGTGCTGACCGCGACCGGCCTCGGCGCCTCCCCCGCGGCCGCGGCGGTCGTGGCCGGCCTCCTCGGGCTCGGGCAGATCAGCGGGTCCCTGCCGGCCGGTGTGCTGATCTCCCGGGCCGGCGAGCGGCGCACCATGCTGCTCGCCGCCGGACTCGCCGTCCCCGCGCTGGTCGCGTGCATGCTCGCGCCGAACGTACTGGTCCTCGGCGCCGCGGTGATGCTCTTCGGCGTGTGCTTCTCGGCGTGGGGACTGTCCCGGCTGTCCTACCTGACCGAGGCCGTCCGCCCGGAACTGCGCGCCCGCGCCATGTCCACCCTCGGCGGCGTCGGCCGGATCGGCACGTTCGGCGGCCCGTTCCTCGGCGCCGGGGCCATGCACCTGGCCGGCCTCGACGGCGCCTACCTGGTCGCGATCACCGCGGTCAGCCTGGCCGCGCTGGTGCTGGTGATCAGCCCGCCGGTCCCGCACGACCGGGCGCCCGTGCCCGGCGCCGAACGCCCCGGCCTCTTCACGATCATCCGCGCCCACCGGCACACCCTGCGCACCCTCGGTTCCGGCGTGCTGCTGGTCGGCGCGCTCCGTTCGTCCCGCCAGATCATCGTGCCGCTGTGGGGCGCGTCGCTCGGCCTCGACCCGGCCACCATCGGCCTGATCTACGGCGTCTCCGGCGGCATCGACATGCTCCTGTTCTACCCCGCCGGCAAGATCATGGACCGGTTCGGCAGACGCTGGGCAGCCGTGCCGGCGATGACCCTTCTCGGACTCGCGCACCTGCTGCTGCCGCTCGCCGGGAACGCCTGGGGACTCGCGGCCGCCGCCCTGCTGATGGGCTTCGGCAACGGTTTCAGCGCCGGCCTGGTGATGACCCTCGGCGCGGACGCCTCCCCGTCCGTCGGCCGCGCCGAGTTCCTCGGCGCCTGGCGCCTCTGCTCCGACCTCGGCCAGGGCGGCGGCCCACTGCTGATCGGCGCGGTGACGGCGGTGGCATCCCTGACGGCGGCGGCCCTCACGATGGGCGGCGCGGGCCTGCTCGCCGCTGGGCTGCTCTACCGATGGATCAAACCCCGGCAGTTGTACGGATAGATCGCCCTCCGCCGGATCCCGGCCGTCCCGTGACCCCGGGCGGCTGCGGCAGGCGTTCCCTCACGACCGTTTCCCGGTGCCACTCATGCATGCCCCTCCCGGCCACCCCGGCCAGGCACCGACCACCCCACGTTCTCGGCCCGGGCCCGGCGAACAGACACCACAACGTCAAGATCGCCGGGTGACACCGCCGGCCGGGTTTCCACCTCCGACGGCAGGCCAAGGCCCTGAGCTCCTAGTCCAGCGGGTCCGGCAGGTCAGCCGACTCCGGCACGCCCGGCAACTTCAGCAGGTCCGGCACGTCCAGCGAGTCCGGCGGGTTCGGGGGTTCGGGGGGTTCGGGGGGGTTCGGGGGGGGTTCGGGGGGCCCGCGGGTTCGGGGGCCGGGGGGTTCGGGGGGGCCGGCTGGTCCGGCTGGTCCGGCGCGCCCGGCGGGTCCGGCTGGTCCGGCGGGTCCGGCGCGCCCGGCGGGTCCGGCGCGCCCGGCGGGTCCGGCGGGAGCCGGGTCAGCGTGCCGGGCTGACGAGGCCGGTGTCGTAGGCGATGATCGTCGCCTGCACCCGGTCGCGTGCCCCCAGCTTGCCGAGCAGGGCGTTGACGTGGGCTTTCACCGTTCCCACGCCGATGCCGAGGGCGGCGCCGATCTCCGCGTTCGACAGGCCCCGGGCGATCGCGGTGAGCACGTCCCGTTCGCGGGGGGTCAGCGCGTCCAGGCGCGGGTCGGCTGTGGGCGCGGCGGTGACCGTCCCGGCCGCGAAGGCGTCGATCAGGCCACGGGTCACGGCGGGGCTGAGCATGGCGTCACCGGCGGCGACGGTCCGGACCGCGGCCACCAGTTCGGCCGGCTGGGCGTCCTTGAGCAGGAACCCGGAGGCCCCCGCCCGTAGCGCCTGGAAGACGTAGGCGTCCTGGTGGAACGTGGTCAGCACGAGAACCCGCGGCGGGTTCGGCCCGGCGGTCAGGCGGGCGGTCGCGGTCAGCCCGTCGACACCGGGCATGCGCACGTCCATCAGGATCACGTCGGGCCGCAGTTCGGCGGCGAGGGCGATCGCGGCGGCGCCGTCACCGGCCTCCCCCACCACCTCGATGCCGGGTTGCGAACCGACGATCACGGCGAGCCCGGCCCTCACCATCAACTGATCGTCGACGACCATCACTCGGATGCTGATGACGACACCTCTTCCACACGCGACGGGCCAGGCCCACCGGAATCGCGGCCCGGATCCGGGGCACCGGATCCGGTGAGCGAGCCGCCACCCGAGCCGCCCGACGGACCAGGACCCATGGAGTCGTGGAGCGGGCCACCACCCGAACCGCCCGACGCGCCGGGGCCGGCGGACTCGTGGAGCGGGCCACCACCCGAACCGCCCGACGGACCGGGACCCACGGATTCGGGAAGCGAGCCACCACCCGAGGCGCCCGACGGACCGGAGCCCACGGATTCGGGAAGCGGACCACCAACCGAGGCGCCGGGACCGGCGGGTTCGTGGGCCGGGCCGGAGCCGGCGGGACCGCGGGAAGGGGTCAGGCCGTCGAGGAGGGAGCGCATCGCGGTGAGGGCCTGGCGGGCTGCGCCGAGGACGCCGGGCAGGTCGCCGCGGTCGGCGGCGCCGGGCACGTCGGCGGCGTGGCGCAGAACCTCCTCGTGCAGGCCGGCGGCGATCCGCAGCCGTTCCGCGCGGGCGTGCAGCGCTGCCTGGTGCAGGGCGGCCGCCACGCCGCCCTCCTCACGCTGCTGTCGCCGGTCGCGGCGCCTCCGGGCGGCGAGGCCGGTTCCCCAGCAGGCCGCCGCGGGCACTGCCAGCAGGATCGCCAGGATCGGGGTGAGCAGGACGACCGTAGCCGGCAGCAGTACGGCGCGGTCGTCGCCGAACTCCGGGTCGTCGGCCATGTCGGCGGCGATCATCACGGCCATGGTCAGCGCCCAGGAACCGGCGGCGGCCGGTACGGCGAGCCAGGTCACGGCGGGTTGCGCGCCACGGGAGCCGACGGCGTGGACCATCGCCAGTTCGGCGACGCAGCCGAAGACGAACACGTAGGCCAGACCGGCCGGTACCACCCCGGTGAGTACCAGCAGCGGGCCGAGGAGGCCGGTGAGAGCGGTCGCCAGCAGCGCCCACCACGGGGCGCGGCGGCGCAGCAGGATCGGGGCGGTGTGCGCGGCGTGGGCGAGCAGCACCAGCACGGTCGCGGCCGGTGACAAGCCCTCCTCGACGGCCAGGCTGATGCCCAGCAACTGCACGGCCATCAGGGCGGCGGCGATGACCCCGTCGATCACGGTACGGCTGCGCAGTCCCGGCTTCGCCGCGTGCGGAACGGCCGCGTCCGGGAAGGTCACCCGGACCCGCCAGCCGCCACCGTCCCGCGGCCCGGCCTCGAAGACGCCACCGGCCGACTGGGCCCGTTCCCGCATCCCGCCGAGGCCCCGCCCGCCACCGAGCCCGACCATCGGGACCCCGCCACCGCGGCCGGCAGCCGGGGCGCCGCCGGGGCCGGCAGCCGAGCCGCTGTCACCGGCTCCGGCCACCGGGGCGCCGCCGCCGTCGTCCTCGACGAGCAGTTCCGCTTCCGTGTAACGCACCGTCACC
Source organism: Actinoplanes utahensis (assembly GCF_016862455.1). Classification (GTDB taxonomy): domain Bacteria; phylum Actinomycetota; class Actinomycetes; order Mycobacteriales; family Micromonosporaceae; genus Actinoplanes; species Actinoplanes utahensis. The sequence goes on from NZ_BOMZ01000042.1 coordinate 100,953, forward strand.
CGGCCGCCCGGCGCGTACCGCAGGGTGTTGGTGAGCGCCTCCCGCACGATGCCGTAGACCGCCGCGGAGATCGGTGGCCCGGCGGACGGGATGTCGAGGGTGATCCGCTGGCCGAGCGCCCGGAACCCTTCGGCCAGGTCGGTCAGGGCCGGTTCCTCCGCGGGCGCCGGGGCGGCCGGCATGATCGCGACGAGGCGGCGCAGGGCGTCGAGGGTGTCCCGGCCGGTACGCGCGGCGAAGTCGAGCGCCTCCGTCCGCAGGTCGGGCCGCTGGTCGCCGAGCATCTCCGCGGCCGACGCGTTGACCACGATGGACGTGAGGTGGTGCGCGGTGACGTCGTGCAGTTCGCGGGCGAGACGGCGGCGTTCGGCGTCGGCGGCCTCACGTTCGGCCTGCCGGGCGGAGGTGAGCCGGCGGGCGGCGGCCGCGCGTTCGGTGTTCCATCGGGCGCGCCGCCGGCCGAGCGCGGCGACCACACTGTGCATCACGACCGCCAGGCCGACGAGGTACGGGTAGTCGGCGCCGATCCCGTCCTGCACGGCCGCGAGGGCGCTGTCCCAGACGATCAGGGCGAGCACCGCGTACAGGACCTGCCGGGCCGGCGCGCGAACGGCGACGCTGAACAGCGCGACGACCGTGGTCAGCGAGATGATCAGCAGTGCGTCGCCGGTCTCCAGCCACTGCCGCCCGGTGGGTGCCGCGACGGCCGCGAGCACGTTGCCGGCCAGCACCCCGGCGAACGCGGGCACCGGCCGTTCCCGGCGGAAGCCGAGCGCGAACCCGGCGAGCAGGCAGGCGGCGGTGGCCCCGGCCGCGGCCAGGGCCGGTACGGGGTCACCGCGCAACAGTGGGAACCCCGGCCAGAAGAGCAGCTGTCCCGCCACGATCAGCACGGGAAGCGTCCATCTGGCCATGCGCGAGATGCTATCGACAAGCCGGCGTGCGAGGTCCGGCCGCCGCCCGCGCCCCACATGGGGTCGCAGCGTCCGGGCGTGCGGAGTCCGGCCGCCGTCCGCGCCCCGCACGGGTCAGAGCGGCCCGGTGTGCGGAGTCCGGCCACTTCCGTCCGCGCCCGAACTCCGCACGCGGGGTCAGAGCGGCCCGGCCGGGAGTTCGCGGCGCAGGAGTTTGCCTGTCGGGTTGCGGGGCAGGTCGTCGACGAACACCACGTCGCGGGGCACCTTGTAGCGGGCCAGGTTGGCGCGGACGAACTCGCGGATCTCCTGCGGGTCCCGGGCCGATTCGTCGGTGGGGACGATGAAGGCCCGCAGCCGGGTGCCGAAGTCCGCGTCGTCGACGCCGATGACCGCGGCGTCGAGGACGTCCTCGCGGGCGGCGAGCAGGTTCTCCACCTCGAGCGGGTAGACGTTCTCACCCCCCGAAATGATCATGTCGTCGTCCCGGCCGTCGATGTAGAGCAGGCCGTCGGCGTCGAAGTGGCCCTGGTCGCCGGTGGCCATGTACCCGTCGATGATCTGCTTGTGCTGGCCGTCGGTGTAGCCCTCGAACGGGATGCCGGTGCGCACGAAGACCCGGGCCTTGACGTCCGGTTCGGTGACCGCTGCGTCGTTCGCGTCGTAGAGGGCGACCTTCACGGTGACCGGGGGCCGCCCGACCGTACCCGGGGATCTGCGCAGCTCGTGGGGTTGTGCGACGGAGGCGACGGCGACCTCGGTGGAGCCGTAGACGTTGTACAGCACGTCGCCGAAGGTGTTCTGGAACCGCTCGCACAGGTCGGGCGGCAGCGCGGACCCGGCCAGGAACACCGTCCTCAGCGACGACGTGTCGTACTTGGCGATGACGTCGGGGCCGAGCGCGAGGATCCGGTTGAGCACGGTCGGAACGGCGACGAGCATGTGCGCCCGGTGCTCGGCGAGGGCGGCGAGGATGCGTTCGGCGTCGATGCGACGCAGCAGGACGGCATGGTTGGCCAGCGAGAGCCCGACCGTCCAGGCGCCGAATCCGGTGGCGTGGAACAACGGGGACGCGATCACCGCCGTACCCTGCCGGGGGAAGTCGATCCGGTCCGCGATCACGGCGCTGGCCAGCGGCGACACCTTGGTACGCGGCGCCCCTTTGGGCAGGCCGGTGGTGCCGCTGGTGAGGATGATGAAGCCGCCCGGCTTGTCCGGGAGCGGCAGCGGGATCGTGGTCGGCTCGGCGGCGGTGAACTCGTCCACCGACAGCAGCCCGGCGGGCCGGACGTAACCGTCGTCCTCCCAGCTCAGGTAGCGCGGCAGGTCGTCCGGGAGGCCGTCGACCAGGTCGGCGAACTCACTGTCGTACATCAGGAATCGGACGTTCTCCCGCTTCATCACCTCGGCGAGCTGGGACGCGGCCAGGCCGGTGTTGAGCATGGCCAGCCGCCGTCCGGCGCGGGCGGTCCCGGCGATCGCCAGGGCCAGGCCGCGGTGGTCCCGGGCCAGCACCCCGATGATCGACTTCGCTGGCAGGTCCACCTTGCGCAGTGCGTGCGCGAGAGCGTTGGAACGCTGGAAGAACTGCTGGTAGGTCCAGGTCCCGCGCTCGTCGGTGAGGGCGGGCAGGTCGGGGTGTTCGGCGGCGGCCTTCTCGACGAGGGCGGCCTGCGGTCCGAGTCTGGCGTTGTTGCCGGCCGCCTTGATCAGGCGGTCCGGGCGCAGAAGGTTGACGATGCCTATCTGGTGCATCCGCAGCACCGCTTGCAGCGTGCTCACAGTTCAGCCCTTCCATTGGGGTGGCCGGTTCTCGGCGAACGCGCGGACGCCCTCGACGGCGTCCGCGGAGCCGATCACCTCGCCGGCGATGTCGGAGAGACGGTCGAAGGCCTCCGCGGCGCCCCAGTCGCGGTGTTCGTCGACGATGCGTTTCGAGAGCAGGACGGCCAGGGGCGCGTTCGCGGCGATGTCCTGGGCGAGCTCCAGCGCGGTGCTGAAGGCTTTGCCCGGTGACGTGACACGGTTGATCACGCCCAGTTCGTGCAGCCGGCGGGCGGGCATCGGCTCGCCGGTCAGGGCCAGTTCCAGGGCGGTGCTGCGGGGCAGGCTCTGCGCGAGCCGGAGCACCCCGCCGGCCGCGGCGACCAGGCCGCGTTTCACCTCGGGGATGCCGAAGGCGGCGTCCTCCGCGGCGACGATCAGGTCGGCGGCGAGGGCGAGTTCGCACCCGCCGGCCAGGGCGGCGCCTTCGACGGCCGCGATCAGCGGTTTCACCGGCGGCCGGGCGGTGATGCCGAGCAGGCCGCGACCTTCGGTGACCGGGTACTCGCCGCGGGCGGCGGCCTTGAGGTCCATGCCGCTGCTGAACACGGTGTCCGAACCGGTCAGCACCGCCACCCGGGCGATCGGGTCGGCTTCGAAGTCGTCGACCGCCTTCTCCAGAGCACGGGCAAGAGCAAGATCGATGGCATTGCGTACGGCGGGCCGGTTCAGCCGCCACACGGTCACCGGTCCGTGCCACTCGACGATCAGTCCCGGTTCCGGTGGCGCCGGGAACGCGGCCCGCCCGGTGTCCACCACGGTCACCGCGGTCCCGTCGATCTCCAGCCGCCACCCGATCGGATCCACCCCCGAACGTGTGGGGTTCGGCCGCCCATCGCGCCCGAAATCCACATACTCTCCGGCACCGGAATCACCGTCAGCGCCCGCCGAACCGCCCAGCCCCAGCGACGGGTCAGCCGCATCCACCGCTGCGGCTTCGGCCGGAGACCCTGTCAGCAAGTCCGACATTTTAGAAATGCCGGCTAGGCGGAGGACCACCCGGTCGCCGGCGGGCGTGAGGGCCGTGATGACGGCGGCCTCGGCGCGGCCGTCACGGGCGTACGGAATCGTGTACGCCTCGAGAACCGCCGGACCTCGATACGAGCTCAGCGCGCGCCGGGCCGGGGGCCGCGGCAACCGCGGATCCACGTCGATGTCCCGGAACAGCGCGCGGGGCGGCCGGGCCGACAGCACGGTCGCCGCGTGCTTGGTCAGGTACCAGCCGAGCGCCGTCGCCAGTCCGTGGCTCGACGGGTCGGCCCGCAGCAGCGGCACCAGGTTGGCGATCGCGTGACTGGTGTAGTTGTTGCCCGGCCCGCCCGCGAAGGTCAGCCCGCCGGTGACGGTGAGCGGCCGGGACGGGTCGTCGATCGGCAGCCCGAGTTCGAGGGCCGCGATCTGCACGGCGGACGGGAAGCACGCGTACAGATCGATGTGCTCGACCTGGTCGATGGTGAGCCCGCTGTGCCCGAGGACCGCGTCACCGATCGCCTTGATCGCCGGGGAGCCGGCCAGGTCGGCACGCTCGGTGACGAACCATTCGTCGGCGCCGTGCGCTCCGGCGTGCAGGAACACCCACCGGCTCTGATCGATCCCGGCTTCCTGAGCCGCCTCAGCACTGCACACGATGAGCCCGGTGCCCTGGTTGACCTGGAGGTTCGCGGTGAGCAGCTTCGGGTAGGGCGCGGCGATCATGCGGTTGGCCGCGCTCGGCGTGGCCAGTTCCCCGGCGGTGCAGGCGGTGGGCTGCCACGCGTGCGGGTTGGCCGCGGCGATCGCCGCGTACCCGGCCCACAGTTCGGTGATCCGCTTCAGGTGCTCGTCCGGGGTGAGGCCGAGCCGCCCGCGGACGGCCGATTCGATGAGCGCGTAGAGGTAGATCGGCGCGACCAGCCCGGCGGCGGTCTCCGGATCGTTGTTGGCGGGGGCGTCGCTGCCGACGGTCCGGCCGGGTTCGGTCCCGTCCGGCTGCACCGGCCAGCCGAGCGGGCGGGCGGCGCGTTCGGCGGCCGCCGCGGTGGAGGCGGCTTCCGCGCCGCCGACCAGGGCGATCGAGGCGCGGCCCGCGGCGATGTCGGCGGCCACGTCGTTGAGCAGCCGCAACGAGCCGTCGCCGCCGAAGATGGTGGTCTGCACGGTGCGGCCGGGCCGGGCGCCGGCTTGCTCGGCGAGGAGCGCCGCGCCGTCCGGGTATTGCCACGAGACGCTTGCCACGTACCCCGCAAGGTCTGCTTCTCTCAGGATGCCCTCGGCGCCGCTGTCGGTGGCGGCCAGCCGCAACGCCCGCACCGCGAGGGAGACCGGATCGCCGCCGGCGGGGTCGGTGGACTTCTCGGTGACCTGCCCGGCGCCGACGATCACCGGCGTCCAGGGGTCGATCTCCTCGCCGGTGCGCTCGAAGAGGACGGGTGCGGGCTTGGGCTTGGGCGCCGCGCTTGCGGCTTTTCTAGGGGTACGGGGTGAGCGTTCCGCCGACAGCGCCGCCGACCCGAGCGCGTGCAGGGAATTGCGCATGGCGTCGGCGAGGTTCCGCGCGACCATCGGCCCGAGCGGCCCGTCCGCGGAGCCGCCCTCGACACCGCCGTCGAACCGCACCACCGAACCGCCGTCACCGGGCGTCACGGACAGGTAGAAACCGACGGTGATCCCCATCGGGGCGGTGCCCTCGAACCAGACGGCCCGGTCCGGCACCACGCCGGTGACCGTCCAGCGGACCTCGCTCGGCACTCCCATCATCTTGATCCGCTGCCGGAACCGCACCCCCTCGGCGAACCCGGCGGGCGGCTGGTCGATCCATCCGGCGTGCTGGAGCACCCAGTCGGGCATCCGTTCCGGGTCGACCAGCACCGCGTACACCTGCTCGGCGGTGGCCTCGACCCGCACCGTCACCGAGCACGGGTGGGCGAGCCGGCGGGGTGGCTCGACGGCGGCGGGCGGTGCGGGCGGCTCCGGCCGGCTGCGGCTCAGCACCGTGGCGGCGGCCGCGCGGGCGACGGCCAGGCCGGCACGGAGTCTGGCGGGATAGGACCCAGGCATCGACGCCCCCTAACAGTCTGCCGTGACGGTAAGGGCGTGACGTGGGTCACGGCAAGAGCCTGGCGAGCGCCGAGCATCAGCTGTATGGACGCAATTAACCGTCAAGTCGTACGGTAAAGCGGTGAAACGCACCCAGGCACAGCGCAGCGAGGCCACCCGAGGCAGGATCCTGGAGGCCACGATGCAGTGCCTGGTCGAGCGCGGTTACGCGGAGACCACCACCGCCGAGGTCCTGGCCCGCGCCGACGTCCCCCGCGGCACGCTGCTGCACCACTTCCCCACCAAGGTGGACCTTCTCGTCGCCGCGGTGCAATATGTGGCGGGCCGTCGCACCGAGGCCCTGAGCGCCGAACTGGCCGCCGTCCCGTCCGAGGTGGACCGCCTCGACGCGCTCGTCGACATCATCTGGCGGCACTTCTCCTCGCCGCTGTTCTGGGCCGCGCTCGAGCTGTGGAACGCGGCCCGCACCGACACCGAACTGCGCGCCGCGCTGCTCCCGGTGGAGAAAGAGATCTTCGCCGTCCTGCACGACCGGGCCCGCGATCTGCTCGCCGAGAGCTCGCCCGGAGATCCACGGGTGCCGACCGTGGTCGAGTTCAGTTACGAGGTCCTCACCGGACTGGCCATGACCGGCATCGTCAGCGGCGACCTGGGCCGCCGCGAACTGCTCATCCGCCGCTGGAAGCGGGCGGCCGCGATCCTCCTCGGCCACCGCGATCCGTCCACCCTCGTTGAACGTGCCCGCTCGAAGGAGAGTTGATGTTCGACACCCCGGAACGTCTCGACCTGCGCGCCTCCATGAAACAGTTCGTCACCCGTGAGATCCACCCCCACCTGGCCGACTGGGAGCGGGCCGGGGAGATCCCCCGCCACGTGCACGCCGACCTGGTGAAAGCCGGGCTCTACGGCATCGGCTTCCCGGAAGAGACCGGCGGCGACGGCGGCGACACCATCGACACGGTCGTGGCCACTGAGGCGTTCCTGGAAGCGGGCGGATCGTCCGGCGCGCACGCCTCGCTGTTCACCCACGGCATCGCGCTGCCGCACATCATCGCCGCCGGGGACACCGGGCTGATCGACCGGTTCGTCCGGCCCACCCTGGCCGGCGAGAAGATCGGGGCCCTCGGCATCACCGAACCCGACGCCGGGTCGGATGTCGGGTCGCTGCGCACCACGGCGGTCCGCGACGGCGACTCGTACGTGGTGAACGGCGCGAAGATGTTCATCACCTCCGGCATCCGGGCCGACTTCGTCACCACCGCGGTCCGCACCGGCGGGTCCGGCGCGGCCGGGATCAGCCTCCTGGTGATCGAGAAGGGCACGCCCGGGTTCACCGTCTCCCGCCGGCTCGACAAGATGGGCTGGCTCTGCTCCGACACGGCCGAGCTGTCGTTCGCCGACTGCCGGGTCCCGGCCGCGAACCTGGTCGGCCCGGAAGGCTTCGGGTTCGCGCTGATCGGGCAGGCGTTCGTGTCGGAGCGGGTGATCGCGGCCGTGCACGCCTACTCGGTCGCGCAGCGCTGCCTGGACCTCACCCTGTCGTACACGCGGGACCGGGAGACGTTCGGCCGGCCGCTGATCAGCCGTCAGGTGGTCCGGCACAAGCTGGTGCTGATGAGACAGCGGATCGACCTGGCCCGGCAGTACACCCGGTGGGTGGCCGAACGGCACGCCGCCGGCGAGCCGATGATCGGCGAGGTCTGCCTGGCGAAGAACGCGGCGGTGGAGGCCTGCAAATTCGTCGTCGACGAGGCCGTCCAACTGCACGGCGGGATGGGATACATGCGGGAGTCCGAGGTGGAACGGCACTACCGCGACACCCGGATCCTCGGCATCGGGGCCGGCGCCACCGAGATCATGACCGACCTGGCCGCGAAGATGTTCGGCTACCAGTAACGACCGGCTCCCGGCGTGTGGGTTCCGGGGTCGCCACGCGCCCGGACTCCACACCGGCCACCGCGTGTGGGTTTCGGGCACCGGCCCGCCCGGAATCCGCACCGGAACGAACCACGGTATGGGAGTTCGGTCGACAGGTGGCCGAACTCCCGCACCGGAATAGACCACCGCCTGGGGAGTGCGGTCGAACTCCCCAGGCCAGAATGAACCGATCGGCACGGCGTGAAGGGGTGTCCGTGATCCAGTTCGAGCACCGGCCCGGCATCCTCGATCTCTCCTGGGGGCATCCGCGGCCGGATCTGCTGCCGGTGCGGGAGTGGGCGGCGGCGGGCGCGGACCTGGACTGGAAGGCGCTGACCTACGGGTCGTCGGCCGGGCCGGACGCGCTGCTGGAGTCACTCGGGGATCCGGAACGGACGTTCGTCACCGGTGGGGCGTCGCACGGGCTGGCGCTGCTCACCCAGGTCCTCACCCAGCCGGGCGACGTGGTGCTGCTCGACTCCCCCACCTACCACCTGGCCTTCCCGATCCTCACCGACCGCGGTTTGGAACTGGCCCACACGATCCCCAGCCCGACTACGCCCGGTCCCTCCACCGCCGGCCCCACCACGCCCGACGCCACCACGGCCGCTCCCCTCACTGTCGGTCCCACCATCGCCGGACCCAGCACGCCCGGACCCGCCACCGCCAGCACGCCCGGACCCACGACCGCCAGCACCATCCCGGCCGAACCCACCACAGCTGGTCCCACTACGGCCGCTCCCACCACCGCCAACACCATCCCGGCCGAACCCACCACGGCTGGTCCCACCACGGCCGGTCTCACCACCGCCGCCACCACCACCCTCGAACCCACCACCTCCGGACGCGTTACGGCCGAATCCATTACGGCCGAACCCACTGCGGGCGGAGGGAGCACGGCAGCGGCGGGTCCCGACCCCGCCCTGCTCGTCGCGCAGATCCGACATTTCCGGAAAGCCGGTAAGAGGGTGCGGCTTCTCTACCTCGTGCCCACCTTCGGCAACCCCACCGGCGCCAGCCTCCCCGACCAGCGGCGGCGCGAGCTGATCGAGATCGCCCGGCAGGAGGGCGTGACGATCGTCGAAGACGACACCTACCGGGAGCTGGCCTATGACGGACCGGCCCCACCGTCCCTGTGGGAGATGGCGGGAGGTGATCCTGTGGTCCGATTGGGATCATTCGCCAAGACCGTGGCGCCGGGCCTGCGACTTGGCTGGATCAACGCCGAACCGGAGATCATCCGACGGCTCACCGGGCTGGGCTACGTGCACAGCGGCGGCGGGGTCAATCACACCACCGCGGTGACAATGGCGGCGTTCCGGACCGGGGGCGGTTACTCACAGCATGTGGCAAGAATCCGGCGCGAATACCGTACCCAAAGAGATGTCCTGGTCAACGCACTCCGCAAGCGAATCGCAGGCCGGGACGTGCCGGTTCCCGCCGGGGGCTGGTTCGTCTGGTTGCCGCTGCCCGCGGGACTCACCGCAAGCGCCCTGCTGCCCCGCGCCGAGGAACGAGGCGTCTCTTTCGTGCCGGGCTCCCGGTTCTGGGCCGACGGCTCCGGCGGTGCCGGCCGGATCCGGCTGAGTTTCTCCCACCTGTCCGCGATTGATCTGGAGCGGGCAGCCGATCGGCTGGCCGCGGCGATCACCGCGACGCCGTCACGACAAGGGCGTCGATGAGCCGCCCGATCGAACTCCCGACGGCACCACCGCAACCAGAACGACCACGAGCCGCCCGGCCGATCACCGCGACGGCACCACCGCAACCAGAACGACCACGAGCCGCCCGGCCGATCACCGCGACGGCGCTGCCGCGACCAGGGCGGCGATGAGCTTCTCGACGGTGCCGGGGAAGGCCGAGTTGTACATGGACGGCAGGTGTTCGCGGACCAGGTGCACGTTCGGGTACTCCCCGGCGGGCAGGGACGCGTAGACCCGGGACCAGGCCTGCTGCTCGGCCTCCTCCTGTTCGTCGGTGAGGGGCGCGGCATCGACGGCGGCGACCGCGAGGACGGTGTCGACGAAGTCGCGGTAGTGCCGGACGGCGTCGGCGGGCGCGAATCCGGCGTTGAGCATGATGCCGATGCCGGTGTCGACGGTTCGCATCTCGTGCGGGCCGGCGGTGACGCGGACCGCCCGCAGGTGGGCGAGCCGGGGGTGGAGCCGCATCGAGCGGCGCAGCGAGTCGGCGAGGTAGCGCAGCGAGTCGGCCCAGTGGTCCTGGGGGACGAAGTCGTTGAGCGCGTCGCCGATCAGCCGGTCGGCGACGGCGAGCAGCAGCGCGTCCATGTCGCGGAAGTAGCGGTAGACGGCGGTCGGGTCGGCGCCGAGTTCGGCGCCGAGCCGCCGGACGCTGAGTTTGTCGCCGCCGGGCGCGTCGATGAGCCGCAGCGCTGTGTCGACGATCATGTCGGCGGTGAGCACGACTCCGGCGCGGGTTTTCCGGCGCCGGGCTCCCACGCTGCGCACACGTTCCACTCCAGCCACCCCACCACCATAGGCTCTCCTTATGTCAACGCATTGACATAAGCATGACGGGAGCGGTTTCATCTGTTCACGAGATCTCCACCGGCCGACACCTGGAGATCTCGAGAAGAGTTGAAAGGACTCACCATGGCGGCGACACCCCCCGCTTATGACCTCGCCATCCGCACTGACGTGAAACGCATCCGCAAGGCCCTGGACGGCGCGTCCCGGACCCCGTTCTGGCTGGAGGACCCGGGTCGGCCGGCGCCCGAGCCCGCGCTGAACGGTGCTACCGACGCCGACCTGCTGGTCATCGGAGGGGGTTACTGCGGGCTGTGGACCGCCCTGATCGCCAAGGAGACCGACCCGGCACGTGACGTCGTGCTGGTCGAGGGCAACGAGATCGCCTGGGCGGCGAGCGGGCGCAACGGCGGGTTCGTCGAGGCGAGTCTCACCCACGGCACGGAGAACGGGCGCCGGCACTTCGCCGACGAGCTGCCGATCCTGGATGCTCTGGCGGCGGAGAACTTCGCCGAGTTCGAGGCCGCGATCGTCCGGCACGGCATCGACGCGGAGTTCGTCAAGGAGGGCGTGCTCGCCGTCGCGACCGAGCCGCACCAGGTCGACGAGCTGCGGGCCGCGGCCGGGCCCGGCACCACGTTCTACCGGCGTAAGGAGCTGACCGAGCTGGTGCGTTCCCCGCTGTTCCGGGCCGGCCTGATGCAGCACGAGGGCGGCGCCCTGGTGCACCCGGCCAAGCTCGCCTGGGGCCTCAAGGCGGCCTGCCTGCGGCTCGGCGTGCGGATCTACGAGAACACCCCGGTCACCGCGATCAAGGAGAAGGAGAAGTCGGTCCGGGCCACCACCTGGGCGGGCAGCGTCAAGGCCCGCAAGGTCGCGCTGGCCACCAACGGCTTCCCGTCGCTGCTCAAGCGCAACCGGCTGCTGACCGTGCCGATCTACGACTACGTGCTGATGACCGAGCCGCTCACCGACGCCCAGGTCGCCGAGATCGGCTGGACGAAGCGGTTCGGCATCTCGGACACCTCACGCCAGTTCCACTACTACCGGATGACCTCGGACAACCGGATCCTGTGGGGCGGTTACGACGCGGTCTACCACAAGGGCGGCGAGATCCGGCCGGAGCACGACCAGAACCCGGAGACGTTCGCCCGGCTCGCCGACCACTTCATGCGGACGTTCCCGCAGCTGCGGGACGTGCGCTTCACCCACGCGTGGGGCGGCATGATCGACATGTGCACGCAGCTGGCCGCGTTCCAGGGCCGGGCGATGGGTGGCAAGGTGGCGTACAGCAGCGGCTTCACCGGGCTCGGCGTGGCCGCCACCCGGTACGGCGCGACAGTCATGCTCGATCTCCTCGACGGCCGCGACACCGTGCGTACCCGGGTGAAGATGGCGAAGAAGAAGCCGCTGCCGATCCCGCCGGAGCCGATGCTGTACCCGGCGGTGCAGGTGATCCGCAACGCGATCGCCCAGTCCGACCGCAACGGCGGCCGTGACGGTTTCATCCTGAAGGCGGCGAACGCGTTCGGTTTCTCGTTCGACTCCTGAGCCCGCTCAGGCGGGGCGACTCCCGAGTCCTGAGTCCGCTCAGGCGGGGCCGGCTGTCATCTCCGGCGGCCCGGCTCCGCCTCCCGGACGCAGTGGTCCGCGTCCTCGGCCGACAGCCCGTGCGCCACCAGCGCGGCGACCGCGTCCGCCGGGCGTGCGCCGCCGTCGGTGACGCTCATCCCGCCAGTACCTCGAATCAGATGCAGCCGGTACCGCGCGCCGGTCCACTCCACGCGCACCGCGGTGACCGGGCCCTCCCCTGGATCGCCCATGCCGATCATCCTAGGGATCCGCCCGGAGCCGCCCGCCTACTCCCCTCCCTTCGGGGCCTCCCCGTCGTCGAGGAGCGAGGGCAGAAGACCACGCAAGGTGCGTTCGAACAGATCGGGGCGCGGCGGTTCCGGTCTCCCCAGAGCGGCGACCAGGTGGGGGTACGCCGTGAGCGCCATCCCGGTGAACGCCGGAGGCGCCTGCGCCCGCTCCCGCTGAGCGAACAGGGTCACTACCCCGGTCATCATCGCCAGGGTCTCGAACTTGGCGCCGGTCCCGCAGCGCACCGGCTCCAGCACCGCCAGGCAGTGGTCGAACCAGCCGAGCCCCTCCGGCCCGATGCCGCTCGCCCGTGGCAGCAGCTGCACCAGCCACGGGTGCCGCCGGAAGAGCCCGAGTTGCGCCCGGGCCAGGTCGAGCAGCGAGTCGAGCCAGTCCGGGCCGGGCTCCGGATAGGGCCGCAGCTCGGCGATGGCCGCGTCGGTCATCAGGTCGAGCAGGTCGTCCCGCGACGACAGATAGCGGTAGAGCGTGCCCGCGCCGGTGCCGAGCGCCGCCGCGACGGCCCGCATCGAGACCGCGGCCAGGCCGTCGGCGTCCGCGATCGCCATCGCGGCCGTGACGATCTCGGCCCGGGTGTGGGTGGCCTGCGGGCCGCGGCTGCCGCGCTCCGGGCGGTTCCAGATCGGGGGCGCTTCCGTCACCGCTCCACTCTAAACCGCAAACACCGTTCGCCCTTTCATCCGGGTGCCGCCGCCAGCCAGGCGTCGCCGACGCAGCCCTCCTCGTAGTCCCACCAGCCGTCCCGGGCGCCGGTCCGAAGCACCCGCTGCACCCCGGTCAGGTCGGCGTCGGCAGGCACGTCGAGCGTCACGATGCCGTACTGCTGGATGCCCTCGCCGCAGACCCCGAACAGCTCGAAGGCGTCGAGCACCCGTTGCAGCGAGCCCCGCAGCGGGCCGCTGCCGAACGGCACCACCCGGATCGTGCAGCGGCCCGACCACGCCACCAGCTCGGTCGCCCAGTGCCTGCCGTCGGCGTCCCGCTCCACCCGGATCAGGTCGCCGGAGGAGACCCCGAAGGCGAACCGCGGCGGGCCGCTGAGCCGCACCACATCGTCCCCGACCGGCTCGGCCCGCAGGCTCTCCACCGTGACCGGCGGCCAGCCGCCGTGCTCCACCGGAAGATCGAAATGCACCTGGACCACGGTCATGACGGCGGCGTCCCGAACATCGTCATCCCGCACTCCCCTGGGCCCGCTCACGCGGCCGCAGTCTTCCAGAAGATCCAGTTCCGGGGCCGGCGGGCACCCCTCTCCGGCAGCGGCTCACGACCGGCCCACCTCGGCGGTTCCGGTGACGATCCGGACCGGGTAGCCCCACCGGTCCAGGGACCGGCGCATCCTGGCGGCACCGGCCGGGTTGGACGAGTGGACGCGGATCAGGCCGATGTCGTACGGCCGCTCCTCGAAAGCGGCCCGCTCCAGCACCTCGACGACCGGCCAGATGGTGTCGTCACCGCCCAGATCGTGGTCGAGCCACAGCTCGTCGATCCGGCGGTCGCGGTGCGCGGTCAGCAGCGCCACACCCTCGGCGCTGGTTCGCGCCACCTCGGTGGGCCGCCCGTCGGCGAACGAGCGCAGGTCGTCGACGAGGATCACGAGCCGGTGCCGGGCGAGCCATGCGGCGCGGGTGATCGCGTACTCCACCTCGCCCTCGTCCGAACCCGGGATCGGCGGACAGTCGGGGAAGAACGTCCGCACCAGGCGCAGGCCGGCCTTCTCCAGGACCGCCCGGGAGCCCGCGTTGACCGTCATGGTCTGCGCGGTGATCCGGTGCTGCCCGGCGGTCTCGAAGCCGTGCCGCAGCAGCTCCCCGGCCGCCTCCGAGGCCAGGCCCCGGCGCCAGTGCCGGCGCAGCAGCCGGTAGCCGAGCTCCGCCTCCCCCGGCTCCGCCGCCGGTGGCAGCATCATCACCCCGATGAAGTCGTCGCCGTCCCCGAACGCCGCCCAGTAGCCCAGTCCGTCCACCCGGCGGCCCAGTTCCATCCGCTTCTCGTGGTACTCGACGACCTCCTCGCGGGTGCGGGCCCGGCCGTCGATGTAGCGCAGCACCTCGGGATCGGAGTCGAGTTCGGCCTCCAGGTCGAGGTGCCGGTCCTCGAGGGGGACCAGCAGCATCCGTTCGGTACGCAGGATCGGTTGCGGCATCTGATCACGATCACACACGGCCCCGCCACCGCGCGACGGGAAAATCGCCGTACCCCTGGTCCATCCTGACGCGGATGCCGAAGAGAGACGCTGTGGGTTTCAGGCGGCCTACCATGGTCGGGGCACCCCTCTCCCGGCCACCGCGCCTTGCCTCTGGAGGTCTGGATGCCCGCGCTCCCCGGCAGGCCCTCGGGCGACGCGCTCACCGGCGATCCGCTCGCCTTCGCCGCGCGCCCCGACCCGCTCGCCGTGATCGCAGGGGCGGACCCGCTCACGGCCGGGCCGGCCGTCACCGCCCGGTCCGGCGCGCTGGAGGCGCTGCTCACCGGCAACCGGCGGTTCGTCGCAGGCCGGGCGACGCGCCCGCGGCAGGGCCCGGACCGGGTGCGTGAGGTCGCCGCGTCCCAGCGGCCGTTCGCGGTGGTGCTCGGCTGCGCCGACTCGCGGGTGCCGCCCGAGATGCTCTTCGACCAGGGCGTCGGCGACCTGTTCGACAATCGGGTCGCCGGCAACGTGGTGGACGATCTGCTGCTCGGCTCGATCGAGCTCGCCGTGGCGGAGTTCGCCCCGCCGGTGGTCCTGGTGCTGGGCCACGAGCGCTGCGGGGCCGTGGCCGCCGCCCTGGCCGCGGTCAGCGCCGGCACGACACCGCCCGGCCGGATCGCGGCGATCGTCGCGGCGCTGCGGCCGATCGTCGCGCCCTACGCCCGCGATCCGGACGGCCTGGAGAAGGCGGTGCAGGCGAACGTCCGGGCGCAGACCCGGGCGCTGATCACCCACAGCGAGATCATCCGGTCGGCGGTGGACCGGCACGAGACGGTGGTCAGCGGCGCTCGCTACGACCTGGACACCGGCGTCGTCACCCTGCTCGGCTGAGCCCGGCCCGCACCGGCGTGCCCGCGTGACGGCATGGGGCAGCATGGATGGGCATGACGGGGAGACGGGAGACGGCGGAGCAGCGGCGCGCGGCGGTGCGCGCCATGGCCGAGGCCGACAGGTGGAGGAAGGCGCGGTGGACGTCCCCGCGAACCGTTCCCGGCGACCGCCGGATGCCGACGTGGGGGCTGCTGCTGGCGACGGTGGCGGGATGGCTGGTGTTCAACGCCGGGGCGACGATCGGGCGGCACACCGGTGGTGACTTCGGTGACGCCTCGGTCGAGGGCACCGCGACCGTGGAGCGGTGCGAGCGGCGCGGGCCCCTGACCGTATTGCAGGGCATCGGCTTCTACGACGTCTGTTATCTGTGGGTGGAGTGGGACCGCGAGGGGTGGAGGCAGTACCCCGCCGAGCGGATCCTCGTCGAGGAGGCCGGCTTCTTCAAAGGTGAGCAGCCCGGCGACCGGATCCGGATCGGCTACGGCATCTCCCGGCCGGAGTTGCGCGAGTCGCCGGCCCACGTGCTGGCGATGATCGCCCTCTGCGCGGCCGGCGGCTCGATCTTCCTCGTCGGCAGTCTCGTCCTGCTCAAACGCTATATGGCGTGGGCGTTCCGATGAGGTCGCCGGTCCAGTCGTCGGGGGCGTAGAGGGTCTCGGGCTCGCAGAGCCCGGTCAGGGCGAGCGCCTGCCGGATGTGGCCGTGCGCGTTGACGATCTCGTACCCGTGGCCGGCGCGCAGCGCTCTGGTGTATCCGACGAGCAGCAGGTCGATGCATTCGCTGCCGATCGACTCGACAGCCGACACGTCGACGAAGACGCGCAGGCCCCGGCGGCCGGAGGCGAAGGTGTCCCGCATCGCGGTGCGCAGCACCCGGCCGGCGTCGCGGTCGAAGGCGCCGCTCAGGTGCAGATGGACGGTGATTCCCGTCCGGCCGCGGGTTCGCTGGATCTCATAATGCGGGTCGGTCATGTACACGGATGTACTCGCCGATGATTACAGCGGCCCTAACGGCGCATGACACGTGACCAGGCTTACAGGTCAGGACGGACCGTAATCACGCTCCACGGTGGCGACCCGGACCCGGTAGTCGCGGTACCAGATCTCGCGTCCGCGCTGCTGAGCGACCAGATGGGCGGCGACGTCCTTCCAGGCGCGGGCGGCTGCCTGATCAACCCAGTAGGAGACCGTGATTCCGGTCTCCTCCCGGGCCGATTCGATGCCCAGATAGCCGGGTTGGCGTTCGGCGAGCCGCTCCATGGCGGCGGCCATCGCCGCATATCCCTGATCACCCTCCGTACGCAGCGACGTGAAGATGACCGCTACGTACGGCGGTTCCGGTGTGGCCGCGATCGACATCCGCTCATCCTGGCACGACCGCCGCCCAGGCCAGGAGTTCGGTCCGCACGGCGGCGAGGGTGGCCGCCGGCACCGTCGCCACGTCGGCGGCGTTCACGACGAGGGCGACGTGCACGGTCCCCGGCGCCGAGCCGCCCGCGTCGAGCAGCAGCCGCCGGGCGGTGGTGGCGCCGACCTCGGTGGCGACCGCGATCGGGCCGCTTCCGGCGAGCCCGGACCGGGTGCCGAGGTCGGAGACGACGACGGTCCGGCCGGTGGGGAACGATGCGGGCAGATGCAGTTCGGTGGGCGCGCCGATCGGGGTCGCCGGTTCCCGCCAGAGCAGCACGCCGTACTGCCGGCCGGCGACCAGCCCGGCGATCGCCGGCAGCCGGGACGGCACGGTCAGCCACGCCTGCTGACGGCCGGCGCCGGCGAACCCGTCCCGGGCCAGGTCCTCGTACCCGAAGGCGATCGTGGATCCGGCCACCGCGCTGGGGAAGAGCCGGTCGAGCACCCGCCGGTCCAGCCGCAGCGCCCCGTTCGCGATGACCGAGTGGTCCTCGCCGTTCCAGGCGTCCCCCTCGGTCTGAATCCTGGCCGGGTTCCCGTTCATCGCCTCGCGGTGCTGCCCGCTGTAGACGTCCCACTGCCACTGGGTGGCCGACAGCACCGGGCCGGACGCGGCCGGGTCGTTCCAGAACGCGCTGCCGGGCAG
Source organism: Actinoplanes utahensis (assembly GCF_016862455.1). Lineage (GTDB taxonomy): Bacteria > Actinomycetota > Actinomycetes > Mycobacteriales > Micromonosporaceae > Actinoplanes > Actinoplanes utahensis. The sequence continues at coordinate 118,095 of NZ_BOMZ01000042.1, forward strand.
CCGCGAGTCGAGCCCCTGGTACATGGCGCGGATCATCCACGGGGTGCGGGAGGCGTCCATCGAGTTGCCGAACTCGGAGACGAACGCGCTGGTGCCGAGCGCGGCGGCGCGGTCGCGGATCCGGTTCATCGCGGCGCTGTAGGTGCCGTCGGCGGCCGCGGTCGGGTCCAGGGTCATCCGGGCGCCGTCGTAGTAGTGGCTGTTGAACACGTACCGGGTGCCGAGCGGCGGGATCGTGCTGAAGCCGCCGGCCTCGCCGAACGTGGTGTTCCAGAAGACCAGCGGTTCGGCGTACACCGGCAGCGACGTCCAGCCGGCGGCGTCCATCACGGCCCGGAACCGTTGATGGAACGGCAGCAGCCAAGTGGCCTCCCAGGTGGTTCCGGAGGCGCCGTCGAGCCCGCCGTCGAACGGCTCGTTGAACGGGTCGACGCCGAGCATCATCGACAGGTCGAGCCGTTGCCGCAGGTGGGTGAGCGCGGTGCGGGCCTGGGCCAGGTACGCGTCCTGCACCCCGTGCCGGTTGCGCCAGAAGTCGTACATCGCCGACCGGACGGCGCCGTTGGTGAGCATGTTCTGGCCCCACAGCAGGCAGATGCCGCAGGACTCGTCCGGATAGGTCCCGGCGTCGATCACCCATTTCGGGGCGCCGTCGCCGGTGTACCAGCTGTCCGGGTCGAACAGGTGCGACGAGTACAGATCCTGGTGGTAGTCGAGCAGCACCCGGATGCCGCGGTCGGTGAACTGCCGGATCTGGTCGGCGGCCCGGTCCAGGTACGCGGTGTCGATCCGGTCCCGGGCCGGCTGCACCCCCTCCCAGCTGATCAGGAAGCGGATCGCGTTGGCGCCGGTCAGGTCGCGCATCAGGGTCGCGGCACCGGCCGCGTCGGCGGTGGTACGAAACGGCAGGAGCCCGTTCTCGTACAGCTTGGTGCTGCCGGAGACGTTGAAGCCGCGCAGCACGATCTGGCGGCCGGAGGGATCCGTGGGGGCGGCTTCGACGGGTTGCGCCGGAACCGCCACACCCACCACGAGCAGCAGAAGTGTGACGAGGAAGGCCCGCATGTATCGACGGTAATCACTTCGTCACATTATCGATACCCCCCTCAGCGGCGGTCCTTCAGGCAACCGGACGCCTTGCCGACCCGGCGCAGGCCGGTCAGGTCGCCGGCGCCCCACACCGCCTTCTTCGAGGTGATCGTGTGGTACATGATCTGGCTCTTGTCGTTCTGGTCCGGGTGGCCCAGGCCGATCGCGTGCCCGATCTCGTGCATCAGCACCGCACCGGTGGTGCCACCGCGGACCGCCCCGAACCCACGTGCCATCGACTTGACCGCGGGCGCGTTGAGCACCACCGAACCCTCGACCATCCGCAGCGCGTCGGCGCCGGTCGTGGTGTACGCGGTCTGCCAGGCGCCGCCGCCCATGCCCAGCGCCTTCGCGCCGGACGGCAGCCACTTGCTGTGCGTGCCCGGGTTCACCCAGGCGACGACGATCTCGGTGCCCGCCGGGTACTTCCCGGTGAAGCCCTTGTTCGCCTGCGGGATCACGGTCGTCGTCCCGGCGTACCGGAAGGTCAGGCCGGTGGCCGCGGCGATCCGGGCGAACGCCGTCTTGACCTCGGGCAGCGAGTTCTTCGGGGCCCGGTCCAGATTGACCCGGTAGTCGATCGCGCCGCCGCAGGGGTTCCAGCGGGCGATCAGCCCGGCGCCCCGGGTCTGGCTCATGAACGCGAAGGACCGGGCGCTGCCGGCCGCGGCGGCCTGCGCCACTCCGGGCAGGGCGGTCACCAGCGCCGTGACCGTGGCAAGGAGGAGCAGGGCACGCTTCATCTGCAGGCGATTCCGTTCTGTCGTGGAATCACCAGGATGTGAGCAGCCCGGTGCCGTCCTGGTCGGTGTGTGGTTGCCGTCCGGTTGCGTGTTTCTTCTGCTGGTGGAGCCGCGCGTCGGCGACGGCGTAGAGGCTGTCGAAGTCCGCGCCGTCGACGTCCAGGACCGCGACGCCGATGCTCGCCCCGGTCCGCGCGGCCAGCGCCGAACGCACCCGGGCCGCGCTCGACGGATCACCGAGCAGCGCCACGAACTCGTCGCCGCCCAGCCGGCCCACGATGTCGTGCGCGTGGACCTGCTCGCGCAGCGTCGCCGCCACCCAGGTCAGCAACTCGTCACCGGCCGCGGCACGACGCGGCACCTCCCCTGCTGGCCTGGACCCCGCATTCATCGGCGCGCCCCGGCCGGGCTTGAGGCTTCCGCTCCAGCGATGCGCAGCCTCCAGACCCGCACCCCGCAGAACCCTCGTCCCGAAGACCCTCACCCCGGAGAACCGTCACCCCCAGAGAACCTTCACCCCGGAAGGCCCTCGCCCCCGAGAACCGTCACTCCGGAAGACCCCTCGCCACCGGGAAGGCCCTCGTCCCGGAGGACCCGGCAGGTGGGTTTCACCCCTGCGCGCCACCCGTTCACCCGCTCGGGGTGACGCCTGACGGGCCTCGCCGATCGACCGTGAGGTGTTCCGTTCCGACCGGCACGCCAGGGGGAACCGTCGCATGCAGAGCCGTCTCCGTCTCGGGGGTCACGGGGTGCAGCCGTTGCTGCTGATGTTCCCGCTCGGCCTGTTCTGGATGGCGTTCGTCTTCGACCTGGCCACCCTGCTCGGCGCTCCCGCGATGATCGGCACCGTCGCCTACTGGAACATCGTGGCCGGCCTGGTGGGCGGCCTCCCCGCCGCGGTCGCCGCCGGCGTCGACGCCTTCTCCGCGGTGGGCCCGGAGTCGACCCGGATCGGTTTCCTGGCTCTGCTCCTCGACGTCGGTGTGCTGATCGTCTTCGCGGTGCTGGCCCTGATGCGCGTCCGCACCCCCGACCGCGCCGCCGATCCGGGCCTGCTCCTCCTCGAACTGTGCGGCCTGCTGGTGGCCGCCTTCGGCGCCTGGTTCAGCGGACGCTTCGCCGACCCCCGCGCCCCCGTCGCCGAGTCCCTCCGCTGACCGCCGTAGCGACCACACTGATCACTTCCGGTCCGCGGCGCTTCTCTCCAACCTTTCGCCGGTACGGGCCACGCACCGTCCCGTGCCTCGCGGCGGCCACGGCAGGCGTCCCCTCACGACCGTCCCCCGGTGCCACTCATGCATGCACGGCGCGGTCACCCCACCGAGCGCGGTGAAAGGAAACCTCGTCCGCCTACCGGCGGCGTATGGTCACCCCTTCTTCGCACGTCACGTACGAGATCTGAGCGAACCGGTGGGTCTGCTCCCCCCGGTTCACCAGGACCTTCTCCGTCACGTCCTCAGCGGGCGTCTCGTCTCCGGGGCGCCGTGCGGCGATCTTGATCGATTCACCCCGTTTTTCAAGTCTTCTGCTCGGTTGCCGAGGCGGCGGGCGCCTCGCCGTCCCGCCGTCCCGCGGTCCCGCGGTCCCGCCGTCCCGCCGTCCCGATCTTGGACGATAGACCACCGGAATCGATGGCAAATCGTCCAAGATCGCGGCGCGAGGTCGATAAACGCCAGTCTGGCGAGACGGCGGAGCCGCGAGACAGCGAGGCGGCGAGGCGGCGAGGCGCAGCCGAGAAGAAGGCTCGTTTCCGAAGGCGAATCGATCACGATCTCGGTGGTCGGCGCTGAATCGGCTCACGACATCGAGGAATTGACGAGATCAGTAGAGAGTCGAGCAGAAGGCCCCGGTTCACCGCGGCCTCACAAGATCGACAAGGGGTCGGGCAATCGGCCAGCAGGGTCAGTGCTGTCTCAGCGTGCGGGAGCAGCGGTGAGAGCCGGCCGGACAAGGTTCGCCGCTGCACGCGCGGACGGTCCCCATCTACGGTTTGGTACGGGCCGCGGGTCGCCGCGCATGGCGGTTGGGGGCCGTGAGGGGCATGTATGAGTGGCACCAGGGGGGGCGGCCGTGAGGGGACGCCTGCCGTGGCCGCCGCGAGGCACGGGACCGTGCGTGGCCCGTACCGGCGAAAGGGTGGAGAGCAGCCCGCGCGGACCGCGAGTGGTCAGGGGTGGGCGGTGCGGAGGCCGGCGATCGCCGCGAGGACCAGGCAGATGCCGGCGAAGACCAGGGTGGTGGCGCCGATCAGGACGAAGGTCGCCAGACCCAGGCCGGGCCAGACCAGGACGGCGATGGAGGCGAGGACGATCAGCACGCCGACCGCGATCCGCCAGCCGCCGCCGGGCTCGCCGCGGCCGATGGTCAGGAAGATCTCGCCGAGGCCGTCGACGATCCAGCCGAACGCGACGATCAGCAGCAGCAGGGACAGGGAGGTGGCCACGTTCGCCAGGCAGAGCACCCCGGCGACGAAGGCGATCAGGCCGAACAGGATGCCGAGGACCCGGTGCAGCGCGGGGACACCGGTGGTGACGAGCATCTGCATGATCCGGAAGGCGCCCAGGATCAGCAGGTTGATGCCGAAGACGAAGGCGACGACGCGCAGGGTGGCCTGCGGCCAGGCGAACGCGACGATGCCGAGGATGATGGTGGCCACGCCGGCGATGAGGCGCAGCCAGACCCGGGTGCGGGACGGTCCGATGGTGGTGATGTGGGTCGGCTCAGTCATTGCCGTCTCCTTTGGGTACGGGCTTCCAGGCCCGTGGACGCCAGTTCTCCACCACCTTGGCGACCGCGGTGACCAGGAACAGCTGTCCGGTCAGGGCTTGGACGACGGCGATGGTCTGTGCCGGGTTCCCGGCCGGGACCATGTCGCCGTACCCGGTGGTGGTGAGGGTGATGAAGCTGAAGAAGAGGACGCCGGGGAGTCCGGGGTCGCCGTCGTCGCCGAACAGTGGTCCCGGCTGGATCGCGGCGAGGCATTCGTAGGCGAACGCGAACGCCATGCCGATCAGCAGGTACGCGGCCAGAGCGCCCTGCATGGTCTGCACGTCGACGCCGCGGTGCCGGCCCAGGTCCCGGACGATCGAGAACGGGGCCAGCAGGTAGAGGACGCTGGCGGCCAGGAACGTGTAGCCGACCAGCGGCGAGTTCTGGGCGACCAGGTTGAGCACGGCCGCGGCAAGGGCAAGCGCAAACACCGCGGCGGCGGCCAGGCGCATGCCGGCCCGCGCCCCGGACACCCGTAGCGCCTGCCACACGGTGAGGGTCTGCACGAACAGCAGCAGCACGACCATCCACCGGTTCGTGGCCAGCAGCGCGATCAGGTACGTACCGATGATCATCAACAGCACGAGCCCGTAGCCGCCGCGCGGCGGCCGGCCGATCGCCATCATCCCCGGCCCGATTCAGAAACCGGGGCCGGGCACGTCCGACGACGGCAGCCGCCGCACCTCGATGAGGCGCAGGCCGAGCCCGTGGATCCGGGAGATCAGGCCGACGACGGCCGACTGGTCCGGTAAGGATCCGTGCAGCACGGTCTCCGGCGGTTCCACGGTCACCGTCAGATCCCGCAGGTCGGCGAGGATCTCCTCAGGGATCACTCCCGATACCCGTACCTGATATGTCGCCTCCGGCATGACCCGCCCCTCCCGTCGTTCCTGCCAGCTTTCGCCTCGTCCCGGATCGGCCACGTCATCCCGGAGGGATGACGGATTCGGGGCCCCGCACCCGGGCGTGGAACAGCCCGGCCCGGAACAGCCGTTCCAGACGCCGCACGGTGAACGGGTGCGACATCGGCAGTTGGGCGATCTCCACCCAGAAGCCCCGCAGCTGCTGTCCCTGCCGGACCAGTTGCTCCACGTCGGTGGTGTGCTCGGTGTGCCGTCCCGAGGCGAGCAGGACCAGGCCGGACGCGCCGCCCGGGGCGAGCCGGGCGCCGTGCCGGTCGCAGGAGTACTCGCGCAGCCGGGACAGGGCCGGGCCGAGCAGCGGGATCCGCTCTGAGTAGGCGACCGACAGCTGGTACCAGAGCGACACGTGGTGCAGCCGGATGTGGCCCAGTTCGTGGCCGAGGATGAACCGCAGCCCCTCCCGGTTGTTCTGCTGCAGGTTGACGAACAGCTCGTTGGCCAGGACCACGTAGTCGTGGCCGGTGGCCTGGGCGGCGAACGCGTTGAGGGTGCCGTTGCCGTTGGCCAGGTAGAGGTTCGGGCGGCGCTTCAGGCCCAGCTCGTGGGAGAACTCGTCCATGGTGCGGTAGAGGTCGCCGTACTGGCGCGGGGACAGCTCGACGGCGGTGCCGCGGATCGACGCCCGCTGCGTCTCACGGATCACCACCAGCGCCGGGACCAGCAGCAACAGCCCGATCACCGCGGACCGGACGGCGGCCGCCCAGCCGGTGCCCTGGAAGCGTTCCAGCAGCAGCGGCAGCGTGATCGCGGCCTGGACGATCAACGCGATGATGATCACGTTGAGGACCACCATGAAGATGTAGAAGGGCAGCTCGGCGGGATGCCGCAGCGGACCTTCCGGTCGGTGCCGTGAGGACGTGGACACGACGGATCTCCTGTTCTGCCGGTTTCCGGTGACCATCCGCCGTGCGGCGCCCGCGCGCCTCATCCCGCCGGAATGAGGACCGGTCCCGGCCGCGGCGGGAGGCTGCACATCACGCAGGTACGCCGGAGGAGGAACCCATGTCCACAGCAGCCGTCTGGCAGGCCCGGCTCGCGTTCGCGGCCGTGACCGCCGCTGTCGTCCTCGTGCTCGCGGTCGCCGGGTTTCGGGGCAGCCTGGGCCTGTTGCTGACCGGAGCGCTCGGCGCCGCGGCCGGGCTGGCCGCGGCGTGGTGGTTCCTCACTCACCGGGGACTGTTGCGGTGGCTGGCGGGGGCGGTGGTGGCGCTGGTCCCGATCGTGGTGGCGATCGTCTACATCCGCCATCGACTGCTGTGGGTGGCGGTGGTGGTGGGGCTGCTGTGGGTGGTCGCGGTGGCGGCCGGGCGGCGGGCCCTCGTGGATCCGGGGCACGGGCCGGAGGAGTTCCCGACGCCGGCGCCGCAGAACCCGTACCTGATCATGAATCCGCGCTCGGGCGGCGGCAAGGTGGAACGTTTCCGCCTCGCCGAACGGGCCCGCGAGTTCGGCGCCCGGGTGTTCCTGCTGGACGGGCCCGCCGTCGACGTGGCGGAGGTGGCCCGACAGGCGATCAAGGACGGCGCCGACCTGCTCGGGGTGGCCGGCGGCGACGGCACGCAGGCGCTGGTCGCCGGGGTCGCCGCCGAGCACGGGGTGCCGTTCCTGGTGATCTCGGCGGGCACCCGCAACCACTTCGCGCTCGACCTCGGGCTGGACCGGGAGGATCCGGCGACCTGCCTGGACGCGCTCACCGACGGTGTGGAGATACACGTGGACCTGGGTCTGATCGGGGACCGGACGTTCGTCAACAACGCGTCGTTCGGGGCGTACGCGTCGGTCGTGCAGAGCCCCGCCTACCGCGACGACAAGGTCGGCACCACGCTGGAGCTGCTGCCGGGCGCGCTGACCGGGACCACCGGGCCGCGCCTGCGGGTACACGCCGGCGACCTGGTGATCGACGGGCCGCAGGCGGTGCTGATCAGCAACAATCCGTACACCACCGGCGACGTGGCCGGTCTCGGCGAACGGCCGCAGCTGGACCGCGGCGCGCTCGGGGTGCTGGCGGTGACGGTGCGCGGGGCCGCCGACGCCGCCCGGCTGATCGGCGGTCGTGGCCGGGCCCGGTCGCTGACCGTGCGGACCGTCACCGAGGCGGTGGTCGACGCGGACGCCCCGGCCGTGCCGGTCGGCGTCGACGGCGAATCGGTGCTGCTGCCGACGCCGGTGCGCTGCACGATCCGGCCGGCCGCGCTGCGCGTGCGGGTGCCGCGGCAACGTCCCGGCGTCCGGGCGGCGCTGCCCGAACTGGACTGGACACGACTGCGGCGCCTGGCCCTGTCCCGCTGACCCGAGCCACAGAAGAAGTGTGTGGTTCGGGCGCCCCTGGCGTCCGAACCACACACACGGGAATCTCAGCGGCGGCGGACGACGCGGCGGGTGACGCGGCGTGCGGTCCGGCGGCCGGTGCGCCGGGCGACCCTACGGGAACCGAACATGTCGAGCACCTCCTCTGATCAGTTGCCGGAGGCGGCCGCGGCCGTCTCCAGGTCGTGCAGTTCCTTGGCCTCCTCGGCCGCGAGCAGGCCGATCGCGACCAGATCGAGCGGGCTGACGAACCCGTCGGACAGCCGGAAGCCGCCGGCCCGGGCGATCGCGTCGCGCAGCGGCACCGCCCAGTGATGCTCGATGAGCAGCAGGGCCGCGGCGGTGCCGGGCGGGATGTCGCCGAGCACGTCCCACGTCTTCGGGGTGTCGAGAACGTCCACGCCGTCCTCGGCCGCGGCGGCACCCAGGGCCGCGCCGGCCACCGCGCCCTCCTCCCCCTCGATGCCGAGGCCGATCAGTGCGCCGACCTTGCTGCCCAGCTCGACCGCCTCCTCCTTGGTCAGGTTGCTCAGGTGCTCGACCTCCAGCTCGCCGTCCTCGTCCTTGTAGACCGCGAGGGCGTCGATCACCCGTACGGTGTCGCTCTTGCGCAGCCGTTCCAGCTCGGCGATGACCTCGCCGTGGAAGTTCGGGTGCGGGAAACCCAGCACGATCAACTGGACCGGACCGATGGCCATCTTCGACTCCTCACCTCAGCGTGATACCGGCTCCGATCCTCCGGCCCGCCGGTGGCCCGGCGCCTCATCCGGCGGGGGTGACGTGCCGGTCGGCGCGGCGGGCGACCCTCACCTCATGAAGCGACTACTCCCGATCGCCATGGGCCTCCTGCTCGCCGGATCCACCGTTGGATGCGCCGGGGACGAGCCCGCGGTCCCTGCGGTGTGTGAGAGCGCCGAGGCCGTGCAGAGAACCGTGGACCACATCAAGCAGACGAACGTTTCCGAGAACGGGCTGAGCGCGCTCAAGCCGTACGTGAGCGACCTGCTGGAACAGCTCAACGTGCTGGTCGGCAACGCGAAAGCCCAGTTCGGCAACCAGGCGGACGCGCTGCGGGCGTCGGTGACGGCGCTGCGGGCCAGCGTCGACGCGGCGCGCGAGGATCCCAGCCGGGACAAGCTCGCCGCCGTCCGCACCTCCGTCGAGGGCGTGCGGTCCAGCGCCCGGACGTTGCAGGACGCCATCCAGCAGACCTGCTGACCCCCATTCGTACGAGGAGACGGCGATGCGTGTGGAACAGAGCCGGGCGACCGGATGGGTCGCCTGGGTGCTCTTCGGCGGCGTGATGCTGGTGCTCCTCGGCACGGTGCACGCCTACACCGGGCTGGTCGCGCTGGCCCGCCCGGCGGTGCTCGCCGGCACCCGCGCCGACCTGCTCCTCCCGATCCCGCTGACCGGGCTGGCCTGGGCCCACCTGGTCACCGGAGCCGTCCTGATCGTCGCCGGCGTCGGGCTGATCCGGGGGCTGAGCTGGGCGCGGGTGACGGCGATCGTCCTCGCGACCGGCTCGGCCCTGCTGAACTTCACGTTCGCGGCGACCCACCCGATCTGGTCGATCATCGCGATCGCCCTGTCCGCGGTGGTGATCTACTCGGTCGCGGCGCACGGCGGCGAGGTCGCCGACGCGTACGGGAAGTGATCCTCCGGCGACTGGACGAGCTGCAGCGACGGCGGCCCGCGCTGGGGTTCGGGTGGGCGGTGATCCGCAAGTACCTCGACGACGGCGGGCCGCGCGAGGCAGCCCTGATCACCTACTACGGGTTCCTCAGCCTCTTCCCGGTGCTGCTGCTCGGCGTGGCCGCGGCGTCGCTGGTGCTGGCCCGGCGGCCGGAGCTGCGCCGGGAGCTCGTCGCCGCGATCGTGCCGCCGAACCTGCAACCGGACATCGAGACGTCGGTGGCGGCCATGTCCGGCTCCGGCACGGCGCTGGCGCTCGGCGTGGGATGGCTGGTCTATGCGGGGATCGGGGTGGCACTCAGCGCGTACGAGACCCTCAATCACCTGGCCGCCGTGCCGGTCCGGGACCGGGCCGGCATCGTCTCGTGCTACCTGCGGGCGACGGCGGCCCTGGCGGTCGTGCTCGCCGGGGCGGTGGCCGTCGGCGTCGTCAACGTCGCCGCCGTGCCGTGGCTGTCGGTGCCCGGCACCTGGGCGGTGGTGGCGGCGGTGCTGGCGGTGACGGCCCGGATCCTGCTGATGCGGCCGGCCCCGGTCGCGGCGACCGCGCCGGCGGCGGTGATCGGGGCGGCCGGGGTGACCGGGGTGCTCAACCTGGGCGCCGTGGTGCTGCCGGAGCTCGCCCGCCGCGCCGGCTGGATCTACGGCGGGTTCGCGACCGTGGCCGGCGCGTTCACCATGCTGTACGTGCTGAGCAACGTGCTGGTCCTGGCGGCCGAGGTGGCGGCGGTCCGGCACGCCCGGCTGTGGCCGCGTTCCCTGGATCCGTCCCGGCCCACCCGGGCCGACCGCCGCGCCATGGCTCTGCTGATCCGCGAGCAGACGCGCGAGCCGGCCGGGTCGCCTTGAGCCGCTCAGACGACGGCGCCGGGCCGGGTACGCGGCAGGAAGGTCGCCGCGATCAGGCCGATCACCCCGGCCCCGGCGACCGCGGCCATCGCCCACAGGTAGGCGCGGTCGGGGTTCGCGCTGTCCACCCCGGCGACCAGGATGGTGCCGGCCAGCGCCGCGCCCAGCGACGACCCCAGGTTGGAGACGCTGCGGGACAGCCCGGAGATCTCCCCCTGCAGATCCTCGCCGAAGCTGGACTGCACCACGTTCACCGACGGCGTCAGCATGCCGCCGAGCCCGAGGCCGATGATGAACAGGCCGGGGATCATGCCCCCGATGCCGCCCGTGGCGCTGCCCAGCCACAGCAGCAGGACGATGCCGGCGACGGTGACGGCGAACCCGGCCATGATCAGGGTGCGCTGCGGGCGGCGGCGGGCCATCCGCTCGGCGAACACCGACGACAGCAGCACGCCGACCGTGGTGGCGGTGAACACGGCGCCCGTCTCGATCGCGTTGTAACCCTTGATCACCTGCAGGTACGTCGACACCACGAACGAGGTGCCCATCACCATCAGCCACTGCATGTTCTGGGTGATCAGGCCCAGGTTGGAGGCGCGCTTGCGGAACAGGGCCAGCGACAGCAGCGGCTCGCGGCCGGCCCGCTCCATCGCCCGGACCCGGAGGAAGAACCAGACCAGCATCAGGACACCGGCGATCACCAGGGCCGGGGTCATGGCGGCGTTCTCGTCGGCGACCAGGATGCCCATCACGATCAGGACCAGGCCGGCGGCGGACAGGATCGCCCCGGCCACGTCGAACGGCAGGGACCGGTCGGCCGGCAGCGGGTCGTGCACGGCCTTGCGGGCGAGCAGCACGATGGCCAGGACGATCAGGGTCTGCAGGACGAAGGCGGCGCGCCAGCTCACGGCGTACGCGATGAAGCCGCCGATCAGCGGCCCGGCGACGGCGCCGATGCCGCCCATCGCGCTGATCGCGCCGAAGGCCCGGGCCCGGGAGCCGATGTCCTGGAAGAGCAGGGTGGTCAGGATGTAGACGGGTGGGATCAGCAGGGCGGTGCCCACCCCCTCCAGGATCGAGTACCCGATGATCAGGACGCCCAGGCCCGGCGCGAACGCGCTGATCAGCGCGCCGCTGCCGAACAGCAGCAGACCGAGTTGCAGGCACCACTTGCGCCCGAACACGTCGGTCAGTTTGCCGCCGGGGATCATCAGCGCCGCCATCACCAGCAGGAACAGGGTGATGGCCAGTTGCACGCCCTGAACTCCTGTGTTCAGGTCCTTGCTGATGTCGGTGATCATCACGTTCATGTTGGAGCCGGCGAAGCTGCAGATGAACTGCGCCAGGGCGAACGCGACGAGCGCCCGCCGCAGCCCGGCCGGGAACCGGCCGGTGCTGGTCCGTTCCGTCATGGTGCACCCCTCAGATCGGAAGGATTTCAGCCAACGCCCGGACGGACCGCGAGGGCATCCTCCTCAGGGGAGTAGGTCGCGGCTCCAGCGCGGGCCGACCTCGCTCCATTCCCGCTGCCAGCCGCGGGCCCGGTGGCGTTCGAGTACTGCCGTGCCGAGGCGGCGCAGCGCGTTCATCGCGGCGGCGACCGCCGCCACCACCACGACGGCGATCAGCGCGGCCCGCGCGACCGGGCTCCGGTCGCCAGGCGCGCCCCGCTGGTCGCCGTCCCGCTCGACCCAGATCATCACCCGGTCGCCGGGCCGCTGCCCGGCCACCACGGTGACCAGGCCGCTGCGTTTCGTGCCGTTCGGCGCCGTCCAGGAGGCCCGGGACCAGCCGGGCGTCGCTTCGGTCCCGGGATCGGTTCCGGGCATCAGCTCGGCCTCCACCCGGAACACGTTCTGCCGCTCCCAGGCGATGGCCTGCTGGTCGGCCCGGTAACTGACACCGGCCGCCCACCAGGCCAGGATCGGGGCGGCGAGCAGGGTGCACACGAAGAGGGACAGGAGCATGCCGGCCTCGAACCGGTCCGAGCCGCGGCGCAGGGGATTGGGTTTCCGGGCGAACATCCTCGCAGCATCGCGAATTTTCTCGGCGCGGGTTTCATCCGTGCCGGGTGAGGATCGGCCACGGCGGCCCGGCGACGCTGACGTCGGCAGGAGAAACCACGGGAGGGGGCGGGCATGCCGGCGACCGGCTCGATCTGGGTACGTCTGCGGCACGACGACATGGAGGCCACCGCCTCCGGAATCTACGGACTGATCGTCGGCGCGGCCGTGCTGGTCGCCTCGCACGCGCTGACGGCGCTGCGGATGTCGGTCGCCGTGCTGGTCACGTTGACCATCTACTGGCTGGCCGAACGGTACGCCCGGATCGTCGCCGAACGACTCCACGAGGGCCACCGTCCCACCTGGCACACCGTGCGGCGTCAGCTCACCACCGGCTGGGAGATGGTGACCACGAGCGGCCTGCCGTTGCTGGTGCTGGTCGGCGCCCGGCTGGCCGGGGCTCAACTGGAGACGGCGGTGATCGCGTCGCTGGCCTGCACCACCGGGCTGCTCTGCCTGTCCGGCTGGCTGATCGGTTCGGGCGGCCGCCTGCGTGCCGCGGAACGCCTGGTGTCGACCCTTGTCGCCGGGAGTTTCGGCGCGGCCCTCATCGTCCTGAAGACACAGCTGCACTGACCGCGCTGACCACCCGGCCGGTGTGCCAGCCGCCCGGCCCGAGATAGCGCTCGCGCACCACGACCTCGCCCCGGTCGGCGCTGATCAGGCTCCACGAGCAGGCCGCGCCGCGGGTCCGCCGGCTGGTCGCGGTGCCGGCGACCACGAACACGTGCCGGCCGCGCACCCGCACGTCGGGGAGGTGGGTGTGCCCGGCCAGCACCAGGTCGACACGCGCGGCCCGGACCGCGTCGAGCAGCCGGCGGGCGCCGAACAGCCGGGCGGTCCCGGTGGCCAGCGGCGGATGGTGCAGGGCCAGCACGCGCAGGTCACCGGCGGGCGCGCCGCCGAGGATGCGGACCACCGCGGCGGCGTGCCGGGCGTCGACCCGCCCGTTCTTCCAGCGCCAGCGCGGCATCGAGGTCAGGCCCAGGGCGGTGATCCCCGCGGCGTGGCGGACCGGTTGCGGGTCCGCGTCGATCCAGGTCTGCCAGCGGTGGTACGGCAGGAACAGCCGCCGCCAGCTCACCAGCGGCAGATCGTGGTTGCCGAGCACCGTCAGCCGCGGTTCCGGCAGCGTCTCCAGCAGGGCCCGCACCTGCCGGAACTCGGCGGTACGGGCCCGCATCGTGAGGTCGCCGGTGACGACGGTGAGGTCCGGCCGCGCCGCCGCCACGTCCGCGGCGAGGCTCGCCACCGCGGCCGGGTCGTGTGCCCCGAGGTGCAGGTCGGAGACGTGCGCGACGACGACGGGCCGGTTCATGGGGTGGCCGGCCCGGCCCGGCGGCATCGGGTCCGGGCCGGCGTGGCGGGCGCTGTGGCTGCGCCCGCCGGTGGGGTGGCCCTTCTCACCGGGGCGGGCGCAGGTCGTGTGGTCCCCCGTAGTCCCCACCCGGGGTGACGACCGTGCCCGCTTTCCCGGCGAGGATGGCGGCGGCGTCCTCGAGAGCGCCGATCGCCGCCAGGTCGCCGGTGAGTTCGACGAACCGGCAGACCGCCTCCACCTTCGGCCCCATCGAACCGGCCGCGAAGTCCTCGCGGCGCAGTTGCGCGGGGGTGGCCCGGCCGATCGGCTGCGGATCCGGCCCACCGAATCCGCGGACCACCGCGGGCACGTCGGTGAGCAGCAGCAGCGCGTCGGCCTCCAGGGATTCGGCGAGGACCGCGGTGGCCAGGTCCTTGTCGACGACGGCCTCGACGCCGGCGAGGTTGCCGTTCTCGTCGCGGATCACCGGGATGCCGCCGCCGCCGGCGCAGACGACGATCGCGCCGGAGAAGAGCAGTTGCCGGATGATCCGGGTCTCGACGACCCGCTGGGGTTGTGGCGACGGGACCACCCGGCGCCATCTGTCGCCGTCCGCCGCGATCGACCAGCCGCGCTCGTCGGCGTACCGGCGGGCGGTCTGCTCGTCGTAGACCTGGCCGACGAACTTGGTGGGCTCGCCGAAGGCCGGATCGGCGGCCGAGACCAGGGTCTGGTCCAGGATCGCGGCGACCTGCCGGCCGGGCAGCGCGTTCTGCAGGGCCTGCAGCAGCCAGTACCCGATCATGCCCTGGGTCTGCGCGCCCAGCACGTCGAACGGGTACGGCACGGCGAGCGCCGGGTCGGCGGCGCTCTGCAGCGCCAGCATGCCGACCTGCGGGCCGTTGCCGTGGGTGATGACCACCTCGTGCTCGGCGGCGAGCGGGGCCAGGGCGGCGACCGCCCGCAGCGCGTTGGCCCGCTGCACCTCGGCGTCCGGTTTCTGACCGCGTTCCAGCAGCGCGTTCCCGCCGATCGCGATGACGATGCGCATGTCAGGACCCGAGGGTGGCGACCATGATCGCCTTGATCGTGTGCATGCGGTTCTCGGCCTGGTCGAAGACGATCGAGTACGGCGACTCGAACACCTCCTCGGTGATCTCCAGCGACTCCATGCCGGTGTGCTCGTGGATCTCCCGGCCGACCTTGGTGTTGCGGTCGTGGAAGGCCGGCAGGCAGTGCATCACCTTCACCGCCGGGTTCCCGGTGGCCCGTACCGCCTCGATGTTGATCTGATAGGGCTTCAGCAGCCGGATCCGCTCGTCCCACGCCTCCTTGGGCTCGCCCATCGACAGCCACACGTCGGTGTAGAGGAAGTCGGCGCCGCGGACGCCCTCGGTCACGTCCTCGGTGTGGGTGATCCGGGCGCCGGTGGTCTCGGCGATGCTCTGCGCCGCCTTGATCACCTCGTCCGGGTTCCACCGGGACTGCGGCGCGACCATGCGCACGTCCATGCCCATCATGGCGCCGCCGATGAGCAGCGAGTTGGCCACGTTGTTGTGCGCGTCGCCGAGGTACGCGAAGGCGATCTCGTTGTCGTGTTTGACGGTGTGCTCGCGCATGGTGAGGATGTCGCAGAGGGTCTGGGTGGGGTGCCACTCGTCGCTGAGCCCGTTCCACACCGGCACACCGGAGTGACGGGCCAGGATGTCCACGTTCTCCTGGCCGAAGCCGCGGTACTCCAGGGCGTCGTAGAAGCGGCCGAGCACCCGCGCGGTGTCCTTGACCGACTCCTTGTGGCCGAGCTGGGTGCTGCCCGGGTCGAGGAAGGTGACGTGCGCGCCCTGGTCGTGGGCGGCCACCTCGAAGGCGCAGCGGGTCCGGGTCGACGTCTTCTCGAAGATCACCGCGATGTTCTTGCCCTTGATGCGTGGCACCTCGGTGCCGGCGTATTTCGCGGCCTTCAGCTCCGCGGCGAGTCTCAGCAGGAACTTCCACTCCTGCGGGGTGAAGTCGAGTTCCTTGAGGAAGCTGCGGTTACGCAGGTTGAATGACATGTCCCATCCCCTCAGATGGCGTCGCGTTCGATCGGGCAGGTCATACAGCGAGGCCCACCCCGGCCCCGGCCCAGCTCACCGCCGGCGATGGTGATCACTTCGATGCCCTGACGGCGCAGGTACGTGTTGGTGGTGACGTTGCGCTCGTAGCCGACGATCACGCCGGGCTCCACGGCCAGGAAGTTGTTGCCGTCGTCCCACTGCTCGCGCTGGGCGGCGCGGATGTCCTCGTTGGTCTCCAGCACCTGGATCTTGTCGATGCCGAGGGTCTCCGCGATGGTGGCGAACAGGTCGGGGTTGCGGATCACCTCCAGCCCGTCCGGGTCGCCCGAGGGCAGCACCGTCCAGGACCGCAGCGACTCCTGCAGGTACGGGTACATCACGAAGGTGTCCCGGTCGATCATCGTCATGACCGTGTCCAGGTGCATCATGGCGTGCGAGTGCGGCAGCTCGATCGCGATCACCTTGGTCGCCACGCCGTTGCTGAACAGGCTGCGGGCCAGGTTCTCCACCCCCATCGCGGTGGACCGCTCGCCGAGGCCGATCATCACCGCGCCGTTGCCGAGCACGTGGATGTCGCCGCCCTCCAGGGTGGCCGGCTGGTGCGGCTGGTCGTCGCCGCCGTACCAGATGGTGAAGTCGGCGAGGGTGAACATCGGGTGGAAGCGGTAGATGGCGGCGCTGTGCACCGACTCGCGCAGCCGGGCCGGCATCGCCATCGGGTTGATGCTGACCCCGCCGTAGATCCACGCCGAGTTGTCCCGCTGGAACAGGTGGTTGGGCAGCGGGGTGAGCACGAAGTCGTCGGCGCCCATCAGCTCCCAGCGCAGGCTGTTCACGGTGAACCCGGCCAGCTCGTTCTTCAGCACGCCGCCGATCAGGTAGTCGGCGAGTTTCACGCTCTCGGCCTGTTCGGCCAGCCGGCGCAGCGGCCCGGCCAGGGTCGGCCCGACGGTGTCGTCGGTGACGATCCGGTCCAGCACCCAGTTGCGGGCCTGCGGGATGTCCAGCACGTCGGCGAGCAGTTTGGCGAAGTAGTGCACCTTGATCCCGCGCTCGCGCAGGACCTCGGCGAAGGCGTCGTGCTCCTCACGCGCCCGGCGGGCCCAGAGGATGTCGTCGAAGAGCAGGTCGCGGACGTTGTCGGGGGTGAGCCGGCTGAGTTCGACACCGGGCCGGTGCAGGATCACCTGACGCAGCCGGCCGGTCTCGGAGTCGACGTGGAAACTCATGGGGTGCTCCTTCTGCGCATGGACACGTAGACGGGTATGCCGAGCAGGAACGCGCCACCGGCCATCAGGAACGGGCCCCACACGACGAACCAGTCGTCACCGGAGTTGCGCGAGTACCAGATGAAGAGGATCGAGAAGATCAGCGCCACGATGGCGATGATCAGGTCGCCGATGCCGCCCTCCCGGCGCCACTTGATCTTGGCGAGGGCGGAGAAGGCGTACGGGATCGCGGCCGTGATCCCGCTCATCAGCACCAGCGTGTTGAAGACCGTCGCGCCGCTCGCCCCGGCGTAGCTGACCACCATCGCGACCGTCGCGAACAGGCTGGAGCAGATGATCCCGGCGGCCGGCACCCCGCGTTTCGAGATCCGCCCGAACAGC
The DNA here is from genome assembly GCF_016862455.1 of Actinoplanes utahensis. Lineage (GTDB taxonomy): Bacteria > Actinomycetota > Actinomycetes > Mycobacteriales > Micromonosporaceae > Actinoplanes > Actinoplanes utahensis. The sequence continues at coordinate 135,500 of NZ_BOMZ01000042.1, forward strand.
GCCGGGAACAGCCCGTCCTTCGCCGCGGCCAGCGGCATCTCGGCGCAGATCATGGTCCAGCCGTTGAGCGCGCCGATGCCGGACACGATCACCGCGAGCGCCACCAGGTCACCGGCCCAGTCGCCGCCGGCCATCGTGGTCGCGGCCACCGAGTAGGAGGCCTTGTTCGCGTCCTCGGCCAGCACCGTCGTCGGCACGATCCCGAAGACCGCGACCATCGACAGCAGGTAGACGACGGCAGCGCCCAGCGTCCCGATCACGGTGGCCCGTGGCACGTTGCGGCCCGGGTCGCGGACCTTCGCGGCGGCCACCGCGGCGCACTCCACGCCGAGATAGCTGAACAGGCAGATCGCCATGGCGCTGCCGACCGCCCTGAGGTCGGTCTCGCCGCTGACGTTGGCCGGGCTGTAGTTGGCGGTGCTGATGAAGAACAGCCCGACAGTCGACATGATGATCAGCGGGATGAACTTGATGACCGTGGTCCAGACCTGGACCACGCCCATGCTCTTCACGCCGGTCAGGTTGATCGCCGCCGGGATCCAGATCCCGATCAGGGCGATCACGATCGACCAGCCCACCACTCCGTCGGAGTTGACGAAGTTCTCCACGTAGAACACCCAGCCGGTGACGATCGCCGCGTTGCCGGCCCACGCGGTGATCCAGTAGGACCAGGCGTTGAGGAAGCCGACACCGTCGCCGAACGCGGCGCGGGCATAGGCGTACGGGCCGCCGTCGGCGGGCATCCGCCGCGACAGCGACGCGAACATCACCGCCAGAGCGAGCGCGCCCACCGTGGTCAGCGCCATCGCGACGATGCTGATCGGCCCGATCGAGGCGAGCGAGTACGGCAGATTGAAGATCCCGACGCCGATGATGGTGCCGAGGATCAGCGCGGTGGCCTGCGGCAGGCCCAGAGTGTGGGTGTCCTCGGCCAACTCCTGCTGCGTCATGGCGCCAGCCTCTCCGCCGGACCGTCCGGCGGGCATCACTCGCGCCGGATGAACGAATCTCGGATCAGGGCATCGACGGCTCGAAGGAGCCCAGCTCGTCGTCGCCCTTCTGAATCACGCCGTAACTGGACTCCGGCACCGGCTGCCAGGCGCCCTCCAGCTCACCGAGCGGCTCGGAGACGATCAGCCGGGTCTCCTCGGAGAGCCCGTGCAGCATCTTCTGATCCGGGTAGAGCGTGCGGAGGGCGGAGATGGCGGTGCTGTAGAACAGCGTTCGGCTGCGCCTCTCGCTCGAATAGCGGAAACACCAGGTGCGGTCACCGTCGGTGGTGGCCACGGTCATCTGCAACGGATCGGGTACGCCGTGCTCACGGGCCGTCGACTCGACCAGACCCGCCATCCGCTCCACCGCGGCGACCGGCCGGTCCCGGAGCCCGTACGTCAGGGCCAGGTAGAACATCACCTCGGAGTCGGTCGAACCCGCCATCGACGAGTACAGCTTCGGGTCCACCGCCATCACCAGGTCCCGTTTCAGGCGGGCGAACTCCCGGATCGAGCCGTTGTGCACCCACAGCCAGTTGGCGTACCGGAACGGGTGGCAGTTGGTCTGCTGCACCGGAGTGCCGGTGCTGGCCCGGATGTGGGCCAGGAACAGCGGGGACGAGATGGACCGGGCGATCTCCCGGAGGTTGGCGTCGTTCCAGGCCGGGCCGACGCCACGGATCAGCGCCGGCTCGGGGGAACCGTCGACGGGGTACCAGCCGACCCCGTACCCGTCGCCGTTGGTCGTCTCCACCCCCATCCGGGAGTGCAGGCTCTGATCGATGAGGGAGAACCGAGGCCGGTAGAGCAACTCCTCGAGCCGGATCGGCGACCCGGAATACGCAAGCCAGCGACACATGGCGTCATCGTGGTCATCGGACCGCCCATCGGGGCTCACCCTCGGCGGATGAGGCCGCGCCCCGGCAGCCGGATTTCTCCATCCAGCCGCACAGCACCCGGTGCACCTGGTCGGCGCCGACGATCCCGCTCGGGCCCGGCAGCGCCCGCGGATGGATCAGCACCGCCCGGTTCTGCCAGCCGCCCAGGCCGCCGTGACATCCGATCAGCTCCTCGAACGCGGCCACCTCCTGCGCCACCGGATCCCACAGGCTGTTGATCACCAGGTCGCCGGTGTGCTCCAGGCCGTCGTGGCGCAGCAGGTCGGAGGCGGCGTGCGGACCGTACCCCAGCAGGGGGTCCAGGCCCTCCACCCGGTCGCCGGCGAGCCACCGCCGGCCGGCCCGGCCGAGTACCACCGGCCCGTCCACCCGGGACCGAACCAGGACCCAGCCGATGCCCGGATGCCCGGTCAGCCCGGTCAGCAGGGCCGGATACCGCTCCTCGATCTCCTCCAGGGTGACCCGGCCGGGCAGCTGCGTGAAGTAGACGAGCGCCAGGTTGCCACCGGCCGCCACCACGATCTCCGGCCGCTCCCCCGTGGTGGCCGTCTCCGCCTCCGGCTCCGGCGCCGTGCTCCGGATCCCGGCGCGCAGCACCCCGGAACGGCCGCGCTGCTCGGCGTCCCCCGACCCGCCCGCCGTCTCCGCGGCGGTCGCGGTCAGCCGACGGATCAGCTCCTCCAGGCGCAGGCCGTACCGCTGCAGGAACGTCGCGCCCTGGCTCTGCCCGTGATCGGAGAGGATCACGAAGTGGTACGGCCGGGGCGCAGCCGCCGCCACCTCCTCCAGGGTCGCCAGCACCTGGTCGATGCCCTCCAGCGCGGCCAGCGCCTCCGGCCGGGCCGGGCCGGCGTGGTGCGCGATCTCGTCGTAGTCGACGAAGTCGCAGAACACCGACGGCGCGCCCCGCATCATCTGCTCGGCCAGGATCGCCACGTTGAGGTGGCGCAGCAGCACGTTGGTGGCGCCGCGCAGCAGCACGTACCGCCAGTCGCGGCGCATCCGCGGCTGCACCTGCCGCAGCCGCTGCCGCCGCGCCTGATGCAGCTCCTTGACGATCTCGCCGACGGTCAGCACCAGCGACCGGGTCAGGCCGAACGGGTCGAGCAGGTACGCGCTCAGGTACCGGGCCGGGCCGGTACGCCGCCGCGGGACCGTGCTCATCGTCAGCAGCGAGGTCGGCGCGTCCCCGGAGAACACGTTGCTCACACTCACCCCGCCCTCGGCGAGCAGACCCCTGCCGTTCGAGCAGCGGGACTCGACGAGAGCGCTGTCCTCCGGGTGGTTCGTCACGACGAGACGGCCGGCGGATTTCTCGTACCACCGGAAAGCGGGAACCCGGTCGCTCGCGCCGTGCAGCAGCCCCGCCTGGCTGGCCGGCGTCGTCGCCGGCAACTCCACGTGCCACTCGGTGAAGGTGTGCCCGCCGGACCGCAGCCACCGGCCCAGGGTCGGCAGGTTGCCGGCCTCGATCGCCCAGCGGGCCAGCGGCGCCGACAGCCCGTCGATCTGGATCATCAGGAGGCCCGGCGTGCTGATCGGCGGCACACTGCGCCGGAAATGCCGGTTCACCCGCAGCAGGTGCCGGGTGGCCGCGCCCGGCTGGCCCGCGGTGATCAACCACAACCCGATGCTCATCAGGACCGCGCCCAGCCAGGACGCCCAGAACGCCGGCCAGAACCCGTCCACGTGCACACCCGGAGTCAGGTGCAGCGCCGCCCACACCAGCAGGGCCTGCGTGACCAGCCAGCCGAACAGCACCGCGACCCAGCCGGCCGTCGACAGCAACGTCACCAGCAGCGGGCGCAGCAGTGCGCCCATCAGCCCGAGCAGGATCGCGGCGGCCAGCACCGCCCAGGCGTCGTCGGCGGAGATGCCGGGCAGGACACCGATGACGGCGCCCGTCACGGCGACGCCGAGAACCACGGTCACCAGGGCGCGTGTCATGGCAGCCAGTGTCCGGCCGCCCGGCCGGGCCGGTCCCCATCCGTGCCGGATGATGCCGCGCCCCGGACCCGGCCTCGACCATGGCAGAGTGAACGAGCCCGATGACCTGACCCCGAGGGTGCTGGACGCCGTGCCGCGGTGGCTGCGCCCACGGGCCGCGCTGGTGCTCGGGCACCGGACCGGGGCGGTGCTGCTGCGGACCGCCGGCGAGCTGGTCCGGGTGCAGATCTTCGACCGGTCGATGACCCTCGCGGCGCAGGCGTTCACGTCGGTGTTCCCGCTGCTGATCATGCTGGGCGCGCTGGCCGGCAGTGGCCTCCGGGACGATCTGCACGGCCTGCTCCGGATGCCGGACGTCAGCGCCCGGCTCCTCGACGAGGCGCTGAGCGACCGGCAGAGCAACGCGTTCGGGGTGGCCGGCTGCCTCATCGTGATCCTGTCGGCGACCGGGCTGGCCCGGGCGCTGGTCCGGGCGTACCGGACGGTGTGGACCGTCCCCGGCCGCCGCGCCGGAGCGGCAGCGACCGGATGGCAGATCGGCTCGGTGCTGATGCTCGCCGCGTTCCTCATCGTGATCCGGCTGCTCAACGGCCTGGTCGGGATGCTGCCCGCGCCCCGGGCCGGAACCGTGCTGCTCACCGTCCTGGCCGACCTCGCACTGGCCGTCGCGCTGCCGCGGATCCTGCTCGGGCCGGTGGTGCCGTGGCCGAAACTGCTGATGACCGGCGGGCTCTTCGCCGTCGCCATGATCGGGGTACGGGCGGCAGGCGCCGTCTATCTGCCGCGCGCCCTGCAGTCCAGCGCCGACCGGTACGGGACGATCGGGTTGGCCTTCACCTACATCGGCTGGCTCTATATACTGTCGTTCTGCCTGCTCCTGACCGCCGTCCTGGGCGGAATCCTGACCTCCACGGAGAACCCGGGATCAGCCCTGGTCCCGCCGGATCACGAAAGCCAGGATCACCTCGGCCAGACCCACCACGATGCTGCCGGCGCCCGTCATCAGGATCAGGGTCCCGAGCGACAGAGCGGGCGTGACGACGAAGACCACCCCGGCCAGGATCGAGATCGCGCCCACGATCACCAGCGCGGCCCGTGACGGCCCGCGCGCCGGCGCCGCCGCCAGCACCAGGGCGAGGCCGCTGAGGATCCAGGTGGTCGCGAAGACCAGCGCCAGCACCGCCAGCCCGGTCACCAGGTTCCGCAGGCAGAGCAGGCCGGCGATCAGCACGACGATGCCGACGATGCCGGACAGCACACTCCGCCCGACACCGGCGCCGGTCGGCAGGAACGCCGCGACGATCCGGGCCAGGCCGCCGAACAGCAGCCAGACGCCGGTGAGCGCGGCCATCACCCGCAGCGAGATGTCCGGCCAGATCAGCACGGCGAGCCCGAGCAGCACCGCGAACAGGCCGGTGACCAGCAGGGTCCACCAGGGGAACGGCTGCTTGCGGAATTCGGTGGCCACACCCGGCCACGGCTCTGCGACATCGGTCATGCCCCCAGCGTCCGGCCCGCCGCACCACCCCGACATCACCCCACACGAGTGATCCCCCGAACCCACCGCCGGCCGCCGGTGGGCACGAGCGAGGGGAAGGAATGCGGCGAGTACTGCCGGACCGGCCGGGCGCACCGCGTATGGCGGGCGGCCGGTACGCTTCGCGTCGATGAGTGATCGGCGTGACGGACACGGCCCCGTCGAGCGGGTGAACGAGGGCCCGCGCTGGGCCGGCCTGGTGGTCGTGGCGGGCGCCGCCGCATTCCTGGCCATGGCGTGGGTCGTCGTGGGTTACGGACTGCGGGTCCGCGACGGCTCGGGAGAACTCGCCTGCGCCGTCACCACCTGCACCCCGGTGGCGCTGACCCTGTCCGGGCTGGCGACGGCGCTGTTCCCGGCCGTCTGGTGCGCGCTCTTCGCCGTCTGCTACCGGCGACTCAACACCCTCCTGCGCCGGCTGGGAGCGGGGTTCACCGTCCTGCTGCTGGCGTTCGGGCTCTTCTACCTGCCGGACGGCGAAGCGGTCGCGACCACCGGGCCCGGCGAGCAGTTCGGGCACGGAATGGCGCTGGGATTCTTCGCCCTCTTCGTCGACCTCGTCATCCTGGCGCCCGTGCTGGTGTGGGTGTGGCAGAAGCGGGGCAGACCGGCATTGTGGGTGTGGCTCGTCCTCTTCGGCGTGCCCGTCGCGTTCGTCACCCTGGCCGCCGTGACCAACCCGTAGAACCCTTCCCCCGGCCGTCACACGCACCCCGACCCCACACACCCGAGAGCGTGTGGAGTACGGCCGTCATGCGCGCCCGAAACCCACACACCCGACAGCGTGTGAAATACGGCCGTCATGCGCGCCCCAAACCGACACGCCCCGAAGGGGGTCAGAGGAGGCCGGACTGGCGGGCCTGGATGACGGCCTCGCGGCGGCGGGCCGCGCCGAGCTTGCGGTAGATCGAGCGCATGTGCGCCTTCACCGTGTTCACCGAGATGCCGAGGTTCTCGGCGATCTCGGCCGCGGTCAGGACGGTCGGCAGGTACTGCAGCACGTCCACTTCACGTTCGCTGAGCGGCCCGGACTGCGCCGCCGCGGACACCAGCGGGAGCTCCCCGGTGATCTCGGCGAGCACCCCGTCGCCGGCTGCCCCGCGCAGTTCGGTGAGCCATTGCTGGCGTTCCGCCAGGACGAGCACACGCTGGGCGTCGAACCGGTGGAACGGCCGCCGGATCCGTTCCGGTTCGGCGGCGGCGAGCGCGTGGCCGAGGGCGTCGCTCGCCACCGAGCTGCGGCCTTGCGCGTCGGCGGTGAGGGCGGTGAAGATCCAGGCGCCGACGGCGGAGATCCGGTCGGCGCCGTCCCGGACCCGGGCGAGCAGGATCTCGGCGATGCCGAGGTCGCCGGTGGCGAGGTGGGCGCGGGCGAGGCAGAGCTGTTCGGCGGCGGACAGCGGGGACCGGCCGGCGTACCGGCTCAGGACCGCGTGCGGGTCGCCCATCGCGAGCCGGATCTCCGCGGCGGCCAGGTCGAACAGGCGGTCCACCTGCGGCGCGATCAGCAGTGGCCCGGCTTCGGCGCGTAGCTGGGTGAGGAGGGCGCGGGCGCCGGAGACCTCGCCCCGGTCCAGGGTCAGCCGGACCCGGACCAGTCCGGCCATCATCGCCTGGGCCGCTTCGGGGAGTTCGCCGAGCGCGCGCAGGGCCCGGCGCAGGGCTTCCTCGGCTTCGGGTTCCCGGCCGCGTTCCGATTCGATCAGGGCTTCGGCCAGGTAGGCCGGTCCGATCGCGGCCCGGCCCTCGGCGTCGATGCGGCGGGCGATGCCGCGGGCGGTCGCCACGTGTTCGGCGGCTTCCCGCAGCGAGCCCTGGAAGACGGCGAGCTGGCTGAGCAGCGCGTACGAGTTGATCTCGAAGTAGGGGACGTCCGCGGTCCGGGCGGCGGTGGCGGCGGCCCACAGATAGCGGTCGGCGTGGTCGAACCGGCCGCTCCACAGCATCGCCGCGGCTTTCTGGTTGAGGGTCATCGCGCGGTACTGCAGCAGGGCCGGCGACTGGTCCCAGGTCAGCCCGGCCAGTTCGGTGAGCAGGTCGGTGGCGGCCTGGTGCAGGTACGGCATGTCGCCCTGCCAGCGGATCACGGCGGCGCTCTCCAGGACGCTCAGCGCCGCGCCGATCTCCGACCGGGCGATGTCGCCGCGGCCGGCGAGCATGGCGCGGGCTGCGGTGATGCGGCGCTGCACCCCCACGAGATCACCGCGGGCGTACGCCAGCAGCACCGCGCACACCGCGAGTTCGGCCGTGGCCGGGAGCATCTCGGGCGGGATGCGCCGCAGCACGCCGACGAACTGCGCCAGGTCGGCGGAGACGAACAGCGGCAGGCCGCGCCGGACCACGATCCGGGCGGTCAGTTCCCAGTCCTCGCCGGCCGCGGCGTGGGTGATCGCGGCCAGGGCGTTGCCGTTCTTCTCGTACCAGTGGGCGGCGGCCAGGTGCAGCCGGCGCGGCGCCTCGGGCCAGCGCAGCGCGGCCCGGCGGCGCAGGGCGGACCGGAAGAGCGGGTGGTAGCGGTACCACCGGCCGTCGCCGGACCGCTTGACGAACAGGTTGGCCCGGGTGAGCTCTTCCAGCATCCGGCGGCCGTCGTGCCCGCCGGTGATGGCGTCGGCGAGTTCGGCGCAGATCCGGTCCGGGATGCTGGTGCGCAGCAGGAATCGCCGGACCTCGTCGTCCTGGCCGGGCAGCACCTCGCGGAGCAGGTATTCCTCGACGTCCTCGTCGGCGGCGGCCGGGTCGGTGCTGTCGGCGGCCAGGCGCAGCCCGGCGGCCCAGCCCTCGGTCCGGCGCACCAGGGCGGCGAGCGCCTCCGGGGACCGGCCGCGGCCTCGCCCGGCGAGCAGGGCGGCGGCTTCGTCGGCCCGGAACGCGAGGTCGCCGGCGTGGATCTCGGTGAGGTCGCCGGCGGCCCGCAGCCGGTGCAGCGGCAGGGCCGGCTCGCGGCGGGTGATCAGCACGAACCGCATCCGCTCGGCGAGGTGGCCGAGCATGCCGCCGAGCCCGTTGAGGACGCGCGGGTCGGTGATCTCGTGCAGGTCGTCGAGGACGACGGCGACGGGGGTGGTCAGGCCGGTGACGGCCGCGCCGAACTCGCGGCGGAAAGCCGGCTCGTCGCCGTTGCGGGGGCCGGCGTCCGGGAAGGGCAGGCCGGATGGGATGGCGCCGGCGGTGCGCAGGGCCAGGATCAGATCGGACCAGAAGGCGTACGGCTGGTTGTGCTGGGCGCCGGCGGTGAGCCAGGCGACCGGCCCGGACATCGAGCGGGCCGCGGCCCAGGAGGCGGCCAGCGCGGTCTTGCCCCAGCCCGGCCCGGCGCAGATCGTGGTGGCGGCCCGCCGTACCCCGGTGTCGAGAGTCTCGGCGAGGCGGGCCCGCCAGATCAGCCCGGCGGGAAGCCGGGGCGGGCCGATGTGTTGGACCCGTATCGCCACGGGTGCACGGCCGGTGACACGTTCCTGCATTGTCCATCCCCCAAGACCCCGGCGGGCATGCCGGATCGCACCGCTTCGCGTGCGGTGACCCCGACCCGCTGCCCTCGTGAAAAAGAAACGACCGCCCCCAGCCGTCCCGGTCACGGAAACACAATCCGTTCAGGGACGACAACAGCCGGTATTCGCGCGCACCGGGGAACAAAGAGTTTCCCCAGCGTGCAAGTTGCATGTTTCGCCGTGCTTCTCATCCGCCCCGCACGAGGCGCCTCCCACCCGGTGGGCCGCACGCTGACCCGGACGGATCGACGAAGGAGGACCTCGATGACGATCGACCACCCCGCCGCCCCCGGGAGCCGCACCCCACCGGGCACGCCCGGCTCGGCCGGCATGTCCGGCGGCGCCGGCCTGGCGGTGTTCGGCGGGATCATGCTGCTCTGCCTGGGCACGGCCCAGCTGGTGGAGGGCATCACCGCGCTGGCCCGCGACCAGGCCTACATGGTCACCGGGGACGGCATGCTGTTCGAACTGGACGCCACGGCGTGGGGCTGGGGTCATCTGATCTGCGGCCTGATCAGCATCGCGGCCGGCGTCGGCGTGCTGCGCGGGCTGATCTGGGCCAGGATCATCGCCGTCCTGTTCACCGCGGCGGCCGCCCTGGTCAGCTTCCTGCTCCTGGCCAACTCGCCGTTCTGGTTCAGCATCATGATCTGCGGTCAGCTCCTGGTGATCTACGGACTCTGCGCGCACGGCGGCGAGCTGCGCCGCCACCGGCACGCCTGAGTCAGATCAAGCGCATCGCCCGCGCCCGGCGCACCGCTTCGTTGCGCCGGGACGCGGACAGCTTGCGCAGGATGCTGCGGACGTGGGTCTTCACGGTGTTGACCGAGACGTACATGGACGCGGCGATCTCCTCGGTCGGCAGCATGTCGGCCATCCCGCGGAGCACGTCCAGCTCCCGCCTGCTGAGCGACTCGACCACCACCGGTTCGGCGACCGACGTCCCGGTGGCCGGCACGCCCAGGTTGCGGTACTGCTCGGTGAGCGCGCCGTCGTCACGCAACAGCCGCCGCAGATCGCTCCACACCTGGTGCACCGGCCGCCGGTACGACTCCGGGGCGGCCACCCGCAGCGCCCGCCGCAGCGCCTCCCGGGCCTCGGCGGCGTCGTTGCGGCCGGCCGCCAGCATCGCCAGCAGCAGCCACGCGTCGAGGGCCACCGGCGCCGGCACGCCCGCCGCGTCGGCCACGGCCCGTGCCATGGCGTACGCCGCCGCGGTGTCCCCCCGGGCCATCAGCAGCGCGGCCCGGGCCACCGACACGTCGGGGCCGGCCGTCTCGGCGTACCCCACCAGAAGTTCCTCGGCGTCAGCCGGCCGCCCGGCGGCGATCAGCAGGCGGGCCCGGCTCAACCGGATCTCCCGGCTCAGCCAGCGCGGCGCCGCGTCGCCGTTCTCGGCGGCCGCGGCCAGCACCGTCCCGGCCTGCCGCAACTCCCCGCGGGTCTGCAACCGCCGGGACCGGACCAGGGCGAACGCCGCCGGCGCCGGGCCGGTCGCGTTCGGGCCGCAGTGCGGCTGGGCGGCGCGCAGGTGCCGGTCGGCGGCCTCGATGTCGTAGCGTTCGAGGGCCACCCAGGCCAGCGCCACCTCGGCGCCGGCCGGCCGGCGGCCCCGGTCCAGCCCGCACTGGCCGGCCAGGTCGTTCGCCTGGCGGGCAGCCGTCTCGGCCCGCCCGAGCCGGCCGCGGTACGCCTCCAGCAGCGCGATGTGTTCCAGGCAGCCGATCCGCACCGTCTCCGCGCCGGGCGGCGCGATCGCCGCCGCCTCGGTGAGCACCGTGACCGCCTCGTCGACGGCGCCGCTGCCGCTGCGAGCCGCGCCCTCGGCGGCCAGCAGCAGCATCCGCAGTTCGGGATGACGCGCCAGCCGTTGTTCCGGCGCCACGGCCAGGAAGGTCTGCGCGACCGGGGCCAGGTGGGCGACCTGCTCGGGTTCGGCGCCGTGGGCGAGCAGCAGCAGCCGCATCAGGAAGCAGGACACGGTCAGACCGTCGCCGCAGTTGCTGCCGCGGATGCTGAGCAGCTTGCTGGCGTAGGTGAACTGCTCGGCGGCCCGATGGTGGTCGCCGTCGCCGTACGCGATGGCCGCCCGGACCATCACCGCCTCGGGTGACTCCAGGTGATCGGGCATCCGGGCGAACAGCGCGCCGAGCCGGCCGGATCCCCCTTCCAGGACGAGGGTGCCGAACGCGTAGTCCTCGATCACCATGCCGGCCGCGCCGGCCCAGTCGCCGGCCTGGACCGCGTGCCCGACCGCCTCGGCCAGGTGCCCGTGGGCGGCCAGCCACATCGCGGCCCGCTGGTGCAGCAGGGCCACCTCGTCGGGTTCGCTCCAGGCCAGCTGGGCGCGCAGCAGTTCGGCGAAGAGCCGGTGGTAGCGGTACAGGGTGCTGCCGGTGGCGACCGGCTGGATGAACGCGTTCTCCCGGGTCAGTTCGGCGAGCATGCGTGACGCGCCGGGCCGGGCGGTGACGGCGGCGGCCAGCTCCGGGGTGAAGGTGTCCAGGACGCTGGTCTCCAGCAGGAACCGCCGGGTCTCCGGCGGCTGCCGGCGCAGCACCTCGCCGATGAAGTACTCGGCGATCGTGGACTCGTCCCCGGAGATCGTGCCGACCAGGCGCGCGGTGTCCACGTCGCCCTGCAGCACGCAGGCGCAGAGCCGGATCCCGGCCGCCCAGCCCTCGGTGTGCTCGACGAGCATGGCCACCTCGGGCTCGCCCAGCTCGACGCCGTGCAGGCGCATCAGCCGGGCCACCTCGGCCGGGGTGAACGCCAGGTCGGCGGTGCGCAGCTCGTGCAGTTCGCCGGCCAGCCGGTACCGGTAGAGCGGCAGCGGCGGGTCCCACCTGCCGGTGAGCACCACCCGCAGCCGGTCGGCGTGGCTGATCAGGAAGTCCAGGCCGGTCGCCCAGTCCCGGCCAGGCAGCTGGGAGGCGCCGTCGAGGATCAGGACGACCGGTGTGGGGTGTTCCCCGACAGCCGCCGCGAGACGGCTGAGCACCGGACGGCCGACCACGCCGCCGGTGATCGCCGGAACCGCCACACCGGCCCGGCGCAGCCCTTCGGCCACATAGGTCCAGAACGTCGGCGCCTGCTCGTCGCCGTGTTCGAGGGTGATCCAGGCGATCGGCCAGTCCACCGCCCGGCTGCGCGCCCAGGAGGCCAGCAGCTGGGTCTTGCCGCTGCCGGCCACGCCGGTGACCAGGGTGACCGGGGCTTGCACACCCGCGGTCACCCGGTCCATCAGGGCCGGCCGGGCCACCATGAACGGCGGTGCCGCCGGAACGGCGAACTTCGAAGCGAGCAGCGAAGCGTCCGGATCATTCATCGGTTCAGTCGACACGTCGGCTACCCCCAGAAAAGTCGCCTTGTTCGATCTCCTCGTTCAGAGTCGTCGCGTCGCCCGCATCGCACATCGTCCGGATCGGATAGTTCGGTTACGGTGAGTGCTTTTGACGTTAACTTAGCGTCACAATATGCGATCCCCATGCAGGAAGATCGATGTACAGGCCGGCGCCGGCCAGCTCGTCACCGTCCCGCTCGAAGACCTGGCCGCTCAGCTGATCGGCCAGCCGCCAGGACCGCCCCGCCAGCCGCGGCCAGGGCAGTTCGACCATGGCCTGGGCCGGCCGGTCACTGAAATTGATCACGACGATGTGGTGTGGCGTCTCGTCGCCGTGCCAGGCCCAGGTCAGCACCTCCCGGTGGGTCTGGTTGTCCGGCCAGCCACGGGTGTCGAGCTGCCGCCAGCGTCCCTCGCGCACCGGCCGGGCCACGGCCAGCAGCCGGTGGTGGAAGGCCGCCAGGTCCGGGTCGGCGGGCTCGTCCGGGAAGCGGGCCAGGAACACCGGCAACCGGGTACGCCGTCCCTCGAACTGCCCGTCGTGCCAGAGCACCGCACCCGGCAGGGTGGCGATCGCCACAGCGGCGGCCCGGCCCCGCCCGCCCGGCAGGGTCGCCGCCGCCCGCGGCTCGTCGTGGTTCTCCAGGAACCGGATCAGCCCGTCCTGGTAGTCCCGGTCGGCGGCCAGATGCTTGCGCACCGACTCGGCGTCCTCATGCGCCAGCCGGTCGTAGAGCCGCTTGTCGTAGCAGAAGTCGAAGCCCTGCCGTTGCAGCGTCCACTCCATGTCCCAGTACGCCTCGGCGATCAGTACCAGGTCCGGGTGCCGCCGGTGTACCCGCTCGATGACGGCCGGCCAGAACTCCGCGGCCGGCGCCTCCCCCACGTACCTGCCCCAGGTCCGGGCGAACACCTCGTTGGTGAGCAGCATCGCCATGTCGCAGCGGATCCCGTCGCACTGCTCGCCGATGCCGGTCAGCACCTCCACCGCCGCGTCCCGCAGCCCCGGGTCGAACGCGTTGAGCTGGGCCACGTCCGGCCACGGCGGGAAGTACGGGTCCCTGCCGTTGGCGAGCACCCGACCGGCCACGGTGAACCAGCCCGCCGGATCGGCCGCCTGATCCTCCGGGCCGCCCTGCACGAACCACTCCGGATGCTCGATCGTCGCCGGATGGTCCGGGGCCACGTGGTTGGGCACGTAGTCGAGCACCAGCCGGACCCCGCGCGCCCGCAGTTCGGCCCGGGCCCGGGCCAGCCCCTCCGTCCCGCCGAGCCGCTCGTCGACCCGGTAACGGCGCACGCAGTACGGCGAACCGACCACGTCCGCCTCGGCCAGGTCCGGCAACGCCTCCCGGAAGGACCGTTGCAGGCCGTCGTTCGCGTGCGCAACGGCCAGACCGGCCGGGCTGCGTTCCCAGACGCCCATCAGCCAGACCGCGTCCACGCCGGGCACGGCCACCTCGTCCCACACCTCACCGGGCACGTCGCCGAGGGTGACGTCCCTGCCGTACCGGCGGCTCAGGCCGGTCAGCCAGGGCCAGGTGAAGATCTCGTACACCGCCGGCGCCGCCGGCCATCCGCTGCTCATCGCTCCTCCTTGACGCCGGGCGCCTGCTGCAGGACGCCGGCCATGCCGTTGTCCAGCAGGTCCACCCCGGACAGCCCGGCGAACACGTTCGGGAAGACGGCGACCAGGCCGGTCCAGCCGGTCTGGTGGGCGGCGCCCAGGCCGGCCCCGTTGTCGCCGTGGAAGTACTCGTTGAAGGTGATCAGGTCACGCCAGTGCTCGGTGGCGTAGACGTCCTGGCCGCCGTGCACCGGGCGCCTGCCGTCCGGGCCCGGCAGGAAGATCGCGGTGAGCCGGCCGGAGATCTCCCGGGCCACCTCGAACAGCGTCATCTTCACCCCGGAGCCGGTCGGGCACTCCACGGTGAAGTCGTCGCCGTAGCCCACGTACAGGTTCATCAGGGCACGGATCACCAGGACGTTGGCGGGGAACCAGATCGGGCCGCGCCAGTTGGAGTTGCCGCCGAACATGCCGCTGTCGGACTCGGCCGGCTGGTAGGTGACCGAGTACGTCCGGTCGGCGACGCGGAACTCGAACGGGTGGTCGCGGTGGTGCCGGGAGAGCGAGCGGATGCCGTACGGGCTGAGGAACTCCTCCTCGTCGAGCAGCCGGGCGAGGATGCGCCGCAGCCGGTTCTCGTCGAAGAGCGCCAGCAGGTGCTGCCCGTGCCGGCCGAGCGCCCGCCCTCGCGACAGCACCGAACTGACGCTGGGATGCCGGTTCACGAAGTCCTGCACACCCTCGATGAGCTGCGGGTACCGGGACGTGACGAGGGATTCGTACACCGTCGTCGCCGCCAGCGGCAGCAGGCCGACCAGCGACCGCACCCGCAGCCTCTCCGCGCTGCCGTCCGGCAGCCGCAGCAGGTCGTAGAAGAACCCGTCCTCCTCGTCCCACATGGCCGCGCTGCCGGTCTCGTGGCCGACCGCCACCGCGATCCAGGCGAAGTGCTCGAAGTACGCCTGCGCCTGCTCCAGGTAGACCTCGTCGCGCTGGGACAGCTCCAGGGCGATCTGCAGCATGCTCTGGCAGTACAGGGCCATCCACGCGGTGCCGTCGGCCTGGTCCAGGTAGCCGCCGGTGGGCAGCGGCGCGCTGCGGTCGAAGACGCCGATGTTGTCCAGGCCGAGGAAGCCGCCCTGGAAGACGTTGTTGCCGTCGTGGTCCTTGCGGTTGACCCACCAGGTGAAGTTCTTCGCCAGCTTGTGGAAGATCGCCTCCAGCCAGGCGTGGTCGCCGTGCCCGCCACGGCGTGCCTTGTCCAGCTCGTACACCAGGTAGGTGGCCCAGGCGTGCACCGGCGGGTTGACGTCGCTGAAGTTCCACTCGTACGCCGGGATCTGCCCGCTCGGATGCAGGTAGCGGCGGCTCAGCAGCAGCTCCAGCTGGCCCTTGGCGAACTCCCGGTCGACCACGGCCAGCGGGATGGTCTGGAACGCCAGGTCCCACGCGGCGAACCAGGGGTACTCCCACTTGTCCGGCATGGAGATCACGTCGTTGCAGATCATGTGGAACCAGTCGCCGTTGCGGATCCCCTTGGCGGCGAGCGGGTCCAGGCCGTGCCCGGTGAGCCAGCGTTCCACGTCGTAGCCGAAGTACTGCTTGCTCCACAGCATCCCGGCCAGGGCCTGCCGGACCACCTGCCGCTCGTCGTCGCCCAGGCGCGGGTCGAGCATGCCGGCGTAGAACTCGTCGGCCTCGGCCCGCCGC
The DNA here is from genome assembly GCF_016862455.1 of Actinoplanes utahensis. GTDB lineage: Bacteria > Actinomycetota > Actinomycetes > Mycobacteriales > Micromonosporaceae > Actinoplanes > Actinoplanes utahensis. The sequence continues at coordinate 150,986 of NZ_BOMZ01000042.1, forward strand.
ATGTCGACGACCTCGTCGAACTCGGCCTCCGACGAGGACGCGGGCTGCTCGGAGAGCCGGAACCGGACGGTGACCGAGCCGCCGGCCGGCACGTCGAGGGCCACGTCGGCGGCCGTCTTGGTGCCGGTCCCGTCCGGGTTCACGGCGCCGGTGTCGCCGTGCACCACGTACCGGTGGAAGGCGTCCTTGCCGGGGTCCTCGTTCTCGGTGAACAGCATCGGGAACCCGCCGAGCACGGTGAACCAGCGGGTGCCGAGCTTGTGGTGGACCGCCTCGACGTGCTCGCCCGCGGCCCGCAGCGCCGGCTTGGGCTCCGGCCGGTCCCACGACCAGGTGTTGCGGAACCAGCACGTGGGCAGCAGGCGCAGGCTCGCCGCCTCCGGGCCGCGGTTGTGCACGGTGATCCGGCCCAAGATGTCCTCGGGGCCGGCCTTCGCGTACTCGACGACCACGTCGAAGTACCGGTCGCCATCGAAGATCCCGGTGTCGAGCAGCTCGTACTCGAAGTCCTGGCGGCCACGGTCGCGGTTGTTGACGATCAGATCCTCGTACGGGTACGCCGCGTGCGGATACTTGTAGACCATCCGCTGGTAGGAGTGGGTCGGCGTGGCGTCGACGTAGAACCAGTACTCCTTGACGTCCTCACCGTGGTTGCCCTCGGCGTTGGTCAGCCCGAAGAACCGTTCCTTGAGGATCGGGTCGTTGCCGTTCCACATCGCCACGGCCAGGCAGAGCGACTGCTCGTCGTCGCTGAACCCGGCGATGCCGTCCTCACCCCACCGGTACGGCCGGGACCGCGCGTCGTCGTGACTGAGATGGGTCCAGGCGTCCCCGCCCTGGCTGTAGTCCTCCCGGACCGTGCCCCACTGCCGCTCGCTGAGGTACGGTCCCCACATCCGCCAGGGCACGGCGGATGTATCCGCATCGTGAAGGCGCCGTTGCTCACTGTTGATGGCCATGCCCTCAGGCTCGTCCCGGCCGGCCCGCCGCTACGTCCCCCGGCACGGATGAATCGCCATACGCGCCAAGACGCCGCCCGGGGCAACCCGGGCGGCGTCTGGTGAGAGGGCGGACGTTACCGCTGCTCACCGCCGTGCAGAGCCTCCTGCAGCTCGGCCTCGGTCTCCTTCGGCAGGGAGGACTTGAGCACCGTGCCGCCGTACTTGCTGAGCGCCTCGACGGCCTTGTCCGGCGTGACGGCCTCGACGACCAGGAACAGCGCCGAGGTTCCGGGCTGCAGTTCGTCGCGGATCCGTTGCTGGAACTCCTTGTTGATGGCGCCCTTGGCGAGCTTGCCGGTGAGAGCACCGAGGCCCGCGCCGACCGCCATGCCGAGGATCGGGATGAAGAACAGCATCCCGAAGAGCAGGCCCCAGAACATGCCCCAGGTGGCGCCACCGCCCACCGCGTGGTGGTTGGTGGTCACGTGGAACTTGCCCTCGCGGTCCCGGATGATCACCGCGATCGCGTCCGGCTGGATGATCAGATCCTTGGCCAGTCGGTTCGCCTCCAGCGACGCCGCTGTCGCCGTGGTCTCGTCGGGGTACCCGATGGCGACCAGTGTTGCCATGTCGAACTCCTTCCGTGCCTCATCACGTCCCGATCAGTCAGCCACGGGCCGGCGGTGACCGGCCTCATCCCTGTGGGAGGAAGTACGGCGCCGCTTCCGGAGGCGACTCTGGGATCCGACGGAAGGAGAGGACGCCATGCAGGAGCGTTACGAGATCAGGGTTCGCGGTTTCCTCGGCCCACTGCTCCGGATGGCGCTCAGCGACCTCCGTTGCCGGACGCTGCCCTACCAGAGCACCATCCACGGGCGGCTCTCGCACACCGATCTGGAACTGCTGCTGTCGCGGCTCACCGGGTCCGGTGTGGAGCTGGTCAGCGTTTCATCCGTCACGGATGGCGTGACCGTGACCGGTCCGGCGACAGGATCGGCCCGCAACCACGGACCCCGTACGAGGGAGAGACAACCATGACCGACACAGAGGCGTCGCGGCAGTCGTTCGACGAGCCGTATGGGCCCTCCGGACGCCGGCAGCCCACCGGCTGGGTGGGGATGGTGGTCTTCGCCGGCGTCATGCTTCTGATGCTCGGCGGATTCCAGGCGATCGAGGGTGTGATCGCCCTGTTCCGTGACGAGTTCTATCTGACCACCGAAGCCGGCCTGGTGGTGCCGGTGGACTTCAGCGCCTACGGCTGGACCCACCTGATCCTCGGCCTGATCGCGGTCGGCACCGGCCTCGGCATTCTGGCCGGGCAGACCTGGGCCCGGGTCGTCGGCATCATCATCGCGGTGCTGAGCGCTCTGGTGAACCTGGCTTTCCTGCCGGCCTACCCGATCTGGTCCACCATCGTGATCGCCCTGGACGTCATCGTGATCTACGCGCTCTGCGCCCACGGCCGTGAGGTCAAGTACTGATCTCCGCCCGGCCGGCACCGATCACGGGATCGGTGCCGCCGGGCTTCCGCGTGGCGTGATAGTACTGCTCGGCTCGGCCTGCCTGGTCGTGCTGGTGGCCGGGATGCGCGGCGTCGCGGACATCGTCGGCCCGGTCTTCCTGGCCCTGATGCTCGCTGTCACGGCCAGCCCGATCACCGGCTGGCTGCGCGCCCGGGGCGCGCCGGTCTGGGTGGCCGCCACGGCCACCATCGTCACCGTCTACGCGGGACTGTTCGCCCTCGGCACGGCGCTGGCCGTCTCGGTGTCCCGGCTGATCGAGCTGCTGCCGCAGTACCAGGCGCAGTTCACCGCCCTGCGCGACGACCTGGTCGCCACGCTCAGCGGGTTCGGCATCGACGCCGAGCAGCTGCGCGGCGCGGTGGCCGGGGTGGAGCCGGGCTCCTTCGCACGTCTGCTGGAGGTCCTGTTCGGCGGCCTGGCGAGCGCCCTGTCGAACTCGGTGTTCGTGCTCGCCGTGCTGCTGTTCATGTGCCTGGACACGGTGGGTTTCCCGGCCAAGCTACGGACGGCCGGGGCGGAGCGCCCGGAGGTGATCGGGGCGCTCCACTCGTTCGCCACCGGAACCCGGCGCTACCTGCTGGTGACGACGGTGTTCGGCCTGATCGTGGCGGCCTTCGACACGGTGCTGCTGTGGGCGATGGGGATTCCGCTGCCGCTGCTGTGGGGGCTGCTGTCGTTCATCACCAACTACATCCCGAACGTCGGCTTCGTGATCGGGCTGATCCCGCCCGCCCTGCTCGGCCTGCTGCAGGGTGGGCCCGATCTGATGCTGTGGGTGATCGCCGTCTACTGCGTGGTCAACTTCATCATCCAGTCGGTGATCCAGCCCAAGATCGTCGGGGACGCGGTGGGGCTGTCCGCGACCGTCTCGTTCCTGTCGCTGATCTTCTGGGCCTGGGTGCTCGGGGCGCTGGGGGCGCTGCTGGCCATCCCGCTGACCCTGCTCGCGAAGGGCCTGCTGATCGACGTCGACCCGTCGACGCGCTGGCTGAACGGGCTGCTCGGCGGAGGATCGCTCCCCCGGGATGAGGTGACCGGGGACGGCACGGCCGGACGATGACGGCCATGACGACGTTCACGGTATGGAAGTTCGACGAACCCGAACGGGCCGAACGCTACGCCCACATCCTGAAGGACGCCGCCGCCGAGGGCCTGGTGCACATCGTCGACTACGCGGTGGTCACCTGGCCGAAAGGCGCGGCCAGACCGGAGACCCACCATGAACACTCCAGCACCTGGCGGGTCACCGGCTGGGGCGCGTTCTGGGGCATCGTGATCGGCGGCCTGTTCCTGGTCCCGGTGATCGGTGGCGCGGTCGGCGCGGGCATCGGCGCCCTGGTCAAGGCCACCGAGGGCACCGGTATCGACCGCGAGCAGCTGGAGACCATCCGGCTGGAGGTCACCGAGGGCACCTCGGCGCTGTTCCTGGTCACCGACCACGGCAACCTGGACCGGCTCGGCGAGCGGTTCCACGGGATGCACCAGAAGCTGATCGCCACGAACCTCACCGATGAGGAGAAGGGCATGCTGATGGAGACCTTCGGTGACCACACCGTCGCGTGACCCGGCCGCTCGGGAGGCGGCCGGGCGGGCGGCTCGCGACCGGATCGCACCGGGCGCGCACGCCGACTTCAGCCCGGCCGCCGACCGGCCCGACCCGGTCGCGCTGCTCACCGCCCAGGAGACCGGCCGGGTCCCGGAACTGCTGCCGATCCGGCACCAGCGGATGGCGGCCTCGCCGCTGGCCTTCTACCGCGGCGCCGCCGTGCTGATGGCCGCCGACCTGGCCGCCGCCCCCTCCACCGGGCTGACCAGCCGTCTCTGCGGCGACGCCCATCTGTTCAACTTCGGCGTCTACGCGTCACCGGAACGCCGGCTGGTCTTCGACCTCAACGACTTCGACGAGACCCATCCCGGCCCCTTCGAGTGGGATGTCAAACGGCTCGTCGCGAGCCTCGCCCTGGCCGGGCGGGAGAACGGCTTCAAACGCCGCCAGCGGGCCGCCGTGGTGCTCGCGGCCGCCGAACGCTACCGGGCCGCCATACGGGAGTTCGCGGCGATGCGCGAACTCGACGTCTGGTACGCCCGCGCCGACATCGACGAGCTGCGCGAACGTCTCGGCGACGGGCTCGGCAGGCGGCGCAGCGATCGGATCGCCCGGGCCGGGGCCAAGGCCCGCACCCGCGACAGCCTGCAGGCCTACCACCGGCTGACCGCGGTGACCGACGCCGGCCGGCGGATCGTCGCCGACCCGCCGCTGGTGGTGCCGATCGGCGACCTGCTGCCCGGGGTGGCCCGCAAGGTCCTGGAGGACCAGATCCGCGAGCTGCTGGCCGGGTACCGCGACAGCCTCGCCGACGACCGGCGGCACCTGTTCGACAAGTTCGAGTTCGTCGACCTGGCCCGCAAGGTGGTCGGCGTCGGCAGCGTCGGCACCCGCTGCTGGATCGTGCTGCTGACCGGCCGCGACGATCAGGACCCGCTGCTGCTGCAGGTCAAGGAGGCCGGGCCGTCGGTGCTGGCCGGCATCTCCGGCGCCGAACCGGCGCCGGACTGGGGCAGCAACGGCCGCCGGGTCGTCTCCGGCCAGCGGATCCTGCAGGCGGCCAGCGACATCTTCCTGGGCTGGCACACCGTCGAGGGCTTCGACGGTGAGACCCGCGACTTCTACGTGCGCCAGCTGCGCGACTGGAAGGGGTCGGCCGCGGTCAGCGAGATGGACCCGGCGGGGATGACCGCGTACGCGAGGCTGTGCGGCTGGACCCTGGCCCGCGCCCACGCCCGCGGCGGCGACCGCCTCGCGATCGCCGCCTATCTGGGCAAGAGCGCCAAGTTCGAACAGGCGATGGTCCCGTTCGCGGAGGCCTACGCCGATCGGACGGAGGCCGACCACGCGGCCTTCGCCGCCGGCCTCACGGGATGACCGGTTCGGCGGGCACACCGTCGTGGTTGCGGGCGATCAGGGTCACCCCGATCTCGTACGCCACCAGCAGCACCGCGATCACCAGCAGCGACTGCCACGACGACAGGATCAGTGCCGGCACCGCCGCGACGGCGAGCCCGCCCACCCGGAAGGCGTCGAGGTGCCCGGCGATCAGGCCGGGCCCGCGGCGCACCGCGTACGTCCCGCCCTGCCGGGTCCACCGCCACCCGGCGACCGCCCCGCGCCGGACGCCGCCCCGCAACCACACCGGGATCCGCCCCGGCCCGGCCAGGTACGCCAGCAGCGCGATCAGCGCACCGATCACGATGAGCTGCACGCCACGCTCCCGGAGCAGGCTGAACACCGTGGTCATGGTCGCGTCCACGCCGTCGCGGTACACCCCGGCCGGCACCTCCCCGAGGATGTGCCGGCGGACCGCCCGCAGCAACGCGGTGATCGCCACCGCCGCCACCACCAGCCACAACCCGAACTGCACCGCCGTCCGGCGCCGCCCCGGCGAGATCACGAACGCGGCGAGCAGCAGCAGGATCGTCCCCGCCACGAACAGCGCCAGGTACCGTTTCGCGGCCGCCACCGCCTGCTGCGCCTCCCACAGCTGCCCGGAGTCGTAGACGGTGAACTGCGCGAAGTTCGCCGGCAGGCTCACCCCGAGCGCCTCCTCGACCCGCAGCCGCAGATTCTCCGGGATCGCGCCGCTGCTCAGGTCGGGCAGCATGATCTGCTTGCCGAACAGCGTCGGCAGCTGCTCACTCAACTCCCGCAGCACCTGATTGATCAGCGGCAGCAGATCGATCTCGATCCGGTCCTCACGTGCGGTGATCACCGCGCTGGTCCCCTCGATCACCGCCACCATCCGCTGATGCACCTGCCGGTTCAGCTCCGCCCAGATGGCCTGGAAACGGTCGCTGCTCAGCACCCGCGTCACCGTCTTGTCGACCTGCTCGCGCAGCTGGCCGGTGATCGGCCCGACGACGAACCCGGCCTGCGGCGGCAATACGTCCCGCAGCCGCTGCTCGACGTTCAGCACCCGGAACACCTCGGTGGTGGCGTACTGCGCCACCGCCGTGTTCACCCGCGGGTCCTGCGGCAACGGCGCGACGGTGGCCACCCACCGGTCGGTGTTCAGCGTGGTACGCGCCGCCCACAACCCGACGACGCTGGTGACCAGCGCGAACGCCGCCACCGCGGCGAGGATCGCGGCGACGGTCCGGCGGATCGCGCCACTTCTCGGCGGCCTCCGGCGCCGGGTCTCCAGCTGGCCACGCAATGCGGCGACCTCCGCGCGCAGCCGCTCCAGCTCCTCGGCATCCCTTCCCGGTACGGTCGCCGCGCTCGCCGGCGCCCCGGCCCCGGTCTCCCCCGGCCCGGTCCCGCCTTCTTCAGCGGCACCCTCCCGCGGCACGGTCTCGTCGGCGGGGTGGGGCACCGGTTCGCCGGGCGCTCCGGACCCTGTCGTCGTCGATGACGAGCTGGTCATCTCTCCTCCTCGCCGAGACGTGTGGGCCGGGCGTGCCCCGCCCCACCCGCCGACGGTCCCGCCGAGCCCACCGCGGTCGCCTCATCCGGCACGGGTGAACCCCGCATGCACCCGGAATGACCGAAGGATCCGATTCGACGATTCACCCGTACCGGATGAGGCTCTTCCGCTCCGAGCCGAGCAGTCTGACCCCACCGCTACGAGACGGGAGAGCGATGAGATGGAACTGCAGGAGATGGGACCGGTCGACTACCTGTGCGTCGAGTTCCCCGACGGCAGCCTGAACGGGACCGCGTTCCCCCTACTGATGGACCTGGTAGATCGCAAGATCATCCGGGTGCTGGACATCCTCTTCGTCCGCCGGCGGGAGGACGGCGGCGTGGTCGCCGTCGAAGGACGGGAACTCGAACTCAGCGGGCTCGGCGCATTCCACGGCGCCGCCTCGGGCATGCTCGGTGGCGACGACATGCGGGACCTCGGCGCGGTGCTGGAACCGGGCTCCGCCGCCGTGATCCTGGTCTACGAGAACACCTGGGCGGCGCCGCTGGCCGTCAAGCTCCGGGAGAACGGGGCGCACCTGGTCGCCGGCGGCCGGATCCCGGTGCAGTCGCTGATCGCCGCGCTGGACGAGACCGAGAAAGAGCACAGCAGCATCTCCCCCGGAGGATGGTGATCACGATGCCCGGACTTCTGCGTGGTATCGCCCGCACCGCTGTCGTCGCGGGCACCGCGACCGCGGTCTCCAACCGTGTCTCCCGCCGTCAGGTGGGCCGCTGGTCCCGCCAGTCCGACGAACAGCAGTACTACGAACAGCAGCCCGCCTACCCCGAGCAACCGGAACCCGATCCCACCACGGCCAAGCTCGAACAGCTGCGCCGGCTCGGTGAGCTGAAGGCACAGGGCGTGCTCACCGACGCCGAGTTCGAACAGCAGAAACAACGGATCCTGGCCTCCTGACCCGCTCCACCCCGGAACCCGCGCCGGTCACCGTCGTGCATGCCCGCCACGGTGGCCGGTGCGCCTCTTTCCGTGTCGACTTCAGCCGCCATACACGCCCCAAACCCACACGCGGGAAGGGCAGCACCCCGCGTGTCGACTTCAGCCGCCATACACGCCGCAAACCCACACGCGGGAAGGCGGGTCAGAGGCGGAGGGGGGCTGTCTCGCCGGCGAGGGCGGCGACGAAACCGCTTGTCGGCCCGTACCTCTCGAAGAGCATCCGCTGGCGCTGCGCACCGGTGCCCTCCCGTCGCAACCGCTCCACCTCCGCGTACACCTCGCCGGTGTCGCCTGCCGCGTCCAGCTGCGGGGTGATCTTCGCGAGCAGCCGGTCCGCTTCGGCGCCGGTACGGCCCCCGCCCCGCGCCACCGCCAGCAGTCGTTCGCTGACCAGGCTGCCCGCCGGCGGCGCCACTTTCGCCCCGGCTTCGACGTCCTCGACGAGGGTGGCGACGAGTGCCCGGGTGACAGAGGCGAACAGGACGGTGTCGGCGACGCTGAGCCCGGTGTCCGCGACCCGTACCTCGATGGTCGGGAATCGGGCGGAGAGCCGTGCCAGGAAGTAGATGCCGGACGCGTCGATGGCCGTCCCCGCGGCGAGCAGCGATCGCACCTCCCGGTCGTACCGTTCGGCGCTGGGCCACACGCCCGGCGGCCGGAACGTCGGCCAGTGCAGCTGGGTCTGGTACCGGTAACTGGCCCAGCCGGTGTCGCTGGCTCCGGCGACCGGCGAGTTGACGGTGAGCGCCAGCAGGCCCGGCAGCCAGGGCCGGATGCGGGTGAGGACGGCGGCGGCCAGTTCCCGGTCGGGCACCCCGATGTGGACGTGGCAGCCGCAGGTGGCGCCGGCGGCGGTCGCCTCCGGGAACCGGCGGGCCAGTTCGGTGTAGCGGTCGTCGGCGCTGAGCGCGTCCAGCGGCCCGCCGGGGAACGGCGGTGACCCGCTGGCGACCAGGTGGACACCGGCCGCCTCGGCGGCTTCGGCGGCGATCAGCCGTAGCCGGATGAGTTCGCTGCGCAGCTCACCGAGGCCGGTGCAGACGGATGTGGTGGTCTCGACCTGATAGGCCATGTACTCAGGTTTGATCCGGTCGTCCCCGCCGATGTTCCGCATCACGGCCGGGGCCTGTGGAGACACCGCCCCATCCGGATCCAACAGCAGGAACTCTTCCTCGACTCCCATGGTCAGCACGCATGGAGGATGCGATCCGGGTCGTCACGGTCACCTCATCCCCGCGGGGTGAGCGCAGCACCGACGTACGGGCCAGTTTGTCGTGAAGTCCCTGGTGGCGCCGGTCGACCAGCAGCCACAACGCCAGCACCGGCAGGTATGCCGTCAGCAGGCCGCGGACCAGCGCCGCGTACCAGCGTGGCGGCCGGCCGAAGCGGTCGACGACGCGCAGGCCGAACACCGCCATTCCCGGCGTACGCCCGGCCAACATCCAGAAGAGCGCGCAGTAGACCGCCATGATCGCCGGCAGGAACACCACGGAGGACGTCAGCACGACCCGGGCCAGCTGCCGCCCCTCCGCGCCGAGGACCGAGGCGGTCAGCGCGAAGGTGATCGCTGCCGCCCCGGTCGTCACGGCCACGATCAGGACGTCCAGAAGGTACGCCGCCGACCGGCTGACCAGCCCGGCGTACGGGTTCATGTCGGTGTCTCGGCGTTCCCGTTCCGGGTCCAGCGCAGTGTCAGCCGATCCACCGCGTCGTCCCCGGCGGCGGCGCCGGCCCGGAACCGCCCGACCACGTCTCCGACCATGCTGTCCCGCTGCCCGCGGACCAGTGCCCGGATCCGGTCCGGTTCGCGTTCCAGCAGCTCCAGAACCCGGTCCAGCTGGATCTCCACGACCCGGTCGACGATGGGGGAGGTGGCCAGGGCGATGATCGCCGAGTCCACGATCCGGACCCGTTCGGCGGCGCCGCGCCGGGCCAGGACGTCCAGCCGCTCGTTGAGCCGGGGGCTGGTCAGCTCGGTGGAGGCCACCGCGGTACGCAGCCGGGACAGTCGCTGCCCGGCGTCCTCCCCGGCCCGGACCAGCACACCGATCGCCACGTCACCCCACTGAGACAGTCTCATCGCCGCCTCCTCAGGAACACCTTCCGGATCTCGGTGGGCACGATCACGAGCGCCCCGGCGACCAGGCAGATCAGCCACTGCCGGAGGTCCAGCTCGGTGGTCTGCAGCATGCGCTGGAACAGCCCGAACTCGGTGGCCAGCACGATCGCCGCCGCCGACATCCCGGTGGTGATCACGAACCGCCGGTCGCCGAAGGTCTCCAGGCTGAACAGCGAGCGGACGTCACTGCGTACGGTCAGGGAGAAGGCCAGGTTGGCGATGGAGAACGCGGTCAGGCCCATGGTCCGGCCGGTGTCCAGGTCCCAGCCGCGGTCCGCCCACCAGATCACCAGCAGGGTGAGCCCGCCCATCACCAGGCCGAGGAAGCTCAGCCAGCCCAGCGCTCCCCTGGTCAGCAACGGCTCGTCGGACTTGCGGGGCTTGTGTTTCATGATGTCGGCCTCGGCCTTGCCGTACCCGAGCCCGACCGCCTGGAAGACCTGGGTGGTGAAGTTCAGCCACAGGCTCTGCAGCGGCAGGAACGGCACGCCGGCCGCGATGTTGCCGACGCTCGCCCCCAGGAACGTGATGATCATGCCGACCAGCACGCCCATCTGGAAGAAGATGTACTTCTTCAGGTTGGCGTAGAGCGCCCGGCCCAGCTCGACGGCCTTGACGATGGTGGCGAAGTCGTCGTCGGTGAGGATCATCGCCGCGGCCTCTTTGCTGACCTCGGTGCCGGTGATCCCCATCGCGATGCCGATGTCCGCCTTCTTCAGCGCGGGCGCGTCGTTCACCCCGTCGCCGGTCATCGCGACGATGTGGCCCTTGCGTTTGAGCACCTCGACGAGCCGCACCTTGTGTTCCGGGGTGACCCGGGCGATGACGCCGATCCCGTCGATCTCCCGGTCCGCCTCCTCGTCGCTCATCGCGCCGAACTCGGCTCCGGTGATCGCCCGGCCACGGATGCCCAGCTTGCCGGCGATGGTCGCGGCGGTGACCGCGTGATCGCCGGTGATCATGCGGACCTCGATGCCGGCGGCGTGCGCCTCGGCGATCGCGGCGAGGGCTTGCGGGCGCGGCGGGTCGACGATCCCGACGAGGGTCAGCACGGTCAGGCCGTCCAGCATCTCCAGGAGGTCGCCGTCCGGGTCGAAGCCGGCCGGGTCGAAGTCCTTGCGGCCGGTCGCCATCACCCGCAGCCCCTGCTCGGCGAGCCGGGTGTTCTCCGCCAGGTAGCGCTCGCGGAAGTCGTCGTCCACCGCGGTCAGGGCGAGATCCTCCGGCCGCGGACGATGACCGGCACGGGCGAGCACCTGGTCCGGCGCACCCTTCACGAAGCAGCGGATCACCTCGGCGCCGTTCGCATCGGTCATCCGGTGGAAGGTCGCCATCATCTTGTACGCGGCGTCGAACGGCAGCTCCGCCACCCGCGGATAGCGTTGCCGGGTCGCCTCGGTGTCCAGCCCGCCCTTCTCGGCGAGCACCACGAGCGCGCCCTCGGTCGGGTCGCCGATCAGGTTCCCGTCGTTGATCACCGCGTCCGAGGCCAGGATCATCGGCAGCAGGAAGTCCTCGAGGGGCACGTCGGGCTGCCCGGCCACCCGCTTGATCACCCCGTCGGTGCGGTAACCGCCTCCGGAGATCGTGTACCGCCGCCCCGGGATCGTCATCTCCACGGCGGTCATCTGGTTCAGCGTCAGGGTCCCGGTCTTGTCGGAGTTGATCGCCGACGTCGACCCGAGGGTCTCGGTGGACCGCAGCCGTTTGACGATCGCGTTCGCCTTCGCCAGCATCTGGGTGCCGAGCGACAGGATCGTGGTGACCACCGCCGGCAGGCCGGTCGGGATCGCCGACACCGCGAACGCCACCGCCGCCGTGAACACCACCGCGAACTCGTTGCCCCGCGCCAGGTTGATGGCCACCGACGCGAGCAGCGCGATCCCGGCGATCACCAGGATCTGGTTGGTGAGCTTGCTGAGCTGCCGGGTCAGCGGCGTCTCGGCGTCCTTCTCGGTCTGCAGCATGCCGGAGATCCGGCCCACCTCGGTCGCCATGCCGGTCGCGGTGACCAGCAGCTCCCCGGCCCCGCGGGTGACGTTGGTGTTCATGTACGCCATGTCCGACCGGTCGCCGAGCGGGGTGTCCGCCGCCCCGACCGGGGTGACGTCCTTGGCCGCCGGCAGGCTCTCCCCGGTCAGCGCCGACTCGTCGATCTCGAGGGTGGCCGCGCGCAGCAGCCGCCCGTCCGCCGGCACCACGTCACCGGCCTCCATCACGACGACGTCCCCCGGCACCAGCTCCTCCGCCGGGATCTCGGCGAGGGCCCCGTCCCGGCGCACCTTCGCCTTGATGATCATCATCTTCTGCAGGGCGTCGATCGCCGCCGCGGCCTTACCCTCCTGGTGCAGGCCGAGCGCCGCGTTCAGCAGGGTCAGCGCGATCAGCAGGATGCCGGTCCCCCACTGCTTCAGCGGGTAGAGGCTGCCGATCCCGGCGGCCAGCAGCACGATCTGCATCGGATCCGCGTACTGCCGCAGGAACGAGCGCCACCACGGTTCCTTCTTCGCCTCCGCGAACCGGTTCGGCCCGTACTTCGCCCGCCGTTTCACCGCCTCCTCGGCACTGAGCCCACGCTGTCGGTCTACCTTCTCCGCTTCCAGTGCCTCCGGAACGGAGAGCACGTGAAAAGCCAGCGCCTCCTCGACTTCCGGCGCGGAGGTCATGGTGGCCATCGCATGCTCCTTCCCCCCTTCACGGGGCGCTCTCCTGACGCCCGACGGCGCCTCCGGCCCCGGGCTCTTCCCGCTTCCGGTCCGCCCGGCGGCTCACGGTCCGCCCGGCTCGCGCTCCGGGCACGGCATCATCTGGTACGGCCTCACCTGGTACGGCCTCACCTGGTACGGGCTCACCTGGTACGGGCGAAGCACTCAGCCGTACTGACCGGGACGAGGCCGCGGCGCCGGCCGCACGACGACCGGGATGACAGCCGTCTTGGCCGTTCCCGCCACCAGCGACCCGATCGCCATGCCGAGCACGAAGTTCAGCCCCGCGGTGTACATCCGGGACCCGAGGCTCTCGTCCGTCACGAACGGCGCGAGCATCGCCACCACCGTGGCCAGCGCGACCACCCAGCCGAAGAACCGCATCGGCCGCGGCGTGGTCAGGATCAGCACATGGATCAGCCCGGTGGCCGCCAGCGCCGCCAGGGCGGCGCCCAGCGCGTACCAGCCGGTGGAGGCGTCACCCCAGGTGCCCTCCCCTTTCGGCGCGAGGACGTCCACCCCGAACAGTCCTCGGCCGAGCAGTAGACCGGCGATCGCGATCAGGGCCGCCACGGCTGCCGTCGCCGCACCTCCGGCCCATAGTTTCCCGGCGTTGATCGTGGGACTCGGGCGCGGGTCTCCCGGCGGGTACATACCGGACATGAGGTCCTCCTCCAGCAACACGAACTGCCGGAACAGAGCCTCTCCGCCACCCCTCTCCCCCACCTCATCCGGCGAGGATGAACCACCACCCGCACCGCCCGCCACGGTCGGAACGCCACCGTGTCACGGCGAGTCGGCGGCACCCTGCCGAACGGGGTCGCCGGGCTCGGGGCCGGCTGGACCGCGGGCCGGGGCGACGCCGCGCAGCGCCGCCTCGACCCGGCGGTTGCTGGTCATGGTCGCCGTGACGGCGGTCATGGTGAGCAGGAGGCCGCCGGCGGTGTAGAGCGGGGTGCGCACGTCGAACGTGGCGGCCAGCCAGCCGCCGAGGAAGGCGCCGAACGGGGCGGCGCACATGGCGAGCATGCGGGAGGTGGAGGTGACCCGGCCCATCAGGTGGGCGGGGACGATCGCCTGCCGCAGGGAGGGGGCGAGCACCATCGTGGCGCCCATGCCCGCTCCGCAGACGGCGAGCGCGATGCCGGCGACGTACGGATCCGGGGCGGCGGCCAGTCCGAGGACGGCAAGCCCTTCGACCGCGGCCGTGCAGGTCAGCGCGGTGCCGGTGCCGAGTCGCCGGCCGAGGAAGGAGGCGATGCCCGCGCCGACCAGACCGCCGGTGGCCTCCGCCGTGAGGAGCAGACCGAAGCCGACGGTGGCGAGGCCGAGACGGTCGTGCGCGAAGAGCGCGAGCACGGTCTCCACGGCGACGAAGGCGATGTTCCCGACCGCCGGCCGCAGCGCGAGCCCGAGCAGCAAGCGGTCCCGGAAGACGTACGCGGCGCCGGCTCGCGCCTGCCGCAGCAGCGACTCACCGGCCTGTGTCACGGGCCGGGACGTGGCGGGCAGCGACCGTACGAGCAGCGCGGAGAGTGCGAACGACACCGCGTCGGCGAGCAGCGGAACCGCCCGCCCGAGCGCGAGCAGCGCACTGCCCGCGGGCGGCCCCGCGAAGCCGGACGCGGCGGTCTGGGTGGCGCGCAGACGGGCGTTGGCGCGCTCCAGCAGTGCGGGGTCGCGGCCGAGCAGATCCGGCAGATAGGCCGTGGCGGCCGTGTCGAAGAAGAGCCCGCCGAGGCCGAGCAGGAAGGCGACCGCCGCGAGCAGGGGAATGCTCAGAACGTCGAGCGCGGCCGCCGCCACCGGTATCGCCAGCAGCACCGCGCGCGCCGCGTCCGTGACCCACATCGTGCGCCGACGGTCCCAACGGTCCACCAGCGCACCGCCGAGCACCCCGAACAGCAGCCACGGCAGCGTCCCGGCGGCCGTGACGACGGCAAGCGCCATCGGATCCCGTGTCAGCGTCAACGCGAGCAACGGCAGCGCGGCATGCGTCACCCCGTCACCGAACGAGGAGATCGTCTGCGCGGTCCACAGCCGCCCGAACCCGGTCGGCGACTTCCCGGCGCCCGAGATCATTTCGCGTCCCCCTCGGCCCGCTCGGGTCGCGCCGGCCGGAACAGCGCGAAGACGAGTGACACGTCCGGCAGCGACGGATCGGACCGCTCCCGGTACTCGTCCGCCAGGGCCTGCAACCGCGCACCCAGTTCCGCGAACTGCTCCTCGGTGAGCCGCAGATGCGCCATCCGTACGTGCCGCTCGCCATCCACCGGCGCGGCCTCCAGGTCCGCCACCGCATGCCGCATGAGCACGTCGGGGCCGCCCTCGCCCGGATCCGGCAGTTCGATGGACCGCGCGGCCATCGCGTAGTACCGCTCGGTGACCCCGCGGACCTTCCGCGTTCGGACCACCTTCACCAGGCCGGCCCGTTCCAGCAGCCGTACGTGGTAGCTGGAACTTCCCTTCGCGAGGCCCACGCGCTCGGCGATCTGCGTGATCGTCGCGGGCTCGAAGCGCAGCACGGCCATGATCCGGTGGCGGGTGAGGTTGGAGACGGCGCGGAGCTGCTCGTCCGTGGTGACGTGGAACGTATCGGGAAGATCGTCGGCAGGCATGCGCCCAATGGTCAACGTTTCTTGACCATTGGGCAACCGCATTTGGCGAAGACCCGCCCGCGGGAAGGGCGACGAGCCGGCGGGGCTAACCGTCGGCGGCGGTGCGGAGACGGTCGGCGATCCGGCGGGCGGCGGCGAGCAGCTCGGGGCCGCCGAGGATGCGGTAGGGGTTGGGGATGGCGGTGAGCTGGTGGGCGTACCAGAAAGGATTGTCGGTGGTGCCGGTCAGCAGGCTCGCGCCGGAACGGCCGAGGGCGGGCCGGAGAGCACCGAGGGCCGGGCTGATCCACTCGTGGATCTCGGCGGGTGAGGCCTCGATCAGGATTTCGGCGGTGTGCGCCCAGCCGGCGGCGAGGTGTTCGTCCAGGGCGGCGACCGGGTCCAGGCCGTCCGGTGGCCGGAAGGCGCCGGCCAGGATCTCGACGGCGGCGATACGGTCGATGCGGTAGGCGCGGCGGGCGGCGGCGGTGTGCGAGTGGCAGAGCAGGTACCACCGGCCGTGGCGGACGACGATCGCCCACGGGTCCACTTCGGCGGTCCACTCCCGGCCGGTCCCGGTGCGGTAGTCCACCCGTACCCGCAAGCTCTGGGCGCAAGCCTGGACCAGCCCGGACGTGATCTCGGGGTCGGGCCGTGCGGCGGACCGGTCGGGTGCGGGCGCCGCGGTGTGCCGCATCGCCTCGACCTGGGCGCCCAACCGTTCCGGGAGGACCCGGACGATCTTGCCGAGGGCGCTGCCGACCGGATCGGCGGCGTCACCGGCCTGATGATGACCGTCCAGGACGGCCATGACCAGGCCGAGCGCCTCCGCCTGGGTGAAGATCAGCGGTGCGGGGCGGGCGCCGCGGCCGACGCGATAGCCGCCGTACGGTCCCCGCACCGACTCGATCGGGATGCCGGCCTCGCGCAGGATCGCGATGTAGCGGCGCGCGGCCCGCTCGGTGACGCCGCCCAGCCGCTCGGCGAGCCGGTCCGCGGTGATGCCGGGGCTGCCCTGCACGGCCTCGTACGCCATCAGCGCCCGCGCCGTCGGACTCGCCATCGGTGACCTCGATCCCGCGGAGGACTCCCCGGAAGAGGCTTGGGGAACCGGAAGCACATCGTCCGGAACCGAGGTTACCGTTCGCGGCATGATCCTGACGGAACCGCCCCTCGACGGCACCGAGGCCGAGACGCTGATCGGATCGCTGGAACGCCAGCGGCGCACGTTCATCTGGAAGGCCGGCGGCCTCGACCGGGCCGGGCTCGGCGCGACCGCCCCCGCCGGCACGATGACGCTGGGCGGGCTGATCAAGCATCTGGCCCTGGTCGAGGACATGTATTTCTCGATCCGGCTGGGCCGGGAACCGGCAGCCCTGTGGCGAGGCGTGGACTGGGACGCCGAACCGGACTGGGCATGGCGCAGCGCGGCGGACGACAGCCCGGCCGAGCTGTACGCCCTCTGGCACGACTGTGCCGCCAGGTCCCGCACGAACCTCGCCGCCGCCCTGGAGCGGGATGGCCTGGATCAGCCGGCCGGCGACACTGGGCCGGACGGCCGGGCGCCCCGTCTGCGGCGGGTGCTCATCGACGTGATCGAGGAGTACGCCCGGCACACCGGGCACGCGGACCTGCTACGCGAGGCGGTCGACGGCCTGACCGGTGAGGACCCGCCGATTTAAGCGGCGAGGACCCGCCGGTTCAGGCGGCCGGCAGGTCGAAGATCATGCAGCTGGATGTGGCGTGGGCGATCAGGCGGCCGGTCCCGTCGGTGATGCGGGCCTCGGCGAACGCGGTCCGCCTCCCCCGCTGCAGGACGGTGCCGGTGCAGGTGAGGCGGCCGGAGGCGATGGTCGCCGGGCGCAGGAACTTCACGTTGAGGTCCATGCTGGTGTAGCCCACCCCGGCCGGCAGGGTGCTGTGCACCGAGCAGGCGGCCGCGGTGTCGAGCAGGGTGGAGAGGATGCCGCCGTGCACGCTGCCGAGTGGGTTGTAGTGGAACTCCTGCGGCTCGAGCTCGAGGGTGACGGTGCCCTCCTCGGCGTGGATGCCCTCGCCGCCGATGAGGTGCATGACCGGCGGCGGCGGGAGCTCACCGGACGCCATGGCCCGCAGGATCTCCATGCCGCTGCGCCGGCCCAGCAGGTGGGCGTGCTCGGCGGGGTCGGTCCAGCCGAACGTGCGGGTACGGGTGTCATCCTGAGTCTGCGTCATGGATGCAGGCTGGCAGAGCCTTGCTGCGTCTGTCAACGAGACTTAGCCTTCTTCACATGTTCCCGGAGACTCCCCCCGCCCCGCTGGATTGGTCCTTCGACAACTGCACCATCGAGCGGGCCATGGGCGTCCTCGGCGAGAAGTGGACCCTCGTCGTCCTGCGCGAGATCTTCACCGGCGTCCGCCGTTTCGAGGACATGCGGGTCCGCACCGGCATCCCCCGCCAGGTCCTCACCAACCGCCTGTCGAGCCTGGTCGAGAACGGGGTGCTGCGCCGGGAGCCGTACCGGGAGCCGGGCGCCCGGGTCCGCCAGGAGTACCGGCTCACCCCGAAGGGCTTCGAGCTCTACCCGGTCCTGATGGCCCTGGCCGAGTGGGGCAACCGTTACCTGGCCGACCCCGAGGGTCCGCCCATCCAGTACGCCCATCGCGACTGCGGCGCCGAACTGCACCTGGAGATCGTCTGCGCCGACGGGCACGCCATCACGGAGAAACGCGAGGTGCAGCCCCGTCCCGGTCCGGGCGCTCAGCTTCGCTGACCCGCCGCCACAGGGTCTCCCGGTCGGCGGCGGAGAAGGTCAGCCCGAAGACCCCGGACAGCGCCTCGAAATAGGCTCCCGGCGTGGTCAGCTCGGCACGCGACGGGTCGGCGCCGACCCGCTTCAGGGTGCTGCCGCGCAGGATGTCGACGCCTGTCGCGTCCCGGCGCAGCACCGCCGGCACCCGCACGAACCCCGACTCCGGCGACGTGGACAGCTCCTCGTGCTTGGCGGCGAACTCCGACATCCGGGCCGGCTCGGACCGGAAGTCCATGCCGTGGAAGGTGCCGGACGGGTCGTGGTCGAACCGCCAGCCGCCCGGCTCCACGTCGGAGGGCCGCAGCGTGTACCGGAACGGCCCCTGCCGGTACTCCCCCGCGACCAGCGGCAACGGCCCGTGCAGCCCGTCGCCCATGCCCAGGTCGACGAGCCACTCCCCGTCGGGCGCCGCCGCCGACGGCAGGCCGGTGACCGTGAGGACGAGGTGGCTGGCGTTCGCCCCGGCCGGGTCCTCGGGCCGCCCCTGCACCCCGCCGACGTGGCGGGTGACGGTGTAACCCAG
The DNA here is from genome assembly GCF_016862455.1 of Actinoplanes utahensis. Classification (GTDB taxonomy): domain Bacteria; phylum Actinomycetota; class Actinomycetes; order Mycobacteriales; family Micromonosporaceae; genus Actinoplanes; species Actinoplanes utahensis. The sequence goes on from NZ_BOMZ01000042.1 coordinate 169,606, forward strand.
CGCCCGCAGCAGCGCCGAGAAGGCCCCGTTCAGGTGGAAGCAGTAGCCGCCGCGCCCGGCCACCACCCGCCGCAGCGACTCGGCCGGGCAGACCGTGGTGGGGCGGCCCAGCTGGATCTCCAGACATTCGTACGGCACGCGCTCGGCGTGCGCCCGGTGCAGCCTGTCCAGGGCTTCGGCGCTCGGCCGGTGACCGGCCAGCTCGGGCAGGCCGAGCCGGGTGAGATAACCGGGGACATCGATGGTGTCGGGCATGCCGACACGCTAACGCGGTGTCCACGAACGTTCGCCGGCTCTAGGCTTGCTTTGCGCCTAGCGTCGTCTATAAAGTGGTCGCATGCCTAGGCAGCGGGTGGAGGGTGCCGGTCCGGTGGTGCATCGCACCGCCCGGATCAGCCTGCGCCTCACGCGCGCAGCGGCAGCGATGTTTCGGTCTGCTGCGCTCCGCCGGTGACGTGTGGGCCTGCGTCCTGGAGATCAACGCTTGGCGGCGGCGGCGCGGTGACAAGCCGGTGGCCGGCTACCAGGACTTGTGCCGTCTGCTGTCCGAGTCCAACCCGGTGAACGTAGGTGGACACCGCACTAGCCAACGGGTACGACATGATCATTGGGTGGCGAAACTGATCGAACACCTGGAGTCGTACCTCGGAACCATCCAGGGCGGCTATTCCGGCGACGAGAGAACGCCGGAGGGCGTCGGGGTCGTCTCGTTCGGCCCGGACGTGCCGTTGCCCGGCGTTCTCACCCTGACGACCCTGGGTCTCTCCCGGCACCACCTGAGCCTGCCGGACGGCGGTCACGTACACCAGGAACTGCTGATGCACGTGACCGGCGAGGACGAGGCGTACATTCCCTCGGCGCTGTGGGCCATCGCGAGCCGGATGATCGAGCGCGGCTGGGCGCTGCCGCACGGCCAGGTGATCACGAGCGGTCCGGTGGTGCCGGGGGCGACGGTCACCGGGCTGCTGGCGATCAACCCGATGTTCCTGCCGAGCGGGTTCGCGGTCTGCGAGGGCATCGAGGAGGACACCGCGGCGGTCGTCGTCTGGCTGGCCCCGCTCACCGCCGAGGAGATCGCCTTCGCCAAGGAGCACGGCGGGGAGGCGCTGGTGGAGATCTTCACCGAGCACGAGACGAACCTCTCCGACCTGCGGCGCGACGGTGCCACTTAAGATCCGCGAGTGACGGTCAGTGACATCGCCCGGCGCCGGCCGGTCATCACCCTGCTGGTCGTGTGCCAGAGCAGCATCGGGCTGATCTTCGGCGGGATCGGGCTGTTCCTGCCGGTGATCCGCACCGACCTGGGGATCAGCTTCACCGAGGCGGGCACCCTGGCGGCGGCGAGCAACCTGACGTACGCGCTGATGCAGATCCCGTCGGGATATCTGGCCGACCGGTTCACGCCGCGCCGGCTGTTCCTGATCGGGATGCTGGGCATGAACGTCCTGGCGGCGCTGTTCGCGGTGCTCGACTCGTACCCCCTGTTGTTGATCGATCAGGCCTTGGCCGGGGTGTTCCGCGCCCTGGTGTTCATGCCCGGCATGCTGCTGATGACCGGTTTGTTCCCGCCGGGCCGGCGAGCCACCGCGATGGGCCTGTACGTGGTCGGCGGCTTCTCGTCGAACATCCTGCTCAGCCTGGTCGGCCCGCTGCTGGTCGGCCCGCTCGGCTGGCGCCTGCTGTTCGCGCTGTTCGCCGGGTTCGGCCTGCTCACCCTGGTCCTCTATCGGTTCCTGGCCGGACCCGCGGCGAGAGAGCCCGCACGGAGCCCGGCCCGGTTCAGCGAGCTTCCCGGCCTGCTCCGGCAGCGGATCGTGCAGTTGACCGCGGTCGTCCAGTTCACCCGGCTGGCCGTCGCGCAGGGTTTCACCTTCTGGCTGCCGACCTACCTCGTCGTCGACCGCGGTCAGTCGCTGGCCACCGCCGGTCTGGTCGCGGCGCTGGCCTCGGCGATCAGCGCGCCGGTCAACTACCTGGGCGGATACCTCTCCGACCGGATCGGCCGGCCGCTGCTGATCATCGGCGTCTCGCTGAGCGTGCTGACCGCCGGGCTGGCGCTGCTCACCTACGTGCCCGGCATGCTCGGGGTGCTCGGCGTGGTGGCGCTGATCTCGGTGTCGATCCAGGTGTACTTCGGGCCGCTGTTCGCGCTGCCGCTGCAGGTGCTCGGGGATCGCAACGCCGGCCTGATCAGCGGTCTCGGCAACTTCTGGGCCAATCTCGGCGGCTTCGCGTTCGTGTACGCGCTGGGCGCGGTCAAGGACGTCACCGACTCGTTCCGGGCCGGGTTCGTCAGCCTGGCCGTGCTCTGCGTGGTGGCGCTGGTCGCCGCCCGGCTGACCCGGCCGCTCCTCGCCGGTGCGCATGGGAGCGCTCCCCAGTAAGCTGCGCGGATGGCCCTGCTCCTCGACGCCGCGAACATCATCGGCGGCCTGCTGCTCGCGATCCCGCTGCTGGGACGCTTCCCCGCGATCGGCCGCGCGATCGGGCACATCACCCGGTGGCGCTGGCTGATCGGCATCGTCGCGCTGGTCGCCGGCGGCTACTACCTGATCGTGCACCTGATCTCCGGGCCGCACCTGTTCCACTTCGAGGTGGTCGGCATCGCGGTCGGCGTCATCCTGGCCTGGGAGCGGCTGACCAACAAGCGGCCGCTGGTCCCGGCCGGCGCCCCTGGTGCGCCGCAGCCCGCCCCGGCCGAGATCTCCGGAACCCCGCTGATCATCGCGATCTTCGGCATCATCGCGATCATCGTCGGCCTGCAGGGCCTGCTGACCCCGAACTAGACCGGGCCGACGCCGGCTTACGGCGGTTCGCCCGCTTCCGGTCCGCGGCGGTTCTCTCCCACCACGCTCCGGTACGGGCCACACAACGTCCCGTGCCTCGCGGCGACAACGGCAGGCATCCCCTCCCGGCCGCCCCTCGGGTGCGCGTCATGCATGCCCGTCCGGGTCACCCCCGGCTGGTTGTGGTTGCTGTCTCAGCTGCGCCGAGACAGCAGCCACAACCAGCCGGACAGAACCGGCACCGGCCTGCTACGGCGTGGGGAACGGGTGCCGCAGGGTCGCGTACGTCTCCCGGTAGGTCTTCGGGCCGATCACCGGCAGCACCAGGTCCCGCAGCCACACCGGCAGCGCCGCGGCCCGCGCGAACCGGTCCGTCGCCGCCCGCACGTGCGCCACCCGCTCCCGGCGCAGCCCTTCGTAGGCGGCGCCGACGGTATCCCAGTCCGCACCGGCGAGGAGGTCCGCCAGGACCAGGCCGTCCTCGACGGCGAGCGCCGCGCCCTGCGCCCACACCGGGGCGGTCGCGTGGGCGGCGTCCCCGACGAGCACGCAGCGTCCCGCCGACCAGGTCCCGGTGCGGACCTCTTCGATCGGCGAGTGGTAGAGGTCGGTCAGCCCGTCCAGGACCTCGCGGACCGGCCGTGGATAGGACCGGAACGTGTCGTGCAGCCAGGACACGTCCGAGCTGACCGCGCGGCCGCCGGTCGCGGACGCGTACCCGTACACCTGATCGTCGTCGACCGGGATCAACAGGATCGCGCCGCCCGAGCCGCTCCACACCGTCCAGCAGCCGACTCCCGGGTTCGGCGCCATGAACCGCCAGCTCGCCGCGCTGAGCAGCGACTCCCGGATGCCGTCGCCGCCGATCGCGCCGGTCCGGACCACCGAACGCACCCCGTCGGCGCCGGCCACGAACCCGAAGTGCTGCCGGGTGTCGTCGCCGAAGCTCACCTCGGCCCCACCGGCCACCGGGCGCACCGCGGTGACCTCGACCGGCCGCCGCACCGGCACGTCGAGCCCGTCGGCGAGAAGAGCGAGGAGATCCGAGCGGCGTACGCACCTGGGGCGTGCCTCCGGACCCCAGAACGCGTCCTCGTCGACGGCGAACAGCAGCCGGTCCTTCCTGGTCCGGTACTCCCGCCGGCCGGTCGGCCGCCCCAGCTTCTGCAGCCCGTCCGCGAGCCCGAGCGCCGCGAACGCCGCCACCGCGTTGCCCGGCAGGTTGATCGCCAGCCCGCCGCCGGCGGCGGGACTCCGCTCGGCCACGGTCACCGGCACGTCCCGCCGCCGCAGCGCCCGCGCCAGGGCGAGTCCCGCGATGCCACCGCCGACCACAAGTACGTCCATGACCCACCAGGCTGCCGTCAATCGACCGCTATCGGTGGCTGATGCCAAAAATCAGACAGTGTGGGTACGGATGCACGCCATGCCGGCCTGGCGCCGGCCGAGGTCATGACTCGCTGCCGGCACGGTCGTCCGGGATCCGAGCAGCCGGGCGGTCGGCGCCGCCCGGCCGTTCGATCAGCGGATGCTCAGGTCGGCCCAGACGAGACGGTGGTCGGAGGTGGGGTAACCGCCGACCGCCGACCAGGCCGGGCTGTACACGCCGGACAGCCGGGCCAGCGGGTCGGCCTGCACCGGCCAGAACACGCCCGCGTCCCGGATCCGCAGGTTCCTGCGCGGCAGCACGTAGTCGGCGCGCAGGTTGCCGGGCGCGGTGTCGGCGAAGTCGGCCGTGTCGTTCGCCGGGTCTCCGGTGTGGGTGAGGTTCGCCCCGCCCTGCAGGACCGCCGCCTCCGGCCCGCCCGCGCTGTCCGGGCTGACCCGGGTGTTGATCAGCGGGTGGGCGAGCAGCTGGTTGATCGCGCCGTCGTAGGAGTCGCCGTCGTACGGGTCGGCGTTCTGGTCGCCGGCGATCACGAACGGCTCACCGGCCCGCAGGCCACCGCGGCGACCCCGGTCGTCGTAGATGTACGACGAGGTCTTCCCGGGCGTCACGTAGTCGGCCCAGAAGCGGATCTCGTCGTGGTTGCGGCGCCCGTTGCGGTCCTCGGGCCCGTCGAAGGTGGGCGGGGTCGGGTGCGAGGTGAGGAAGTGGACCGTACGCTTGCCGATCCGGACCGGCACGTCCCAGTGGCTCTTCGACGACAGCCGCAGCACCGCCCGCTCCTGCGCCGAGTAGAAGCCGTCCGGGATCAGGTTGCCCGGCATGTCCTTCCACTTGAACAGCTGGAACGTACGGATCGCCCGGTGGTCGATCGGGTACTTCGAGTAGACGACCATGCCGTACTGGCCGGGGAAGAGACCGTAGCCGTACGCGTCGTCGGCGTACGAGGCGTCGCCCGGGGTGGTGTCGGTGACGCCGTTGCCGTTGAGGTCGAACCCGCTGGCGACGCCGGTGTTGACCGGGGCGGTCCACCGGTACGGGTACCGCTGGGCGCGCGCCCCGTTCTGCGGGACGGCCAGGAAGTTGTCGGCGAACAGCCGCGCCGCCTCCGGGTCGTGGTCGAACTCGTTGATCAGCACCACGTCCGGGGCGGCCCGCTGGATGACCTCGGCCACGTTCCTCGCCTGCCGGCGGTAGACGTCGTCCACGTCCGGGTTGGCCAGGTGTTCCCGCAGCTGCCCTTCGGCCGGCCGATTCAGGGACAGGTTGTATGTCGCGAACCGCACCTCGCGATCGCGATGGCCGCCGCCGGCGAGCGCGGGGGTGCCGCTGCCGATCAGTGCCGCGCCGAGGAGTGCGGTGAAGAGAAGACGCTTCATTCCTCAGGTGGGTACCGGAGTGTCCGGCCCGGGCGCAATGGCGTTCACCAATCGATCATCGAGTGTTCTCGGCCGGCGGTGACCGGACGGCCACGCCTCTCAGCCGGCGGTGGTGAGGTAACCCGCCGTCAGCGCGGCGATCACCAGTGGCAGGGCGACCCGCGCCGGGCCGTCCTGGCACACGTACCGCAGCCCGGCCACGATCACCATCGAGATGATCATTACGACCGAGGCGGCGATCCCGAGCGCCGGGACGACGAGGCCGGCCGCCATCCCGAGGCCACCGAGGATCAGCAGGGCGGAGAACTTGCGGTACTCCGACACCGAGACCCCGAAGTGGTACGCCGCCGCATGCTGCTCCTGATCGCTCGCGGCGAGGCGGGCGATCCCCTGAACACCGAAGAACACGACGACGATGCCGGCCAGCACGGTGTTCACGGTCATCCCCCGTTCAGGGCAAGCTGCACAGACACGTGCAGGCTAATTTTCCTGCTCACCCCTGTGCAACATTCTGTGACACGCTCCGCACCTCGCCATCGCCATCCGGCGGGACGTGGCGCACCTGGGACGCCCGCCGGGTCGCCGCCTCCGCCTCGGCGACCGGCAGACCCGCCGCCACCAGCACCGCGACCGCCGCGCGGGCCCCGCCCTCGGCCCACAGCCCGTCGTTGACCGCCTGCATCATCGCCAGGGTCATCGCCTGGAGGTTCGCGCTCAGCACCGGCAACGGCAGGTGGGTGGCGAACCGGCCACTCTCCCGGGCCCGTGCCAGCAGCGTGGAACTCTGCGCCGCGATCGGATGCAGCAGCTCCCGCAGCCCGGCCGTCCCGAGGTTGCTCTCGGCCAGGGAGATCAGCAGCCGGTACTGCTCGCCGGCCGCCCACACGGTCAGCGCGTAGTCGGCGAGCGCCACCTCCGGTTCGAGTCCATCCCGATCGGTACGCCCCAGCGCCGCGAGAAGGTCCGCCGCGCACCTGTCGGCCAGCCCGGCGAGCAACTCGTCCCGGTTCGGGAAGTGCGCGTACACCGTCCGCCGGACCACCCCGGCGGCCTGCGCCAGATCGTCCATGCTCGCCCCCGGCTGCCGTGCCAGCAGTGTCCGTGCCGCCCGCAGGATCCGGTCCCGGTTCTCCTCCGCGTCCCGCCGCCGCCTGCCGTCACTCACCGCCACCCCTCCCGCCATCTCCCGCCGACAGTCGCCAGACTCCCACCCACGGGTCACCGCCAGGAGCCCCATCCCCGACCCATCACCCGGGCGACTCCCCGGTAGCCCACCACGAGGCCCGTCCTCGTCGGCGAAGATCAGTGAGAATGGGTGCGCAGCTCCGCCGCGCCTGTCGCATCGACCGCGTCACCGGAGTCTCGCCTCATCACCGACGGCGGTCTGCACCTCCGGCTCCGGCTCCGGCTCCGGCTCCGGCTCCGGCTCCTCGACGATGATCCGCGGCCGCGGCGGCGAGCCGGCCGAATCACGGGTACACGGCATCGACGATGCACGATGCCGTGGGCCGGCCGGACGACGGTCGGGCGTTGCGAATCCGGTCACGAACGGCGCATAGCCAGGGTTCGAATGTGGACGTACCGTTGGTTAATGGCGCGCTGGGCCACCCCCAGCCTGCGGGATCTGCTGGAGACGGCCGGGCCTGACGGGCGGGCCGAGGCTCTCACCGAACTACGCGCCGCGCTCGCCGGACGAGACGTCCCGCTCGACACGGCCGGCCCGGCCCGGATCGCCGCGGCCCTGCTGGACGAGATCGCCGAGCCGTACCTGCTGCAGCGGCGATCGGTGGACCGGCCGGACGCCACCCGGCTCGCCAGCACCCCCACCGGACGGGATCTGCGCGACCGTCAGGTCCGTTTCGCCGAGCGGATGCGCCGTCGCGCCGTCGGCGTGCTGGGCGCCGAGCCGCCGGGCACCCCGGACGCCACCCACGTGCGGTACCTGTGCATCGCCACCGGGATGCTGCTGTTCGGTGACTGCTACGAGCTCATCGCGCTGATCGTGACGTTCCCGTTCGACGAGCGCGGCGATCCGCGGCGGCGTCAGGGTGCCCGGGACACCGGGATGGCGGTGCAGGCCGCAGCCGCCACCCGCACCCTTCTCGAGGTCGGGCTGGACACTCTGGACACCACCTACCTGACGGAGTGGGTCCGGATCATGGCCGACGCCCGCGAGATCGAACTGCGCCCCCTTCTCGTCCGATGGCGCCAGTGGGCGCCCTGACGCGACACCCCGGCTCCTCCACATTGACTTTCCAACTCGGAATGTGATTGAGTTGCCGTCATGGAAAACAATGCTGCCGAGCAGCTCACCGCCATTGCCGACGCCCGCTCCACCGTCGCCGGACGCCTGGTCACCCCGGGGTGGTACCACCCGGTCCTCGGCGCCGCCCTCGCCGGTTATGTGACCGCGCTGGGCTTCGGCGGCGATGCCGCCGGGCTCATCGCGGGCATGCTGTTCATCACGACCACCCTCCTGCTGATGAAGGCCTACCGGGAGCGGACCGGGGTCTGGGTGTCCGGCTTCCGCGGCGGCCGGACGGGCCGGTGGTCGTTCGCGATGGGCGGGCTCGTCGGCGCGGTGCTGCTGGGCACCTGGGCCACCACCGCCTACACCGACTCCCGCTGGCCGATCGGGGTGCTCGCCGTCCTCGCGTTCGCCGGGACGGTCCTGCTGGGCCGCGGTTTCGACGCCGCCCTCCGCGCCGAGCTCCGCTCCGCCGCATGACCAGCACGTTCGACGAGACCATCCACGCACCGCACCGGCTGCGGATCTGCGCCTCCCTGGACGCCACCGACAGCACCGAGTTCGGCGTGCTGCGCGACATGCTCGGCGTCGCCGACTCGGTGCTCAGCAAACATCTGAAGGTCCTGCAGGACGCCGGCCACGTCACCATCACCAAGCCGACCGGCCGCGGCCGGGTGAAGACCTGGGTGAGCCTGACCCCGTCCGGCCGGAAAGCCTACGCCGGTCACGTCGCCGCCCTTCGCGCCATGATCGACGGCTGACGTCCGCAAGATCTGGACAGCGCGCCGCCCGCCACTCCCCCGACCGCCCCCGGCGAGGCGGCGGGGACAGCCGCCACATCCCGGCAACGGACATCGAACTTCTTCGGCGCCGAGGCTGTGAGCGCCAACGCTCTGGCAACGCCCCCGTACGCGCCCATCGGCCGGGGACGGTGGGCGCCGTCCCCTCCGCTGGGAGAGACATGCAGATGAGCAGGCACCGCAGAGCACTGGTGTCAGCGCCCCTCACCACACTGGCCGTGATGGCCGGCCGCTGCCTCGGGGACGGTGAGACAGCGGTGACAGCCAGGGCCTAATCCTGCGGCCCGTGATGATGACATTGCAGATAGTGGCGACCATTTCGGGCTCGCGGTGAACGGCGTGCCGGTGCGCGGCTTCGATCCGGCGGCCACCTCCTACCGGGTGGCGGTGCGCGACCCGCACCGCGCCGAAGTGACCGCCACGACCACCGATCCGTACGCCACCGCCAGCACCTCCGGACGGAGCCGGGACGTCACCGTTCACAGTGAGGACGGCGCGGGAGACCGTCTACCGGATCGCCTTGATCCGCCGGGGCTGACCGTGCCGCGGGTGCCCTCTACGATCGTGGATCGATCGGAGGAGGGCACCCATGCCGGAGGAACTGGCGCCGACCGCGGGCCAGGCGACCGCTGTGATCGTCTGGATCGTCGCGGCGTTCGCCGGGTCGCTGGGGCTGCTCGCCGGGCTCGCCGTGCTGCACCGCGGCCGCGGCCCGGTGACCATGGTCGCGGTCCGGCGGCGGGCGAGCGGCCTGTGGTTCCTCACCGCCACCGGTCTCGGCCTGCTGATGCTCGGCGGACAGGTCTACTTCGTCCGATCGTCGTCAGGCGAGCAGGCCACCCTCTTCGAGGTCCACGGCACCGACCTGCCGGTCTACTGGCTGGCCTATTCGCTGGGCGCGGCCCTGCTGACCGTCCTCACGCTGGCCCTGCTGACGTTCCGCGACACCCTGCGCCTGGTGATCGGCATCCCCACGCTGCTGGCCGGGGCCCTGCTGCTCGGGCTGCTCCTGACTCTCTACGCCCGGATCGGTCAGCTCGACGACGAGGTGACCCGGCGTCTGCTCCCGGCCATCGCGCCCACCGGCGAGCTCAGCGTCGGCAACTTCGCCTGGGAACCCGGCGTCGGCTGGGGCATGGCCTTCGCCGGGACCTCCGTGCTGACCCTGGTCGCCGTCCTGGTCGTGGCCGGCCGCTACGAGCTGCTGGTCGCCGTCGCGCTCGCCGTCATCGTCTGCCTGGCCACCCTGCCCGCGCCGGCCGACCTCAACTCGTTCTGGGCCGTCCGTGACGGAGTCGTGGAGGAGCTGGAGTTCTCCTCGTTCGAGGTCGGCGGCCCGGCGCTGCTCTGGCCGCTCACGATGGCCCTGCTCGCTCTCCTCGTGGCGGCGATCCCCGTCCTGCCGGGCTGGTTCCGCGGCCTGGCGACGCTCCTGGCGGCAGCCGCACCGGTGTGGACGACCATCGCCAGTCTCGTTGCCGACGAGCACTACCGCCTGATGCTGCCGGAGATGCTGCGGGACGGCGGCTACACCGTCAGCAAGATCCGGGTGGAGGTGCTCGCCTACCTGGACATGCTCGCCGTGCTGGTGGCGGTTCCGGTGGCCGCCGTCCGGGCGTGGCGGGCGGCCCGCCGCGGCACCCCGCGCCCGTGGACGATCCCGGTTCCGATGCGGCCGGCCGGTCAGCGGACGGGTGCCGTCTCACCGTGGAATCGGTGACCGCAGCCTGATTCCGACCCCATCCCCTACCCCGGCCTCCGTCCCCACGTCGGCCGCCGCCTCCACCTCGATATCGGCCGAAGCCGGAGCGGAAGCCGGAGCTGCAGTCGAAGGCGCAGTCGAATCCGGAGGGACAGTCGAAGGCGAAGGCGGAACCGGTTGTTCGCGGACGGGCACGCGGACCAGGAGCAGCGCCACCAGGTCCCAGACGATGTGCATCAGGATCGGCAGCAGCAGGCTCGTCGAACTCAGGTACAGCATCGTGAGGAGGTAGCCGAGCAGGCCGATCGAGAACATGCCCCGCCAGCCCTGATAGGCGTGCCCCGCCGTGAAGATCACCAGCCCCGCGGCCGCCACCACCGCCGTCGGCAGGCCCAGCAGGTCGGTGCCGGCCGCCAGGAGGAGCCCTCGGTAGAGGATCTCCTCGCCGATCCCGAAGGCGAACGCCCCGGCGCCCGCGAGCCGGCGCTCCCCCGCGGTCCGGGGCAGCAGCGCCGTCGACGTCTCCGGCTGCGGGTTGCGGCGTGACTTGAGGAACAGCCCGGCCAGCAGGACCAGGATCCCGCCGGTGTAGAAGTAGTCGGTCCAGACGCCGTCCGGCCACGTCCAGCCCGCGCCGGCCATCGTCAGATCGGGGTTCAGCCCGACGATCAGCACCGCGAGCCCGGCGAGGACGACCATGTTGACGATGCCGTTGCGGTAGAAGGCCGCCCGCCGCGCCGCCAGCCCGGCCAGAAGCGTCCGCCGTCGCACGATCGCGTGCACGGTGCTTGCCAGCAGCAGCCCGTAGACCGTCACCAGCAGAACGTAGGAATACACCGTGGCGCCGTCGCTCATGAGTGATCATGATGATCGATCACTCATCGTAGCGATCATCGCGACGTTCGGCCCGCCGGTTCGCCCGCGGCTCCCGGCGCATCGCCGCGCCCGGCAGCGGCGCGGATTCAGCGGTAACGACCTTTTGAGACGGTTCACTCGCAGGGCGGGGCCATCGGTTGGTATCAGTTTCGCCGGTGAGATCCCTCAGCTATGGCCATCGACGGCCGCCGTCTTCTAAGTTGATGCGAGTTCCGCAAAGGACAGGGGGATTCGCAGATGAGTCACGAGGACGCGGCGCCAACCCGGCGCCGGTCACTTCGGGCGCTCGGAGCGGTGGCCATCGCCACCACGCTGACCGTCGTTCCGGCCACCGCCGCTTCGGCGGGTGGTCACGGCCACGGGCACGGCGGGAAGAGCGACCCGTGCGCCAGGCAGGCCAACGACACGTACGCCGAAGTGCTCAAGTGCGTGACGCTCGACGGCGTGCTGGATCACCTCAAGGTTCTCCAGAAGATCGCCGACAAGAACAACGACCCGTACTACCCGGGCACCCGGGCGGCCGGCACCAAGGGCTACGCGGACAGCGTCAAGTACGTCTCCGGGCTGCTCCGCAAGGCCGGTTACAAGGTGACTCTGGACCCGTTCGAGTTCACCTTCAACTTCCCGGCCGTGCTCGAGCAGATCACCCCGGCGGCGGCGGACTACGAGACCGCGGCCTTCACCGGCAGCCCCGCCGGTGACGTGACCGGCAGGGTCGTCCCGGTCGACATCAACCTGACCGGTGACCGGGCCAACACCAGCGGCTGCGAGGCGACCGACTTCGCCGGCCTGGACTTCTCCGGCCCGGCGGACATCGCGCTGGTCCAGCGTGGCACCTGCAACTTCGTGGTGAAGGCGCAGCTCGCGCAGGCGGCCGGCGCCGAGGCCGTGGTGATCTTCAACCAGGGCAACGACCCGACCCGTGAGGGTGTGGTCGTCGGCACGCTGGGCGAGGACCACGGGGTCACGGTCCCGGTGGTCGGCGCCAGCTTCGCCAACGGCGCATCCCTGGCCTCGGCCGGCTCGACCGCGCACGTGCAGGTCATCCCGTCGGAGACGCGGACCGACTACAACGTGATCGCCGAGCTGCCCGGCAAGAACCGGAACAACGTGGTGATGGCCGGTTCGCACCTGGACAGCGTCACCGAGGGCCCGGGCATCAACGACAACGGCTCCGGTTCGGCCGCGATCCTGGAGACCGCGCTGACCCTGGCGAAGAGCAAGCCGCAGAACACGCTGCGGTTCGCCTGGTGGGGCGCCGAGGAGGAGGGTCTGATCGGTTCGGCGGCGTACGTCGCGGAGCTCTCGCAGGCCGAGAAGGACAAGATCGCGCTGTACCTGAACTACGACATGGTCGGCTCGCCGAACTACATCTTCCAGGTGTACGACGCGGACCAGTCGTCGTTCCCGGCTCCGGTCGTGGTGCCGGAGGGTTCGACCGCGATCGAGGACCTCTTCGAGTCGTACTACACCTTGAAGAAGCAGCCGTACGACGACGCCGAGTTCTCCGGCCGCAGCGACTACCAGGCGTTCATCGAGGCGGGCATCCCGTCGGGTGGCCTCTTCACCGGCGCCGAGGTGGTCAAGACCGAGCAGCAGGCCACGATCTGGGGCGGCACCGCGGGCGCGTCCTTCGACCCGTGCTACCACCAGGCCTGCGACAACATCGGCAACCTGGACCGGAAGGCGCTGGAGATCAACAGCGACCTGATCGCGTTCGCCCAGCTCACCTACGCCTTCTCGACCGAGTCGGTGAACGGTGTGAAGGGCAGGCCGGTCCCCGGCAAGCCGATCAAGCTGCCGGCCCCGGCCGGCCCGCAGGGCACGTTCAACACCGGTGACGGTGGCGACGAGCACGAGCACCACCCGGAGTCCTGAGCGACGACGCTGAAGGCCGGTCCCCTGGCGGGGGCCGGCCTTCGTGGTGGCGGGGACGGATCAGATGTCGCGGCCGCCCGGCTCGGGCGCCGCGGTCAGGTCCATCAGCTGCTGCGTGACGTGGTTGGTCAGCGCCTCCTGGTAGCTGGTGGCGAGCTGACCGAGCCGGTCGATCTCGTCGAGTGCGGCGGCCCGCTTCTCCACCAGGCTGTCCATCGCCTCGGTGTGGTTGCGGCGGGCGTCCGCCTCGATGGTCGCGGCCTTGATCGAGGCTTCGCTGGTGAGCTGCTCGGCCTTGTCGCGTGCGCTGGAGATGACCGTCTCGGACTCGCGCTGCGCGTCACGCATGTGCTCGTCGGCGGTCCGCTGGGCCATCATCAGCACCCGGGAGTTGCGGTCGTCGTCGCCGGCGGTGAGGGCCGGCATGGCGCCGGACGGGGCCTGGGCGCGGGCCCGCTCCAGCTGGGCCTGCACGTTACGGGCGTTCTGCTCGGCCCGGGCGCGGGCCTCCTGAAGCCGCTCGAGCTGGGCCGCCAGGTCGGCGAACTCGTTGTTGAGAACCATCGTCGCGGCCGGGTTGCCGCCGCCCCCGCCGCCGCCGCGCTGGAGGGTGTCCTTCAGCGCGCCGTTCTCCTCCAGGAGGCGAGTGAGCTCGCCCTCCACCTCGTCCAGAAAGGCGTCGACCTCTTCCTCGTCGTACCCGCGCTTCCCGATCGGCGGCTTCTTGAAGGCCACGTTGTGAATGTCAGCTGGAGTGAGCGGCATCGTGCTCCTCGGTTCCCTCGGTTGGGTCGTGCGGCGAGAAATCCTACGCAACGCCCCTGTGCCCCTTGATCACTCGGGCCTCACTACCCGAGAGAATCCGGTCGAGACTACCGGGGCCGGCGAGGACACGCACGCTCCCGGTGCCCGCATCACACCTATGCGAAGGATGTTTCGTTCACCCGCACAGCGGACTCCGGGGCGCGCGTATATTAGGGGGATATCACCTGATCAGCGCCAGAAGACGGCGACGGCCGCGTTCACCACGGTCAGCGCGATGATGCCGATGAAGTGACCCTTGGCGACCGCGTCGCGCTTGCGCGGGATGAACACCATGATGAAGATCAGGACGGCGAGGAGCAGCTTGACGCCGAGCTTGATCGGGCTCGGCTCGTCGTCGCCGCCTCCGCGCAGCGGTGCCGACAGCGCGATGCCGCTGGCCAGCTGGATGATCGAGCCCCACAGGACGGCCGGGTTGATCCGGAACCTGCCGGAGACGAATTGGGTGACGGCGCCGCCGAGCAACAGGGCGAAACCGACCAGGTGAATGAAGAGAAGAATCAGCCGCAGTGCTTCCACGTGCGAAGTTTCCCAGGGCGATCACCTGCGGACGACCGCGGGGGTACGCCGTACCAGCAGCGGCTCGGCCAGGAACAGCACGAGCCCGGCCAGCGCGAGCAGCCCGCCGACCAGAGCGGTGGCCCGTACACCCGGCCCGTCGAACACCGCCGCGCCGATCAGCGAGCCGGCCGCGATGCCCACGTTGAACGCCACCGAGTTGCCCGCCGACGCCATGTCGGTGCTGCCCGGGGCCACCTCCAGGACCCGGTTCTGCAGCGCGGGGGTGAGCGCGCCGATCGCGAACGCGGTGGCGGCGAGAAGCACCGCGACGATCGGGCCGGAGCCGGCGGCGACGTACATCCCGAGCAGTGCCACGGCCAGGATCGCGGCCGACCCGGTGACGGCGCCGCGCTGCCACCGGTCGCTGGCGTAGCCGCCGGCGGCGACCCCGGCGAAGTCGGCGGCGCCCCGCACGAGCAGCAGCGGGGCCAGGGCGGCGGCCGTGAACCCGGTCGCCGACAGCAGGAACACCTCGGTGTACGTGAACGAGGTGTACAGCCCGGCCACGGCGAGGGTGGTGACGGCGACGAAGATCGCGTACCGGCGACGGTCCGGACGGGTGCCGGTGGCCGCGTGGGTGGCGGCGACCCGGACGTCCGGCATCCCGGCGACCAGAGCGCCGAAGGCGGCGAGCGCCAGCACGGTCAGGGCCACGAACGCGGCCCTCCAGCTGAACTGCTGGCCGAGCCAGGTCCCGGCGGGCACGCCCAGCATCGGCCCGAGCGAGGCCCCGGCGAAGACCACCGCGTTGACCCGCCCGCGCACCGACACGTCGAACATCGCCGCGACGACCGGCGCCACCACACCCCAGAAGATCGCCTGGGACGGCGCGGTCAGCAGCCGGGCGCCGAGCAGCAGCCAGTAGCCCGGCGCGAGCGCGGAGATCAGGTTGCCCAGCACCAGCACACCCAGCAGGATGATCATGAGACGGCGCCGGGGGACGTTGCGGGTCGCGTACGTCAACGGAATGGTGACCACCGCGACCACCACCGCGTACCCGGTCACGAGCAGCCCGACCGCCGGCTCCGGAACGCCCAGATCCCCCGCGACGAGCGTGAGGACGCCGATCGGCATCGTCTCGGTCGCCACATAGCAGAACGCGGCCGCGGCAAGCGCCAGCAGCGGCACCATCCGGTCGATCATCGGCACACCATATCGAAACATCTCAAAGCCGAAGACCGGTTTTCGGTACGCTCGTCACCGCCCTCCGCCGGACTCCCACCGCCCCCGAGAGTCCGCGCGAGGTCCGCCCGGGGCCACGGCCGCACCGCGGCCACCGGGCCGGAGCCTCCGGTCACCGGTCAGGTGGCGGGGGCGTCGTAGCGGTCGCGGATGAAGCGGCCGAGGCGGGCGGCGAAGCGGTCCAGGGTGGGGGCGGCGGGGTGCCGGGAGTCCCAGACGGCGCGCAAGCGGATGGAGAGGTGCCGGCCGCCCAGGTCGACGGCGAGCGGGACGAGGCCGAAGCGAGGGTCGTCGGAGGCGATCGCGATGCCGCGGCCGGCGGCGGCGAGCGCCTGGGCGACCGTGCCGTTGGCGGCTTCGATGACCGACCGGTACGGGATGTCGTCCCGGGTGGCGTCGAGCGCCTGCCGGGCGGTGAAGGTCGGCGGCAGCAGGATCAGCGGTTCACCGAGCAGTTCGCTCAACGGGACGGCCCGGCGCCCACTCCACGGGTGGCCGGCCGGGACGTAGGCCCAGACCGGCAGGACGGCCAGCGGGATCTCGTGGAACGGGGCCGCGGCCGCGACGGTGCCGACGGCCAGGTCCGCGCCGAGCCGGAGGGTCTGTGCCGGGGACAGACCGTCGGCGCCGAGCACGTCGGTCGTCGGGTCGTCCGGGGCCAGTGTCGCGATGAACGGGGCGACCACGTCGGTCAGGGTCACGGTCGGCGCACCGATGGTCAGCCGTTCCAGCCGGCCGGCCGCGTGGAAGGACGCCGCGAGCCGGAGCGCGTCGGCCCGCTGGAGCAGGTCCCGCGCCTGTGGGAGGAGCGAGCGGCCGGTCGCGGACAGTTCCAGTCGGCCGGCCGATCGGTCGAAGAGCGGGACGCCGAGGTCGCGTTCGAGCTGGCGGAGCTGACGGGACAGGCCGGGCTGGGTGAGGTGCAGCCGCAGCGCCGCGCCGCTGACGGTGCCCGCTTCGGCGGTCGCCACGAAGTATTGGATGTGCCGTAGCTCCATCATGCCTCCCCGGCATAGCGTGCCTGCCGGGATGGTAATGGACGGGCATGGTCGCGGACCCGAGACTGACGGCGTGAGCATTGATCAACAGCGGCGGCTGGTCACCGGACTCCCCGGCCCGCGATCCCAGGAACTGATGGCCCGCAAGGTCGCGGCGGTGGCCGGCGGGGTCGGCACCACCATGCCGGTCTTCGCGGCCGCGGCCGGTGGCGGCATCATCGTCGACGTCGACGGCAACCACCTGATCGACCTGGGCTCCGGCATTGCCGTGACCACGGTCGGCGCGGCCAACCCGCGGGTGGTGGCGGCGGTGACCGCGCAGGCGGCGGCGTTCACGCACACCTGCTTCATGGTGACGCCGTACGACGGTTATGTCGCCGTGGCCGAGGCGCTCAACCGGATCACCCCCGGCGACCACGAGAAGCGCAGCGCGCTGTTCAACTCGGGCGCCGAGGCGGTGGAGAACGCCGTGAAGATCGCCCGGGCGTACACCGGGCGGGACGCGGTGGTGGTGTTCGACCACGCCTACCACGGGCGGACCAACCTGACCCTGGCGATGACGGCGAAGAACAGGCCGTACAAGCACACCTTCGGGCCGTTCGCCCCAGAGGTGTACCGGGTCGGCGGGTCGTACCCGTACCGGGACGGCGGCGTGGACGGCGCCTCCGCGGCGGCGCGGGCGATCGACCAGATCGAGAAGCAGATCGGCGCGGAGAACCTGGCCGCCCTGGTCATCGAGCCGGTGCAGGGCGAGGGCGGGTTCATCGAGCCGGCCCCCGGGTTCCTTCCGGCGCTGGCGGCGTGGTGCCGGGCGACCGGTGTGGTGTTCGTGGCCGACGAGGTTCAGACCGGTTTCGCCCGTACCGGTGATCTCTTCGCCTGTGACCGTGAGGGTGTCGTCCCGGATCTGATCGTCACCGCCAAGGGCATCGCCGGTGGGCTGCCGCTGTCCGCGGTGACCGGGCGCGCCGAGATCATGGAGGGGCCGCACGAGGGTGGCCTGGGCGGCACCTACGGCGGCAACCCGATCGCGTGCGCCGCGGCCCTGGCGGCGATCGAGACGATCGAGGAGGACGGTCTCGTCGCCCGCGCGCGCGAGATCGAGACGCTGGTGTTCCGCCGGCTGACGGACGTCCAGGCCGCGGACGACCGGCTCGGTGACATCCGGGGCCGGGGCGCCATGCTGGCGGTGGAGCTGGTCCGCTCCGGAGGCGACGAGCCGGACCCGCGCCTGGCCCGGGAGGTGGCGAAGGCCGCGCACGCCCGCGGTGTGATCGTGCTGACCTGCGGCACCCATGGGAACGTGCTGCGCTTCCTGCCGCCGCTGACGATCAGCGACGCGCTGCTCGACGACGCCTTCGACGTGATCGCCGCGGCCCTGGAGGAGCTCCGATGACGTTCGAGGTGATCGACCCGGCGACCCTCGAGGTCGTCGCGACCGTCGACGATCAGGGCGTTCCGGACGCGGTCGAGGCCGTCGACGCGGCCACGGAGGCGTTCCCGGGCTGGCGGACGACCCCGCCCCGGCAGCGATCGGAGATCCTGCACCGGGCGTTCGCGCTGATGATCCGGGACCGGGACGAGCTGGCCCGCCTGATCAGCCGGGAGAACGGCAAGTCGCTGTCCGACGCGGCCGGCGAGGTCACGTACGCCGCCGAGTTCTTCCGCTGGTTCGCCGAGGAGGCCGTGCGTCCCGGCGGCGACTTCGGCGAGTCCCCGGCAGGCGGGACCCGTACCCTCGTCACGCACCGCCCCGTCGGTGTCGCCGCCCTGGTCACCCCGTGGAACTTCCCGGCCGCGATGATCACCCGCAAGATCGGCCCGGCGCTCGCCGCCGGCTGCACCGCCGTGGTCAAACCGGCCGCCGAGACGCCGCTCACCGCGCTCGCCATCGCCCGGCTGCTCACCGAGGCCGGCCTGCCGGACGGCGTGATCACCGTGGTCACCACCACCGACGCGTCCGGTGTCGTCGGCGCCTGGCTGGACGACGAGCGGGTCCGGAAGATCTCCTTCACCGGCAGCACCGCCGTCGGCCGGGTGCTGCTGCGGCACGCCGCCGACCGGGTCGTCAACTCGTCGATGGAGCTGGGCGGCAACGCCCCGTTCATCGTGACCGACGACGCCGACCTGGACGCGGCCGTGGCGGGCGCGATGATCGCCAAGTTCCGCAACGGCGGGCAGGCGTGCACCGCGGCGAACCGCTTCTACGTGCACGCGTCGGTCGCGGCGGCCTTCACCGCGCGGTTCGGCGCCGCCGTGGAGCGGCTGACCGTGGGCCCGGCCGCCGGCGGCGCCGCGATCGGGCCGCTGATCAGCGCGGCCGCGCTGCGGCGGGTGACGCAGCGCGTGGACGAGACGGTCGCGGCCGGGGCCCGGATCAGCCACCGGGCCGCGACGCCGGACGCGCCGGGCCACTTCTATCCGCCGACCGTGCTGGTGGACGTGCCGGCCGGCGCGGCCATCCTGCGGGAGGAGATCTTCGGGCCGGTCGCGGCGATCACCACCTGGACGTCCGAGGACGAGCTGCTGAAATCGGTCAACGACAGCGAGTACGGCCTGGCCGCGTACGTCTTCTCCGGCGACCTGATGCATGCGCTGCGGCTCGGCGAGGCGATCGACGCCGGGATGGTCGGTGTCAACCGGGGCCTGGTGTCGGATCCGTCCGCGCCGTTCGGCGGCGTGAAGCAGAGTGGCCTGGGCCGGGAGGGCGCACGGGACGGGCTGCGCGAGTTCCAGGAGACCCGGTACCTCAGCGTGGACTGGCCGGCGTAGGCGGCCTACCCCTTGCCGAGCCGCCGCCGCGCCGCGCCGATGTCGAGCTGTTCGTGCCGCACGCCCTGCCACAGGTGCGGCGCGAACAGCTGGACGGCCTGTTCCACCCGCAGCGCGACCTGCGGGTCGCTCGGCAGCGTGAGCCGGTAGCGGAGCGGCTCGTCCGGCGCCCGCGTCAACCGCCGGTAGTCCCGGCGCAGGTCGGCGCCGGCAACCGGGACGAGCTCCAGCGCGAAGCCGGGGCTCCGGCCGTCTCGCCGGATCACCCGGACCCCGGCCAGCTGATCCCACCGGATCGGGCCGATCCCGGGGTGGTCGATGGTGAGGGTGTGCCGGGGCAGCGTGCTCCATGCCAGGCGATCGAGAACACGAAAGCCGGCAGGATCACCACCGCGCAGATTCCCGAGATGATCCGCTCGGTGAGGCCCGGGGTGGTCAGGAAGCGCTCCGGGAACAGCGCCCCGGAAGCCGCCGCGAAGCCGAAGACACCGGTGACGGCCAGAGTGAGCAGGGCGGAGCCGCGGGAGCCCCGGTTCAGATCGATCCGCATCCGCCGATGTTAGTGACCGTGATGTACGACGCGGGAAGGGATATCCGACCGCTCGATCGTATAGTTTCGAGCCTGATCACCAGCAGGGCTCCACATGTGTGTGGAGTTCGGCCGCTCCGCGCGCCCGAAACCACACACATGAAGCAGCGGGAGAGAACGACATGACACGCTACGTAGCGATCGGCGACAGCTTCACCGAGGGCCTCGGCGACACCCTGCCCGACGGCGCCGAGCGCGGCTGGGCCGACCTGGTCGCGACCGGTCTCGCCGCCGACGGCGACCAGGTGGAGTACGCGAACCTCGCGATCCGCGGCCGCCTCCTCGAGCCGATCGTCAACGACCAGCTGGAAGCGGCTCTCGCCCTCGATCCGGCGCCGACCCTGCTGTCCTTCAACGGTGGCGGCAACGACATGCTCCGCAGCAGCGCCTCCCTGGACCGGCTGATCGAGCTGACCGAGCACGCGATCCGCCGCTGCACCGCGTCCGGCGTCCGGATGGTGGTGCTGAGCGGCGCCGACCCGTCGGATCACCTCCCGTTCGGCAGCACGTTCCGCCGCCGCGGCGAGATCCTCACCCAGGCCGTCGAGAAGCTGCTCCCCCGCTACGACGTCACCTTCGTCGACTGCTTCCGCGACGCCGAGCTGCGCCGCCACGCCTACTGGTCCGCCGACCGCCTGCACCTGAACACCAACGGTCACCGCCGGGTCGCGAGCCTGGTCCTGGCCGCCCTCGGCCACCCGGTCGCCGCCCACGTGCTCGACCCCACGCCGCCGCCGTCGTTCCGTCTGCTCTCCGAGGCCCGCTACTACGGCGAGCACGTCCTGCCCTGGGTCAACCGCCGTCTCCGCGGCCGTTCGTCCGGCGACGACCGCTCCCCCAAGTTCGCCACCTGGACCCCGATCCCCGCCTGACGGCCACCGCCGCGGCTCCCGGTCGGCGGGGCCGCACCGGAGTGCGGCGGCCGTGCGAGGTGTCAGACCTGGGGGAACACCCGCGCGATCTTGATCGTGGTGGTGCTGCCGCCGGTGGCGGGGTAGGCGGCGCTGCCGTCGGCGTAGGACTTGAAGGCCTGGTAGGAGTGGTCCTTGACGGCGAGGGTCAGCCGGCCGCCGACGGCCTTGCCGGTGCCGGCGTCGTAGACCTGCGCGGCCATTCCGGAACCGGACTGCCAGGAGAGCAGCATCCGGCCGGTGCCGTAGGAGACCAGGTGCGGGTGGGCCGAGGCGACGCCCGTCCGGACCGTGCTGGTGGACTTGCCGGTGGTGAAGCGTTCGAGGCGGACCTGGCCGCCCTGACTCCACGCGGTCCAGTAGCCCTTGCCCTCGGCCAGGACCAGATCGCCGCCGAAGAGGGTGCCGTCGCAGGTTCCGGCGGCGACGGTGCGGTACGGGTTCGGCTGCGCGATCCGGCATTCGTTGTCGGTGGCGCAGACCGCCGCGAATCGCCGGGTCCGTGGGTCCCAGACGATCCGGGAGTTCCACGCGTGGCTGCATCCGACCTCGGCCGCGTCCTCGTGGTTGGGGAGCAATTTGCCGTTAGCGCTCACAACCTGGATCCGGTCGCCCTGGTGGATGTCGACGCAGGAGCCGTTCTTGACGGTGATCGCCACGCCGAAGTACGCCGCCCAGTCCGACCCGTTCGTCGCGAGCCGCCCGTGGTGCTGGTACCACCAGATGAACCGGGCCCCGTCGTCGTAACCGGTGCGGCCGCCGGTGAGGTTGGTGACCTGCCGCTCCCAAACCAGCTTGCCGCTGTTGTCGAAACGGATCATGTGCATGGTGTTACAGGGGCTGGACGCGCCGCCGCAGAGCGACCCGCCGCCGCAGTCGCCCTTGCGGGTGAGCAGGAGGACCCCGCCGTCGGCGTCGGCCTGCACGTCCTGCAGGTCGATCCCGGTGAAGCTGACCGGGGCGCCGCTCAGCTCGTCGTCGCAGCCGAGCCGGCCCAGGTGGACCTTGCCGCCGGTGCCGAGCCAGGCCAGCCAGGAGCCGCCGTCGGGGCGGGCGGCGATGGCCATCGGCAGGTTCTCGGTGTCGCCCTCCGAGCCGTAACCGGCGACCTTGGCCGGCAGTCCGACCGTGGTGACCTTGGCGACCGGCTTGGCGGCGGCGGGCCGCGCACAGCCGCCGGCAGCCTTCGCACCCGGCGTGGCCGCGGCGGCCGGGGCGGACACCGATGCGGACGGCGCGGGCGCGGAGGCCGGCGTGGAGCCGGGAGCCGAGGCCGCCGGAGGCAGGGCCGGCGAGCCCGCCGCGACCTGCTGACCGGGCGCCGGAGCAGCGCTTTCCCCGGCAGGTGACGAGCACGCTCCCATGGCGACGACGGCAAGAGCGGCAACCGATGCCGCAAGCAGGGCTCGCATGTCCTTTTCCTCGATTGTTTCAAGTTCTTCTTAAGGGCGGCTTAAACGGCGCGTCATGATCGGCCGCATCGACAGACCTTACCGGTGACAGCCCTCTCATCGCACCGCCCCCCATCGCCTTCCGACCCCCGTTGAGCCATGCCCACCTGCGATGAATCAGGTCCATCAATGGCGACATGGCGAATGTGACAGCTCAGGAGCGCATCTCCGCATTCGACGGGAAAGCCATTACCGGACGCCGTTCTTGCACAGATCCCGGACCGCCGGCGAAATCATCCCTTCGACAGGTTCCCGTCAGCGCCGACGGCCGGCTGTGGACCGGGCCCGGCGTGGCAGCCGCAAGGACCGCACGACACCCGAGTCACGCCGGCTTCTTGACAGGAAAGTTACGGGCGTCAACACTTCGAAACATTCCCCCCGTGCGTTAACGCTAACAAACGGAGTCCCGATGACCCGCGCCCTCACTCGCGTCAGCGCGATCCTCACCCTCCTCGTCCTCTTCGTCACCGGCCTGGCCGCCCCCGCCAGCGCCCTCGACCCGTTCACCGGCTACCTGATGGTCCACTTCACCGGCGAGTCCAGCCGGGGCGAGCAGATTTATCTGGCGCACAGCAGAGACGGCCGTAACTGGACCGACCTGAACGCCGGCGGCCCGGTGCTGCTCTCCACCGTCGGCACCCAGGGCGTCCGCGACCCCGCGATCGTCCGTTCGCCCAACGGCGACAAGTACTGGATCATCGCCACCGACCTGCGGATCGCCGGCGGCACCTCGTGGGGCGACGCTTCCACCAAGGGCAGCAAGAGCCTCGTCGTGTGGGAGTCGTCCGACCTGGTCAACTGGTCGGTGCCGCGGCTGGTCAACGTGGCCGGCGGCATCTCCGGCGCCGGTGACGCCTGGGCGCCGGAGGCGATCTGGAACCCGGCCACCAACGACTACATCATCTACTGGGCCACCAACTCGGCCCTCAACGGCGTCACCAAGCACCGCATCTGGTACGTACGGACCAGCGACTTCCGTACCGTCTCCGCCCCGCAGCTCTACATCGATCGGGGCACCGGTCAGGGCATCATCGACACCCAGATCATCGAGGTGCCGAACAGCCTCGGCGGCTACCGCTACTACCGGGCGTCGGCCGACGGGCAGATCACCATCGAGGGCGGCAACTCGATCCTGGGCGCCTGGACCCGGATCGGCGACCTGCAGCGTCTCGGCCTCTCCAACGGCGCGACCGGCGGCAACGTGGTCGAGGGCCCGATGTGGGCGCAGACCAACGGTACGAACGAGTGGCACCTGTGGGTGGACCAGTACGCGACCGGCCGTGGTTACATGCCGGTCCGGTCCACCAACCTGGGCAGCACCGCCAACTTCGCGACCCGCACCGACTTCAGCCTCGGCGCCACCAAGAAGCGGCACGGCTCGATCCTGAACCTGACCGCCGCCGAGGAACGCCGGGTGCTCGCCAAGTGGGGCGCCTCGACGACGACCCTGAAGCGGATCCAGTCGTACAACAATCAGACCCGGTACGTGCGGCACTCCAACTTCGACGTCCGGATCGACGCGAACGTGAACCCGGCCCAGGACAGTCAGTTCCGGATCGTCCCCGGCCTGGCGAACGGCTCCGGGTACGTGTCGTTCGAGTCGGTCAACTACCCCGGCCACTACCTGCGGCACTACGGGTACGACGGGGTGCTCGCGCCGAACGACGGCACCTCGACGTTCGCGGCGGACGCGACGTTCAAGCAGGTCGCGGGGCTGGCGGACGGCTCCTGGTCGTCGTTCCAGTCGTACAACCACCCCAGCCGGTACCTGCGGCACTACGACTATCTGCTGCGCATCGACCCGATCAGCACCGCGACGGAGAGGGCGGACGCCACCTTCCGGGTGCAGTGACGGTGACAGGGGAAGAGGGCTCCGGCCCTCTTTTCTTGGTGGCGTTGCCTTGCAGTGCAAGGTACCTTGTGGAGGTGAGCGAAGACGCGGCACTGACCACGGCCCTGCGCCGGGGCACCATCGAGTACTGCGTGCTCGCGCTTCTCGACAAGCGCGAGCTCTACGGCGTCGAGCTGGTGCAGCAACTCAGCACCGGCCTCGGCATGACCACCAGCGAGGGCACGATGTATCCGCTGCTCTCCCGCCTGCGGCGTAACGGACGGATCGCGACCACCTGGCGCGAGGCACCGGCCGGCCCGCCGCGGCGCTATTACACCCTGACTCCGGACGGCGAGGCGGCTCTCACCCACTTCCGCACCGAGTGGGTCGCTTTTCGCAGCGGCGTCGACCGCATCCTGGGAACGGAGATTCGATGATGACCCAGACCGATGAGCTCGTGGCCGCCTATCTGGCCCGGGTGGAGCAGGCCGCGAGCCGCCTGCCGGCCGGGCGCCGCGAGGAGCTGCTCGGCGACCTGCGCGAGCACATCGAGATCGCGCGGGCCGAGTCGGAGACCGGGACCGAGGCCGAGGTCCGCACGATCCTCGATCGTCTCGGCGATCCGGAGAGCATCGTCGCGGCCGCCGACACCCAGACCGACATCCCCCGGGTGACCCCGCCGCCACCGTTCACGCCGCCACCGTTCACGCCGCCGCCGTTCACGCCCGCCAGCCCGCCCCGGCCGAACCTGAAGCCGCTCTGGGTGCTGCTCGGGCTCCTGGCCGTCGGCGCCGTGATCGTGCTCTGCCTCGGCCTGGCCTTCTTCGTGCCCTCCGACTCCGGCCCCGCGCCCTCGGTCGAGAACGCTCCGCCGGCGCCGGCCGCCACGGCGACGGCGACGGTCGAGCCGTCCGAATGACGACACCCTGATTCGACCCTGATGATCGGATGACGCTGCTCATCCGGGTTACCACGGATATGCCGGAGTGGCGGCGGTTGGCAGGATGGATGGCGTCTTCGCCGTCCGGTCCTGGGGAGGCCACCATGAGGTTCGCCCGTCCCGCCACCGCCGCCGCACTCACCACCCTGCTGTTCGTGGCCGCCTGCGGCTCGCCGTCCGAGCCACCGGCGGCCCCGCCGGCGCCGTCCAGCCCGCACGCCGGCCACACGGCCGGCTCCGCCCCGCCGCCGACCGCGCTGCGCACCGGTGAGCGGTTCGTCGACGTGGGCCTGAGCACGCCCTACACACCCGCCGCGCCGAACGGCGGCACCGACGAG
Organism: Actinoplanes utahensis; assembly: GCF_016862455.1. Taxonomy (GTDB): domain Bacteria; phylum Actinomycetota; class Actinomycetes; order Mycobacteriales; family Micromonosporaceae; genus Actinoplanes; species Actinoplanes utahensis. Next base: position 195,057 of record NZ_BOMZ01000042.1, read on the forward strand.
TACCGGTGCTTCCTCGTCGACCCGCAGCTGACCGAGCCGGCCTTCCTGACCGGCAGCCGGTTCCGCCCGGAGAACGCGGCGATCGTGCACCACGCGATCTTCTACCGGTTGAGCCCCGAGCAGGCGAAAGCCGCCGAGAAGGTGGACGCCGACGCCGCCGGCGAGGGCTGGACGTGTTTCGGCGACAGTGGGGTGCAGGGTCAGACCGCCTGGGTGGCGCACTGGGCGCCGGGCGCCGGCGAGACCCTGATGCCCGACGGTTTCGGGTTCACCATGCCGCCGGGCTCCAAGCTCGTCATGCAGGTCCACTACAACCTGCTCGGCGCGGCCGCCGGCAGCCCCGGCTCGGACGCCTCCGGGATGACGATGCGGCTGTCCAGCGCCGCCACGCTCCAACCGCTGGAGACCGGCCTGGTGACGGCTCCGATCGAGCTGCCCTGCGAGCCGGGCGGCACCGGGCCGCTCTGCGACCGGGAGGCCGCGATCGCCGACGTCGGCAAGCGCTTCGGCGCCGAGTCGGCGGAGACGGTGCAGCAGCTCAACCAGTGGTGCAACAAGGGCGCGGCGCCGAAACCGGGGAACACGCAGAGCTGTGACCAGCCGATCGAGCAGGGCGGCACGGTGTACATGGCGGCCGGGCACATGCACCTGCTGGGCCGCTCGATCAAGGTCGAGCTGAACCCGGGCACGCCCAAGGCGCAGACGATCCTCGACGTGCCGCGGTACGACTTCGACAACCAGGCGCTGGTGCCACTGGCGAAACCGATCAAAATCGCCAAGGGCGACATGGTACGGGTCACCTGCACCCACGACGCGACGCTGCGCAAGCAGTTGCCGCAACTCCAGTCCCTGCCTTCGCGGTACGTGGTGTGGGGCGAGGGGACCAGCGACGAGATGTGCCTCGGAATCCTGGTCATCGGGCCCCGATAGTGGGTACGTAACCGTTCCATGACGGAGTACGGCATCCACGCCTCGCACGAGCAGATCCAGCCCGGCGCGCTCCTGGACGCGGTCATCGCGGCCGAGCGCGCCGGTTTCGACGCCGCCATGTGTTCCGACCATTTCTCGCCGTGGAGCAGCCGCCAGGGCCAGTCCGGTTTCGCCTGGGCCTGGCTCGGCGCCGCGCTGCAGGCGACGAACCTGTCCTTCGGCGTGGTCAACGCGCCCGGCCAGCGTTACCATCCGGCGATCATCGCGCAGGCGATCGGCACCCTGGGCAGCATGTACCCGGGCCGGTTCTGGGCGGCGCTGGGCAGCGGCGAGTTCAGCAACGAGCACATCACCGGGGGCAAGTGGCCGCGCAAGGAGGTCCGCAACGCTCGCCTGCGCGAGTCGGTGGACGTCATCCGGGACCTGTTGAACGGCGAGGAGGTGTCCCGGGACGGCCTGGTCACCGTCGACCGGGCCCGCCTGTGGACCCGCCCGGCGGTCATCCCGCCGCTGATCGGCGCGGCGGTCAGCGTGAAGACCGCCCGCTGGTGCGCGGAGTGGGCCGACGGACTGGTCACGGTCAACGCCCCGGAGCCGCGGCTGCGCGAGATGATCGCCGCCTACCGGGAGGCCGGCGGCCGCGGCCCGATCTGCCTCCAGGTGCACCTGAGCTGGGCGGACAGTCAGCACGAGGCCGAGTCGATCGCGCACGACCAGTGGCGCAGCAACATCTTCACGCCGCCGGTCTGCTGGGACCTGGCGACCGCCGAGGAGTTCGACGTGGTCTCCGAGAACGTGACGGTCGACCAGGTGGCGAAGGTCGTCAACATCTCCGCCGACACCGAACAGCATGTCGAATGGCTACGAGGCTATGCCGCGCTCGGCTTCGAGCGGATCTATCTGCATCATGTCGGCCAGGACCTGCTGCCGTTCATCGAGACGTTCGGCGCGAAGGTGCTGCCCGCGCTGCGCTGACGCGGCCCGGCGGCGTTTGTCGGCGTACATCCGGGCGTCGGCGGCGGCGAGCAGTTCGTCGGGGGCGACCAGGCGGCGTTCGGTCCAGGTCACCGCGCCGATGGCGGCGGTGACGCGAAGGCTCTGGTCACCCCAGGCGACGGGTTCGGCGATTCCGGCGGCGACGCGGTCACTGAGCAGATGTACGGCGTTCGCGTCCGCCCGCGTACAGAAGATCAGGAACTCGTCGCCGCCGATCCGCGCCACCACGTCACCGGGCCGGACCGCCGCGATGATGCGCCGGCTCGCCGCCCGCAGGATCGCGTCGCCGGCCTCGTGCCCGTGCTCGTCGTTGACCGGTTTGAACCCGTTCAGGTCGCAGTAGATCAGCGCCAGGTCGCCGGGCGCCCCGTCCGCGTGGGCGGCGATCGCCTTCTGCATCACGGTGAACAGGTGCCGCCGGTTGACCAGCCCGGTCAGCTCGTCGTGGGTGGCCTGGTAGACGAGGGCGTGCTTGAGCCGGCTGATCCGGACCAGGACGAGCGGGATGCTGAGCACCGGCGCGAGGGTCAGCAGCAGCCCGTCGGCGGGCTGGCCGAACAGTTGGCCGAGCCCGCCGCACAACGGGATCATCAGCAGCGCGGCGCCGAGCCGGCCGAGCCGGAGTTGCGGGGCGGGCAGCCCGAACTGCTGGACCGGCTCGCTGAGCTGTTTCACGCTCGGGTGCAGGCCGGCCGCGCCGAGCGCAAGGTAACCGATGGCGAAGCAGAGTGCCGGCAGCGACGCGTTCGCCCCGTCGGCCGGACCGATGTTGACCAGGGCGGTGCCGAGGATCGTGCAGCCCAGGGCCCCGAACAGGTAGATCAGGCAGGCTCGGGCGGCACGGCTGCCCCGGGCCACCCGCAGTTGCGAGCCGCAGATGCCGAGCAGCACCAGCAACTGGGTCAGCACCAGGAACAGGGTGAAACCGTCCGCCCCGGCGGCCAGCATGTGCGGCCGGAACAGGAACTCCCACAGCGGCGCGGCCAGCGCGATGCCCCAGACCCCGGCGTCGATCGTGCCACTGGCGTCGCGCGGGGCGTGCCGCAGCACGATCATCAGGCTGGCGGCCAGCAGGAGCACGTAACCGGCGAGCTGCGGCGGGACGACCAGCGGACTCGGTGGCGGGGTGCTGTCGCCGTACTTCAGCGCGGCCAGGAACCAGGCCACGTTCGAGACGGTGAGAAACCCCAGCGCGACGATCACCAGCAGCCACGGGCGCTGGTCGGCCACCCGGTGCAGCCGCATACCGGCCGCGATCGCGCTCGCGGCCACCAGACAGGAGAGCAGCATCAGGCCGGTACGGACCTGCACGCCACCGGCCAGGTAGCCGAACGCGAAGGCGGCGGCCACCCCGGCGAAACCGAGGCAGACCAGCCAGGACGTATCTCCGCGGCGGCGCATACCGGACAGCATCGGCTCCACCGGCCCGGTTCTGAGGGTCTCCCCGAATCCGCTGTGCCGATTCCGGGCGCACCGTCTCGCCCGGATCACCACAGCGGATGCGGAAAGCGGCCGCCCGCACGGTCGGCCGTGATCGTCAGTCGAAGGCGCGGAGATGACGATCGCGGGAGGCGGCGAGGTGGGCCAGCATCGCCGCCTCGGCCCGGTCCGGATCGGCGGCCGTGATCGCGTCGGCGACCCGGCGGTGCTCGCCGAGGGTGGCGTGGGTCTCCGCGTACGGGAAGTACAGCCGGTGGATGTGCAGGTGGGCATGCAACCGGGTGATGGCCTCGCGCAGCAGTGGGTTGCCCGCGCCGGCCGCGACGAGATCGTGGAACCGGGCGTCCATCGCGGTGAACAGCGCGTGCGACCGGCGCCCGTCCGGCTCCGCCTCGACCACCGGGAACGGGGTCGCGGCCTCGTCGGCGAGCGCCGCCCGGGCGGCCCCGGAGGCGCGCGAGGCGGACCAGCGGGCGGCCGGGCCCTCCAGGATCATCCGCATGTCGAACATGTGGTTGAACTCGTCCCGGGTGAGCAACGGGCTGACCGTGTAACCGGCGAGCGGCCGCTTGCGGACCAGGCCCTCGGACTCCAGCCGGGCCAGTGCCTCCCGGACCGGGGTCGGTGAGACGTCGAGCTCACGGGCGAGCGCGTCGATGTTGAGCCGGTCCTCGGGAGCGAGCCGGTGTTCCAGGATGAGCGACTTCAGCGACTCGTGGACGTGGTCGCTGAGGACTGAGCGGCGGATCATCTCTCCTTCTCGACGGCTCGACCGGATCGACGGCTCGACCAGCCCCGAGAGCCCGACAGGCCCTCGGCCCGGCGGCTCGACGAGCTCCACGGGTTGACTCAGGCATCGACAACCATTAAACAGTTTCGTAGATCCTATAGGATCTACGAAAGGACCCGGTCGTGGATCCATTCGCACGGGTGCCGCTGGGCGGCACCGATGTCACCGTGACCCGGCTCGGCATGGGGCTGGCGCCGATCGGGGGACTCTATTCGGCGGTCGGCGACCGCACCGCGGCGGCCGCCGTCGACGAGGCGTGGCGCCGCGGGGTGCGGTTCTTCGACACCGCCCCGCTGTACGGCTCGGGCCTGTCCGAGCGGCGCGCCGGGGAGACCCTGCGCGGGCGGTCCGGGTTCACGCTCGCCACCAAGGTCGGCCGCCGCCTGGCTTCCGGCGGCCACCCGGTCCCCGGGGAGGGCATCTGGGCGGAGAGCGCGCCGGCCACCCCGATCTGGGACTTCTCCGCCGAGGGTGTCTTCGCCTCGCACCGCGAGAGTCTCGAACGGCTCGGTCTGGACCGGGTCGACATCCTGCATCTCCACGACCCCGACGACCATTTCCGCCAGGCCCTCGACGAGGCGCTCCCGGCCCTGGTCACCTTGCGGAGACAGGGCGCCGTCAAGGCCGTCTCCGCCGGCATGAACCAGTCCGCGATGCTCGCCGAGTTCGCCCGGACCGGACAGTTCGACTGCTTCCTGCTGGCCGGCCGGTATTCGCTGCTGGATCAGTCCGGGCTCGCCGACCTGCTGCCCGAGTGCGAGCGACGGGGGATCTCCGTCATCGTCGGCGGGGTCTACAACTCCGGCGTCCTGGCCGCCCCGGTCGCCGGCGCCACCTACGACTACCATGCCGCCCCGCCGAACATCCTGGCCCGCGCCCAGGCCATGGAACGGATCTGCGACCGCTACGACGTACCGCTGCGGGCCGCCGCCCTCCAGTTCCCCCTCGGCCATCCCGCCGTCGCCTCGGTCCTGGTCGGCATGCGGTCGGCGGAGGAGGCCGCGGACGCCGTCGCGATGGCCTCGGTGAAGATCCCCGGCAGCCTGTGGCGGGACCTGACGGCCGCCTGGCTGCTCGACCCCGGGGTGCCCGTCCCGTGATCGTCGACGCCCACCAGCATTTCTGGACCGCCGACTGTCCGTGGCTCGCCGAACCCGGCCTGGAGCCGCTGCGCCGCGATTTCACCGTCGAGGATCTGCGCCCGCACCTGGCCGCGGCCGGTGTGCACCGGACGGTCCTGGTCGAGGCGGGCCGCTGCGATCTCGCCGAGACCATCGCGTTCCTGGCGCTGGCCGCCGCCACACCGGAGATCGCGGCGGTCGTCGGCTGGGCGTCACTGTCCGACCCGGATCTGGCGACCACCCTGGCCGGGCTCCGCCGGCAGCCCGGCGGAACGCTGCTGGCCGGGATCCGCGATCAGGTGCAGGCCGGTCCGGACGACCTGTTGGACCAGCCGGGGGTACGGTCCGGGCTGTCCACCGTCGCCGCCGCCGGCCTGGTCAACGAGCTGGTGGTACGCGCCGCCCAGCTGCCCTCGGCCGCCCGCGCGGCGGCCGCGCTGCCCGAGGCCACGTTCGTGCTCGACCATCTCGGCAAGCCGCCGATCGCCTCCGGCGACACGAAGCGCTGGCGGGATCTGATCGCCCCGGTCGCCGAGCTGCCGAACGTCACCGCGAAGCTCTCCGGGCTGGTCACCGAGGCCGGGCCGGGCTGGTCCGCCGCCGATCTGCGGCCCTATGTCGAGACCGCTCTGGAGCTGTTCGGCCCGGACCGCCTGATCTTCGGGTCGGACTGGCCGGTGTGCACCGCGGTCGCCACCTATCAGCAGGTGGTCGACGTGCTGACAAGCGTCCTGGGCGGCCGTCCCGCCGGGATCTTCGGGCGCAACGCCGCCCGTGTCTATCGATGGGAGCTTTAGTTGAGATACCTGCGGGTGGGTGCGCCCGGCGCCGAACGTCCGGTCCTGTACGCCGAGGGCGCCCTCTACGACCTGTCCCCGGTGACCGCCGACATCGACGGGGCGTTCCTGGCGGCGGGCGGATACCAGGGTGATCCGGCCGCACTGCCGCCCGCGGACGTGGACGGCGGGCGGGTGGGGCCGCCGATCACCCGGCCCGGCGTGATCCTCTGCGTGGGGCAGAACTACGCGGCGCACGCGGCCGAGTCGGGCGCCGCTCCCCCGGCCGAGCCGATCGTCTTCTACAAGGCCCCGAACACGATCGTGGGCCCGGAGGACGACATCCTGCTGCCGCGCGGGTCCGGGCGGACCGACTGGGAGGTGGAGCTGGGCGTGGTGATCGGCCGGACCGCCCGCTATCTGTCGTCGCCGGCCGAGGCGCTCGACCACGTGGCCGGGTACGTGCTGGTGAACGACGTGTCGGAGCGGGAGTTCCAGCTGGACCGGTCGGGCGGGCAGTGGTCCAAGGGCAAGTCGTGCGAGACGTTCAATCCGCTGGGGCCGTGGCTGGTCACCCCGGACGAGCTGACCTTCCCGCTGCGGCTGCGCTCGTGGGTGAACGGCGAGCCGCGGCAGGACTCCAGCACGGCCGACATGATCTTCGACGTGGGGTTCCTGATCTGGCATCTCTCCCAGTTCACCGTTCTGGAGCCGGGCGATCTGATCAACACCGGGACGCCGGAGGGGGTGGCGCTGTCCGGGCGGTTCCCCTATCTCAAGCCGGGTGACGTGGTGGAGATGGAGATCGACGGGCTGGGACGGCAGCGCAGCGGCGTGGTCAAGGGATGAGGGTCGCCTCCCTGTCGTCGTACGACATCAGGTTTCCGACCTCCCGGGAACTGGACGGCTCCGATGCGATGAACCCCGATCCGGACTATTCCGCGGCCTATGTGGTCCTGCGGGCCGACGACGGCTCCGAGGGGCACGGTTTCACCTTCACCATCGGCCGGGGCAACGAGGTGTGCCGCGCCGCCGTCGACGCCCTCGCGCCCCTGATCATCGGCGGTGACCTGTCGGACCTGGGCGGGCTCTCCCGGCGCCTGACGCATGACTCGCAGCTGCGGTGGCTCGGCCCGGAGAAGGGCGTCATGCATCTCGCCACCGCCGCCGTGATCAACGCGGCGTGGGATCTGGTGGCGACGGCGGCCCGGAAACCGCTGTGGGCTTTCCTGTCCGACATGCCCCCCGACGAGCTCGTGGATCTCGTCGACTGGCGCTATCTCACCGACGCCCTCACCCCGGGCGCCGCCCGTGACCTCCTCGTCGACGCGGCGCCGGGCCGGGCGTCCCGGGCCGAGCACATCCGGGAGGTCGGATATCCCGCTTACACGACGTCGGCCGGCTGGCTGGGATACCCCGACGAGAAGATCAGACACCTGGCCCATCAGGCGGTCGCCGACGGCTTCCGGCAGATCAAACTCAAGGTCGGCGCGGATCAGGCCGATGACGTACGCCGATTCGCGCTGGCCCGCGCCGCAGTGGGACCCGGCATCCGGATCGCGGTCGACGCCAACCAGCGCTGGGACGTCCCCGCCGCGATCGGCTGGATGACCGCCCTCGCCCCCTACGACCCGTGGTGGATCGAGGAGCCGACCAGCCCGGACGACATCCTCGGCCACGCCGCGATCCGGCGCGCCCTGGCCAAGTCGGGCCCGGACGGCGGCCCGATCCGGGTCGCGACCGGCGAGCACGTCGCCAACCGGGTCGTCTTCAAGCAGTTGCTGCAGGCCGACGCGATCGACTTCGTGCAGCTGGACGCCTGCCGGGTCGCCGGGGTCAACGAGAACATCGCGATCCTGCTGCTGGCCGCCGCGTACGGCAAACCGGTCTGCCCGCACGCCGGCGGGGTGGGCCTGTGCGAGGCGGTGCAGCACCTGTCGTTCTTCGACTACGTCGCGGTGTCCGGCCGTCTCGACGACCGGGTCATCGAGTACGTGGACCACCTGCACGAGCATTTCATCGACCCGGTCGTGATCGAACGCGGCGCCTACCGGGCTCCGTCGGCGCCCGGTTTCTCCACCCGGATGCGGCCCGAGTCGCTGGTCCGGTACGCATACCCGGAGGGGGCGGCATGGAGCTGAACAATTTCGTCGCGGCGATCACCGGCGGCGGCTCGGGCATCGGGGCGGCCTGCGCGCGACGGCTGTCACAGGCCGGCGCGAAGGTCGGCGTCCTCGACCTGCAGCCGGGGGCCGGTCATGCCATCAAGTGCGACGTGTCCGACTCCGCATCGCTCGACGCGGCGATGGCGGAGCTGGCGGAGGCGTACGGCGGCATCGATTTTCTGATCAACAGCGCCGGGGTCAGCTCGGTCGGCACCGTCGAGGACAACGACGACGCCGAGTGGGCGCGGGTCCTGGACGTGAACGTCACCGGGATCGCGCGGGCCAGCCGGGCCGCCCTGCCCTATCTGCGGCGCAGCCGGAGCCCGGTGATCGTGAACCTGTCGTCGATCGCGGCCACGGCCGGGCTGGTGCAGCGGGCGCTGTACTCGGCGTCGAAGGGCGCGGTGCACGCGCTGACCCTGGCGATGGCGGCGGACCTGGTCGCTGACGGGATCCGGGTGTGCTGCGTGGCGCCGGGCACGGTGGACACCCCGTGGGTGGGGCGGCTGCTGGCCCGTACCGATGATCCGGCGGGTGAGAAGGCGCGGCTCGCCGCGCGGCAGCCGACCGGGCGGCTGGTCAGCGCCGACGAGGTGGCCGCGGCCATCCAGTACCTGGTGAGCCCGGCGGCCGGCGCGACCACCGGGATGTCCCTGGCGGTGGACGGCGGCATGTCCGGGCTACGGCTGCCGCGCTGAGCCGGCGTGGGCCACCATCCGTCCGGCGCCGGGTTCCCGGGCCGTCCAGAGATCAGTCGTGCATCGACGTTGATCGTCGCGTCCGGCCGTGCCCTCGGCCCCCCACCGGAATGCCGGGTGAACCTCTGCGGTAGACGATGTCCTCCCGCAGCCTGACGAACTCCGCCGATCAGCGCGTTATCGTGCGTCGATGCAGGTATTGTGGCGAGCCCTGGCGGGCCGCTACCAGATCGCCGCCGACGCCGCGGCCGCCGCCGCGCTGATCTTCATCAGCCTGTTGCTGGGGCGGGAGACGCCGACCGCCCAGTGGAAGTCGTTCGACGTGTGGGCGGTCCTGCTGATCGCCGGGATCTGCCTGCCGCTCGCGTTCCGCCGCCGGGCCCCGGCCACGACGATGCTCATCGGCTGCCTGATCTGGGTCCTCTACATCTCCCTCGGATACTGGCCGGTCGTGGGGGCCTACCCGATGCTGCTCGCGTTCTACACCGCCGCCGCGATCGGCCCGCTGTGGTCCGCCCCGGCCGGGGTGGCGGTCGGCGCCCTCGTCTGGATCTACGCCGGGCTGGTCAGCCCTGGATCGTCGATGGCGAGCGTGCTGGCCCAGGCCGTCGCGATCCCCCTGGTGGTCTGGCGGGTCGGGCACGGCGCCCGGCAGTTGGCGGAGAGCAACGCCCGCCTCGCCCGGACCGCCGAGGAGCTGCGCCGCGGCCGCGCCGAACTGGCCCGCCGGGTCCTGGTCGACGAGCGGGTCCGGATCGCGCGGGAGCTGCACGACGTGGTCGCCCATCACATGTCGGTGATCTCGGTGCAGGCCGGCCTGGCACGGTACGTGCTGCGGTCCGACCCGCGGACCGCCGGCGACGCCCTCGACGCCGTCCTGGACACCAGCACCGAGGCGCTCGACGAGATGCGCCGCATGCTGGGGCTGCTGCGGCTCGGCCGGGAACCGGACGACGCCGACGAGTCGGACACCCGGCGCCCACTGCCCGGCCTGGAGGGCCTGCCGGACCTGATCAGCCGGGTGGAGAGCGCGGGACTGCCGGTCACCCTCACCGTCGAGGGCCGGCGGGGAGGGCTGCCGCACGGGGTCGCGCTCACCGCCTACCGGATCGTCCAGGAGTCGCTGACCAACGTGCTCAAGCACGCCGGCCCGGCGCGGGCCGCGGTGACCGTCCGGGTGGCTCCGGAGGCGGTGCACCTGACCGTCACCGACGACGGGACCGGCAGCCCGGGGCCCGGTACCGGGCACGGTCTGGTCGGGCTGCGGGAACGCGCCGCCCTCTACGGCGGGACCCTCACCGCCGGTCCGCGTGTCCCCCACGGTTTCGAGGTCTCGGCTACGCTTCCGTACCCGAGCTCCACGGCGGGCCACCCGGCGGCGGAGGATGATCCGGAAAGGCCGTAATGACGCGCGTGCTCGTCGTCGACGACCAGGACCTGATCCGCGCCGGACTGGTCGCCCTGATCCGGGCGGCGCCCGGCCTGGAGGTCGCCGGCGAGGCCACCGACGGCGTCTCGGCCGTCACGCTCGCCGCCGAGTTGCGGCCCGACGTGGTGCTGATGGACATCCGGATGCCCGGCCTGGACGGTGTCGCCGCCACCGGGCGGATCCTGTCCGCCGCGCCGAAGGAACCGCCCGGCATCCTCATCCTGACCACTTTCGACCTCGACGAGTACGTGTACGCCGCGCTCCGCAACGGCGCCAGCGGCTTCCTGCTCAAGGACATCAAACCGGAGCGGCTGCTCGCGGCCATCCACACCACCGCCGCCGGCGACCGGATCTTCGCGCCGAGCGTGACCCGGCGACTGATCGAGGCGTACACCCGCGCCGGCACGCAGGGCTGCACGCCGCAGAGGCTGTCCGCGCTCACCGGCCGGGAGCTGGAGGTGCTGCGCCTGGTCGCCACCGGCCGGTCGAACGCGGAGATCGCCACCGATCTCACCCTCGGCGAGGCGACCGTGAAGACCCACCTGAACCGGGTGATGACCAAGCTGGGGCTGTCCAGCCGGGCCCAGGCGGTGGTGATCGCGTACGAGTCCGGGCTGGTCGTCCCGGGCTCACCGCCCGAGATCTGACCAGCCCGGATCCACTGTCAGGCGAGGATCGCCTCGACCCGCACGACGCTGCCGGGCGCGGCCGGCGGGATCAGGTCGCCGTCGACGCGTGTGCCGTCGACGAGCAGGTGGTCGATCCGGCCGCTGCCCCGCACGCTGATCTCGTACGTGGCGCCACGGAACCGCCGGACCGCCTCGAACCCTTCCCACCCGGACGGCAGGACCGGGTCGATCCGCAGGCCCGCGAAGTCCGGCCGGATGCCCAGGATCCACTGGGTGATCGCGACGTAGTTCCAGGCGGCGGTGCCGGACAGCCACGAGTTCTTCGCCTCGCCGTGGGTCGGCGCGTCCCGGCCGGCGATCATCTGGGCGTAGACGTACGGCTCACAGCGGTGCGTCTCGCTGATCTCCTCCCGCGCCGACGGGTTGAGCCGCTTGTAGTAGTCGAACGCCCGGTCCCCGTTGCCGACCATGGTCTCGGCGATCATGATCCACGGGTTGGTGTGGCAGAAGATGCCGGCGTTCTCCTTGTAACCGGGCGGGTACGACGAGATCTCGCCCAACTCGATCCGGTAGCTGGAGTACGCCGGCTGCTGCAGCACGATCCCGTGCGGGGTGGCCAGCCGTTCCGCCACGCTGTCCAGCGCCCGCGCGGCCAAGCCGTCGTCCAGGCCGACCCCGCCGAGCACGCACATGCCCTGCGGCTCGATGAAGATCTGGCCCTCGTCGTTCTCGCCCGAGCCGATCACGTTGCCGTGGAAGTCGTACGCCCGCCGGAACCAGGCGCCGTCCCACCCGTGCTCGCTGATCGTCCCGGACATCTTCTCCGCCGCCGCCCGGTAGACGGCCTCCTCGCCGTCCTGCCCGCGCAGCCCGGCGATCACCGCCAGCTCCTTGGCGGCGAGCACGAACAGACCGGCGATGAACACCGACTCGGCGACCCCGCCGCTGGCGTTCTCGGTGGTCTGGAACGGCTCGCCCGGAGTGTCGGAGAAGCAGTTCAGGTTCAGGCAGTCGTTCCAGTCGGCCCGGCCGATCAGCGGCAGCCCGTGCGGGCCGAGCCGGTCCAGGGTGTACTTCAGCGACCGCCGCAGGTGCTCGTAGAGCGGGACCTCGCTGCCGGGCACGTTGTCGAACGGGACCTGCTCGTCGAGGAACGTGTGGTCGCCGGTCTCCTTCAGATAGGCCGCGACGCCGAGGATCAGCCACAGCGGATCGTCGTTGAAACCGTCGCCGATGTCGTTGTTGCCGCGCTTGGTGAGCGGCTGGTACTGGTGGTACGCCCCGCCGTCGGCCTTCTGGGTGGCGGCGATGTCCAGGATCCGCTCGCGGGCCCGCTCCGGCACCATGTGCACGAAACCGAGCAGGTCCTGGTTGGAGTCGCGGAAACCCATGCCGCGGCCGATGCCGGACTCGTAGAACGAGGTGGACCGGCTCATGTTGAAGGTGACCAGGTTCTGGTACGCGTTCCAGACGTTAACCATCCGGTCGGTGTCGCCGTCCGGAGTCCGCACGTTCAACCCGCCGAGCAGGTCGTCCCAGTAGGCGCGCAGGTCCTCGTACCCCATCTGCACCTGCTCCGACCGCAACCACCGCTCGATCAGAGGCCGGACGCGGGTCTTGTTGAGGGTCTGCGAACCCGGCGGGTCGAACTTGTCGTCCTTGGGGTTCTCCGCGTAGCCGAGCACGAAGATGACCTCGCGGGTGGCGCCCGGCGCGAGCGACAGTCGCACGTGGTGGCTGCCGATCGGCTGCCAGCCGTGCGCGATCGAGTTCGTCGCGGCGCCGTTCTCCACGGCGGCCGGGCGGTCCCATCCGCGGTACGGCCCGAGGAACGCCTCGCGCTGCGTGTCGAACCCGCTGAGCGGTTCCGAGCAGGCGAAATAGGCGAAGTGGTCGCGGCGCTCGCGGTACTCGGTCTTGTGGTAGATCACGCCGTCGGCCACCTCCACCTGGCCGGTCGAGAAGTTGCGCTGATAGTTGGTGGCGTCGTCCTGCGCGTCCCACAGGCAGAACTCGATCGACGAGAACAGGGACAGCTCCGCGCTCGTCTCCCGCTCGTTCGTCACCCGCACCCGCCAGACCTCGAGAGTCTCGCCGAGCGGCGCGTAGTAGAGGGTCTCCGCGCGGATGCCGCCGCGCGCCGAACCGATCCTGGTGTACGACAGGCCGTGCCGGCACTCGTAGTCGTCGAGTTCCCGCTCGGGTGTCGGCTGCCAGGACGGCGACCAGTAGTCGCCGGTGGCGTCGTCCCGCACATAGACGTAACGGCCGCCCAGATCGAGCGGCGCGTTGTTGTAGCGGTAACGGGTCAGCCGCCGCAGCCGGGCGTCACGGTAGAACGAATAGCCACCCGCCGTGTTGGACACGATCCCGTAATAGGCGTCCGTGCCGAGGTAATTGATCCACGGCAATGGTGTGTCCGGCCGATCGATGACGTACTCGCGCTGCTCATCGTCGAAATGCCCGTAGCGCAACAGGTCCTCCCCCGTCGCCGTCGGTCCCGGCCGGTGGGGCGCCGGCCGGCGTGGGAGCCGTTGTGGGAGCGCTCCCATAGCCGCACATTTTACCGCTTCGACACGCTCTTGGGACCAGTCCGAAAAGGTGTGGTCGCCGGTGATTCGCCCCGCCGCCGGCGGACTGCGCCATCCAGTCGCCTCGATGCCTGAACCGGTGGACGTTTCACGCCGGAGCCACGCCACCCGGGCCGCCACCCGGGGCACTGCTCGGCGGCGCTCGACCCGGGCCGCCACCCGGGGCACTGCTCGGCGGCGCTCGACCCGGGCCGCCGCACCGGCCCGGCCGTCTCGTCCGGTATCTCGGCGCCGGTCGCCGCCGTCGTCGTGACCTTCTCCCCGGTTGCGGAGCAGGCCGCCAGTCCCAGGCCCGCCACGCCGACGCCGAGAGCCCGCAGGATCTGCCGCCGGCCCGTCAGAGTGCCCAGATCGAACCCCAGCCCCTAACCTCGCCGGGATGAGGCAGCGGACGCCCCCGATAGTGCTTCACTGTTCCTCCGACATGCCGCTCGGTGGTGGTCACGGGGCCATGCAAACACCGAAGGCCATGGATGCCCCGTGATGAGCTACCGGCCAGGCACGACGCCGCTCACCCAGGCGATCACGTAGGCGTGCCCGTTCGCCGCCTGCGTAAGAAGCGACCTCCCGGAATCGGATCGCTTCGATGGCATGAAGCAACTTCAGGGGTACGTGTAACAGCGGCGCAACACGATCTTCGTGGCGGATCTGCGGTAGGGTCGGGATCGCCTTGCATCGATTCAGATCGGGAGGGGTGAGCATGGCGGCGCAGACAGCCCCGGAGAGCCGGTCGTTCCTCCAGCGTGCCGTCCGCTTCCTGGCCGAGGAGGCGCGTGTCGACCAGTTCCTCGACATCGGCGCCGGCCTACCCACCGCCGGCAGCACCCACGAGATCGCCCAGCGGCGCGTCCCGCACGCCCGGGTCCTCTACGTCGACAACGATCCGGCGCTCGGGCGGCGCGCGCGGGCCCTGCTCGCCGGGCCGCCACCCCGCCGCCCACGCCACGGCGACATCCCCTTCAGCCGCCCTCGCCCCGGCGACCCCCCACCCAGCAGCATCCACCTCGGCGACACCCCGCCCGGCAGCGCCCCGACCGGCGACACCCTGCCCGGCAGCGCCCCGACCGGCGACACCCTGCCCGGCAGCGCCCCGACCGGC